>NZ_JBXWQK010000001.1:0-598465 GCF_059612345.1 Ruegeria sp. CDSA020
CTACGACCAATTGATTAACAGTCAACTGCTCTACCGCTGAGCTACGCCGGAACGGTTCGCGCCGTATAGCAACCCGACTCTTCGGCGTCCAGTGGGGGGCGTGAGTTTTTTCGTCGAAAAACCGTGCACACAGCGAAGGCGGGCGCCCATGACAATTTTTGGTGTGTTTTGGGGAAATTGGCTCCGGCGGTAGGGATCGAACCTACGACCAATTGATTAACAGTCAACTGCTCTACCGCTGAGCTACGCCGGAACGGTTCGCGCCGTATAGCAACCCGAATTTTCGCCGTCCAGAGGGGAAGCGCGGTTTTGGAAAAAAATTTACCTCGGCATCTATGGGGTTCTGGCGAAGATCGCGCCGACAGATAATTTTGACTGCGGTGCAACCAGAAATCGGCACGTAAGATCAACGAGATGGGCGAATACATTCCGTTCGGCAGCGGGCAACAGGGCAGCGGGGGTTTCGGTATAGATTCGCTCCGCCAATTCCCGGGCGGTTCCTGGCCTGGTTTCCAATGCGGACAGAATCTGTGTTTCCCGGGCGCGCCGGTGGGTGATCAACCAATCGAGCCTTTTGGCAGGGTCGTTAATCGGTGCGCCATGCCCTGCATGGAATACGGACCAGTTATGTTGTCCTAGCTTTTCGCAAGCCGCCATGAAATCGGTCAGATCACCATCAGGTGGTGACACCAATGAACTGGCCCAACCCATCACATGATCGGCGGTAAAGCAGACATCCCCCCAACCCAGCGCAATATGGTTACCAAGATGACCAGGCGTATGGATCACATTCAACTGCCACCCTTCGGCGGCGATTACATCTCCATCTTCGACTTCGATATGCGGGCGGAACGCCGTGTCGATCCCTTCACCTCCGCCTGCGAGCCCCTGAGTAGCCAATTCGGCCATCACCTCACTGCGGCCTGCTTCGGGGCCTCCGAAAGCAATGATCTTTGCTTGCGTTCGTTCGGCCAGCGGTGCAGCAAGCGGAGAGTGGTCCAGATGAGAATGTGTGACAATGATGTGGCTGATCCGTTGTCCGGGTTTAACCGCGTTCAGGATTGCATCCAGATGGTCCGAATTGGCAGGGCCGGGGTCAATCACCGCAAGATCGGTTTGGCCAAGCAAGTAAGTATTGGTGCCGCGATATGTCATCGGAGACGGGTTGGGGGCAAGAATCCGCCTCAGGCCCGGTTGTAATTCGTCATCTCGACCTGGCATTGGATTGAAATCGTCCGGTGCTTGCATTCTGCACTCTTTCTCTCGTCTGAACAGCTCGTTAGGTTTAACCCATGACGACGCAATGGCTCAAACTTTATATGCCGCGCAGCCTGTATGCTCGGGCGGCTTTGATTCTCATTTTGCCGGTGGTGGTGATGCTGCTGGTGATCAGTGTCGCCTTTTTGCAAAAGCACCTAGAAGATGTCACTGGGCAAATGACTCGTGCCGCATCGCGTGAGGTTACGCTGGTTACGGATGTGATAGAACATTCTGAAACGCAGCAACAGGCGGTGGGCGAACTTCGGCCGGATCTGGCCGCGCTTGATATGAAACTGCGGTTTCTCGGGATAAACGAAATGCCAGTCATCGGGAAACGCCGCTGGTATGATTTCATTGCACCTCAAGTCGAATCCGAGTTGCGCGCCCTGCTTCCCGATCTTGTAGCGGTCGCCTTGCCAAGCGGGCAGGAGGCTCGATTGTATCTGCAGACGGATTTGGGTGTATTGCAGCTAACTTTCGACCGTCGGCGATTGTCCCCAACCGCGCCGCATCAGTTGATTGTGACCGTCTTGTTCTTTGCGATCATCATGACAACCATTTCGTTCTTGTACATGCGCAACCAGCTACGACCGATCACCCGTCTGGCCGAGGCTGCACAGGCGTTCGGACGAGGGCGGGTTGTTCCTTATTCGCCAGGCGGCGCGATCGAGGTGCGAGCGGCTGGCAGTGCGTTTCTGGATATGCGCGCCCGGATAGAGCGTCAGATGGAGCAGCGCACCATGATGCTGTCCGGTGTCAGCCACGATTTGCGAACGCCTTTGACGCGTCTCAAGCTTGGGCTGTCTTTGTTGCCCGAAGGTGAGGCAGCGCCATTGCAACAGGACGTGGATGAAATGCAGCTATTGCTGGACGCGTTTTTGGACTTTTCCAAAGGAGCGGCAGAGGTGGCGCCGGAATCCGTAGACCCTGAGAGGTTCCTTCGGCAGATCGTCAAGGATGCGTGCAGGGCAGGGCATAAGGTCGAATTGGTAAAGGTTGATGGCGCAGGAACCGCGATGTTGCGCCCGACGGCTATTCGTCGCGCGGTAGAGAACTTGATCGGGAATGCGGTCAGGTACGGAAATCGCGCTGAAATCAGCCTGTCGGTCTCCTCCAAATCGCTGCGTATCCGCGTCGAAGATGATGGTCCGGGTATTCCGCCCGAGCAGCGCACCGAAGCGGTCAAACCTTTCTCGCGATTGGATCCGGCGCGCAACCAGAATCGGGGCAGCGGTGTCGGTCTGGGGTTGGCCATTGTGGCAGATGTCGCCCGAGCCCATGGCGGCGTGCTTCGATTGGGCAAAAGCGAACATCTGGGCGGTCTGTGTGCCGATATTATCATCGGTCGCTAGATCATCGTGCACCGGACCTCTGCTCTGCCAAATCCGGTGTGAGTTCATCTTGGATTGTCGGATGTTCAGTGACCGATAAACTGATTCAAGCGCCTGAAAAGTTACCGGGATATCCCGGGCGGGAATCGAAGATTTGTCTTGAAATCGTGGGGCACTTGCCTCGCAACCTATTGTTAGGTCGTGGAGCATCTCTCTCAATTTTCGGGCCAATCGAGCGTTGTTTTTAAAGGGAAATATGCGGATTTTGGTAGGCCCGGAGGGACTCGAACCCCCAACCAAAGCGTTATGAGCGCTCTGCTCTAACCAATTGAGCTACAGGCCCGCCTAGGCGCTTTGCCTATCATGGTGAACGCCCGCGTCAAGCCTGACCGTTGCAACATCTCCAACAATCGACTAACCCGCGCGGGAACCATTCAAAAGAGGTTGGCCATGACAGCGGGCAAAAACGGAATCACCTACGCGGATGCGGGCGTTGATATTGATGCGGGGAATGCTCTGGTCGACCGGATAAAACCTGCTGCCAAGCGGACCAACAGATCCGGCGTGATGAGCGGGCTGGGCGGGTTCGGCGCATTGTTCGACCTGAAGGATGCAGGTTATCGGGACCCGATTCTTGTCGGCGCCACCGACGGTGTTGGCACCAAGTTGCGGATCGCGATTGATACAGGCCTGGTCGATGGCGTCGGTATCGATCTTGTGGCCATGTGCGTCAACGATCTGATCTGTCAGGGGGCCGAGCCACTTTTCTTCCTCGACTATTTCGCCACAGGCAAACTGGATACCGAGACCGCCGCACGGATCATTGAGGGCATTGCCGAAGGCTGCGTTCAATCGGATTGCGCATTGATTGGCGGCGAAACTGCCGAGATGCCGGGCATGTATCCCGATGGTGATTTCGATTTGGCCGGGTTTTCAGTCGGTGCGATGGAGCGCGGCGCACACCTTCCTGCAGATGTTCAACAGGGTGACGTGTTGCTTGGGCTGGCCTCAAACGGGGTGCATTCCAATGGCTATTCGCTAGTGCGCAAGCTGGTCGAGATCTCGGGCCTGGGTTGGGATGCGGCATCGCCCTTTGGGGATGGATCGCTGGGCGAGGCACTGCTGACCCCGACGCGCCTTTACGTGAAACCTGCGCTACAGGCGATCCGGACAGGCGGGGTGCATGCGCTCGCCCATATCACCGGCGGTGGCCTGACAGAAAACCTGCCACGGGTGCTACCCGAAGGGCTGGGTGCCCAGATCGACTTGAACTCCTGGGATTTGCCCCCCGTATTCCGCTGGATGGCAGAAACCGGCGGTATTGCTGAATCCGAGATGCTCAAGACTTTCAACTGCGGCATCGGCATGATCGTGGTTTGCGGCGCAGAGCAGGCCGACGACCTGTCGGCACTGCTGGCCCAAGCTGGTGAGACGGTTTCGCGGATTGGCACCGTAACCGACACCGCAGGAGTGGCCTATTCGGGCAAATTGCTGTGAGCCATAAGCGCGTCGCCATTCTGCTCTCAGGTGGGGGGTCGAATATGGTCTCTCTGGTCGACAGCATGACCGGTGACCATCCGGCCAGACCTTGTTTGGTCTTGTCGAACGATGCTGAGGCTGGGGGACTGAAGAAGGCAGCTGATCGGGGAATTGCAACGGCAGCCGTAGATCACCGGCCATTCAAGGGCGACCGCGCAGCTTTTGAGGCCGAGCTGCTGAAACCGTTAGAGCAAGCACAACCGGACATCGTGTGTTTGGCTGGGTTCATGCGGGTGCTGACCGGTGATTTCGTCTCGCGCTTTCAGGGTCGGATGCTGAACATCCACCCGTCACTGTTGCCAAAATACAAGGGTCTGAACACCCATGCCCGTGCGATTGCAGCAGGTGATATCGAGCATGGATGCTCGGTTCACGAAGTGACCGCAGCGCTGGACGATGGCCCAATCTTGGGGCAAGCCCGCCTGAATATTGAGGCTGGAGACACTCCTGAGACTTTGGCGGCGCGCGTTCTGACCTACGAACACAGGCTTTATCCGGCCGTATTGCGCCGCTTTGCCGGAAATGACCGCACGCCGGTGCTTTTGCCGTGAATCCCGCGGGGTGATTTACACGCGGTTGCCATTCGGCCTATGGTTCGCCCGACGGCCCGGAAACGTGTAGGACTGACGGGTGATTAAAAACAAAAGCAAGAATAGCACCACGAATGAAAACCCTCACGACGACGCAAGAGCTGGCCGATTTCTGCAAAGCGGCTGCGGCCTTTGATTACGTAACCGTAGATACCGAGTTCCTGCGCGAACGGACCTACTATTCAAAACTTTGCCTGCTTCAACTGGCGGTCCCGTCGCCCGACGAAGACAGCGCCGTTTTGGTCGACCCGTTGGCCGAAGGGATGACTCTGGAGCCTTTGTACGAGCTCTTCGCCGATGAAAGCGTGGTCAAAGTATTTCACGCAGCCCGTCAGGATCTTGAGATTTTCTGGGTTGAGGCGGGTGTGTTCCCCAACCCTCTGTTCGACACGCAGGTCGCTGCTATGGTCTGCGGATTTGGCGAGCAGGTTGGCTATGAAACCCTGGTGCGCAAGATTTGTAAGGAAGGCGTGGACAAGACCTCTCGATTCACCGACTGGTCACGCCGCCCGCTGTCCGAGGCGCAAAAGACCTATGCGCTGGCGGATGTAACGCATCTGCGGAAAATCTATGAATATCTGGCGGCCGAGCTGACGAAAACCAAGCGCAGCCATTGGGTCGCCGAAGAGCTGCGCACGCTGACGCAATCCGGCACCTATGAGATCCAGCCCGAAAACGCGTGGAAGCGTATCAAAACCCGGACGAACTCGGCCAAGTTTCTGGCCGTTGTTCGCGAGTTGGCCGAGTTCCGCGAAGCCTATGCGCAGGAAAACAACGTACCGCGCAGCCGTGTGTTCAAAGATGACGCGCTGATCGAACTGGCATCGACCAAGCCGAAATCTTTCTCAGATTTGGGTGGATCGCGCCTGCTGCTGCGCGAGGCCCGCAAAGGGGTCATTGCGGATGGGATTCTGGCCGCCGTCAAAAAGGGTGTTAATTGCCCACCAGAAAAATTGCCCAAGATTGATACCAGCCGTGACAAGTTGAAGGTAAATCCTGCGCTTGCCGACCTATTGCGGGTGCTGCTGAAATCAAAAACGGAAAGCTCGGGCGTGGCCGCCAAACTGATTGCTACCAGTTCCGAACTGGATCAGATCGCAGCCGGTGAACGGGAATTACCTGCAATGTCCGGTTGGCGGTTCGAGGTATTCGGCGAAGATGCCCTGAAACTGTGCGATGGCAAAATCGCCCTGGCAGCTAAAGGGCAGACCGTCACGGTCGTAGAGCTTTAGCAGGAATTATCTGCGGCGGGATTCCAGGGCATTTTGTTCCCCTTTGACACGGACCAGCCGAATGTTTGCAAGCTCGTCTCGGCTGATATTGATTGCATTGGATACCCTTCGGGACCGTTCGGTCCCCTGGCTTGTCGCATATGACGGGTAGTCGACACGGAACGTGAATTCGAGAATGCCGTTTTTTGCATTCTCTTCGCTTTCAACACGAACAAGCCGCGCATTATATGCACCCTGCCTTGCAGCAATCCCAGTCGTGTAAACGATAGCTCCATTCGGAATTGGATCGATCCGCAATTCTTCGATCTTGGCGATCGGGAAGCTCTTATCCTCGGGTGGCTTCTTGGAAAACAGGCCAACACCATCGTCTGTCTGGGGAACCAGCGCATTTGCATCGTTCACCGAGACTTCAGAGGGTGCCGGAGTACTGGACCCAAACCAGTTTGTCGGGTTGACCCGAGAATCACGCCAAGCGCTGCAAGCCGACAGGGTCAAGGCAGCAGCCAAAAGAACAGACAGTGATTTCTTCATCGTCACAACACCCAGAGCAGTCTATATGGCAATGAGTTATAGCACTTTTCCGGGTTTGAAAAGCCACGTGGGGGGCTGGACAGATGCTGGTCAGGACCATAGTTCAAAAATGTGAACCCAATGAGAGGACAGCCCCGAGATGGCGACACCTGCTTTTGAAGAAATCGTCGAAGATTTCGAATTCCTGGAGGACTGGGAAGACCGGTACCGCCATGTCATCGAGCAGGGGAAAGCGATGGCGCCATTGGATGATGCGTTGAAGGTGCCTGCAACCAAAGTCCATGGTTGCGCCAGCCAGGTCTGGCTGCATCCCAGTGTCGAGGGAGGGACCTTTCATTTTGACGGCGACAGTGATGCTCTGATCGTGAGGGGGCTGATTGCGGTTCTGCGATCCCTATATAACGGCCTGCCGGTTCAAGAAGTCCCGCAGGTTGACGCAGGAGGCGAACTGGCGCGGCTGGGGTTAAACGATCATCTTTCCGCTCAACGATCTAACGGTTTGAGGGCGATGATCGACCGTATCCGCGAGGTCGCGATAGAGGCCGCCTAAAGCGGGCGGCTGGCCCAGTCGCTCAGCGTGGATTGCAGATCACCATAACCGGTAAAACGGCGCTCGAAAGCCAGGCCCATTCGGTCTGCGCACTCCTTGGCCCGTTCGGTCAGAACCGCATCATCAGTCTGTGCCTGATAAACCAGTTTCGTGTAGTTGCCGAAATACATTTCCCTAAGCTCGGGGTGGCGATCCAGCCCCAGCGGCTTCCAGACGAAGGCATCGAATTGACGTGCCAGAAAATCTGTTAGGTAGAACGCTGTAGTTTCATCCTCGCCGCGATTTTCAAAGACCTGGTTCCCCTCGAAGAAAGAATAGCAGTGGGGCCCTTTAATCATCTCCACACCCATCTCCTCGCAGGCCTTCTGCAACAGGCCACCGGTGCCGCAATCTGCGTAGACGACATAAACTTTATCGTATTGGTCGCGGTGTTTGGCAACGGCCTCTTCCACCGCCTGCGTGATCCGTTCCGGGTGGACGTGCAAGATGGCGGGCAGGCAGGTCAGTTCCATATGATCCCAGCCATTACGACGCTTTAGGTCCAGGATTTCCCGCGCCAGCGCACCGCAGGCCAATAACAGAATTCGCCCTGCGCCGTGATGGTCTGAATAGCCCTGCGTTGTCAGGCTGGCGTCGTCGGGAAGTTGGTCCTGAGTCATTTCGCGCCTCTTTCTCGTTATCTAGAAAATCGGCTTATTCGGTGGCTGGCAAGCCCGTATTCGACACATAATGTCGGCTTCGGATCAGGGTAGGGTGAATAAATGAAAAAGGCCGCCCGAAAACCGGACGGCCCTGAAATGGTTTAGATGTCGATCAACCCGCCAGCTGATTGTGCTTGCGCGAGACAAAATCCTTTGCCGTCTCAACAGCTACGGCCGCGTCACGGCAATAGGCATCAGCACCGATCGCCTTGCCGAACTCTTCGTTCAGGGGCGCGCCGCCAACCAGAACGATATAGTCGTCGCGCCGACCCTGTTCGATTAGTGTGTCGATCACGACTTTCATATATGGCATGGTCGTCGTCAGCAGGGCCGACATGCCCAGAATATCGGGCTGTTCGGTATCAAGCGCTTCCAGATAGTTTTCGACGGGGTTGTTGATGCCGATATCAACAACCTCGAATCCGGCGCCTTCCATCATCATTGACACCAGGTTTTTGCCAATGTCGTGAATGTCGCCTTTAACAGTGCCGATCACCATTTTACCAACGCGCGGTGCGCCGGTTTCGGCCAGCAGCGGCTTGAGGATAAACATGCCGCCCTTCATTGCGTTTGCGGCCAGCAAGACCTCGGGTACGAACAGAATGCCGTCACGGAAGTCGTGGCCCACAACCGTCATGCCGCCGACCAGTGCCTTGGTCAGGATGTCATAAGGTGTCCATCCGCGCTCCAGCAGGATGTTCACACCTTCTTCGATTTCTTCTTTCAGACCGTCGTAAAGGTCATCGAACATCTGTTCGACCAGTTCGTCGTCGTTCAGTTCGGACAGGACGATGTCTTCTTCATCGGACATGGGGCGTTTCCCTGAGCTGTTCGGGCCTTGCGCCCGTGGTGGCATTTTTTCCGTTTTGGCCATTTCGCCGTAATACTACTGTGACGATTGCGACCTTGGCAGTTCCGAGACCGACCTATAGGCCAAATTTGTCGTTATCTCGACGTCATTTTACACATGAACATCCTGCAATTCGTTCAAATGCACCAATTGTTCAGGGGCTGATTGGGGCTCTGATGATGCCTCAGAAAGGTAAATGTGCCACTTGCCGGACCGGTCGATATTCCATATACCAAATGACATGAACAAAAGTAGAACAAACCTGCCTTCGGCCATTGCCAAGGGGCGAGCAGCCACGGAAAATACGGCAGGCAGATTCGAACGGTTTGACACAATCCCCTGCGATGACGGCTGGGGGTATGATGACGATCTTCCTCCGTTGCGGACTGAAGTCAGGCACGAGACGGCACGCAGCATAATCACTTATAACCGCTCCCCCGACTTGCCATTTGATCGTTCGATCAACCCCTATCGGGGGTGCGAGCACGGCTGCATCTATTGCTTTGCACGGCCCAGCCACGCCTATCTGGGTCTGTCGCCGGGGCTGGATTTTGAGACGCGCTTGATTGCCCGACCCAATGCGGCCGAGCTTCTTCGCAAAGAGCTTTCTGCGAAAGGTTACAGTGTTGCGCCGATTGCGATTGGAACCAATACAGACCCTTATCAGCCTGTTGAAAAAAACCTGGGAATCACAAGGTCTTGTTTGTCGGTGCTTACTGAGTTTCGCCATCCGGTTGCGATTGTGACCAAGGGGGCATTGATCGAACGTGATCTCGATCTGCTCGCACAGATGGCGGAACAGGGTTTGGTTCGGGTCGGGATATCTCTGACCACGTTGGATGCGGATTTATCGCGCCGAATGGAGCCACGGGCGCCCGCGCCAAATCGGCGCCTGAAAATCATTCGCAGGCTGACCGAAGCGGGGGTTCCGGTGCGGGTCATGACCTCTCCTTCTATTCCCGGTTTGACAGATCATGAGATGGAAAGCCTGTTAGAGGCGGGCAGGGATGCCGGGGCGGATGCAGCAAGCTGGATTATGCTGCGGTTGCCGCGCGAAGTTTCGGAACTTTGGCAAATCTGGCTGCAAGAGCAAGAGCCAACGCGCGCCGAAAAAGTCATGTCCAAGCTTCGGCAAATGCACGGGGGCCGGGACTATGATCCGCGTTGGGGCCACCGAATGCGCGGTGAGGGCGAATATGCCGAGATGGTGGCTAAACGGTTTTCACTGGCTGTAAAGCGGCTAGGCCTTGCAACGCGCACCCCGAAGCTGCGGTGCGATTTGTTCGATATCCCGCCCCAAGCCGGGGACCAGTTGACGCTGTTCTAACAAATCAGCCCCGGATTCTGGTCCGGGGCTGTTTGGTTTGTTGGGAATCGAAATCAGCGTTTTTCGATGTCCACGTAATCGCGACTGGTTTCGCCCAGATAGAGCTGGCGCGGGCGGCCGATTTTGTTCTGTGGATCTGCGATCATCTCTTTCCACTGACTGACCCAGCCAACGGTGCGCGACAGTGCGAAAATCGGGGTGAACATCGACGTCGGGAAACCCATCGCCTCGAGGATGATTCCCGAATAGAAGTCCACGTTCGGGAACAGTTTCTTTTCGGAGAAATACGGATCTTCCAACGCCTGTTTTTCCAACGCCTTGGCGACTTGCAGCTTGGGATTGTCCTCAATCCCCAGCAGATCCAACACTTCGTCGGCGGATTGCTTCATAACCTTGGCGCGCGGGTCAAAGTTCTTATAGACGCGGTGACCAAAGCCCATCAGGCGGAACGGATCGGCCTTATCTTTGGCGCGGGCGATATATTCAGGGATACGGTCAACCGTGCCAATTTCTTCCAGCATTTCAAGGCAGGCCTGGTTTGCGCCGCCATGGGCAGGGCCCCAAAGACACGCGATACCAGCGGCAATACACGCAAACGGGTTCGCCCCCGAGGACGAGGCCAGACGCACCGTCGAAGTCGAGGCATTCTGTTCGTGATCCGCGTGCAGAGTAAAGATGCGGTCCATCGCGCGGCTGAGGATTGGGTTCACCTCATATTCTTCGGCAGGGACGCTAAAGCACATGCGCAGGAAGTTTGACGCATAATCCAGATCGTTGCGCGGGTACACGAAGGGCTGACCGGTGTGATACTTGTAAGCCCAGGCAGCGATGGTCGGCATCTTGGCGATCAGACGATGGGATGCGACCTCACGCTGATGCGGGTCCGAAACATCGGTCGAATCGTGATAGAACGCAGACATCGCGCCCACGACACCAACCATGATCGCCATCGGATGCGCATCACGGCGGAAGCCACGATAGAAATATTGCATCTGTTCGTGCAGCATGGTGTGGCGGGTGATCGTGGTTTCAAACTTTTCCAGTTCCTTGGCCGCCGGCAGCTCTCCGTAAAGCAGCAGGTAGCACACTTCGAGGAAATGCGATTTCTCGGCCAACTGGTCGATCGGATAGCCACGGTGCAACAGTTCACCTTTTTCGCCGTCGATATAGGTGATGGTGCTGTCGCAGCTGGCTGTCGAGGTGAAGCCGGGGTCATAGGTGAACACATCCGCTTCGCTGTACAGCTTGCGGATGTCGATGACATCAGGTCCCACGGTAGGCGAATGAACCGGCAACTCGTATGTTTTACCATGTACGGTCAAAGTGGCTGATTTATTGCTGTCGGTCATAATGTCCCTTCCTCATTCATACGTGAAACGGATCGTCGTCCGTTTCGGCGGGCAACGGTTGCGCACAGGGGCGCAGCCCGGGTGTTAGCGGAGCAGCGTTACCCAAATGTGAAACCTTTGGTTATGTCGCTGCGTCGGAGAGCCGTGCCAGGGTTTCATCCCGCCCAAGCACAAGCATCATATCAAAAACCGAAGGCGTTACAGCCCGACCAGCCAATGCAGCGCGCAATGGCCCTGCCAGCTTGCCAAACTTTAGCCCTTTCGCTTCTGCAAACGAGTTCAGGGCACTCTCCAGTTCGTTCCGGGTCCAGCTAGCATTTTGCACGTGCGGCGTCAATTCACTCAGTATACCGTCGGATACAGAGGACAGCGCCTTTGCAGCCTTCTCATCAGGTTTGATCGGGCGTGACGTCAGCACAAAATGCGCTTTTTCAAGGAGTTCCGGGAATGTGCGTGCCCGATCCTTGAGGCAATACATCGCACGTTCCAGATCACCTGATTGTGCATTGGTGAGAGCGGGCAGTCCCGCCGCCGCCAGGTATCCCTGAATTTCCTGCCGCAACGCGGCATCGCCAGTGATTGGAATATGCTGACCACATAGATTCTCGAGCTTTTTCAGATCGAACCGTGCAGGGCTTTTACCGATTCCAGCCAGATCGAACCACTCTTTCGCCTGCTCATCAGTAAAGAATTCGTCATCCCCATGGCTCCAGCCGAGACGGGCTAGATAGTTGCGCATACCCGCGGCCGGGTACCCCATCGCCTGATATTCTTGGGCACCCAAAGCTCCGTGACGTTTGGATAGTTTCTTGCCGTCCGGGCCATGAATCAGCGGAATATGTGCCCAGACCGGAACATCCCAACCCATGGCTTCATAGATCATCATCTGGCGTGCGGCATTATTCAGGTGATCGTCGCCCCGGATAACATGGGTCACACCCATGTCGTGATCATCCACAACAACCGCCAGCATATAAACCGGTGTTCCGTCCGAGCGCAGCAGGATCATGTCGTCCAACTGATCGTTGCGGATTGTCACGTCGCCCTGAACCTGATCGCGGATCACGGTGACCCCGTCCCGCGGTGCCTTTATGCGGATCGCATATGGGGCGTCAGGTTGGGTCGAAGGGTCAGCGTCGCGCCAGGGGCTCTGGAACAGTGTCGATTTTCCCTCTGCACGCGCCTGTTCGCGAAAGGCTGTGATCTCGTCCTGGGTCGAAAAACATTTGTAGGCTTTGCCGTCCGCCAGCAGCTGATGTGCCACTTCAGCATGACGCGGGGCGCCTTCGAATTGGCTGATCACATCGCCATCATGGTCCAGGCCCAACCAGGACATCCCCTGAAGAATTGCTGCAGTAGCCTCTGGGGTTGAGCGTTCGCGGTCCGTGTCTTCAATCCGCAATAAGAACTTGCCACCACGTCCCCGAGCAAAGAGCCAGTTGAACAATGCAGTGCGCGCGCCGCCGATGTGAAGAAAACCAGTGGGTGAAGGTGCAAAACGGGTGACGACCTGATCGGACATAGTGTGGATTAACCTTTTGGTAACCGTGTCGGGCTTAACTTGGCGCCTGTCTAACGAGCCCGAAGGACGGGGGCAACCATGCGTGTTCTGGCACGGGTCGAGACCGCATTGCTGAACCAGACAGGCTATTTGTTTCAGTGGTCACCAGTGTGCTTGGCCATTGGCATCGGCCTGTATTTCGCGCTCCGGTTCGAGCCGGGGTGGCAGATTTACGTTTGTTTCAGCGCGGTGATTGTTGCGGCTATGGGGATGGCCCGCAAATCGCGGTCTGGCTGGGCTTCGTTGGCAATCGGGGGGGCGCTGATCGCTGCCGGGTTTATCCTGGCCGGCGCACGTGCCCATACGGTGGCAGAGCCGGTTCTGTCTTGGCGGTACTATGGCCCGGTCGAGGGACGTGTTGTCGCCATAGACCGCTCTGCGTCGGATGCGCTGCGGGTGACGCTCGATCGGGTGCGATTAGGGGACGTGCCCTTGGATCGACGACCGCGGCGCGTCCGACTTTCCCTGCATGGTGGGGATGTCGCGTTGGTTCCTGGGCAAAGGATCATGACAACAGGTCATCTGTTGCCGCCTCAGGGGCCGGTAGAGCCCGGCGGTTTCGATTTCCGTCGCCACGCATGGTTTCAACGTTTAGGGGCGGTCGGGTACACGCGCGTACCGGTGTTGTCGGTTGCCCCGCCGGACAGGACCAATCTCCGCATCACGGCGTGGAGGACGGCGATCTCTGAACATGTGCGCGCATTGCTGCCTGGAGAGGTCGGAGGTTTCGCCGCGGCTGTCACGACGGGTGATCGCAGCGGAATGGGTCAGGAAACGCTGAACAATCTACGGGCATCTAATCTGGCTCATCTGTTGGCGATATCCGGATTGCATATGGGGTTGTTGACAGGTTTTGTTTATCTGATCTGCAGGGTCACGCTGTCTGCTGTCCCGGTGCTCGCTCTTAGACTTCCGGTCCGCAAGATTGCAGCGGTTTGCGCCTTGGTCGCGGCGGTTGTTTATCTATTGCTGTCTGGCGGGAATGTCGCAACAGAGCGGGCCTTTATCATGGTCAGCGTAATGCTGGGGGCCATTTTGATCGACAGAAGGTCAATTTCGCTACGCGCGGTGGCCGTCGCTGCCCTTATCGTGCTGTCGTTGCGACCAGAATCTCTGTTAAGTCCCGGTTTTCAGATGTCCTTTGCTGCAACAACGGCACTGGTGGCCGTTTTCGGAGCCTTACGCGGTTTCGGTTCTGCTTTCGGGCCGAAATGGCTACGGCCCATTATCGGGGTATTGATGTCATCTGCCATAGCGGGGCTTGCCACCGCACCGATTGGGGCGGCGCATTTCAATTCATTGTCTCACTATGGGCTGGTTGCGAATATGCTGTCGGTCCCGGTGATGGGAACCGTCGTGGTTCCTGCGGCCGTTATTGCCGCAATCCTGGCGCCATTCGGGCTTGAGTGGATTGGGCTGGCGGTCATGGGGGCAGGGTTGGAATGGATTCTGGCGGTTTCAGACTGGATCTCGGGACTGGAAGGTGCGCAAGGTTATGTGGTCAGTCCACCGTCCTACGTCTTGCCCATATTTGCATTGGGCGCGCTGTGGATCGCCTTGTGGCGCGGTGGGGCAAGGTGGGTCGGCGTCGCACCTTGCATGGTGGCGATTGCGCTTTGGGGGCAGGGTAACCGTCCGGAAGTTTTGGTCGCAGACTCCGGTGGGTTAGTTGGTGTGATGACTGATCAGGGGCGCGCGCTGAGCAAGGAAAAGGGCAGCAAATTTATTGCAACCGTATGGCTTGAAAACGACGGAGACGGCGCGAGCCAGAAAACTGCCGCAAATCGCTGGCCCGATGGGAAAGATCTGTCGCAAAGATATTTCTGGCAGGGCAAAGAGCTGATTCACCTCACCGGCAAACGATCTGCGCGCGAATTCAGCGAATGTGCAGATGACCAAATCGTCATCTCTGCTGTTCCGGTCCAGCTGTCCGGCACCTGTATGGTGATTGATCCCGAGTTGTTGAACAAGACAGGAAGTATTGCACTGTCCAGCGGAAACGTAATGACCAGTGCCGAAGTCATAGGCAAAAGGCTGTGGTCGCCAGACAGCTAAAGATCAATAGCTTCGGATCAGCCCAACCAAACGGCCCTGAACCTTGACCTTATCTTCGGGCAGTACACGCGTTTCGTAGGCCGGGTTGGCAGCCTCAAGCGCTATCGCCTGACCTCTCCGATAGAACCGTTTGAGCGTTGCTTCCTGATCTTCGACCAGCGCGACAACGATATCGCCATTATCAGCCGCAGAGGTTTCGCGGATGACGACCACATCACCGTCGTTGATACCAGCGTCAATCATCGAGTCGCCACGCACCTCAAGCGCGTAATGCTCACCTCTGCCGGAAACCATGCTGCCGGGAACGGCAACGCGGTGCGAGACATGGCTGATCGCCTCGATCGGAACACCTGCTGCGATGCGTCCCATGACCGGCAATTCCATTGCGTCTACGGTCACTGGTTCGAAATTCGCGGGGCGTCTGCCTTCGGGTTTGTCACCTTCGATAACACGGGGCTTGAAAGCGACTGTTGGCTCTCCTCCCAGGCTTTCAGGAAGTTTGACGATTTCGATGGCCCGGGCACGATGGGCCAGACGACGGATAAAGCCGCGTTCTTCAAGCGCTGTGATCAACCGATGGATGCCGGATTTGGACCGCAGGTCCAGCGCAGCTTTCATTTCATCGAAACTTGGGGGGACGCCATCCGCCTGAACGCGTTTATGGATGAACTCCAACAAATCCAACTGCTTCTTGGTCAGCATTGCTCACACCTCGTCGCTCATACGTTTTCTTTTGTTCTACGCATGTTCACGTTTTGTGTCAATGATCTTGTAGGGACTCAGATCGGGAGGAACATCACTTCGTCACCGGCCAGGCGCGCCGGATCATTCGGTTGCCGAACCAAAAGCGCGTTTGCTTCGGCGAGGACGCTGAGCAGCGAGCTGTCCTGGTTTTGGCAGGCTTTTATCCCGTCCGCGGTCACGATGGCACGCATGTAATGCTCTCGCGGCCCATTCGCGGGGATTGCCTCGGTTAAATTGGCGCTTTGAAGCGGGGTCAGAACCTGTTCCAGGCCCAGCATCTTACGGATCATCGGGGCAAGAAACAGATAGCTGCAAACCATTGCGCTGACCGGATTACCCGGAAGTCCAACCATCACGCTATCGCCCAAGCGACCGGCCATCAGCGGTTTGCCGGGGCGCATGCGGATTTTGTAAAAACTCCGCTCCAACCCCAGTGCGGTGGAGACCTGAGAGACAAGATCATAATCCCCAACCGAGGCACCGCCGATCGTAACCACCAAATCAGCGTCGGCTGCTAGGGCAAAAGCGGTCTCAAGGGACGAACCCGTGTCAGAGGCGATAGGCAGAACCCGAACATGCGCTCCAACATCCTCTAGCAAGGCTTTGATACCAAAGGTGTTTGAGGCGATTATCTGATCCGGTCCCGGTGTTTCGCCAGGCATGATCAATTCATCCCCGGTTGCGATCAGCGCGACCACGGGTTTACGTGCAACCGGCACCATGGGGATATTCATCGCCGCCAAAAGCGCTAGATCCTCGGGGCGCAAACGGCGTGGGGCCGAGATCTTGGCCCCAATTTCGAAATCGACGCCTTTGGGGCGAATGTTAGATTTAGGGCCCGGCAGATCTGAAATCGTGATCAGGTCACCTCGGCGATCAACATCCTCTTGAATGACCACAAAATCTGCACCTTCAGGAATAGGGGCGCCAGTGAAGATCCGAACCGCCTGTCCGGGTCCAACCTGACCGTCAAATCGCCGACCGGCCGCAGCCTCGCCAATGACTTTGAACATGGCGTGCAGCTCGACCTCGGTCGATTTTACCGCGTAGCCATCCATCGAAGACGAGGCGAATGGCGGCTGATCGCGTGTGGCTGCTACATCCTCGGCCAGTACTCTACCCGCCGCATCCATCAAGGGAGCCGGCTCGGAGGGGAGGGTGTTTACAAGATCGAATAGCTGCGTCCGGGCGCTTTCAACGGTTATCATTTCGCCTCGTAACGACCTGATTTACCACCATCTTTTAGCAAGACGCGAATGCCGCCAATTTCCATTGCCTTATCGACGGCTTTGGCCATGTCGTATATGGTCAGTGCGGCAGTTGAGGCCGCTGTCAGCGCCTCCATTTCCACGCCGGTTTGACCAGATGTCTTGACGGTTGCCTGTACCTGTATGCCGGGTAATTCTTGGTCCAGTGTCAGGTCTACGGTAACTTTGGTCACTGGCAGTGGGTGACATAGTGGGATCAGATCGGGTGTCTTCTTTGCCCCCATGATACCGGCCAGACGTGCAACCCCCAAGACGTCACCTTTTTGGGCGCGACCTTCTGCGATCAAGTCGAACGTATCTTGTGCCATCGTGATATGAGCCGCTGCGATGGCGACACGATCCGTGATGGGCTTGTTCGACACATCGACCATATGAGCCTGACCCTGGGCATCAAAATGAGTCAGCGGCATCACATCACACCCGGGCTGAGCGGACGCGAAAGCAGATCGTGTGTCGCTGCTGCGACGTCATCCTGACGCATCAGGCTTTCGCCAATTAGAAAACAACGCGCACCGTAACGGGCGATATCGGCCAAGTCTGCTGGAGTGCTCAAACCGCTTTCACAAACGATGGTCCGGTCAGCGGGTACAAGTTTTGACAGGCGGCGTGTCGTATCAAGAGTGGTCTCGAAGGTCTTGAGATTACGGTTGTTTATCCCAATCAACGGGCTTTTGAGCTGCGTTGCACGTTCCAGCTCGGCTTCATCATGAACTTCAATCAGAACGTCCATGCCCCAGTCAAAGGCGGTCTGTTCCAATTCAGCCGCCTGGCTGTCATCCACCGATGCCATGATGATCAGAATACAATCCGCCCCAAGAGCGCGGGCTTCAGCCACCTGATAGGGATCGTACATGAAATCTTTGCGTAGAACCGGCAAAGAACAGGCTGCGCGTGCCTGAACCAGAAACTCTTTGGCACCCTGAAAGCTGGGCGTGTCGGTCAACACGGAAAGGCAGGCAGCGCCGCCTTCTTCGTAAGCTTGTGCAAGTGCTGGTGGATCAAAGTCAGCGCGGATCAGACCTTTGGAGGGGCTGGCTTTTTTGACTTCTGCAATCAGCCCGTACCCGCTACGTACAGCCATTTGCAACGCCGATGCGAATCCGCGCGGTTCAGAGGCTGATCTTGCTTCGTTTTCAACAGCTTCCAGAGACTTATTGGCCTTGTCCGAAGCGACCTCTTTGAGCTTGTAAGCTTTGATTTTGTCCAGAACCGTTTCGGTCATGCGGCCTCCTGAGTAATGCGGGCCAGGGCCGCGATCTTGTCTTTGGCTTTTCCGCTGTCGATACTTTCAGCGGCTTTTGCGACACCTTCGCGCAGATCAGCAGCGGCCTCTGCGACGACCAGGGCTGCTGCGGCATTCAACAATACCGCATCGCGATAGGCGGAGGCCTCACCGTCTAGAAGAGCTCGGAAGGCTACTGCGTTTTCCTCGGGGGTTCCGCCGAGAATGTCCTCGAAGGGATGTACCGGCAGCCCTGCATCTTCTGGGTGAAGCTCGACCTCTTTGATTGTGCCGTCTTCGAGGGCCGCAATCCAACTGATACCCGTGATGGTCAATTCGTCTGTGCCGTCCGATCCGTGCACCAGCCATGCGCGTTCGGACCCAAGCAGGCCCAACGTTTCGGCCATCGGGCGGATCAACTCTCGGCTAAAGGCTCCGGTCAACTGCCGCTTGACGCCTGCCGGATTGGTCAGCGGACCGAGAATGTTAAAGATCGTCCGTGTCCCAAGCTCTTGCCGGGTGGGCATGACATGCGCAATCGCCGGGTGATGCATGGGGGCCATCATGAATCCGATTCCGACATCTTGCAGTGCATTTTCAACGGTTTGCGGGCCGACCATAACGTTGATACCCAGCTGACCTAGCGCATCTGCGGCTCCGGATTTAGAACTCAGGTTCCGGTTGCCGTGTTTGGCCACGGTGACACCGGCACCTGCAACCACAAAGGCGGTCGCTGTCGAGATATTCAGCGTTCCCTTGCCGTCACCGCCGGTGCCTACGATATCCATCGCGCCAGCTGGTGCCTGAACTGCATTGCATTTTGCACGCATCACGGCAGCGGCGGCGGCATATTCATCGACGGTCTCACCGCGTGTGCGCATAGCCATCAAAAGCCCGCCGATCTGGCTGGGTGTTGCGGCGCCGTCAAACAGGATCCCAAAGGCTTCTTCCGCTTCGGCGCGTGTCAGGGGGCGGTCGGCGGCAACTCCGATCAGCGGTTTCAGGGCGTCGCTCATGCGGGAACTTTCATCTCGGACAGGAAATTCTTGAGCAACGCGTGGCCGTGCTCGGAAGCGATGGATTCCGGGTGGAACTGTACGCCATGAATGGGCAGTTCGCGGTGCTGGAGGCCCATTATGGTGCCATCTTCCAATTCCGCCGTAATCTCCAGGCAATCGGGCAGAGTATCGCGATCCACAATCAGCGAATGATAGCGCGTCGCCTCAAACGGCGTGGGCAGGCCCGCGAACACACCTTTACCGGTGTGGTGCATTGTTCCCATTTTGCCATGCACAATCTCATGGCAACGCGTGACTTTTCCACCGAAAACCTGACCTATGGTCTGATGGCCAAGGCAGACACCCAACAAAGGCGTCCGTGTTTCGGCGGCTGCCTCGGTCAGGGCAAGGCAAATGCCTGCCCGGTCAGGGTCGCAAGGGCCAGGGCTGAGCAGGATGCCAGCGGGGTTCATGGCCATCGCTTCTTGCACGTCCAGCGCGTCATTCCTTCGAATGACCATTTCCGAGCCAAGTTCGCCTAAATAATGTACCAGGTTGTAGGTAAATGAGTCGTAGTTGTCGATCAGCAGCAGCATTTGGCTCTTGTCTCGTGTTGGGCATTTCGGGCTGGCGATGCAACCCAAGGCCACGGTATAGTGTTGGCACATACATGCTCAGGCTTGTGGGGCAGCGTCAAGGGTGCATCCCGAACTTGGCGGTCCAGCAGGCAGGTGCCACAACAGATGGTGCAAGGGCAAGGCAGCAGGACTAAGGCGAGAGGCAAATATTATGGGCGGATTTGTCGGCGGAATGATCGCAGGCGCAGTTGTCGTTGTGGTGCTGGGGGCAGTCTTATCGCTCAACGCGCCGCTGTCGAAAAAGCCGTCCATAGCGACAGTCGCACCAGAACCTGCACCGGTGCAGACGTCGGAGAGCTCCGAGGTTGTCGCTGAGGCGGGTGCAGATGCCGATCTGCTCAAACTCCCTGCGCAGACGCCCGAGAATGAAGTCGAAGAAGAGGATTCTCTGGCCGGTTTATCCGAAGCTGAGAACGCCCCGGACAGCCAGCCGGTAGTGAATAACGTAAGCGTTCCGGTCGAAGCGCCGACGCCGAGCGAGGCGGATTCCGTAAGCATCTCGAGTGAGGCCCCTGTCGTTCCGCGAATGCCTGTCCCCGTTCAGCCTGCGCCGCTTGCCGACCTCAGCCCAGATGCCGCAGAAGATGCCCCTGAGCCACCGGCTGATCAGGTTGCTCTTGCCGAGCCCTTGCCCGAAGTCTCGCCTTCGGAATCAATCGAGCTGGAGGTGAATCCGGAGGATAACCCAATCGCAGTGGAAGGGGACGAGGACACGCTGCCCAGTCAGCCGCTACCGCGTATCGCCTCGGTTCCGCAGATCGGCGCAGAGGACAACACGTCGGGAAATACCACTATCGGGCGTCGTGTAGTGCCTTTGACTGAACGAGATGATGAAGCAGCCCAAGATCCGCAGGAAGAGGTTCCTTTAGGTAAACCGATCGAGGCCTTCGCAGAGAAGTTTGACAATCCGGATTCCAAACCCCTCATGTCGATCATTCTGATTGACGATGAGGGTGCATATGGCGCCGAGGCGCTTCAGGATTTCCCATATCCGCTTACGTTTGCGGTGCGCCCATCAGACCCCGATGCAGCTGAGAAAATGGCTCGACATCGGGCGGCCGGGTTCGAAGTGATGGTCACTGCTGACCTGCCCAAGGCGGCCAGCGCACAGGATGCTGAGGTATCGCTTTCGGTGTGGCTTGAAGCGTTGCCCGAAACGGTAGGAATTCTTGAAGGTGATGGATCCGGCATCCAGGGTAACCGGAAACTGGCGGATCAGGTCGCCGCCATCGCCGGTGGAACGGGTCGAGGACTGATCACTCAGGATAACGGGCTCAACACGGTTCAGAAGTTGGCCTCCCGTAATGGAATTCCGTCTGCGGTAATTTTCAGAGATATCGACGGCGCGCGGCAGGATGCAAAAATCATGCGACGTTTTCTGGACCAGGCTGCGTTCCGGGCCGGGCAGGAGGGCACCGTTGTCATGTTGGGCCGGTTGCGCCCGGATACCATATCGGCCTTGCTGCTTTGGGGTCTGGAAGATCGCGGAGGCCGCGTAGCAATGGCGCCTATTTCGGCGGTGATGATGCAAGGGGCAAAATAGGCCCGGTCGCTTCCTTCCCCGAAACAGGCAGCCCAGACGGGCTGCCTTTATCAATTCTTGCCGGACAGCGTAAATCGGGCCGCGTCAGCCGCAGCGCGTCTGATGGCGTTGGACTTGTGGACGGTTTCCATGAATTCAGCCTCTGGATCGCTATCATACACAACGCCACCACCGGCCTGAATATATAGCTTTTGATCCTGAACGATGGCCGTTCGCAGGGCGATACACATGTCCATGTCTCCGCCGGCACTGAAATAACCGACGCCGCCGCCGTAGACACCGCGTTTTTCCGGCTCAAGCTCATCAATGATTTCCATGGCTCGTACCTTGGGCGCGCCCGAGACAGTCCCCGCGGGCATTCCCGCAAAAAAGGCGTCCAGCGCATCTTTACCCTCGGCCAACTCACCCACAACGTTTGAAACGATGTGCATAACATGGCTGTACCGTTCAATGATGAACTCTTCGGTCGGGCGCACCGTTCCGATCTTTGAAACGCGCCCGGTGTCATTACGGCCTAGATCCAACAGCATCAGATGTTCGGCCAGTTCTTTCTTGTCGGCCAGCAACTCAATTTCGTAAGCTTTGTCCTCTTCCGGGGTCGCTCCACGTGGGCGCGTCCCGGCGATGGGTCGTATGGTGACTTCATTGCCAAACACGCGCACCAGGATTTCCGGGCTGGCGCCGATCACTTGAAACCCGCCAAAGTTAAAATAGAACATGAAGGGCGACGGGTTTGTTCGCCGCAGCGACCGGTACAACGCAAATGGAGGCAGCGGGAAATCCTGCGTCCAGCGCTGCGCTGGCACTACCTGAAAGATATCACCAGCGCGGATGTATTCCTTGGCTTTCTCGACCGCCTCCAGATAGCCGGATTTGGTAAAATTCGAGACGGGCGGGGCGACTTCGTACGCATCGCCAAGGTCACGTGTTTCAGCAGGCATCGCCCGCTCCAGATCGCGCACTGCGTCCATGACGCGCTCGGCAGCCTGGGCATATGCAGCCTTGGCCGACTGGCCATCGCTGACCCAGGCGGGGGAAACGACCGTGACTTCGCCCTTCACACCATCCAGAACCGCGACGACAGAAGGGCGCAGCATGACGGCATCCGGCAGGCCCAGAGGGTCGGGGTTGATGTTCGGCAGATGCTCGACCAAGCGCACCATGTCATAACCGAGATAGCCAAATAGTCCCGCCGCAGCTTGTGGAAGGTCGTCAGGCAGCTCGATCCGGCTTTCGGCCAGAAGCGTCCGAAGGTTGTCCATCGGATCGCCATCCTGCGCCGTGAAAGCGTCCGGGTCGAACCGGGCCGAGCGGTTCAGTTCCGAGGTCTCAGCGCGACAGCGCCAGATCAGGTCGGGTTTCATACCGATGATCGAATACCGTCCGCGGACCTCGCCACCAGTTACCGACTCGAGCATAAAGGCGTCTTTTTGCGCTCCGGTCAGTTTCAGCATCAAGGAGACAGGCGTATCAAGATCGGCTGCCAGACGGGTGTAAACGACCTGGTTCTCGCCGGCCTCATAAGCACGGGCGAAGCTGTCAAACTCTGGGGTCAGGGCCATATTTTCGGTCTCTTAATTAATAGCTCGCCTGAACGGCGTTCAGTGCTTGCTGATCCACCACAGGACGGGCGCGGGCCTGGGCGTCGCGAACATAGGCATCGAAAATGTTCTGTGCCAGAGCCTGATTCAGCTGAGCGGCAAGCGCTTGTTGAACCTGACGGCGTTCATCGGTCTCGGCAGGGGGCAACAATTCGTCAAGTCGAACGATCAACGCGACCCCGGCACCGGGAACGACACGATAGCTTCCTAGTTCCATGTCGAACACTTCCGGCATGAAACCTGCGGGTACATCTTCTAGAAATGCAGTTCGTGTCAGAGCGTTTTCCACGCGGTGAGGTAGGCCGGTCGTGGTGAAATCCCCGTTCTCCTGCAACTGCTCCAACACGGCATTCGCGTGGTCTTCCAACGCTTTGTCAGTTTGAACCTGTGTCCAGGCCGCCGCAACGCGATCACGCGCTGATTCCAGCGGTTCAGGCCGACGAGGCAGCGTTTCGTTCAGGCGCAGCGCAAAGATCGAACCGTCCTCAAGGAATGCAATCTCGGGAAAATCTCCGTCTTGCACGGCTTCGGCTGCACTGCGGAAACCGTCATATGCGGCCACGCCATCCTGACTGGCGCGAGTCCAGTCGATCTGTCCCAGCTCCATCCCAGTCTCGGCTGCCAACTCCTCAAGTGTTGCCCCGCCTGCAAGCAGGTCATTGATGTCTTCGGACTGAGCCTCGATCTGGCGGCGCGCACGGTCTGCGGCCAACTCTTCGCGCAGAGCTGGGGCGGCGTCTTCGAAGGGAGTGTTGTTCTCAGCCAGCGAGCCGTTGATACGGAAAAGGGCAGGGCCGAATACCGAGGGCAGAGGTCCAACAACAGTGTCCAGTTCAGCCGCGAAAATGGCCTCGGCCGCATCGCCTAGGTCGTCGCGGGTAACGTCGCCCAGATCCACGTCGCTCAGCTCAAGCTCACGGTCACGGACAAGTTGTTCGAAGGTTGTCCCGCCAACTTCAATCTGTGCCATGGCATCTTGCGCAGCGGCGTCATCAGAAAAAGAAAGGCGTTCAACAAGGCGACGCTCGGGTTGCTGAAACTCGTCTGCGCGCTGTTCGAAAAGCCGGAGAACTGAATCTTCGTCCACCTCGACACTATCCAGCATCATATTGGGCGACAGAATCGTATAGGTCAGCTTTTTGGTGCGGGGCAGGGAAAACTGGTCCTGGTTCTCGTCGTAATAGGCCTGGATTTGTTCATCGGTTGGGGTTGCAACCGGCTCTGCCAAAGCTTCGGGCGAAACGGTTGCAACAGTAAAGCTGCGGCGCGCACCGACAAAGTCTGTCAGAACTTCAGTCAGGATTGAGGGCATTTCTACTCCGCTGACCACGGCATCCTGCACGATGGTCCGTGCGGATTCTTTCCTCAGATCGGTTTCAAACTCGGTGTCGGTCATGCCAACCTGTTCAAGCTGAAAGCGATATGCCTCACGGTCGAAAGAACCATCAGGCCCCTGAAACGCAGGGATCGAGACGATTTCTTCCTGCAAATTTTCATCGCCGATCGAAATACCCAGCAGACCAACTTCGTTATCCAAAGCAGCCAGCGCGGTGAGGCGCGACAGAGCCAGCTGGTCCAAGCCAAAATCGCGGGCCTGTGACATTTGCAGGGGCTGGCCGGTCTGGCTTTCGACCGCGCGGATTTCTCGCTGAAGTTCGCGGACGTAATCGTCAATCGAGATATCTTCGTTGCCCACCTGCGCCACAGTGTGCACAGTTCCAGTCAGGCTGGTCGCGCCAAATCCTGCAAGGCCCAGCATCAAAAGACCCATGAGGATCCAGACAAAGGTCTTTGATAGATTTTTCATGCCTGCGGCCATGGTGCCCTCTTGTTTTATTCGGCAAGTATTTGCCCTGTCGGTTGCGGCCCTGAATACGACGCGCACCGCCGGGGGGCAAGCTTAGAAGGAGAGAGCGTGCAGGCGGTCAAACAATTCCGTAATTCCGTTGCGATCAAGATTGGCAAATGCGATGCGGACTTGTCGTTTCCCGGCCGGGTCGTGATCGGGCATGAACATCGTGCCTGGCAGCAACAGAATGCTGGCATCCGTGACCAGCCGACGGGCCAAATCATCCGAAGAGATGTCAAACGGGTGTTCGAAATAGGCAAAATAGGCGCCCAACCCAAGCAACCGCCATCCTTTACTGGTCAGTTTGGGAAGTTGTCTTGTAATGACAGCGCGACGGTCGAGGATTTCCCTTCGTTCATCGGCCAGCCATTGCGACAGGTTTTGCATCCCCCAAAGCGCACCAAACTGACCGATTTGGTTTGGACAGATCGCGACGGTATCCAGAAATTTCTCAATCTCAGACAGCAGCAACGGACTGGTCGCAACAGCACCTACTCGGTGACCAGTCAGACGGTAGGCCTTTGAAAACGAATATAGATGAATCAGAGTGTCATCCCAGCCCGGCTGAGCGAACAGATCATGGGGCGGGCCGCTGCGGCTGTCGAAATCGCGGTAGGTCTCATCAACCAAAAGCTTAATTCCGGTTTCGCGCGACAGTTCGAAAAACGCGCGCAGCAGCTCAGCCGGGTATTCGACACCGCCGGGATTGTTCGGGGTGACCAGAGCAATGGCGCGGGTCTTATCCGTTATCAAATCCCGCGCCGCGTTCACCTCTGGCAACAGTCCATCATCAGTTCTCAGATCAATGGCGTTAACACCTGTCATATCCAGCCACATTTTATGGTTGAAATACCACGGCGTGGGCAGAATGACCTCATCCCCTTGGTCTGTGATGGAGGAAATCGCAGCGGCGAAGGCCTGATTGCAGCCAGAAGTAATGGCAACCTGTTCCTGTGCGACAGGTGCGCCATAATGAACCGTAATCTGGCTGGCCAGTTCAGACCTGAGGGCGCTGTTGCCCAGAACCGGGCCATAGAGATGA
Organism: Ruegeria sp. CDSA020; assembly: GCF_059612345.1. Lineage (NCBI taxonomy): Bacteria > Pseudomonadati > Pseudomonadota > Alphaproteobacteria > Rhodobacterales > Roseobacteraceae > Ruegeria > Ruegeria sp. CDSA020. Next base: position 25,782 of record NZ_JBXWQK010000001.1, read on the forward strand.
GCGGAATCCTCGGTCGACGCATAAGCCGCCATCGCCTGACGCATCTCAAGTGGAGGCGGATCGACGGGGGCCGCCTGACTTACGTTTATCAAGGGCCGCTCTTCAGGGAAGGTCACGCCTTCGATCCACCGGCGCGCCTCCATGACTGGGGGCGGAAAGGTGGCGGCGGTGCGTGTCCGGGTCATCTCAGCGCCCCAGTCACTTGCTGCGCTTGGGCCGGATCAATCCGTGCCCCGGTAGGGTTCGACATATTGCAAAGCCATATCCCACGGGAAGAAAATCCAGGTGTCCTGGCTGACTTCGGTGATGAAAGTGTCAACCATCGGGCGGCCTTTCGGCTTGGCATAAACCGTCGCGAAATGCGCCTTGGGATACATCGCCCGTACCAGTTCCAGAGTTTTGCCACTGTCGACCAGATCGTCGACGATCAGGATTCCGGTGCCGTCGCCCATGAGGTCAGCGTCGGGCGCTTTGAGCACTTCGGCTTCGCCTTGATCCTGATGATGGTAGGAGCGCACGCTGATCGTGTCGACTGTGCGAATGTCCAGCTCGCGGCTGACAATCATCGCCGGTGCCATGCCGCCACGGGTAATGGCAACGACGCCACGCCAGGCTCCATCATCCGGACCTTGCCCATCCAGCCGCCAAGCGAGCGCTCGGGAATCGCGGTGAATCTGATCCCAGCTGATGTGAAAGCCTTTTTCGTGGGGCAGGCGGTCCTTGGCACTCATGATTCAACCCTTCTCAACGTCTGGAGCATCAACTGCTTTCATGCCGACGATATGGTATCCCGAATCCACATGCAGGTTCTCACCAGTGACACCGCCGCTTAGATCGGAAAGCAGATACAGCGCCGAGTTGCCCACATCGTCGATGGTCACATTGCGGCGCAGGGGTGAGTTATATTCGTTCCACTTCATGATATAGCGGAAGTCCCCGATACCGCTGGCGGCCAGCGTCTTGATCGGCCCGGCCGAGATCGCATTCACACGAATGCCGTCCTTGCCTAAATCCTCGGCCAGATATTTGACCGATGCTTCCAGCGCGGCTTTGGCAACGCCCATGACATTATAATGCGGCATCACCTGTTCGGCACCGTAATAGGTCAGGGTGATGGCGCTGCCGCCTTCGGTCATCATCTTTTCGGCACGCTGCATTACGGCGGTAAAGGAATAAACCGACACGTCCATCGTGAGGTTGAAATTCGCCCGCGATGTATCAACGTAGCGCCCGCGTAGCTCATTCTTGTCTGAAAAACCGATTGCGTGGACAACAAAGTCCAGCTTTCCCCATTTCTCGGACAGCGCATCGAACAATCCGTCGATCGAGGCTTCATCGCTGACATCGCAGGGCAGGACGATTTCACTGCCCAGCTGTGCCGCCAGAGGGTCAACGCGCTTTTTCAAGGCATCCCCTTGATATGAGAATGCTAACTCGGCCCCGGCCTCGGACAAGGCGCGGGCGATTCCCCATGCGATTGATTTGTCATTGGCCAGTCCCATGATGAGGCCGCGCTTTCCGGCCATCAACTGATTTGACATGTTCGGTTCTCCGCCTGTCTTCGCGTTATGTTGCGTTGGTTTATGCCATTGGCTGGTCTGCTTCAAGGCCGTGCACTCTTGCCCGTGGCGGGAACTCGCCCTAGGGTATCCCTCAATAGTTTCCAGGGGATGGAAATGAGCGAACGTGATGGCATCTTCGCAGGAACCGACCCATTTGCAATAGCAGGGCGGTGGCTGGGCGAAGCTGTGAAGAGTGAACCCAACGATCCTAACGCGATTGCACTGGCAACCGTGGGCGAAGATGGTATGCCCAATGTACGAATGGTGCTGTTGAAAGAGATTGAAGCCGACGCCTTCGTTTTCTACACAAATTACGAAAGTGCCAAGGCAGGCGAGTTGGACAATGCTGGCAAGGCGGCCTTCGTGATGCATTGGAAATCTTTGCGGCGTCAAATCCGCGTTCGTGGTACAATCACGCGCGAGGATGGACCAAAGGCTGATGAGTATTATGCCTCCAGGTCATTGAAAAGTCGGCTTGGTGCATGGGCGTCCAAGCAATCTCAGCCGCTTAGCAGCCGTTCCGCGCTGATGGCGGATGTGGCGAAAGTGACCGCAAGGCTTGGCCCTAACCCTCCGCGCCCTAAATTTTGGGGTGGTTACCGGCTTGTGCCGACGGAAATCGAATTCTGGGCAGACGGCGCATTTCGTCTGCATGACAGGTTCAGGTGGTGCCGGGATGACGCTGCTTCCGAATGGCAGATTCAGAGGTTGAATCCATGACGTTCACGTGTCGCGAATTGCAATGCGCAGATAACAAAGGGATTTTTCACCTTGAATTTGCGCGTCAATCCCATACACATCGGACCCTTAATAAAGTGAAAAAAAACGCAGTGGGACCACAGTGCCAGAAGATCTGAACAACATGTACCGCGTCCGAGGACACGTTAAATGGTTCGACCCTGCCAAAGGATACGGCTTTGTCGTATCGGATGAAGGTGGGCCGGATATTCTGCTGCACGTAAACGTTTTGCGTAATTTCGGTCAAAGCTCGGTTGCAGACGGGGCGGGCATCGAAATTATGACGCATCGCACTGATCGCGGTGTGCAGGCTGTCGAAGTCATCAGCGTCGATCCGCCAGCGCGCGCCGATACGATGATGCTCGCGGATTTTGCTGAACTTGATCCAGTTGAGATTGCAGCGGCCCCTTTGGTGGCTGCGCGGGTTAAGTGGTTCGACAAGGGCAAAGGGTTTGGCTTCGCTAATGTATTCGGGCGTGGCGAGGATGTGTTCCTGCATATTGAGGTTCTACGCCGTTCGGGGCTTGCGGATCTGCAACCCGGTGAAGCATTGGCCATGCGGGTCATAGACGGACAGCGTGGTCGGATGGCGGCCCAGGTTATGGCCTGGGAAGCAGCTATGGATGACTGATCTGTCATGGCAGGGCTTTTCAAGGTTCTGACTGTTGTCTTGTTACTTTGGGCCGGTGGCGCAGACGCCGCCTGTCGTACAGATCGTGTTAGCCTGAAAAATGATAAGTCCCAAATCGGCTTTGATATTGAACTCGCCGTGTCGCCACAGGAGCGATCGCGCGGACTCATGTTTCGAGAATCGCTTCCGGTACGTTCAGGAATGCTGTTTGTATTCGACCCACCGCAACCTGTTGCGTTCTGGATGAAGAACACGCTGATTCCTCTGGACCTGATCTTCATAGATAAGACGGGTATGGTAACGAAAGTTCATCACAACGCGATTCCCGGTGATTTGACCCCCATCGGAGGGGGCGATTCGGTATTCGCGGTGTTGGAAATCAACGCTGGTCTCGCAGATCGTTATCTGATCACGCCTGGAACACAGATCCAGCACAAAGTTTTTTCACATGGTCCGGCAATTTGGCCCTGTTAGGGCTTTTCAAATCAGAACGGCACGGTTAGGAAGGCGCACGGTTCGGGGCGTGGCGCAGTCTGGTAGCGCACCTGTTTTGGGTACAGGGGGTCGTAGGTTCGAATCCTGCCGCCCCGACCACTTCTTCAAAAATTAAAATGGCGACCCACCCATCGTTCGATAGATGGCGCTAAGGGTTTTATCCAATTCTTTGCTTTCTACAGGGACTTTTGCAGCAGGCCCTGTTTCGCGCGGCACATTAAAAAACAGATCCGCTTCAACCAGATAGCCATCTGCATTTTTTTCGGCGGTCAGCCGAGTCACACTTTTGGGTAGGTTCTGTGGATAGCCGTTATAGTTGAGAATCAGGTAGGCTGTGGTCTTCGGAGGCAGGAGTTCCTGACACTCGAACTGACGATTTCCGAATTTCCTAAATTCCTCACCCGGGCCGTTGCAGGATGTCTCGAACGTAGCAAACAACTTGTCGGGAAAGGCTGAGAACTGCGCGCTGCGCGATGTGGCGGGCGTTTCTTGTGGTGTGCAGGCCACGATCAGGGCAAACAGGGAAATTATTCGAAACGCGGTCATTGATCGGTCTGCCCTTTGTTGGATGTGCTTTTACGCGCACCTCTGAGTAATGTCGAAATCGGCCGGATGCTGATTCTATTTCAACCTAGACATCTTAAGGCTGGTTTATCAAATCGCGATAAGTAAGCCGGAAAGAACGGTTAATCGTATTACGGACTTGGCTAGGTGATGGCGAACCATGGCGGATAACTCTGTGGAGGAATCGGAAACTGTCCTTCTCCAGTTTGTCTATGCGGATCGGTCAACATAAAAGATTCCAAAAATGGCGGAAAAAGGCCGTTGACGATCTATGTGTGAATACGCCAGATTGTATAGGCCGAAAGTGCTGCCACTAAATCTGGTAGAAAATCCAGAACGTGGCATAGGGCGAGGGCTGGAGAGCACATCATACTTACGTGCGTCCGTCGGAACGGGGTCACGCTGCTTCGGGCAGCGGCCGGTTTCCTGCGCCCAAGATTTTCGGTTAGGGCAGATGGTCCGTTTATTGGGATCAAAAGCCAAGAGACAAGTTGATTGAATCTAGGGCGGCGGACATGAAGATTGACAGAAAATTTACCAAATCGGGACAGGATGCTTATGCAGAGCTTAAGTTCGCTTCTGCGACGTCAGAAATCCGAAACCCGGATGGGACCATCGTTTTCCGCCTGGACGATATCGAGGTTCCTACCAGCTGGAGCCAGGTCGCAAGCGACGTCATCGCGCAGAAGTATTTCCGCAAGGCAGGCGTTCCGACCAAGCTGAAGAAGGTCAAGGAAAAGGATGTCCCTGAATTCCTGTGGCGTTCTGTTCCGGCTGAGGACGCTGAATTTGGGGGCGAAATCTCGTCCAAGCAGGTGTTTGACCGTCTTGCCGGCGCCTGGGCCTATTGGGGCTGGAAAGGTGGCTATTTCTCGACCGAGGATGACGCGAGCGCCTATTTCGACGAGATGCGTTATATGCTGGCGACTCAGCGCGCTGCGCCGAACAGCCCGCAATGGTTCAATACCGGCCTGCACTGGGCTTACGGAATCGATGGCCCAGCACAGGGGCACCACTATGTCGATTATAAGACAGGCAAGCTGACCAAATCGAAATCCGCCTATGAGCATCCGCAGCCGCATGCGTGTTTCATCCAGTCCGTAGATGATGATCTGGTGAACGAGGGTGGCATTATGGACCTGTGGGTCCGCGAGGCGCGCCTGTTCAAATACGGAAGCGGAACCGGGACCAACTTTAGCCACCTGCGTGGCGAGGGCGAGGCACTGTCGGGTGGCGGTAAATCCTCGGGTTTGATGGGCTTTCTCAAGATCGGCGACCGCGCCGCTGGCGCGATCAAATCAGGTGGCACGACCCGTCGAGCAGCAAAGATGGTCATCGTCGATGCAGATCACCCAGACATCGAGAAATTCATCGAATGGAAGGTGATCGAAGAGCAGAAGGTGGCCTCGATCGTTGCCGGATCGAAGATGCACGAGAAGATGCTGAACGGCATTTTCGAGGCCATCCGCAGCTGGGACGGCGCGCAGGAAGATGCGTATGATCCCAAGATAAATGACAGCCTGAAAAAGGCGGTTCGCGAGGCGAAAAATGTTGCGATCCCCGAGACTTACATCAAACGCGTTCTGGATTACGCCAAGCAGGGTCACGATAGCATCGAATTCCCGACCTACGATACGGATTGGGATTCGGAAGCCTACAGCTCGGTTTCGGGCCAGAACTCGAACAACTCGATTCGCGTAACCAACGCCTTCCTGACCGCTGTCGAGAAGGACGCGGACTGGGAGCTGGTCAACCGCACAAACGGGAAAGTCGCCAAGACCGTCAAGGCGCGCGACCTGTGGGAAAAGGTTGGCCACGCGGCCTGGGCCTGCGCCGATCCCGGCATCCAGTTTCACGACACAGTCAACGAGTGGCATACATGCCCCAAAGATGGGGAGATTCGCGGATCGAACCCGTGTTCGGAATATATGTTCCTCGATGATACGGCCTGTAACCTTGCGTCGATGAACTTGCTGACTTTCCTCAAAGATGATGAGTTCCAGGCAGTGGACTATATGCATGCCTCGCGCTTGTGGACTCTAACGCTGGAGATCTCGGTGACCATGGCGCAGTTCCCGTCCAAGGAAATCGCGCAGCTGTCCTATGACTTCCGCACTTTGGGTTTGGGCTATGCCAATATCGGCGGTCTGCTGATGAACATGGGCTATAGCTATGACTCGGATGAAGGCCGCGCGATCTGTGGCGCGCTGACCGCGATCATGACCGGTGTTGCCTATGCAACCTCGGCCGAGATCGCCGGCGAACTGGGGCCGTTCAATGGCTATGAGCGCAACGCCGATAACATGCTTCGGGTCATCCGCAACCACCGACGCGCATCTCAGGGTGTGACTGAAGGGTATGAGAAACTGGCAGTGAAGCCTGTACCTCTGGACCATGGCAACTGCCCGGATAAACGTTTGGTTGATCTGGCGATGTCAGCTTGGGACGAAGCGCTGAGCCTGGGTGAACAGAACGGTTATCGCAACGCGCAGGCCACTGTGATTGCGCCAACAGGAACCATCGGTCTGGTGATGGATTGCGACACCACTGGGATCGAGCCGGACTTTGCTTTGGTAAAGTTCAAGAAACTGGCCGGTGGCGGGTATTTCAAAATCATCAACCGTTCGGTGCCTGCAGCGCTGGAAAAGCAGGGGTATTCCTCGGCTCAGATTGAAGAGATCGTCAGCTACGCGGTTGGTCATGGCACCATCGGCAACGCTCCGGGGATCAACCACACCTCCCTGACGGGTCACGGCTTTGGCCCCAATGAACTGGCCAAAGTGGATGCCGCGCTGGAAAGCGCCTTCGACATCCGGTTCGTGTTTAACCAGTGGACTCTGGGCGAGGATTTCTGCACCGGCGTTCTCGGCATTCCTGCGACCAAACTGAATGACCCGACCTTCGATCTGCTGCGCCATCTGGGCTTTACCAAGGCGGATATCGACGCGGCCAACGACCACGTCTGCGGAACCATGACGCTGGAAGGCGCGCCGCATCTGAAGGAAGAGCATTATTCGATCTTCGACTGCGCCAATCCGTGCGGCAAGAAAGGCAAGCGTTTCCTGGGTGTTGACAGCCACATCACCATGATGGCTGCAGCGCAGAGCTTCATTTCGGGTGCGATCAGCAAGACGATCAACATGCCGAATGACGCCACCATCGAGGATTGCCAGAAAGCTTATGAGCTGTCCTGGTCGCTGGGTGTGAAGGCCAACGCGCTGTATCGCGACGGCTCTAAACTGTCGCAGCCATTGGCAGCCGCGCTGGTCGAGGATGACGAAGAGGCAGCAGAAGTTCTGGAAACCGGGACGCCGCAGGAAAAAGCCGTCGTTCTGGCCGAGAAGGTGATCGAGAAGGTTGTGGTCAAGGAAATGATCCGCAGCCATCGCGAAAAACTGCCCCATCGCCGCAAGGGCTATACGCAAAAAGCGATTGTCGGCGGCCACAAGGTCTATCTGCGCACCGGTGAGTTCGAAGACGGCCAACTGGGTGAGATCTTCATCGACATGCACAAGGAAGGCGCGGGCTTCCGGGCGATGATGAACAACTTTGCCATCGCCGTGTCGGTTGGCCTGCAATATGGCGTGCCGCTGGAAGAGTTTGTGGATGCCTTTACCTTCACCAAGTTCGAGCCCGCTGGGATGGTACAGGGCAACGACTCGATCAAAAATGCGACGTCGATCCTGGACTACATCTTCCGCGAACTGGCCGTGTCCTATCTGGATCGCACCGATCTGGCTCATGTGAAGCCAGAAGGAGCAAGCTTTGACGATCTGGGTCGGGGTGAGGAAGAGGGTGTCTCGAACGTGTCCGAGATCAGCGAAAGCGCTGCATCCAAGTCTTTGGAAGTTCTGAAACAAATCAGCTCGACCGGGTATCTGCGCAAACGGATGCCGCAGGAACTGATGGTTCTCAATGGCGGACAAACCGTGGTTAACGGCATGGCCGAAACCGCAGCCACTTTCGAAGCTCCGGTGGTTGAATCCGCCGCCGCAACCGGAATGGATGCCCGCACCAAAGCCAAGATGCAGGGCTATGAGGGCGATCCTTGCGGTGAATGCGGAAACTACACGCTGGTGCGCAACGGCACCTGCATGAAGTGCAACACCTGCGGCTCAACAAGCGGGTGTAGCTGAGTTAAGCGCCCCGGCAACCCGGGGCGCAGGGGTCGGAAGCTGCCACAGTTACCGGCCCCGACGAATACGGAGCAAGGCGCAGAGACTTACCTTCGATGCCTTGGTCCACTCGGCCGACATGCCCGTGTTGGCCGGGAACAGGGTGGGGCGGAATATATGCTCTTTCCCACTCTTTCACGGAACGGGTGCGCTCGTTCCATGCGACGTCCAGGCCGCAGGCAAACAAAACACCGGGCGGTCAACGAATGGAGCCTGGATGGCGAAACTGACAGGGGGCTTCGGCCCCCTTTCTTTTTACCTAAAAACGGCGAATTCGGCAGAGCCTCGCCGGATTACCCGTTTCCCGTCGGGCAAGAACCGCCGAGCGGGTTTGAGGGAATTTTGCCGAGCGACTGACCGCGGATGCGACTCTGGCAAACACGCGGAGTTTGGCGCGAAATCAAAGCGATTGAAGTGAGCGGCTGACAACCGGTGGTGATTGCGTGTTTCTGATGCCTGTCCGGACACAAAACACACAAACTCTATCAGGAGGCATCACAATGAAACCGAATACTCTGGCGACCTTTTCCGCACTTGCTCTTGCTCTGCCCACTTTGGCCCTCGCGCAATCTACGGCGGATACCAACGGGGACGGCGTTCTGACAATCGAAGAGGTTCAGGCAGTCGTGCCGGACGTCGACGCAAACGGATTTGCGGCGATGGATGCAAATGGTGACGGCGCGCTGGATCAGGATGAGATCACCATCGCGCAGGAAGCCGGGTTGCTGCCATCTACAAACGGCTGATTAACAAATTTTCAAGGCGGCCAGACGAAAATTCTGGCCGCCTTTCTAGGTGTTTATCGGGGTAGGTGAATGTTGAATTTACTGCGAATCTGCGCATCCAATGCCGGATCGAACCGTGCTGGCGAAGAGGTCGACAGGATTTCCAGTTTTCGCGCGGTCGCTTTTTCGATCAAGTCAGGTTTGCCAAGCTCGACCCATTCTTTCGGAGACGTTCGATCTCCATGTGCTGGATACACATAGTCGGCCTGCATGCGCCCAAGTGTGGCATCGGTTCCCAAATAGTGACCGGGTCCACCAAGGCAAACCTCGGCCATCTGATCCAATGCCAGTGTTTCGTCAGACACTTCGATCCCGCGGACGCAGCGCATCGCCTGTCCGATAAGATCATCCCCTAAGATCAGGCTTTCAAAGCAAAAACCCAACAGAGACGAGTGCATTCCGGCGGATTCATAAACCATATTCAGGCCCGACAGGCCGGCCATGACGTTCGAGCACATCTGCTCCCATCCCGCTTGCATATCGGGCAATTTGGAATCCGATGCGCCTGCGGCGGCTCCGCCTGGCAGATCATAAAACTTGTGCATTTGGGCACAGCCTGCGCTGAGCAGAGCCTGTTCACCAGATCCTACGGACATGGCGCCTGTCCGAAGGTCCAACCCAAAGGGCCAGGTTCCAAAAATCGCTGGTGCACCGGGCTTTATGGCATTTACATAAACCAAACCGGCAAGACATTCTGCTGTCGCCTGGGCAATGGCGCCTGCGATTGTGGACGGAGCAGTTGCACCTGCCATTCCGGCCGAAAGAAGAAGAACAGGCATTCCTGCCTTGATGCATTCCTCCATCACCTGACAGCTTTCAGTGGCAAACTTCATGGGCGGTACGACAAAGCAGTTCGAGTTCGAGATGAATGGCCGCTCGCGCCACTTGTCTTCACCGCCTGCGATCATGTGGATTAATTCCATCGCTGGCGCGACATAACTAGGATCGGTGAACGATGTGCCGATATGCTTGTAAGTACCAGAACTACAAGCGTAAATCGTGTTCAGGTCCATCTCGAGATTGTCGGAAATATCGCGACAAACCATCGGGCGTTGGACAAAATGGATGTTGTCCAGCTGTTGGCAAATCCGCGCGGCATCGTGCAGATCCTGCACAGTCGAATCGCGGTATTCGCGGCCGTTGACTTCAACCATACTGACAGCGGCACCGGCGGTCCCATAGTGAACCTTTGCCCCCGACAATTCCAGGTCAGTTTGACCATCCCGGCTGAACAATGTGACCGAGCGGTTGGCTTTGGCAATGGTGTCTTCAACCAGCGCGCGCGGAAACCGGATGCGCCCGTCGTCGCCAAGTGTGCAGCCTGCGCCAACCAGATAGTCGATCCCGCTTTGCGGAGCATCCGCCAGACCTATGGTTTCAAGCGCCTGCAGCGCGGCCTCGTGAATGCGTTCGACTTGTGGCTGAGTCAGTGGCTTGTAGCGTCCGCCCTCCATTCCCGGGCGGATAGGGCGCAGATGATCAGGCAGAGCAGATGCGCGGGCAGCACGACGCGCAGCACGTCCGCCACTGCGGGAAGAGTTACGGGGTTGGTCGTTCATGTTTAGGATCCAGTAGTGAGAAACGTATTTTGAGAGGCCTTACAAAAAGCCTGACGGCCGCCCCCTGGCAGCACGTCCCCGATCCGCGCCGATTGTGCGGCTGATCAGGTGGATTTTCCAAAATTCGTTCTGCATTTGGTTCCTCATCCAGTGGCCGCAGTGTTCCAATTCAGAACGGCATTATCTGTTCTATTTGCGACCTTGATGCCGAAAAGCGAAGCAAATTCTCAAGTGATTGTTGCCTAAAGATATTTTTCCCCGAGGCGGTCGAAATCTGCTATAATTCCTGTGCTTACTTGAATTGGGCCTCTAGGCTAAACACTTTTTTAACGAATGCGGCCCAGTTTGTAGCAAATTGATCTGAATACTCGAAAGCATTGCTGAAAGGTTTTTGGTGAATCGTAGGAAGGTGCATATCGCATTAATTGTTGCTCTGGCGACATCCGGCTTCTCACCGGCTTTGGCCGAGGATTGGAGCGGTGCCTATGCGGGATTCAGCTTTGGCTATGCTGATGCAGACGGGCCGAATGGTTCAAGCGGCAGCGACACCAGCTTTGGTCCTCATCTCGGGTATGACTTTGATTTCGGCAAGTTCGTGTTGGGTGGTGAGCTTGAGTATAACCGGCTGTCGCTGAATCTTGGTCAGGGCGAAGGCAGTCTGGATAGCATGACCCGGCTGAAATTGCGCGGCGGATACGATTTCGGCAATGCGTTGGGATATGTAGTTATCGGTGCGGCGCGCGTGGATTCCACGGTCGAAAACGATACCGCAGCGGTTTATGGCATTGGTGTCGCTTATCCGATTGGCAATAATTTCGTCATCAGCGGTGAGGCGCTGCGCCAGAATTTCAATGACGTTACCCGATCGAATGGGGGGCTGGATTCGAATGTGTTCAACCTGCGTACGACATTCCGGTTCTAGCAAGATTTCCAGATTGAATCTGATCTGAGCTGCCGAATTCACGACCATGAAGGTCAGGTGTTTGCGGAACATGGCGTCAATTTCCTATTCCAATTCAAGGCGTTCGCCAATCACTCCCTGGTCATGATAGAACGTAAGGCTTGGCGCGGCGGGATAGCCGTGCTAGAGGATGATCCATGAACCGGATGACCTGCATCATTATCTGCTGCATTACCTGCTGATTTATCAAGCGGGCCGGTTTCTTTCGTTTTCTTCCCTGAGACAAGTTGCTAAGCCCGCGCCAACGCGAGACGCTATGCCGTTCTTAGGAGCCGACAGATGAAGACGATCAAACTGCACAACACACGGACACGGACAAAAGAGGATTTCGTTCCGATCAGCGCCGACAATGTGCGGATGTATGTCTGTGGACCTACCGTCTATGACCGTGCCCATCTGGGTAACGCGCGGCCCGTGGTCGTGTTTGATGTGCTCTATCGTTTGCTGCGGCATGTTTATGGCGCAGATCATGTGACCTATGTGCGCAATTTCACCGATGTGGATGACAAGATCAACGCGACCGCCCTGGAACGCCAAAAGGCCGGGGCCAAAGGGTCGCTGGAGGATTTGGTGCAGGAACGATCGGATGAGACCATTGGCTGGTATCTGCACGACATGGGCGCGCTGGGGGCGTTGGAGCCGACCGAGATGCCGCGCGCGACGCAATATATTACTCAGATGGTCGCGATGATCGAGGATCTGATTGCCAAGGGTCACGCCTATGCGGCCGAAGGGCATGTTCTGTTCGCGGTGGACAGTTGGAAAGAGCAGTACGGAGCCCTGTCCGGTCGGTCCGTGGATGACATGATCGCGGGTGCCCGGGTCGAAGTTGCGCCGTATAAGAAGAACCCGATGGATTTCGTTCTGTGGAAACCGTCTACCGACGAGTTGCCAGGGTGGGAGTCTCCTTGGGGCCGAGGGCGTCCGGGTTGGCATATCGAATGCTCGGCCATGAGCTATGAGCTGTTGGGTGAGAGCTTTGACATTCACGGTGGTGGCAACGATCTGATGTTCCCGCACCATGAAAACGAGATCGCCCAGAGCAAATGCGCCCACCCGCATGGCGAGTTTGCGCGCGTTTGGCTGCACAATGAGATGCTGCAGGTCGAAGGCAAGAAAATGTCCAAATCGCTGGGCAATTTCTTCACCGTGCGTGATCTGTTGGAAAAGGACGTGCCGGGCGAGGTGATCCGGTTTGTGTTCTTGCAGACGCATTATCGCAAGCCGATGGACTGGACCGAGAAAAAGGCGCGTGAAGCGGAAGCAACGCTGCGCAAGTGGCGGGCGCTGACATCAGGCATCGAGCCCGCCGCCAGCGCGGCGCCCGCGGTCATCGCTGCGCTGAGCGATGATCTGAACACAGCGGGCGCCATCACCGAGCTATACCGGCTGGCGTCCGAAGGTGACCATGCAAGCCTGTTGGCTGGCGCCCAGGTTATGGGTCTGTTGATGCCCGAAATGGGTGCATGGGCCGATCTGGCCTCAGTGGATTTGGGGTCGTATGCGGATAAACTGGCAGAAGCGCGGGCCGGGGCGATGCAGAGCAAGGACTTCTCAGAGGTGGATCGCCTGAAAGCAACATATGTGGCCGCTGGCCTTGAAGTGCGGATGAGCAAAGAAGGTGTAGAGTTGGTTCCCGGTACCGGCTTTGACCTTACCAAGTTGGAGGGAGTGTTATGACAAAAACTCGCCTCTACCTCTACGACACCACTTTGCGCGATGGGCAGCAGACGCAGGGCGTGCAGTTCTCGACCGCTGAGAAGGTGCAGATCGCGCAGGCTCTGGACGAGTTGGGTGTGGATTACATCGAAGGTGGTTGGCCCGGTGCGAACCCGACTGACAGTGCGTTTTTTGATGCTGCGCCGAAAACTGCCGCGCAGTTGACCGCTTTTGGGATGACCAAACGCGCCGGCCGGTCGGCTGAGAATGACGATGTTCTTGCGGCGGTGATGAACGCAGGCACAAAGGCAGTGTGTCTTGTGGGCAAGTCGCATGATTACCACGTGACCCAGGCGCTGGGGATCACTCTGGACGAGAATGTCGAGAACGTGCGCGCCTCGGTTGCGCATATCGTGGCGCAGGGGCGTGAGGCGCTTTTTGACGCCGAGCATTTCTTTGACGGCTACAGGGACAATCCCGGATATGCGGTCCAGGTTTGCAAGGCCGCTTTAAAGGCCGGAGCTCGCTGGGTTGTTCTGTGTGACACCAATGGGGGCGCATTGCCCGGTGAAGTGTCGCGGGTTGTATCCGAGGTGATTGCCGCAGGCTTGCAAGGTGATCGTTTGGGCATTCATACCCATAATGACACGGAAAACGCGGTTGCGTGCTCGCTCGCTGCTGTGGATGCGGGCGTGCGTCAGGTTCAGGGAACCCTGAACGGGTTGGGCGAACGCTGCGGGAATGCAAACCTGACTGCTTTGATCCCCACTTTGCTGCTGAAAGAACCTTATGTGTCGCAGTTTGATATTGGGGTCAGCGTCGGGGCCTTGGCGGGTCTGACTCGGGTCAGCCGTATGTTGGACGAAATCCTGAACCGGGTGCCCAGCAAGCAGGCGGCCTATGTGGGGGCGTCTGCTTTTGCGCATAAGGCGGGGCTGCATGCCAGCGCGATCCTGAAGGATCCGTCGACGTACGAACATGTCGATCCGGCGACTGTCGGCAATGCACGGATCATCCCGATGTCGAACCAGGCGGGGCAGTCGAATCTGCGTAAACGCCTGACTGAGGCCGGCCTGAGCGTGGAAAGTGGTGATCCGGCGCTGGGGCGCATTCTTGACCGGATCAAGCAGCGCGAGGCCGAAGGCTATTCTTATGACACTGCCCAGGCTAGTTTTGAGCTGCTGGCGCGCGATGAGCTGGGTCAGTTGCCCGCCTTTTTCGAGGTCAAACGCTATAAGGTCACGGTTGAGCGGCGGAAGAACAAGTATGACAAGATGGTCAGCCTGTCCGAGGCGGTTGTCGTGGTGAAGGTCGACGGGGAAAAGAAGCTGTCGGTCAGTGAATCTCTGGACGAAGATGGCAGCGACCGAGGGCCGGTGAACGCTTTGGCCAAGGCTCTGGCCAAGGATCTGGGGCAGTATTCGCGGATATTGGACGACATGCATCTGGTCGATTTCAAGGTGCGGATCACCCAAGGCGGAACCGAGGCCGTGACGCGGGTCATCATCGACAGCGAAGACGGGCAGGGGCGGCGCTGGTCAACTGTCGGGGTCAGCGCGAACATAGTGGATGCGTCGTTTGAGGCCCTATTGGATGCGATCCAGTGGAAGCTTGTACGGGATTGCCGTCCTCGGGCGGTGGTGGCCGAGTGACGGTGCAGTTCAATGATGATCTGAAGGCCTGTGCTGCATTGGTGCATCGCGCCGATCCGGACCGGTTCATGGCGGCGATGGCCGCGCCGGTTGCCGCACGTTCGGTTCTGTTTCCGATCTATGCGCTGAATGTCGAGGTCGCCCGAGTGCCCTGGGTCACGCAAGAGGCGATGATTGCCGAAATGCGCCTGCAATGGTGGCGCGATGCATTGCAGGAAATTGCTGAAGGTCCGACTGTGCGTCGACATGAGGTCGTGACGCCTTTATCGCAGGTTCTTTCTCCACATCTGGCGGTGATGCTGGATGAATACGTGGCCGTAAGGCGCTGGGATATCTATCGCGATCCTTTTGAGGACGAGGCCCATTTGGAGGCCTACCTAAATCACAGCTCGGCCAGTTTGATGGTGGCGTCGGCGCAATCTTTGGGTGAGGCCGACGAGCCTGTGTTGCGGGATTTCGGCTATGCCGTTGGCGTGGCGAACTGGTTGCGCGCAATCCCGGATCTTGAAGCGCGCGGGCGTATACCTTTGTTGGATGGAACACCCGATGCAGTGCGCGATCTGGCGCAAAAGGCTCTGGACCGGTTACGGCGCGCACAGGGACAGCCTCTGGCGATTTCACCAGAGGCGCGCCCGGCGCTTTTGGCGGGTTGGCAATCTGAATGGGTGTTGCGCAAGGCGATTGCTCAGCCAGATCGCGTGGCCGCAGGGAATTTGATGCAGGGTGAGGTTCGGCGCCGGGTTTCACTGATGTGGAAGGTGGTCCGGGGTCGCTGGTAGACCTCAGACCGTTTCGGGATCGGACGGGCGCAGAACCAACCAAAGCAATGCGCCCCCGGCCAGAGTCAACAATGGAACCATGGCAAGGTTTACCGCGGTCCAGCCTTCAACCGGTGAGCCGCCAGAGCAGTTCATTAACCCACCCGAAGCAAGTGAAGCCAGTGTGACGCCACCGAATACCAGCAGGTCGTTCAGACCCTGCATGCGGCCACGCTCGTTGATATCATGCGATGCCGCCAACATGGTGGTCGCGCCAATAAAGCCAAAATTCCATCCGACGCCCAGCAAGATCAGAGCGATGAAGAAGTTCTCGAGCTCAACCCCTTGCAAGGCGACAACGCCAGCACCGGCAAGGATTGCCAGACCAAGAGCTACGATCTTTTCTACGCCGAAACGGGCGATCAACTGGCCGGTGAAGAAACTGGGGATGTACATGGCGAGAACGTGAAAAGAGACCACATCTGCCGCGTCATTGGCTGTGTAGCCACAACCAACCACTGCCAGCGGAGTGGATGTCATGACCAGATTCATCAACGCATAAGAAACCATTGCGCAGATGATGGCCACGGCGATGCGCGGCGTCTTTAGCATCTCAAGCCGGGTGCGTCCGGTCGGGGCCCCCTCAGCGGCTTTTGCAGGCGTGGGGATGTCCAGAAAGAAAAACAAGACCGAGCCCAGAATGTTGAGCGCAATCACCGCCAGATAGGTGCCCAGGAATGGGATCACATAGGCGGTAGAGGTCAGCTTAACGATTTGGGGGCCAATGAGCGCGGCTGCCAGACCACCGGCCATGACGTATGAGATTGCCTTAGGGCGAAACGCGTCCGAGGCTGTGTCCGCGGCGGCAAAGCGATAGAATCCGTGCGCGCTCATATAGATGCCGGTCAGCAGGCTGCCCGCCAGAAAGACCGGGAACGAGGCCAGATACAAACCGTAGGCCCCAACCAGACCCCCGCAGGCACCTGCCGTTGCCCCAACCAGAAACCCTGCGCGCCGTCCCCAGCGTTGCATTATGGCGGAAATCGGCGTTGCCGCCAGCATTGACCCCAGCACGATCAGCGAGATGGGCAAGGTTGCGAGACAGGCATTGGTGGCCAGCGACTGCCCGGCCAGACCGCCAACAATAAAGATCATCGGCATCTGCGATCCCAGAATGGCCTGAGCTGCGACCAGAACAGCGACATTGCGCTTGGCCTGACTGTTATCCGGGATCGTGGGTGTCATTGTCATGCGCCAATGCGTAGCGATGAAAGCCGGGTCATACAAGACGGTTGCATCTGCGACAAAGCACCCTAACGTGCTGCTGACCAATTTGCCGGAGCGCGCATGTCCGTCGGACGTATCATTGAAACCCCCGATTGCGTGGCGGAGGGGGCCAAGTGGCTGGCCGAGACCTGTCCGCGCATGGCCTATGCGATGGACCAGACCGGGCCTTTGCCGCTGCGCCGTAAGCCTGACGGGTTTGCCCAGCTGCTCAGCGCGATCGTCAGCCAACAGGTCAGCGTGGCCTCGGCCAATGCCATATGGAAACGCCTGCAGGATGCAAAGCTGACCGGTCCACGCAAAATCATGTGGGCCATGGATGAGGATTTGCGCGCGGTGGGCCTAAGCCGCCAAAAGATCAGATATGCCCGGGCGCTTGCGGAGGCTCGTATTGATTACAAAGCGTTACGCGACGCACCTGATGAGGATGTTGTGGCGATCCTGACCGAAGTTTCAGGCATAGGCGTCTGGACTGCCGAGATTTACGCGATGTTTTCTCTGGGCCGTGCCGATGTGATTGCGCCGGGCGACCTTGCGCTGCAAGAGGCCGCGCGCATCCTCTATGATTTACCCAAGCGCCCTACGGATAAAGAACTGCGCCAGATGGCCGAAGCGTGGTCACCCTGGCGGTCGGTTGCAGCGCGGGTGTTGTGGGCCTATTACCGGGTCGCAAAAGAACGAGAAGGGATCAGATGACACGGGTTTTGAATGCGCTCCGAAAAGAGCCGGTTTCGGGCGATACACGCTCGGTCGTGGTGTTCGTGCATGGCTATGGCGCCAACGGGGCCGACTTGCTGGGGCTGGCCGATGTGTTGGGCGAGCATCTACCGGACACTCTGTTCGTTGCCCCTGACGCGCCCGAGCAGATCCCGGGTATGCCCAATGGCTTTCAGTGGTTCCCGATCCCGTGGATTGATGGCTCTTCCGAAGAAGAATCGCGCCGCGGGATGGAAATGGCGGCGGATGACTTCGACGCTTTCCTCGATGCGTTGATGGTGGACGAAGACGTTCTGCCCGAGCAGGTGGTTCTGTTCGGATTTTCGCAAGGCACGATGATGAGCCTGCATGTCGCCCCGCGCCGCGAGGACCCAGTGGCCGGGATAGTAGCCATTTCAGGACGCCTTCTGGAACCCGATCTTCTGCCGGATGAAACAGTCAGCCGCATGCCGGTCCTACTGGTACATGGCGACGCCGATGACGTCGTGCCGCCTCAATCCTTGCCCGAGGCCGCCGAGGCCCTGCAAGCGGCTGAGTTCAAAGAGGTCTATGCCCATGTCATGAAGGGCACCGGCCACGGTATTGCCCCGGATGGTCTTAGCGTCGCACTGGCTTTCATGCGTGACAAGCTGAGCCTTTAAGCAATGATTGCGGTCCGCCCCATGATGCCCGAGGATGTCGCAGCAGCTTGCGATTTGCTCAACCAGATCATCGCCATTGGTGGTACGACCGCGAATGAAACCCCTTTCTCTGAAGCGCAGTTTGCACAGAGCTATCTGGAGGGGCAGGATAAGATATGCTGCCACGTGGCGCTGGATCAGGCCGGAGAGGTCGCCGGGTTTCAATGGCTAGGGGTGAATGACAGGCTTCCCGACGATTGCGGGGATATCGCCACGTTCTCGCGCCGTGAACCGCCTTTGAAAGGGGCAGGGCGTGCCCTGTTTGCAGAAACTTCCAAATTTGCGGCAGGGCTCGGGTTGAAATATCTCAACGCAACCATTCGCGCCGACAATGCCCCTGGTCTCGGATATTATGGCAAGATGGGGTTTCGGGATTACTCGGTGGCTTATGGTGTGCCGTTAGAGGATGGAACGCCGGTCGACCGGATTTCCAAACGGTATGAACTGAGGAAGGACACGCTGTGCTGATCGTGACGGGAACAGTTGACGTTGCGCCGGAAGCTGTTGAAAAAGCTGCCAAAGCCGCGCAAGAGATGGTCGCCGAGACAGTCAAGGAATCGGGTTGTCTGGTCTATGAGTTCAGCCAGATTCTGGGTCATGCCAATCGGTTTCGGATCTACGAAGAATGGGAAAGCCAGGCCGCGCTCGAGGCGCATTTTGCCACGCCGCATATGGCGAGGTTTCAGGCGGTTTTGGGCACGGTCGGAGTGACCGAAAGTCAGATCTATCGCATCACCGGCGGCGACAAGAAGCCGCTGCGGTGATCCTAACTCCATAAGGTAGGCTCGGCGAATTCGATGGAGTTTCCGGACGGGTCGCGAACGTAAAGTGACAATGCTCCGTTCGGCCATTCAAATTCAGCGTCTACGGGCACGTTCCAGTCTATAAGATGTTTTCGCATCACCGCGATTTGCGCGCGCGCCATGCCAAAGCAGGCATGACCCGGACCTTGGGCGCCATGGGCGGGAACAGGCAGGCGCGGGTTGCCCGGAGGTTTTTCGGTCTCTGCCGCATTGAATAGCAGCAACACTGAACCACCCACCTTGTAGAACACATGCCGGTTGGCGACACGCTGGATTTGCTCAAGCGCCAGAACGTCCCCATAGAAATGCTCTGCAGCATCCAGGTCGTCGACATAAAGTGACGCTTCTAAAAGGCCGGTTGGCTGCGGAATGTCAGGTGATACCTTCATTCCTCTATCCTATCACAATTAGGCGTATCGGTCACCGACGTGGGCGCCGGTCCCGTTTGCGCGAAGAAGATGGCGCGAGGGCAGGCATAGATAGGCTATCCCATTGCCCCGGCTCAAGCCCGTCCAATGTCCAGTCGCCAATCCGGGCGCGGATCAGTCGAAGGGTCGGGTGCCCAACGGCCGCCGTCATCCTGCGCACTTGCCTGTTTCGACCTTCTCGAAGGACCAGTTCGACCCAACAATCCGACACCGTCTGCCGCACTCTGATCGGCGGGTCGCGCGGCCATAATGCCTCGGGCTGATCCATCAATCGCGCCTTGGCAGGGCGGGTCAAGCCCTCCTTCAGCTCAACACCATCGCGCAGGGCTTTTAGGGCGGAGGCGTCTGGCTCCCCTTCGACCTGCACCCAATAGGTCTTAGCCATTTTATGCTTGGGATCGGCTATCCGCGCCTGAAGGCGACCATTGTCGGTCAACAGCATCAAACCTTCGCTATCGCGGTCCAATCGCCCGGCGGGATACACGTCCGGCAGATCAATGAAATCCGACAGCGTACTGCGCGGAGACTCCGCATTCGCGCGATCCGTGAACTGCGGCAATACATTGAATGGTTTATTGAAGCGGATGAACCAGGACATTACCCGCCATAGCCCGGCGATCGAATTGGTGCAACCTGTGGATAACTGTCATCGGCCTGTTACGGATTCGGAATGCTCAATCCCCGAGATATTGTGGAAACTCAGGGCTTGTCAGAGCTTTAACACGATATATAGTAAAGCTAAGGCCGGGGCGGGGGTTCTCCGCTCTGATGTCAAAAGAGGCAGAGCAGAGCGTGGAGCGATTCTGATATGGACGGAGACTTCAGGACCGAATTTGTCAGGGAACCCGGTGCGCTCAAGCATCATCCGGCATTGGTTTTGAACGCCGATTACCGCCCCTTGTCCTACTATCCACTATCGCTCTGGCCGTGGCAGGAGGCCATAAAAGCTGCCTGGCTGGACAGGGTGGATATCGTCGCCGAATATGACGAAGTTGTCCGAAGCCCGAGCACCGAGATACGAATACCCTCGGTCGTTGTGCTGAAAGATTATGTAAAACCCAGAAAGCGCGTGGCCTTCACGCGCTTTAATTTATTTCTGAGGGATGAATTCCGCTGCCAATACTGTGGCAGCCGTGGGGATCTGACCTTTGATCATGTGATCCCGCGCGCGGCGGGCGGGGTGACAAGCTGGCAGAATGTTGTTGCGGCCTGTAGCCCATGTAACTTGCGCAAAGGGTCTAAATCACTGCGGCAAGCAGGAATGACATTGCGCAAGCCTCCGCGGCAGCCGGATGCCGAGGCTTTGCGCAACGTTGGACGAAAATTCCCACCGAACCACCTGCATGACAGTTGGATCGACTTTCTCTATTGGGATGCGGAACTGGACGAGCTCTAACGGCCTTCACGCCACGCGGCGAACCAGAGCAGAACCAGAACGAAAGACAAAGCGGCATTCCATCCGGCCATGGAAACACCAAATAACTCCCATGGAATATCATCACAGCGTACCAGTGGTGCCGACATGATCTGATCCAGCAGTTCTTCTGCCGACAGACCGCCGATGCTGCTTGATGTGCAGCTTGACGGACCTTCCCACAAACCGCGTTCTACACCAGCGTGATAGACACCAATGACCGCAGTGGTCAGCGCCGCCATGACGCCTAAAAGAGGGAGGATCGCCAGCCGAGGTAGCGCAAGCGCCGCAGCACCGATCAGGATGGCGACAGCATGCGGATAGCGTTGCCAGATGCACATTTTGCAGGGTGGAAGCCCGCCGAGATACTGAAACGCAAAGGCCCCAAGCAGCAATGCCACAGATCCAAACGTGGCAACCAGGACCAGTAAATTTCGTCTTGTCATAGGAATCTCACCGCTAGGAACCCGCCGAACAAAAGGATGATGAACAGGGTAAACATAAGGCCCAGCCGCTTTTCTATGAAGGTGCGGATCGGCTCTCCGAACCCCCAAAGCAGACCGGCGACGATGAAGAACCGGATCGCTCGGGCCAGAATCGAGGTGGCAATGAAGGTGCCCAGGGGCATCCCTGTCCAGCCGGACATGATGGTGATGACCTTATAGGGAAAAGGCGTAACCCCAGCGGCCAGAACAGCCCAGAAACCAAAGTCATTGAACCGTGTGTTGAACTCTTCCATGGCGTGGGCTTTGCCCATGGATTCAAGGATGGGCTGGCCGAGGCTTTCATAAAAGAACGCGCCGATTGCATATCCTAACATTCCGCCCAAAACCGAAGCTACCAGTGCCACAGAAGCAATCAGCCAGGCCCGGGAGGGTCGGGCAAGGATCATGGGAATCATCAGAACGTCCGGCGGTATCGGAAAGAAAGAGCTTTCGATGAAGGAAACAATAGCCAGCGCCCACAAGGCATTCGGGTGTTCTGCCAGACGAATGGTCCAGTCATAAAGAGGTCGCAGCATCAGGTGCAATTTCCCTGTACATGTGTTGGGTAAGCCAAATCATGCGCCCCGCAGGCCGTCAACCTTGCAGGCTGGAACATTCCTCAATCAGGGTGTTTTTTGCCTCTGGACCTTCTCGATTTTGAGCGCTAATTCAGTGTCCGTGGCCCAAGTGGCGGAATGGTAGACGCAGGGGATTCAAAATCCCCCGGTAGTGATACCGTGCCGGTTCGAGTCCGGCCTTGGGTACCAAAGTAAAAACAGAGGGTTAGGGGAACCTGCCTTCTGTTTTTTCTTTCCGGCAGTTCTAATTGCTCGCATTCCCAACTCACACTTTCGCGTTCTGGTCAGAATTCCCGATGTCAAAAGCGCATAATTGGATGTGTTTGCGGTCACTGCGGGGCAGATGCGCAAGAAAAGCTTCAAAGGCGGGGAAAATTCAGGGGGGCTTGTCAAATCTGAGGATACGCCTGCTTTGGTGACCTGCTGGCCTTGACAAGCTAATGCTCAGAATGAAACCTCTTACGGGTTGGGAGATTCTGAAAAATCAAAGATATGCCTGCTGCATAGCGGGCGTTGTTGCATATCGCAGGGCCATTTATCCGGCGCTTTGATGTGTCTCCCACCAGAAAAATAATGGGAGTTCACTTATGAAAAACAGCAGCAAGCTTAGCCTCGGCGCGGTTGTCACGGCGGCTCTGATGGCGCCTGCGGCCTATGCCGAAGAGTTTATCACGATCGGCACAGGTGGCGTGACCGGGGTGTATTACCCAACTGGCGGTGCAATCTGTCGTCTGGTCAACAAAGGGCGCAAGGAACATGGCGTGCGCTGCTCGGTCGAATCGACCGGCGGTTCCGTGTACAACATCAACACCATTCGCGAAGGCGAGCTGGAGTTTGGTGTCGCGCAGTCCGACTGGCAGTACCACGCCTATAACGGCAGCTCGAAATTCGAAGAGGCCGGCCCGTTTGAAAACCTGCGCGCCGTCTTCTCGGTTCACCCCGAACCGTTTACCGTTGTGGCCCGTGCCGATTCCGGTGTGACCAATTTCGAAGACCTGAAAGGCAAGCGCGTAAATATCGGTAACCCCGGTTCCGGTCAGCGTGGCACCATGGAGGTTCTGCTGGGCGAAATGGGCTGGTCCACTGACGATTTCGAACTGGCGACCGAGTTGAAGGCGGCGGAACAGTCTGCGGCGCTTTGCGACAACCAGATTGACGCAATGGTCTATACCGTGGGTCACCCTTCGGGCTCGATTCAAGAAGCCACGACGGCTTGCGACTCGGTTCTGGTCAATGTCAGCGGCGAGGCCGTGGACAAGCTGGTCAACGACAACTCGTTCTACCGTACAGCTACCATTCCCGGCGGCATGTACCGCGGGTCGGATGGTGATACCGCGACATTCGGCGTTGGCGCGACCTTCGTGACTTCGGCGGACGTGTCGGATGATGCGGTTTATGCGGTTGTCAGCTCGGTTTTCGAGAACTTCGATGACTTCAAAAAGCTTCACCCGGCATTTGCCAACCTCAAGCCCGAAGAGATGATCGCGGACGGCTTGTCAGCCCCGCTGCATCCGGGTGCCGAGAAGTACTACAAAGAAAAAGGCTGGATTCAATAAGCCAGACCTGACGCGGGGTGCCCGTCGGGCGCCCCGCACAAAACCCGTATCAAGCGGGTGATGCAGAAGGCCGCAAATGGCCACGACGGGGAGACATTTTCATGAGTTCCGAGACACAATCGAACCGCCCGCTATCCGAAGAAGAACTACAGGATCTGGTCGCATCTTCAGATGCCGGAGGGCGTAATCCGGTTGGGAATGTAGGCGTTTTCCTTGCGATCGTGGCGGCGATCTGGTCGATCTTTCAGGTCGTACTTGCTTCGCCCCTGGCGAACTATGTGTTGCCCGGCAGCGTGGTTAATAATTCGCGTCAGTTTCACCTGGCCTTTGCGATGTTTCTGGCCTTTGCAGCCTATCCGGCGCTGAAATCCAGCCCACGGGATTATATCCCTGTGCAGGATTGGATCATGGGCCTTCTGGGCGCGTTTGTGGCGCTGTACGGATATTTCTTCTATACCAAGATCGTCGATGCCGGAGGGCTGGCAGACAACACTGACAAGTGGATCGCGCTGGGTGGGCTATTGCTGTTGTTCGAGGCCGCGCGCCGTGCGCTTGGCCCGGCGATGGCGATCATTGCGACGATCTTTTTGGCCTATGTCTTCTTTGGATCATCCGAATGGGTGCCCGAAGTCATCCGCTGGAAAGGCGCCAGCCTGAAAAAGGCGATGAGCCATATGTGGATCACCTCCGAGGGCGTGTTCGGTATCGCCTTGGGTGTTTCGACCAAGTTTGTATTCCTGTTTGTTCTGTTTGGCGCCTTGTTGGATAAGGCCGGGGCAGGGAACTATTTCATCAAGATGGCCTTTGGCGCGCTGGGTCACCTGCGCGGCGGCCCCGCCAAGGCGGCGGTTGTGGGCTCAGCTGCGACCGGTCTGATCTCGGGCTCGTCCATAGCAAACGTTGTGACTACTGGTACCTTCACCATTCCATTGATGAAACGTGTTGGGTTCAGCAGCGAACAAGCAGGTTCGGTCGAGGTCGCCAGTTCGGTGAACGGGCAGATCATGCCACCCGTCATGGGCGCTGCAGCCTTCTTGATGGTAGAATATGTGGGTATTTCCTATGTCGAGGTGATCACCCACGCCTTCCTGCCAGCGGCGATCTCATACATTGCTCTGGTCTATATCGTGCATCTCGAAGCCGTAAAGCGGAACATGCCCACATTGGGCGACCGCGAAGTGAAGCTGGCACGTACCGTGGTTGGTATGTTCTCGTTCTTCATTGTTTTTGCTGGGCTCTGCTATGGCTCTCAATTCCCTGTGGAGGCGGTGACAAATTGGATGCCGAACTCGGCCGGTCTGGTCCTCAGCCTGATCATCTGCGCAATTTACGTGGCGCTGCTGTATCTGGCCGCACAGGTGCCCGATCTGGAACCCGATGACCCGAATGCCAAAGAGGTGACGCTGCCGGTCATTAGCGAGATCTACAAGGCCGGTCTGCATTACCTTCTGCCGATCATCGTGCTGGTCTATTTCCTGATGATTGAACAGAAATCGCCCGGTCTTTCGGCCTTTTGGGCCACGTCCTTGCTGTTTGTGATCCTGCTGACGCAGAAACCGCTGAAGGCGATGTTCCGGGGGCAAAGCAACCTCTACAACGCGTTCATCGACGGTGTCGCGGATCTGTGGCAGGGCATGATCGACGGCGCGCGCAACATGATCGGTATCGCGCTGGCGACGGCCACGGCGGGTGTGATCGTGGGAACCGTTACCCTTACCGGTGTGGGCCAAGTGATGGCCGATCTGGTCGAGTTCCTGTCTGGCGGCAATCTGATCCTGATGCTGATCATGGTCGGTATCCTCAGCCTGATCCTGGGCATGGGCCTGCCGACCACTGCGAACTATATCGTCGTCAGTTCTTTGATGGCCGGTGTGGTCGTGGAGCTGGGCGCGCAGAGCGGGCTGATTGTGCCGCTGATCGCGGTGCATCTGTTTGTCTTCTACTTTGGCATCATGGCGGATGTGACGCCGCCTGTGGGGCTGGCCAGTTTCGCCGCTGCTGCCGTATCGGGGGGCGATGCGATAAAGACCGGATTCATCGCCTTCTTCTATAGCCTGCGCACGGTCGCGTTGCCGTTTGTCTTCATCTTCAACACAGACCTTCTGTTGATTGATGTGACCTGGGTCGAAGGGATAATCGTTGCGATATTTGCGACGATAGCGATCCTTGTCTTTACGGCGGGCACGATGGGCTACTTCCTGACCCGCAGCCGGATCTATGAAAGCGTTGCCTTGGTCGCGGTTGCTTTCGCACTATTCCGTCCGGATTACTTTATGGACAGGATTTCACCCCCATATCAGACCGTTGAACCGGCAGCTTTCACCGAAACGATCGGGGAAACACCGCCCGGAACCGAGGTGCGTCTGGTCATCAGCGGCCCGGATTTCGACACGCTTGAGATGGTGGATACCACGGTTGTCGTCTCTGTCGGCGACGAAGACGGCGGTCCTGCACGGGTTGATGCGATGGGTCTACTGCTGATCGAAGAGGACGGTCTGATCAAGCTGGAAGAGCCGCTGTTCGGCGCGCCTGTTGCCGATGATCTGAGCATCTTCGACTATTACGGGGATGAGGCCGTGCGCCTGACCTCGGTCAGCCTGCCGTCAAGCCAGCCACCCAAGCAGCTGGTTTATATCCCGGCGATGATCCTGTTGGGTCTGATCGCCTTCCTGCAACGCGGCCGTGCCGCCAGACAAGGGGTGCCCGCATGACACGTTCTGTTCTGTGTGCTGTTGATATCAGCAATGGCAAAATTGATGGCCCGGTCCTTCAAAAGGCCGCTGCATTGGCCGATTTGGAGGGGGCGCAGCTGGATGTGGTCAGTGTTCTGCCCGATTTTGGAGAAAGCTGGGTGTCCGGCTTTTTCCAGGCGGATTTCCATGAAAAGGCTTTGGCCGAGGCGCAGAAACAACTGACTGAGCTGTGCGCATCAACATTGGGCAGTGAGCGCAATGAAAAGATCCGCCATGTGGTGGCCACGGGCACGGCCTATCAGGAGATCCTGAAAACCGCAGAAAGCGCCGGATCTGACCTGATCGTCATTGGGGCGCATAAGCCGGACTTCAAGGATTACCTGCTGGGTCCGAATGCTGCGCGCGTCGTGCGGCATTCGACAGTCTCGGTCTACGTGGTGCGATGATCTAATACCCGGTCATTTCAAGATAGCCACGGCCTGAATGGCTGCCTGAGACCTTAACGGGCCCCTCCCAATAGGCAAAGCGGGTTGCCATCCAGGCTTTGGGTGTCAGGGCGCTGACGACAATATCCACCCCGCGGGCGGGGAGTGTAACACGCCATTCAATCGGGATATCCCGGTCAGCGACATGAGCGGTCTGAAGCGGTTCAAAAGAAACAGAGCCATCGGCAAGCGCGGTGGTTTCGCCATCCTTGCCGATCCACGTGGCAGAGGTGAAATCCTCAGCCTCTCCGCGCAGGCGAAAGGCCATCAGCTTGTCGCCGCCCTCGAAGCTGAGCGAGAACCAATCCCATCCGCTTTGATCCTCGGCCAAAGGTTGCGAGGACCATTCCCGGTCCAACCAGCCCTGTCCGGTTACCGCAACATCCCCATCCGGCAAATGCAGGGTTCCTGTCACGTCGAAAAACGGCTGTGAATAGTAATAGCTTGCCTGCCCCTGCGCAGATTTGACCGAATACCCGGCATCTCCGTGAAAGACCAAAGGCCCCATTGCACGCAGTGACAGATCGTATCCGAAATCAGCACCATTGGCCCGCAGCTCCAGCCTATCAAAGTCTGGGCCACGCATGTACCACTCGTCGATCCAGGCCTCAAATGGGGTGGCGGTGACCCCGGCCTGACCGATCCCGCCGCGCGACAGGCGCTCTGCGAAGTAATGGGCGTCGGGGGTGGTCAGGGCCGCATGGCCCAACCACAGCTGCGGGCTTTGCCAGGATTGCTCTTCATAGGGTTTCAGCGCCGAGCGGAACAACGTCCACTGCACCCCATAATCGCGCCCGTCTTCTCCTTTCAGGTTTGCGGTCAGATACCACCATTCGATCCTGAAAGTGGGATGGGGACCGTGATCCTGCGGAAAGCTCAACTGATACCCAAGCTGGGGGACGTCGAACCCGTCGGCCTCACCTCCAAGACCGGCAAAGCCCTGCGCCCGAAGTTGGGCGGGCAATAGCAGGGCCAGAATTAGGAACCAGACTTTAGCGTTCATTGGCAAACACTCTTAACAACTCGGCAGGCGGGATGCGCAGCAACCGAAGGGCTGGAACCGCAGCGGCGATAACAGCGGCCAGTAAGGTCAGAAGAAATAGATAGAACCAGTCGCTTGGGAATAGGTACATTGGTAACCGCCAGCCAAACGCCTCGACATTGATGACCGTCAGCAACGTCCAGGCCAGAACCAACCCAAGCGGCAAGGCCAGCGCGGCGGTCAGAGAGGCGAGAAGCACGCTCTGCGTCAGTTCAAACCGCGCCAGTTGCGCCCGCGTCAGGCCAAGCGCCCAGACCGGGGCGATCTGAGGCAACCGTTGTGTCCAAAGCGTCAGCAGGCTGGTCAGGATCGCAAATCCAGCAACCCCGAGCGTCAGGATATTCAGCGCAGAGGTCACCACAAATGTGTCTTCGAAGATTTCCGTGGATCGGGCCTTCATGTCAGCTTGATGAACGACTGCCTGCGGAGGAAGGTCAAATTCCGCCCGAAGCCTTTCGGCAACATCGCTGGCTTGATCAGGGGGCATGCGAACGCCATATCGCCGTTCCTCGGTATTGGGTGCGATGTCTTCCAAAAGCTCCATCGACACGATGGCTTGTCCGGTTGGATTGCCATAATCAGAATAGACCCCTGCAATGACCAGCTTGTGACCCGGGCGGAGCGTGATTTGATCTCCGGGCCACAGACTGGATCTGCGCGCAAGCTGTTCGTTGATCAGAACGGCGGTTCCGGACATCACCTGATCCCATACTCCGGGCACTGAGGCGATCAGCGGCCAGTTTTCTTGATAAACCGGATTGTTCACCACCCCGTAAAGAAACAAGGGGCCGCTTCCGTGCGACAGCTCGACGCTGCGGATCGGCAAAACGGCGTCGACCTGAGGCAGCAGCCATTTCTTGATGTCCTGCGCCTGTTGTTCGTCGGATGCGGTTATATACAGTTCTGATGTCAGTCGTTGGTCAAGCCACCCGGTAAATGTCAGCCGGAAACTCGACACCATGGTGCCCACGCCGATGTTCGCGGCCAATGCCAACATCAATGCCATCAGGGCCAAAGAGAGACCGGGCAGTTGCGCCTGCATGTCGGCGAATACCCATTGTCTGACCGGGCCGTTCTGTAGCTTCTGAAGTCCGGTTACTGCGATCAGCAAGAGAAACGGTAAAATCAACGCAGAACCCGTCAGGATTCCGGCAACCAGCACGAACCCTGCGACCAAACCGTCGGCCACAAAGATTGAAACGATCCCCAACCCAATCAGGAATACTCCGATCAGAGCCAATCTTTTGGTTGCAGTGTCATCCCCCCGCCAGGCCTGCGGACCCGGGCTTGATAACAGCGGCAGCCGAGCCAATCGGAACAAAGCCTGAGAACTGGCCAAGAGCGTTCCGAACAGGGCCATGGCCAAGCCCGCGAGAACCCAGTGCAGTTGAAGCGATAGCTGACCTTCAACTGGTGCACCATACAACCCGCGTAGGGTGGATGCCACGTCGGGCAGCAAGGCCCCGGCCAGCAAGAACCCCAGGACCAGACCGGCGCCCCCTCCAATCAGGGCCAACAGCGACAGTTCGGCCAGGATGATCCAGATGATCCGGCGCATCGATACGCCCAGCGCACGGATTGTCCGGATGATCGCTCGGCGCTGCGCAAAAGCCAACCCGACGGTGCCATGGACGATGAACAGCCCAACGGCAAAGGACAAAAGCGCGAAGGCAGAGAGGTTGAGGTGGAAGCTCTCTGTCAGTTGAGCCGTGTCCAATCTGGTTGAGGCTGCAATTCGTGTCAGATCAGGAGCGATCTGCTCAAGCGGAGGGATCGCTCGGGGTTGATCAGGCAGGATGACCAGACGTGAAATCTGCCCCTTTTTGTCAAGCAGCTGTTCGGCGATGCCAATATCGGTAAAGACCAGATCAGGCGGCAGCGCGTCGCTGGACAGGATCGGCGGCAGGTCGCTGGCTTGCTCCAGAACCTGGGCCAGTTCCGGCGCGACCAGTATCCTGCCGGGCGCGGTCAGCATGTCTGCGGGATCGGGCGGCGTATCGCTTTGTTCCAGACGGCTAAGGGCGGGCAGGGGTGGAAAGGCGACCATGTCGACCCCCATGACCTGCAGATTGCGCCCGCTATGGCGCCAACGCCCCTCAAGCACCGCAGCGACCTGCCAGCCAGCCCGACGCAAGCTGACATAATGGTCGATCGTCAAATTCCCCGAGGTGGCGTGCAATTCATCGTATTGACCAAATGAGAGTTGATCATTGGCCCGTTGATAGCTTGCCCGCGCCTCGGAATTTATGGCTTGAACTGCCGACCACAGCCCGGTCGCAAGCGCAATGCCGGTCAACAAGGTTAACAGCTGAAGCCAATGGGCACGCCAGTGCGACACCAACGCCTGTATGATGGCCAAAGTCACGAGATAAGGCCGCCGGACAGGCGGACCTGTTGGTCCAGACGGGCTGCTATGTCCTGCGAATGTGTCACCAAAAGCAGGGCTGCGCTGGTTTCGGCGACCAGCGCAAGCATCAAATCCAATACATTAGTGCTTGCGACCTCATCCAGATTTCCTGTTGGTTCATCCGCGAGCAAAAGACTGGGGCGCGGCGCAAGCGCGCGCCCGATGGCAACGCGTTGCTGCTGGCCGCCTGACAGGTTCTCGGGAAAGCGGTTCAGCAGGTCCCGCAATCCCAGTTTGTCGGCAAGATGATCGCACCAGTCCGGATCATGTTTACCGGCAAGCCGGGCATGGAAGGACAGGTTTTGGCCGACCGTCAACGACGGGATCAAATTGAATTGTTGGAATACCAGGGCCACACGCTCGCGCCGAAGGGCTGCGCGCCCGGTATCGTCTAGTGTGGACAGGTTGGTTCCGCCCAGTGAGATTTCGCCCGCATCGAATATGTCCAGCGCACCTGCGAGATTTAGAAGCGTGCTTTTGCCACTGCCACTTTCCCCGGTTAGGGCAAGCGTTTGGCCATGGTCCAACGACAGAGATACTCCGTTCAAAATCGGTCGACCGTTTGCATATGATTTATGGACATCAGTTATTTTAAGCAGCATTCATAGGCGCCCTGTATTCTGCCACTCACAATTTGCAGCCGACCGGGCCGGTGTCCAGTTCAATGGCGCTATCGTTTCCATTCGTCGCAGACGCAGGGTTGCCCAATCCTGCATTTGAAGCGATTGTGACGAGACTTAAAAACAGAGGGGATGGGCGCCGGTGACCTTATCCGAGCAGATTATCTGGGGAAGCGTTTATTTGGGTATCTGCTTTTTGATCGAAATTGCCCTGCTGACCTGGTGCATGCAGATCATCCGGGTGATGTCGATCAAACTGGAAAAAAGCAAAAGGTTCGTCACCATTGCAAGCCCGCTGACTATCGCGCTGATTTTTATCGTGATGATCCATACCTTTCAGGTCTGGCTTTGGGCGATTGTCTGGGTCTTTGGGGATGTTCTGGCGGACTGGAACTCGGCGCTGTATTT
Organism: Ruegeria sp. CDSA020; assembly: GCF_059612345.1. Classification (NCBI taxonomy): domain Bacteria; kingdom Pseudomonadati; phylum Pseudomonadota; class Alphaproteobacteria; order Rhodobacterales; family Roseobacteraceae; genus Ruegeria; species Ruegeria sp. CDSA020. Next base: position 56,921 of record NZ_JBXWQK010000001.1, read on the forward strand.
CTCTTTGGTTACGTTCACAACGCTGGGTTACGGCGACATTGTTCTGGACGACGGGCTGCGCATTTTTGGTGCCTTCGCCTCGGTCACCGGGCTTTTGGCATTTGGGCTGTCCACAGCCTTTTTGGTCGCAGTCATGTCGCGGGTGCTGCAGGAAGAGTCGATCCTTTAAAGGATTGGTGCGAACAACCGCGCCAGAGGCGAGCCGAACCGAATATAGGCCGGTTGTTCGGGCAAGGTTTTGTCCAGCTCATAGCTGGATTCAAAGTCCATCAGCAGCATGTTATGAACCGCATGGGCCGCGTCCTTGTCAAAGAACAGGGCCATCGCCTCAAAATTCAGGCGGAAAGAGCGATTGTCCAGATTGGTGGTGCCAACAGCAGTCAGAGTGTCGTCCACCAGAAATACTTTTTGATGCATGAATCCATCAGTGTACCGGTAGACCCTCGCGCCGCATTCCCTGATCTCGTCGAAATAGGCAAAGGCCGCCAGCCAAGGTAAGCGGTGATCAATCACGTCGGGAACCAGAATGCGAACATCTACCCCGCGCATTGCGGCGTGGCGAAGTGCGGTCATGATGTCGATATCAGGAACGAAATAGGGGGATGCGATCCACAATCGTTCCTTTGCTTCCGTGATTGCAGAAAAGAACATCATGGCGCCGGTTTCGGTTTCGTCCCCCGGACCTGTGGCGACGAGAAGGGCGTTCATGTCCTGATCAGATTCCTGACCCGCCCAGGCCAGTTGATCTATCAGGTCTTCTTGATGCGCCCAGTACCAGTCCTCCGTAAAGATCAGTTGTAGTTGGCGCACGATATGTCCAGTCAGCCTTATGTGTGTGTCCCGCCAATGTCCGAACTTTGCGGACTGACCGAGATATTCGTCGCCGACATTGTGGCCGCCGATAAAGCCGATTTCACCGTCTATGATCACCGTTTTCCTGTGATTGCGATAGTTTAGCTGAAATCGCTGTCCTGGATGACGCTTTTCATGCTGACCGGCAACGTGAATTCCCGCCGCGCGCAGCGACGTGATGTAGCTTGTCGGTAGGCCATAACTGCCTACGGCGTCGGTCATAAAGCGAACTTGCACGCCGCGCTCTGCGGCAGCGATCAGTTTGCTTTGCAGTTGCCGCCCCAATCCGTCATCACGCACGATGTAGAATTGGACAAGCACATAGTCCTGAGCCGCGTCGATAGCCTGAAAGATAGCGTCAAAGGTTGCCTGCCCATCGACAAGCAATTCTGCACCGTTGCCGCGTGATATGGGTAGATGCGCAAGCTCTTCGAAAGGGAGTGGGTTGATCGTAATCATGCCCGGATCTGGGCGCGAAAAATCCGCAAAGCTCTTTATCCCTTCGACAACAGTCTCAGCGTGCTTTCGGGCCATGCGATACCCGCGAAAACGATGATGTCCCAGAAACAAGTACAGTGGTACGCCAGCTATCGGTGCCGAGATCAAAAAGACCACCCATCCCACGGCACCCTGGGGTGTGCGCGCTGTTTGAGCGGCGCGTATCGAAAAGACCGCGGCGGTCAGGTACAAACATAGGACAAAGAGGGAAACAAAGAGTGTCAGCATAGATGATTCGATCCTGGCATTTTCCTTAGTGTTTCAAGTTGCATTGGGGATTGGCCTGTTCAGACTGTATTCCCCGATGGTGGCCCTTCGTCGCCGAGTTCACCATTCAGGGACATCAAAATTGCGATCGGGCGCAATGCGGGTATATGGCTGAAGATGATCAGGATGCAGACGGTCAGCGGAACGCTCAGGAAGGCTCCGATCAGACCCCAGACCGTGGTCCAGAACATAAGTGCCAGAATGACGAGAAATGTCGACATGTTCAGCGATCGGCCCAGCATGGCCGGGTCCAGAAAATTACCGATCATGAACTGAAGCGTGCCACAGCCGAAAACTATGATCAGAAACGGCCCGATGCTTTCAAATTGGACCAGCGCAATCGCCGCTGGAAACAAAACGGCAATAATCGACCCAATCGAGGGTATGAAATTCAAGGCAAATGTCAGCACGGCCCATGTCTCGGAATACTCAAGACCAAGGGTTTTGAAGACCACATAGCTGATTCCAGCCGTTATCAGGCTGATAAAGGTCTTCACTCCGACATAACGCTGCAGACTAAAGGAAATCGCGTCCAGAACCAAAGCGAACTCGGCACCGGTTTTAGGGTCACCGGCGGCCATACGGATCTTTTTTCGGAACGCCAGACGTTCGGCCATCAGGAAGGCAACGTAAAGGCTGATGAGGAAAAACTGGTTCAGCAAAGACGTCGCGCTGCCCAGCAACATCCGGGCGACGAAAGACATATCAATGTTGACCAGATTGTCCCGGATGAAGGCCGTGATATCGTTGCCCACAAGGTCGTTTATGCGGTTAACGGCCTCGTCGAACTGGCTTTCGTATGTATTGATCGAGCGTGCAAACTGCGTCGCCTGATTGCCCAGAATATACATGATCATGAACAACCCGACCAAAACCACGGTCACTCCAGCCAGGTTAGCCAACCAGACCGGAGCCTTGGTCAGCGCAATAACCCGGTCACTCAGCGCGATGATCAGGACGTTGATCAGCAAGGCCATGGTCAGCGGGATCAGAAAAGCCGAGCCCGCATAAAGCCCCAATACGATCAGTGACACGACAATCGCGGTGTCGCGGACAACCGAAAGGCGCAACCTGTTCGGTATGCTTGGGTTCTGGTCGCTGGTTGGCATTTTTCGCCCGGCTTTGTGTAGGTTTCGTTTCGATCCTGCACGGGACAAAGGGATTATGCAATGCAACCAAACATTTGGAGTTGGTTAATTGCGTCCAGTCGGGTTTTGCCGGTTCTGGTTCGAATACAGTCAGGGTAGAGTTTTCGGATGACGACAAGTTTGATTCCCCTGACTGGAAGAGTAATTCGAGCCCTTTGGCTGGCCTTGGGGCGATTTGGGGCCAAAAACGGCATGGTCATGAGCAGCCACGTTGCCATGTCCCTGATGCTGGCCCTGTTTCCGTTTGTTCTGTTCACTGTGGCACTGGCTGGTACGCTGTCTCAGGATTATGTCACGGACGAGCTGATCGAACTGATCTTTGGCGCCTGGCCAAAAGATGTCGCCGGCCCGATTGTGGGAGAGTTGCGCTCGGTCCTGGCGGAATCAGGTTCGGGGGTAATCACCCTGGGCGGTTTGCTGGCCATTTTCTTTGCCTCAAACGGCGTAGTTGCGGTGCGGGCGGCCATGAACCAGGCCTATCATGATCATGACGCCTGGCCATTCTGGAAGACACGCTTGCTGTGCCTGGGATTGGTGATTGTTGGCGGGGCGGCCATTCTGGCCATCGCCGCCGTCGAAGTCGTCTTGCCAGTCTACACGCGCCTCGTGTCCGAAAAGACGGATGTTAACGTGTCAGACTGGTTGTCTGTTGATCGATTGCGTTGGACTTTTACCGTGGCGGTTCCTGCGGGCACAGTTATCGTTGCACATCTTGTGCTGCCGACGCGCCGCCATCGGCTTTGGCAAATCCTTCCGGGCGTTGTTCTGACACTCGCTCTGTGGGCGATGGGCGGTTGGGGCTTTTCGATCTATATCGGACAGTTCGCCTCGTACAGCGCTACTTATGCTGGTCTTGCGGGGGCGATGGCTGCGTTGATTTTCCTGTATCTATGCGCGGCCATCCTGATTCTGGGCGCTGAATTCAACGGCGCGCTGATGGATTTGCAGGATCAAATTAACGGACAAACCTGAAGGGCAGGGTGGCTGGGGCTGTAAAATAGCAATTCAAAGCCCGGTTTGCGTCATGAAATCGGCACGTTTCTTACCCAAACTGCATGGACTGTGACCCCGTACGCATCAAGGTGAGGCCTCATGACCAAACTGCCCGAAAGCGCGAAATCGCAAAATCCATCGTCGCTGACCCGGCGGATTGAAGAATTACGGGCAAAACCGGCGACGGATATCAGTCACGGTGAGGCATTGTTGTTGCAAGGAAACGCAATATCTTCGCTGCGTGAACAGCGCCTTGCTCGTTCTCTGGCTGACTTCGTAGATTAACTTCAGCCGCGAAATCCTGTTGCCACAACGAATTTTTCCGAACTGTCAGCGCGGGATGCCGGTGGTTTAACATGCGCCACCTTGTCAAACTTCTGTTTCAGAATCTTCTGCAGATCCCCTTCGGCCCCTCCGGCCAGAACCTTGGCGACAAACGTGCCGCCCTGTTCAAGCACATCAAAGGCGAAATAGGCGGCGGTTTCGCACAAGGCCATGATCCGCAAATGGTCGGTTTGTTTATGCCCCGAGGACGCAGCAGCCATATCTGACATCACCACGTCAGCTTTGCCACCCAACCAGTCTTTGACCTTCTGGTCGGCATCGTCCTCCATAAAGTCCAACTGGTGAACCTCGGACCCGGCCACCGGTTCGACCTCTTGTATGTCGACACCCAGAACAGTGCCGATTTTCTTACCGCTTTTCTCACCCAATGCATTAACGCGCTGGACCGCAACCTGCAGCCAGCCGCCTGGGGCGCAACCCAGATCGACGATGCGCGCACCTGGAACCAGGAAGCGGAATTTATCGTCCAGTTCCAATATCTTGAACGCCGCCCGCCCTCGATAGCCTTCGACCTGCGCGCGCTTGACATAGGGGTCATTCAGCTGACGTTCCAACCACCGGGTCGAGCTGATTTTGCGCCCGCGGGCGGTTTTGACCTTAACCTTCAGGTCGCGCTGCCCGCGGCCTGAATTGTTTTTGCCAGTAGGTGTCTTCGCCATCAGAACGGTCCGTCTTCCAATACACCGTCCGCGCTCATCTGCGCATAAAGCAGGCCTTCGCGCAGCCCCCGGTCCGCCACTGAAAGACGGTCGGTTGGCCAACATCGTAACAAAGCCTGCAATATGGCCGAGCCGGACATGATCAGGGCCTGGCGGTCATCGCCGATACGCGGATCTCTCCGCCGCCCCAGTGGGCCGAGTTCTAGATACCCGCGTATCACTTTGTCAATCTGATCGCTTGTCATGCGCAAACCGTCTACCTTGGTCCGGTCATACCGCTTCAATCCCAGATGTGAGGCTGCGACTGTCGTAACCGTGCCACTGGTGCCGACGATCTGAAAACCTTCGCGGGCTTGCTCATCCTTATAAGGCGCAAAATCGGCCAGGTTTTCTTCGAAAAACCAGCTCATCAAAGCAAACCGCGCCGCATCATCTTCGACATCATGGAACTGATCGCGCAGCGTCGCAACGCCGAGGGGAACACTGATCCAATCCACAACCTTGGCTGCAGGAAACGGGCTGTCTGTTGTATGAAATCCATTATGCAGACGCATAATCGCCGCCGGGCGATCCCGACGCGGAAGCGAGGATATGTCGATCCAGACAAGCTCTGTCGAACCGCCGCCAATATCCACAACCAACAACTGTTCTGTCTTAGTGGACACCAGCGGGGCACAGGATATTACGGCCAGACGCGCTTCTTCCTCGGGCTGGATGATCTCAAGCGTCAACCCGGTTTCACCCTTTACCTGGCGAATGAATTCACGTGAGTTTTTTGCACGGCGACAAGCCTCAGTTGCGACAAGACGCATCCGCTTGACCTTGTTGCGTTTCAGCTTTTGCTGGCAAATGCGCAACGCCTGAATAGTGCGCGCCATCGACGACCGAGACAAACGCCCCGTCCGCTCTAAGCCCGCGCCCAACTGCACGGATTTAGAGAAACTGTCCACCACATGAAACCCGCTGCCCTTGGGCTGGGCAATTAACATGCGACAGCTATTTGTTCCCAAATCCAGCGCGGCATAAAGCGCATCAGGATCGGGTCTTGCCGGCGCGGGGCTTTCGACCGCCTTCGGGAACGCGCCCGCACCTTTGGGACGCTTGGGCGCCATCTTCAACGCCCTCCGATTTACGAGTTACCCCGACCATAGGTCGGCCTTTTGGTTCGTGCAAGATACTCATTAAAGTGATGAGAATTTTGAGGTGCGGTTTACAGGAACAATTCGTTACAAGCCGTGTATCCCGTCGTAGGTGAAAACGTCGTTTGAAATGCGCCTTGTGTCGAAAATCGACCGACCTGCGACCACATTGAAGTTTAGAACCGGTCCATCTGGTTAGGAGGAATCAAAGCAGATGCCTGACGTCACCATCGTATACTGGCGCGACATTCCCGCCCAAGTCATCGTCGGCAAGGGCCGCCGGGGCGCAAAACGGCAGTTGGAAGAACGGTTCGAGCAAGCCATTGACCGCGCCGCCATGAAGGTGAACGCCAAGGATAGCGATGCCTATCTGGCCGAATGGCGCAAGGCCGCGCCTTTCGCGGTTGAGGGCGATCCGTCCGAAATTGCCGAACAGCAGGCTGTGCGTTTGGAAACGGAATATGATCAGGACCGTATCAAGGCTCTGATCGCCAATGACGGTTGGGCATGAGCTCGAAATCTATATGGGAGGCCGCTATGGCTTTGCTGAACTTCAAGAAACGTGATGCCGCCGAAAACGGTCCGGTAAATCCAACCGTCGAAGCCTTCCTGCAGGGCTATTCGATTGAGGTGATGCCGCGCACCGCCGAGAAGGTCGAGGATTTTCGCGCTTTGTTGCCTGAAGGCACACGCGTCTATATTGCCCATATCGAAGGCACTCCGATCGAAGACATGGTCAAGACCGCCAAGCGCATCGCGGCGGACGGCTATCCTGTTATGCCGCATTTTCCGGCGCGGATCATTAAAGACACGGCGACGCTGGAAAACTGGATTTCCATGTACCAGGGTGAAGCAGGTGTGGATCAGGCGCTGTTGCTGGCCGGTGGTGTCGCGAATCCTCATGGTGATTTCGACAGCTCGATGCAGCTGCTGGAAACTGGTTTGTTCGACAAGGCCGGGTTCAAGCGTCTGCACGTCGCAGGCCACCCTGAAGGCAACAAGGACATCGACCCTGACGGATCGACCAAGAATGTTGACGATGCGCTGCGTTGGAAACAGAAGCTCTCTGAGACCACGGATGCCGAAATGGCGCTGGCCACTCAGTTCGCCTTTGACGCCAAACCGATCATCGCCTGGGCCGACAGCCTGAAAGAGGCGGGGATCGACATTCCGGTTCATATCGGCATCGCCGGTCCGGCAAAACTGCAAACACTGATCAAATTCGCCATCGCCTGCGGCGTTGGTCCATCGCTGAAGGTTCTGCAAAAGCGCGCTATGGATGTGTCCAAGCTGCTGCTGCCTTATGAGCCCACGGATGTGATCACCGAATTGGCCAACCACAAAGCAGCCAACCCTGATTTCAATATTACAAACGTACATTTCTTCCCGCTTGGTGGCATCAAGACAAACGCCAACTGGGCCATCAACAACGGCGGCGCTTCGGCAAAGCCTGTAAACTCCTAAGGATCGGACATGACCCGTACAGTCGTAGAATCAAAAACAAAAACCGCCGTCCTGGGCTTTGACGAACCGTTCTGCGTGATCGGTGAGCGGATCAACCCGACAGGCCGCAAGAAACTGGCGGCGGAACTGGAAGCAGGCGATTTTTCGACCGTCGAAAAGGACGCCCTCGCGCAGGTTGCGGCCGGTGCGACCGTTCTGGATATCAATGCGGGCGTTGTCTATAACTCGAACCCCAATCCGAACGAGACCGAGCCGCCGCTGATGCGCAAGATCGTCGAAATGGTGCAGGGGCTGGTCGAAGTGCCGCTGTGTATCGATTCATCGGTTCCGGGAGCTCTGGAAGCGGGTCTTGAGGCGGCAGAGGGCCGTCCGCTGCTGAACTCGGTCACCGGCGAAGAAGATCGTCTGGAACTGGTTCTGCCGCTGGTCAAGAAATACAACGTGCCGGTTGTGGCGATTTCCAACGACGATACCGGGATTTCGGAGGACCCCGATGTGCGGTTTGAAGTTGCCAAGAAGATCGTCCAGCGCGCCGCTGATTTCGGCATCCCGGCCCATGACATCGTGGTCGATCCGCTGGTGATGCCCATCGGCGCAATGGCAACTGCGGGTCAGCAGGTGTTCGCTCTGGTTCGTCGTTTGCGCGAAGAGCTGGGTGTGAACACCACGTGCGGGGCGTCCAACGTCTCGTTCGGTCTGCCGAACCGTCATGGCATCAACAACGCCTTCCTGCCGATGGCGATGGGCGCTGGCATGACCTCAGCGATCATGAACCCGGTGGCTCTGCCGGTTGGTCCCAAGAAACTGGCCGAGAAGAAGGCTGAGGTTGAAGCAAAGGGCATCATCCTGCCTGCGGACATGGATGATGAGACCTTCTGCCAACTGTTTGGCCTGGGTTCGACCCTGCCGCGCGCGGGCAAAGAGATGGAGGCCATCCGCGCCGCCAACCTGCTGACCAACAACGATCCGCATGGCGGGGCTTGGATCAAGTTCAACAAAGCCCCCAGCGAAGCCGGTGCCGAAGGGACTGGAGGTGGTCGTCGCGGTGGTGGCCGTCGTCGCCGCGCATAAACGTTATAAAACAACATTCTGGCCGGATCTTTTGATCCGGCCTTTTTTGTTTGGCAAATGTGTTTCGTCTGAATGATCCGGGCCGAAACGCCTTGAACCCGATCTTGAACCGGTGCTATTCAAGACGCAGCTGCGGGTATGGTGAAAAGGTATCACACGAGCTTCCCAAGCTCTTGTTACGGGTTCGATTCCCGTTACCCGCTCCAAAACTCCACATTCGGTCCGGCCTCAGATCGCGCGATCATGGTCAGGTACATCGTCTGAAACGACTATGACCGTCTGCGACGCCGACGGCCGGATCTATCTTCGTCGCCGCCACCGGTGTTGAACGAGGGCGAGGGCAGGGTCGTCACATTGGCCAATTCCGGGAAGGGATCCGTCTTATGGGGGATCGCGTTCGCTGCCACGAAATGATCCTGAAACTTGGGCTCGATGGCGGTTTCAACCTTGGTGATTTCGCGTACGACGCGCTCAATCTCACTCCGCGACCCGATGTTGCAAAGGGCGATCCGGGCGCCCGTACCGGCGGCGTTGCCCGCGCTTGAGACCTTGTTCAAGGGCGCATCGGGGATCATTCCCAGAACCATGGCATGTTTGGTCGAAATATGCGCGCCGAAGGCACCAGCAAGAACAATGCGGTCGACAGTATCCACGTTCATTTCGTCCATCAAAAGCCGCGCGCCTGCATAAAGCGCGGATTTCGCCAGTTGAATCGCGCGAATATCGCCCTGAGTGACTGTGATACGCGGGCCGCCTTCGGCGCTTGCGTCGTGGATCAGATAGGAATGGGTGCGCCCCTCGGGGACGTTGCGTGATGTGCCCGTTTGTTCTGCGGATCCGATCAGGCCGCTTTCATCCAGCAAGCCCGCCATACGCATTTCCGCCACAGCTTCAATAATGCCTGATCCACAGATACCACTGATGCCAGTGGTTGCGATGTCTTGATCAAAACCCTCTTCATCCGACCATTTCTCGGACCCAATGACGCGAAAACGGGGTTCTTTAGTGACAGGATCAATCTCGATCCGCTCAATCGCACCGGGGGCGGCACGCTGACCAGAACTAATCTGCGCGCCTTCAAAGGCCGGGCCGGTCGGTGAGGAGCACGCCAGAACCCGGCTGGTATTGCCCAGCAAAATCTCGGCATTGGTGCCGACATCTACGATCAGAACCAGATCTTCGGATTTGCCGGGCTCTTCCGACAAGGCAACCGCCGCACAATCCGCACCCACATGACCCGCAATGCAGGGCAGGATGTAGACCTGCGCACGTGGGTTCATGTTGGTCAGATCCATCTCGCGCGCGGGCAAAGACATGCTTTCGGACGTAGCCAAGGCAAAGGGCGCTTGGCCCAGCTCGACCGGATCCAGCCCAAGCAGCAGATGGTGCATGACCGGGTTACAGACGAACACTGTTTCGACAATCAGGTTGGCGTCAATCCCGGCCTCATCCGCGATGGATGTTGTCAGATCGTTTATCGCTTCGCGTACGGCTCGGGTCATCTCTTTGTCGCCGCCGGGGTTCATCATCGAATAGGATACGCGGCTCATCAGGTCTTCGCCAAAGCGGATTTGGGGGTTCATCAGTCCCGAAGATGCCTTGACCTCGCCTGTGTCCAGATCGGTCAGGTGAGCTGCAATCGTGGTAGAGCCGAGGTCGATGGCCAGACCGAAAAGTCCGTTCTCGTGCAATCCAGGCCAGATTTCCACGATCCGTGCGACCTCGTCCTTGTGGCCTTTATGCACCGCAACGGTGACCTCCCACTTACCCTTGCGCAATATGGGCTGCAGTTTGGACAACAAGGAAAGATCAGCCGTAACGGCCTCGACGTTCCATTGCTCGCGCAGAGCGCGTTCCAGACGTTCCAGATCGCCGGTTGGTGAATGCATGTCGGGTTCTTCTACCGCAACAAAATACAGCCGGGTGGCCGGATCCATTGTGATGGCGCGTGCTGTGGCGGCCTTGCGTACGACCTGACGGTGCACCTGGCTTTCTGGTGGCACGTCGATCACCACATCCCCCTGAACCGTGGCCTGACATCCAAGACGGCGGCCGGGTTTCAATCCGCGCTTGTCGTCATAGCGCTGTTCAACCGCGTTCCATTCGCTTAGTGCACCGTCGGCTACGGTCACGCCGTGCTTGGGAAACTCGCCATAGCTTGGTGTGATCTGGCATTTCGAACAAATCCCGCGTCCACCGCAAACGGAATCCAGATCCACACCCAGTTGCCGTGCCGCAGTCAGAACCGGAGTGCCTACGGGAAAGTGCCCGCGTTTGCCCGATGGGGTAAAGACAACAAGAGGGTCGGTGGTCATGATTGGCCTGCCTTTTATATTCGCGCCTATGTCGGGCAAGATATGGTTTTGTACGCAAAGGGAAAGGCCATTCAGCGGCACGTTTTGTGTGCGTTGCGTCGTTTTTTGCCGCAGCACCGACCAGCAGGTAAAAACTAGTTTATGTCGGGGGCTTTTCCTTAGATGCAATCCATGCAATAGGGTCACCGTCAAACGGGCTTTTGCATGGGGTTAACAGATGCAGATTCGTGAGGCACTCACCTTTGACGACGTTCTTCTGGTTCCGGGCGCATCTTCTGTGCTGCCGGCCACGGCGGATACGACCACGCGCGTGACGCGGGAAATCACCATGAACATCCCGCTGCTCAGCTCGGCGATGGACACGGTGACCGAGGCGCGCATGGCCATCGCCATGGCGCAGGCGGGCGGCATCGGCGTGGTGCACAAGAACCTGTCGATCGAAGAACAGGCCCGAGAGGTTCGGCGGGTCAAGAGATTTGAATCCGGTATTGTTTACAACCCGGTGACACTGCGGGTGGATCAGACGCTGGCGGACGCCAACGCGTTGGTGCAGCGTTATAACTTCACCGGCTTTCCCGTGGTGGACGAAGAAGGCCGCGTGGTCGGTATTCTGACCAACCGTGATATGCGTTTTGCGACCTCGGATGATACGCCGGTTCACGCGATGATGACCTCGGACAATCTGGCGATGCTTCAGGAACCCGCCGATCTGGAAGAGGCCAAAAGCCTGATGCGCGCGCGTCGGATCGAAAAGCTTCTGGTTGTGGACGGGGCGGGCAAGCTGACGGGTCTGCTGACTTTGAAAGATACCGAACAGGCGGTGCTGAACCCAACGGCCTGCAAGGATCGGCTGGGCCGGTTGCGAGTCGCGGCAGCGACGTCGGTTGGTGACTCTGGTTTCGAACGATCCGAACAACTGGTGGATTCCGGTGTCGACATTATCGTTGTAGACACCGCTCATGGGCATTCTCAAGGGGTGCTGGACGCGGTGAAGCGGGTCAAGACCCTGTCGAACGAGGTGCAGATCATTGCCGGTAACGTCGCCACTGGGGACGCAACCAAGGCGCTGATCGACGCAGGAGCGGATGCCATCAAGGTGGGGATCGGGCCGGGTTCGATCTGTACTACGCGGATGGTGGCCGGTGTGGGCGTGCCGCAGCTGACTGCGATCATGGATTGCGCCGCGGCCGCCGGCGATGTGCCGGTTATCGCGGATGGTGGTATCAAATTCTCGGGCGATTTTGCCAAAGCGATTGCGGCGGGTGCGTCCTGTGCCATGGTTGGCTCAATGATCGCCGGAACAGATGAAAGTCCGGGCGAAGTGATCCTGTATCAGGGCCGATCGTTCAAATCTTATCGCGGCATGGGCAGTCTAGGCGCGATGGCACGTGGCTCTGCGGATCGCTATTTCCAGAAGGATGCCGCCAGCGACAAGCTGGTGCCCGAAGGGATCGAAGGGCAGGTGCCTTACAAGGGCTCGGCCAGCGCGGTTGTGCATCAGCTGGTCGGCGGCCTGCGCGCAGCCATGGGCTATACCGGCTGCGCCACGGTCGAAGAGATGCGAAAGAACTGCAACTTCGTCAGAATCACAGGGGCTGGCCTGAAGGAGAGCCATGTGCATGACGTGCAAATCACACGCGAAAGCCCGAATTATCGAGTGATGTAAATTGCCGGAACCTGAACTGCGGCGCCCCGGTGAGGGCGCCGCTTTGCGTTTTTGCCCTGCACCATATCGGAGAATGAAATGACCCCCGCCGCACGTGTTCAGGCCTCCATCGAAATTCTTGATCAGATTCTTTCGGGTGCCCCTGTCGAAAAGGCCCTGACCGGTTGGGCGCGGCGCAGCCGTTTCGCCGGTTCCAAAGACAGGGCTGCTATTCGCGACCACGTGTTTGGTGCTTTGCGGTGCAAAAGGTCATTTGCGGCGGCAGGTGGGGTGGAAACCGGTCGGGGGTTGATGATCGGCGCGATGCGCATGCAAGAAGTCGATCTGGATCAGATATTCAATGGCGAAGGGTACGCACCAGCCAGTTTGGATGAACACGAACAGGCTAAACCATGTGAATCCGACGCCCAGAAATACGACATACCGGAATGGCTTTGGCCAACCTTTCAAGAGTCTTTGGGTGATTTGACTCTTTCAGTGGCCGAGGCATTGCGCGCTCGGGCCCCGGTTCATTTGCGGGTCAATCTGATTAAGTCGAGTGTCGATCAGGCGGTCACGGTCTTGCTGGCGGACGGCATCCAAGCGAGGCCACATCCCGCTTGTTCGACCGCACTCGAAGTTGTCGAGGGCGAGCGGAAAATCTCGGGAAGCCGCGCCTATACTGATGGGTTGGTCGAACTGCAGGATGCGGCGAGCCAGGCCGTAGTTGAATCATTGGACCTAAACCCCGGAATGCGGGTTCTGGACTATTGTTCCGGTGGTGGCGGCAAAGCCTTGGCCTTGGCCGCGCATCACGGTGTAGATGTGTTCGCGCATGACGTTAATGCGGCGCGAATGCGTGATTTGCCCGCCCGAGCCGAAAGAGCGGGTGCACAGATAACGCTCCTGACCAATGACGAGATCTCTGCGCAGGCACCATTCGACATTGTGCTGACGGATGCCCCCTGTTCAGGCAGCGGATCCTGGCGTCGCGCCCCGGCGGGAAAATGGTCTCTTACACAAGATGGACTGAACCGGCTTACGGAAACGCAGCGGACGATCCTTGATGATGTCGCGCCTTTGGTGGGGCCAGCGGGTGTTCTTGCATATGCAACATGTTCCATGCTCGAGGTCGAAAACGGTGCAGTGGTCGATGCGTTCGTGGCGGCGCACTCCGAATGGACCGAGAAGTTTCGCAAAACGTGGTATGTATCACACGGTACTGACGGGTTTTTCACGTCACACTTGACGCGGTAGTCGGCGGATAAATAGCAACCTAAAGGAGAATTGCTCACTTTGTTAGTTAAGTGGGCGTTAACCCTTTTGCGCTGGGTTACACCTAGCCCGGCAAGTTGAGTATTTAATGTCCGATACCGCAGATTTCTATTCTGACCCAAAGTTACGAAATACACCAAGTGGTTTGCGTCTAGCACCATTGGTTGCGCTAGGGGTGTTGCTCTCACTGCTGCCGCTGGCAGGAATCATTCCCCAAGCCTGGAATCTCGGCCTTGCGGTGGCAGGTGTGTCTTTGCTTGCTGCATCACTGTTGGTCGTGGTGAGGGCGCTGATTTCCGACGACTCGGTACGTCGAGAGCTTAGGGTTATGGAGGTTTTTGCCGAAGAAGAGCTGTACCCTTGCGCGATTGCCAATGCACAGGGTGATGTTCTGATTTGCAATTCTCATGCCCGGGCTCAGCTTCATGTTTTTCCCGGCAATCGGCTGGATGAAGGTCTAAAGTCTATTTTTGCCAATCCGTCGGCAATTCTGCTGCGCCTGCAGTCTTTGGCCGAGATCCATGGCCGTGCAAGAGAAGACGTTGTCACTTTAGAGACAACCGTACCGATTTCTGTTCTCGGTGTTGGGAATAACTTTTTCTTTTGGCGGTTTCATCTGGATGGAACAGGTCAGTGGGATGCTGTGCCTGTACCCATTTTGACCGAAGGAAGAAACGGAGCATTGCTGCGGATCAACGGGGCGGCGGAACAAATCCTGGGACAACGACCCGACAACCTTGCACAGGTTCTGACTGGCGCGCAGCCCGAATTGGGTGAGGTTGTGCAGGTACAGACGGCACAGGGGCCAATTCCGGCTACGATGGCCGAACTGTCTCGGTCAGGAACCACGCGCGATCTGCTTATTCTACCGCTTGTTCGTGCACAGGAAAGTGGAATTGGCGCGTCATTTGTGGATCTTCCGGTCCCGGTAATGACCCTGTCTCCCGACGGGAGCATCCTCGAGGCCAACAGGCTGGCAACGCGTCTTGTCGGAAACATAGAGCCCGGAGAATCCAATGTTGTGCATATCATGCATGGTCTGGGGTATCCGGTTCTGGATTGGCTGACGCAGGCTTCAAATGAGGGCGCCGTTCCACGATCTGAATTCCTGAGACTGACACGGGAAGACCGCGAGATATTCGTACAGGTCACATTGAAACGTGTGCTGAGCGAGGGAGAAGTCAGACTGATTGCGGTTCTGAATGATGCTACCGAACTCAAGACTTTAGAGGCGCAATTTGTGCAGGGACAAAAAATGCAGGCCGTTGGCCAACTGGCTGGGGGTGTGGCGCATGATTTCAACAATTTACTAACGGCTATTTCCGGACATTGCGATCTTCTGCTTTTGCGGCACGACCAGAATGACCCTGACTACGGGGATCTTGTACAAATCAATCAGAACGCAAACCGTGCTGCAGCTTTGGTGAGCCAACTGCTGGCCTTTTCGCGCAAACAGACTTTGCAGCCGGAAATTCTGGATCTCAGAGATACGATCTCAGACCTTATTCATCTGCTAAATCGTCTGGTCGGAGAAAAGATTAAGCTGACACTCAGCCACGATCCCGTTCTGAAAGCGGTTCGTGCGGATAAACGCCAGCTAGAGCAGGTGTTGATGAACCTTGTCGTAAATGCCCGCGATGCAATGCCTGAAGGCGGTGAGGTAAGGATCGAAACCGAAGTGGTCGTGCTGACAGAACGCTTCACAAGGGATCGCGCTACGGTACAACCTGGTGAATACGTCACCGTCAAAGTCATTGATAGCGGTACGGGGATTGCCCCCGATAAGCTACAGAAAGTGTTCGAGCCTTTCTTTACAACCAAACGCACGGGTGAAGGGACAGGTTTGGGCCTGTCGACTGTCTACGGAATTGTAAAGCAAACCGGCGGTTTTATTTTTGTCGACAGCATTCAGGGGAGAGGGACCGAGTTTATTGTGTACCTGCCGGTTTCAACCGCCCCCAAAAAAACCGAGGCAGCACCTGCGCAATCCCCTGAGAATCCAACGGTTCGCCAGGGTGAGGGTGTCGTGCTGCTGGTCGAAGACGAAGCCCCGGTTCGGGCCTTTGCTACCCGCGCACTGAGGTTGAAAGGCTACACTGTGCTCGAGGCCGATTCGGGAGAAGAGGCTCTGAGGCTTCTCGAAGATGGCACATTGAATGTTGACGCATTCGTCACCGATGTGGTCATGCCCGGATTGGATGGTCCGACCTGGGTTCGTATGGCTAAGCAGAACAGGCCAGATGTCCGGGTCATATTCATGTCTGGATACACAGAGGGTGCGTTTGGCGATTCCGGACCAGAGATTTCCGATTCAACTTTCCTGCCCAAACCATTTTCACTAAACCAACTGACCGAAGCTGTTTTTCAGCAGATCAATTAGGGTTTCAAAGTGCCGAGGCGTGGCAATCGAATTCCGCGGAGTGTGTGTTGCGGAACTTGGTCAATGTCTCTGCGCCCAGTGTTAGGTCTCGTGTGGGTGACACGTTTTCGCGTTGCAGCCGGATATCCATATTCAAGCGGTTTTGCAGGAAATCGAGAATTTTGTCCTGGTTTTCATATTTGAAGACATGGGTGGCGCCACGCCCGTTGTTGCGGGTGCGAAAAAATTGGCTCTGACTGCCGACATCGGCAAATTCAGGTCGGGGTGTGCGCATATAGGCCTGGATGAAATCATCAAAGCTCAGGTCATGTGTTGAATGCGGGTGGTCAAGACGCTCTTGGCGGCCGCGAAACCTGTACCAACTGCCCAGCCAATCGACCGGTTCACGAACAACCGCCATGATTTCCATCTCAGTATCGTACATTTTACGGAAAATGTTCTGGAAAAACCGATCATACCGGCGGACAGGTGCGTGTTTCAGATCTGGCGGATCGGTGACAACCAGATCGGCACGGTCCCGCAAAGCCGTATGATAAGCGGTGCTGCCGGTTTTTGGGACAGCCAGAAACGCAAGGCGTTCTTTATAAAAAACAAGCATTTATTCGTCCATCGGCAGTAATTATCTCCAGCTCAGATTGGCGTAAACGACTCCTTAATACAATTACAGAACAGTAAGTAATGTAAGTTTTAGTTGAAATGTTCTCTTTTTGGTCCCATAAGGAACAAGAGGCGAACAAAGCAGCGATTGCCGCCCGTTCAAGGGTGTGACAAAAGGGAAGGCGACAGGACAATGGCGGATCTTCTGACGATGAGCGACAAGAAAAACGCAGATAAGCAAAAGGCGCTCGACAGCGCGCTGGCACAGATCGAACGGCAGTTCGGCAAAGGCTCGATCATGAAGCTGGGCGAGGATTCCAAGCAGGACATCGACGCCAGTTCGACCGGATCGCTGGGTCTGGATATCGCACTGGGAATTGGCGGCCTGCCGATGGGCCGGATCGTTGAAATCTATGGCCCGGAAAGTTCGGGCAAAACTACGCTGACACTGCACTGCATCGCAGAACAGCAGAAACATGGCGGTGTATGCGCATTTGTCGATGCGGAACATGCGTTGGACCCGCAATATGCGCGCAAACTGGGCGTCGATTTGGACGAGTTGCTGATTTCGCAACCCGACACCGGCGAACAGGCGCTTGAGATTACCGATACGCTGGTCCGTTCGGGCGCGGTTAACATGGTCGTGGTTGACTCGGTCGCGGCGCTGACGCCGAAATCTGAACTCGAAGGCGATATGGGCGACAGCAGCGTTGGTGTGCAGGCCCGGCTGATGAGCCAGGCAATGCGTAAACTGACGGGTTCGATCAGCCGCTCGAACTGTATGGTGATCTTCATCAATCAAATCCGGATGAAAATCGGCGTGATGTTCGGCAGCCCGGAAACCACCACCGGTGGTAACGCCCTGAAATTCTACAGCTCGGTCCGTTTGGATATTCGTCGGATCGGTGCGATCAAGGACCGGGATGAGGTTGTTGGCAACCAGACCCGTGTGAAGGTCGTTAAAAACAAAGTGGCACCGCCCTTCAAGCAAGTTGAATTCGACATCATGTATGGCGAAGGCATCAGTAAAATGGGCGAGCTGCTGGATCTGGGCGTCAAGGCCGGTGTGGTCGAGAAGTCGGGCTCATGGTTCAGCTATGGTGATGAGCGGATCGGGCAGGGGCGTGAGAATGCCAAGCAGTATCTGCGCGACAACAACCGCATCGCGTTTGAGATCGAGGACAAGATTCGCGCGGCACATGGGCTGGAATTCGATGTGCCGCCCGGCGCGGAAGAGGATGATATCCTCGAGGCATAAGTGGTTCGGGAAGAAAGCGATTTTCGCTGCTCTTTCCTAAGAACGAACCATATTCCGAACAAGGCGGTCCGTCGGGGCCGCCTTGTTCCGTTCTGCGACGCTCGCCTGTGGACTATCCCGGGGGAGGCGGATAAACCCTTTTTGAAACAAACTGATCGCGCGCCGAGAGAGCCCTATGTCAACGTTGAACGAAATCCGATCGACCTTTTTGAACTACTTTGCCAAACAGGGGCACGAAGTAGTGGCATCCAGTCCCCTGGTGCCACGCAACGACCCGACATTGATGTTCGTCAACTCGGGTATGGTGCAGTTCAAAAACCTGTTCACCGGGGTCGAAACCCGTGACTATCAGCGCGCGACGACAGCACAGAAATGTGTTCGGGCCGGTGGCAAGCACAACGACTTGGACAATGTCGGCTATACTGCGCGTCACCACACATTCTTTGAGATGTTGGGCAATTTTTCGTTCGGCGATTACTTCAAGCCCGAAGCAATTCCATTCGCATGGGAATTGATCACCAAAGAATTCGGGGTCGATAAAAACCGCCTTCTGACAACGGTTTACCACACCGATGACGAAGCGTTCGAGATGTGGAAGAAGGTGGGCGTTCCCGAAGATCGGATCATCCGTATCGCAACCAGTGACAATTTCTGGCAGATGGGTCCGACCGGCCCGTGCGGTCCCTGCACCGAGATTTTCTACGACCACGGGGATCATATCTGGGGCGGCCCTCCGGGTTCACCTGAGGAAGACGGTGATCGGTTCATCGAGATCTGGAACATCGTTTTCATGCAGAACGAACAGTTCGAAGACGGCTCGATGGTCGAGCTCGACATGCAGTCAATCGACACCGGGATGGGGCTGGAGCGGATTGGTGCCCTGTTGCAAGGAAGCCATGACAATTACGACACCGATCTGTTCAAGACCCTAATCGAGGCCTCGGCGAGTGCCACCAATGTCGATCCTTATGGGGATCAGAACGTACATCACCGCGTGATTGCGGATCACCTGCGGTCGACCTCGTTCCTGATTGCAGACGGGGTAATGCCCAGCAATGACGGGCGCGGCTATGTGCTGCGGCGGATCATGCGTCGTGCGATGCGGCATGCACATCTGTTGGGTGCGAAGGATCCGGTGATGTATCAGCTGGTACCGACATTGGTCCAACTGATGGGTGCCCAGTACACCGAACTTGGCCAGGCTCAGTCGCTGATCGAAGAGACGCTGTTGCTGGAAGAAACCCGCTTTAAGCAAACATTGGATCGCGGCCTGAAGTTGTTGGATGACGAGGTCTCTGACCTGCCAGAGGGTGCGGCACTGTCTGGAGAAGCCGCTTTCAAGCTGTATGATACATATGGTTTTCCGCTTGATCTGACGCAGGATGCACTGCGTGAAAAGGGCCGGACGGTTGATACCGACGGGTTTGATACGGCGATGGCCGAGCAAAAGGCCAAGGCACGCGCTGCCTGGGCTGGATCGGGGGAAGCAGCGGATCAAGCCGTTTGGTTTGACGTTCTGGATATTGCGGGCGCTACGGATTTTCTTGGATACGATACAGAAAAGGCTGAAGGACAGGTCGCGGCAATGGTCGTGGATGGCGCTTTGGTCGACAAGATCGAGACAGGTTGTTCCGGCTGGGTCGTTGTGAACCAAACCCCGTTTTATGGTGAATCCGGTGGTCAGATAGGCGACACCGGCGAAATTCGTCGTCTGGAAGAGCGTGATGATGTCGCGCGGGTCGAGGACACCCGGAAATTTGCGGATGGCAAAATCTATGCGCATCGGGTCAGGGTCGATCACGGAACCTTGTCCAAGGGAGACGCAGTTGAGCTTGAGGTAGACCATGTTCGCCGCACCGCCATCCGGGCCAACCATTCGGCCACACATTTGCTGCACGAAGCATTGCGGGAAACATTGGGTGACCACGTTGCGCAGCGTGGTTCTTTGAATGCGGCTGACCGGCTGCGGTTCGACTTTAGCCACGCGAAGGCGATGAGCCCCGAGGAAATTCGGCAAGTTGAACGCTCGGTCAACGCTTTCATCCGCCAGAACTCGACCGTCGAGACCCGGATCATGACACCGGATGATGCCCGGGAACTGGGTGCGCAGGCCCTTTTCGGTGAGAAATATGGCGACGAAGTTCGCGTGGTTTCGATGGGCAAAGCGCCAACCGGCAAAGGCCAGGATGGTGAGACCTGGTCGATCGAACTGTGTGGTGGAACGCATGTTCGCCAGACCGGTGATATTGGCGCGCTTGTTGTATTGGGGGATAGCGCCAGCAGTGCCGGTGTCCGGCGGATCGAAGCGCTTACCGGTGACGAAGCCATGGTTTACCTGACCGACCAGGACCAACGTTTGGGGCAGATCGCATCTGAACTGAAAGCGCAACCGGATGACGTTGTATCTCGTGTCAAAGCTCTGTTGGATGAACGTAAATCCCTTCAAAATGAAGTTGCACAGCTGCGCCGCGATCTCGCGATGGCTAGTGGTTCGGGGCAGGGCGGTAGCGCTGAGGCCAAAACGGTAAACGGTATCTCGTTCTTGGCTCAGTCCCTTACTGGCGTATCTGGCAAGGACTTACCCGCGCTGATCGACGAACACAAAAGCCGACTTGGATCGGGTGCTGTGTTGCTGATAGCGGATACGGGCGGCAAAGCAGCCGTCGCGGCCGGTGTCACAGCTGATCTGACGGATGCAATCTCGGCCGTGGATCTGGTTCGGGCGGCGGTTGCTGAACTTGGTGGAAAAGGTGGCGGTGGACGCCCTGACATGGCGCAGGGTGGTGGCAAGGACGCTTCGAATGCTGATGCCGCGATCAAGGCTGCAGAGAATATTCTTGGAGGTTAACAAAATGTCCGCACTTTGGATTGCACATGTCAGTGTTACTGACGCCGAATCCTATGGAAAATATGCCGAGCTCGCCGGGCCAGCGATTGCCAAACACGGTGGTGCGTTTATCGCGCGTGCTGCGCGATACGTGCAGTTGGAAGGCAAAGAACGGCCGCGCAACGTTGTCGCCAAATTCCCCTCATTGGAAGCCGCTGTAGAGTGTTATAATTCGGTGGAATATCAGCAAGCACTGGATCACGCGCGTGGTGCAAGTGAGCGGGAATTGGTGGTCGTAGAGATCACAGATTAGAATCACCCCGTGCGATCAGGGATTTAATACCCCTGTCAGCTCATTCATTGGGCGGTTTTCAGCCAAAATATAGCCGCCCAATTATGACGTTGCGGCAAGCGTCGACCTGAAGTCCCATAAATATTTTATTTACAAGTAGTTAGCGGGTCTTGATGTCGGGCCTGCCAAGGGGTTCGTGTTTCGAATGTGGCGAGCAGCGCCAGATTCTTACCCAAAAATGCCATTTTCAATGACGGAATTCCGCCTCTTTTAGTTGCAAGATTTGAGACAGATTGCACAATTAGGCGTGTTTACCGATAGTTTCGGAAAACGGAATATGGTCCTGTTTTGCGGCAATCGCAGGGAAAACACGGATCGAGGGACAGGCATGGCGACCATGGGTACGGAATTTAGGGCCGTTAATGCGCGGATCTGGACTGGTTTTGGTAGAACTTTAGGAATCCTCGCATTGGCGTTGGGGTCTTCGGTTGTGGCACCAGATGCGCAAGCGCGGGAAGGCAACTTCATCCGCACAGTCGCATCTTCGCCCCCGCCGTCTGGAGCGCGGCAACTGTGCCGTCAATACTCTTGGGCATGTTCCAGCAAGGCTTCGAATTCAATGTCGAGCCAGCAAGAGATGCAGATCATCAAAAAGGTCAACCGGCAGGTAAACGCAACCACCCGCTCGGTTACTGATCAGGCCCAATATAGAACTCGGGAACGTTGGGCACTGCCGACTTCGCGCGGTGGGGATTGCGAAGACTTTGCTCTGTTGAAGAAAAGGGATCTTATCCGTGCGGGCGTCGATCCGAACAAACTTTTGATCGCGACTGTACTGGATACGCAGCGAAATTCTCATGCGGTTTTGGTTTATCGCTCGGTCAATGGCGATCTGGTTCTGGATAACGTAACCAACCGCATCAAACCCTGGTCGGCGACACGATATCTGTTTCTGCGGATGCAGGACCCTCGGCGGCCCAGTAAATGGGTCGGGGTCTTCGGCAGAAGCTGAGGAAAGCTAATCTTAGCTGGTTAGAATGCAAAAATGGCGAAGCAGCAGCTTCGCCATTTTCTGTAGTACTAAATTAGCTTACTTAGGGTTGCCCGGATTGTTGGTACCGTTCGGGTTCTGAGATTGGCCGCCTGGATTGGTTCCGTCGCTATGGCCAGAACGGTTGCCCTTGGGTCCACCGTCACCACCTTCGCCGCCGTCACCACCTTCGCCGCCGTCGCCGCCGTCACCACCTTCGCCGCCGTCGCCGCCGTCACCACCTTCGCCGCCGTCACCACCTTCGCCACCTTCGCCGCCGTCACCACCGTCGCCGCCGTCACCACCGTCGCCGCCGTCACCACCGTCGCCGCCGTCACCACCGTCGCCGCCATCACCACCGTCGCCGCCGTCACCACCGTCGCCGTCATCACCATCGTCGCCGTCGTCACCATCGCCGCCGCCGCCGCCGGTACCACCGCCGCCGCCGCCGGTACCACCGCCGCCGCCGCCACCGCCGCCGCCGGAACCACCACCGCCATTTTCATCAGCAGGGCCGTCTCCTGATCGTTGCTCATTTCCGAGAATAGATGCGGTTGGAAAGTCAGTTAGAACTGCTGCAAAAGCTGGGCAACTCTCCAATGTACGGGACAAGATGTCCTCGAAATCTGAGCGTCGCTGCAAATAGCGAAGCATCCGGGCGTCTACAACAGAACATGCACAAAGCGTTTCAGTCGATACCGACTGTTTGGCTGTTCGTATTGTACACATGTCTGAAGCTGAAGCGGATACAGCTGAAATAACTGGGAATGTTGCTGAAACAAATACTATTGAAAGTAAGCGAGACTTAATGCGCATGGCGCTACTCCTTGATACTCATTACTCAAAACTTGGCAGGCAAACAGGTGCCATACTTTGGACACAAATACATCCCTTTTGAGCCAGAATTACAAGTTTCCTAAAATTGTGAATGTTAAAAGTGAAACAACTTAAAGAAGAAAGTGTAGGTAAAACAAAAAGAAGGCCCGCTTTGAGAGCGAGCCTTCCAGGATGGGCCTTAATACGCGTGTGCGCAAATATGTCACGATTGTGTTATTGTTTCCAATCTGTGAACTGCATCACTGCAATGATCAGGCAGATCTTGCCATACGCTTGCGCTCGTGCGGATCCAGAAAGCGTTTGCGCAGACGGATTGCGTTCGGGGTCACTTCGACAAGTTCGTCATCGTCGATATAGGCGATCGCCTCTTCCAACGAGAACTGAATATGGGGTGTCAGGCGCACAGCGTCATCCGATCCGCTGGCCCGGACGTTGGTCAGTTTTTTCCCCTTCAGCGGGTTAACCTCAAGATCGTTGTCGCGCGAATGCTCGCCGATTACCATGCCCTGATATACATCGGTCTGAGGGCCAACAAACATGCGGCCACGCTCTTCGAGGTTCCAAAGGGCATATGCAACTGCCTGTCCGTTCTCCATCGAGATCAGAACGCCTGCGCGGCGGCCCGGAATTTGTCCTTTATGCGGTGCCCAGTCGTGGAACACACGGTTCAAAACGCCAGTACCGCGTGTATCTGTCAGGAATTCACCGTGATAACCGATCAACCCGCGTGACGGCACATGGGCGATGATGCGGGTTTTGCCTGTACCAGCAGGCCGCATCTCGGCCAGTTCACCTTTGCGGACACCTGTTATCTTTTCAATGACCGAGCCGGAATACTCGTCGTCCACGTCAATGGTGACTTCTTCGATGGGCTCCAGGCGCTGTCCGTCTTCTTCGCGGAACAGGACCTGTGGGCGAGAGATGCTCAGCTCGAACCCTTCGCGGCGCATGTTTTCGATCAGAACACCCATCTGCAATTCGCCGCGTCCCGCAACTTCGAAGGCCTCACCGCCCGGAGTGTCGGTAATGCGAATGGCGACGTTTGATTCTGCTTCTTTCATCAAACGGTCGCGAATGACACGGGACTGAACCTTTTTACCGTCTCGGCCGGCAAGGGGCGAATCGTTGATACCAAAGGTCACTGTGATTGTCGGCGGGTCGATCGGCTGCGCAGGCAGAGCGTCTTCGACCTGTGGGGCAACAAGCGAGTCTGCCACGGTCGCTTTGCTCATACCTGCGATGGTAACGATATCGCCCGCCTCGGCCACATCAATGGGTTGCTGCCCCAAACCGCGGAAAGCCAGGATTTTTGAGGCGCGGAAGTTCTCGATAAGTGTTCCATCCCGGCTGAGCGCCTTGAGGGTGTCACCTGCCTTGAGCGTACCACTTTCGACACGGCCAGTCAGAATGCGACCGATGAACGGGTCGCTGCCCAGTGTCGTGGCAAGCATCCGGAAGGGTTCGTCCTTGCGTTCGATCTGTTTGGGAGCAGGGACGTGGTCAACGATCAGGTCGAACAGTGCTGACAGATCCTTGCGGGGTCCTTCCAGCTCCATATCTGCCCAGCCCGACCGGCCTGAGGCGTACATTGAAGGGAAATCAAGCTGATCGTCATCCGCACCAAGGTTTGCGAACAGATCAAAGCATTCGTCCAGCGCGCGGTCTGGTTCGGCGTCGGGCTTGTCGACTTTGTTCAGCACCACAATCGGACGCAGACCCAGCGCCAGCGCCTTGGAGGTCACGAATTTGGTCTGCGGCATCGGACCTTCGGCAGCATCGACCAGCAGGACAACGCCGTCGACCATGCTGAGGATGCGTTCAACCTCGCCGCCGAAATCGGCGTGGCCCGGCGTGTCGACGATATTGATCCGCGTGCCTTTCCACTCCACCGAAGTAGCCTTTGCAAGGATGGTGATACCACGCTCACGCTCGAGGTCATTGCTGTCCATGGCGCGTTCTGCGACAGCCTGATTTTCCCGGAACGCACCGGATTGTTTTAGCAGCTCATCGACCAGCGTTGTTTTGCCGTGGTCCACGTGAGCGATGATTGCGATATTGCGCAGGTCCATGAGAGGTCAGCCTTTGAACGGGAAGTTGACGCGCGCATAACGCGGCTCGGCGAAATATGCCAGCCCTAACCGATCGTCAGTGTCCTGCTGTACCGGAAAAGAGGTGTATGATTAGTATTCCACCCAAAATCATGCTGAGTCCAGCAATCCCGGGTAAATCCAACCTCTGACCAAAGACAATGAAACCGATGATGGCAATCAGCACGATTCCAAGACCGGACCAGATTGCATAGACGATACCAACCGGCATGTATTTGAGCGTGAGGGCCATCAGATAAAAGGCAATTCCATAGCCAACAACCACAAGCACTGACGGCCAGAACCGGCTGAATTGCTGGCTGGCCTGAAGTGCAGTTGTACCAATCGTTTCGGCAACAACTGCCAACAGCAGTAGAAGATATGCTTTGGGCACGGTGGTCTCGCATTCAATAAGGTTGCATTGGGTTGAGCACGAAATGACCGATACCCGCAAGCGATAGCAGGAGTTTACTGGCATCCGTCAGGGGTCAGGATTACCCGACTATGTGGATTTTCGGCAATGTGATACTTTGTCCGCGTTTTATCGTGTTTTTTTTATGAGTATCGCCATGACGAAATTTGCAAAATACGTCATCGCTCTTTCGGCACTTATTGTTGCGCTTGGGTGGCTTGCTGGCGGGGGGGCCGTCGAAACAAAAGCAGCCCGAAATGTTGCGCGATTGATTGGTACATCGGTTTAAGCGACTGCCGAATACAGGAAAAAGGGGTGCTATGCTCCTTTTTCCGCTGTGTTTTCAGCCTTCTGCAGTCTCAGAAAAGTAACCCCGAAGCAACGGATCCAGCCATGCCCACAGGGCTGGTGCACCGGGAATAATCACCGTGCCGACACGGCTGTGGATTTGTTCGTATGTGACGTTGTAATCAATCCAGGAACCGCCTCCTGTCTCGAGGTTGCCAACCGGGGTTTGGAAGCGATCAATCGCTTTGGCGAAACAGGCATCGGGGCTTTCGGCCTGTTCAAACTCCTGCCAGATCGACATGAATTCTTGATTTTGGACCTCTGGGAGCATTCCAAACAACCTTTGCGCCGCAGCAAGTTCCTCGGCGGCTTGTGCCGCGTGGTCGACCTGCCCATGAATTGGGTGATCACCGGCGTCAATTTCAACAATGTCGTGCAGCAAAAGCATCCTGAGGGCGCGGTTTACAGAAACGGAAGGGGCTGCATATTCGGACAGGACCCAGGCAAAAAGCATGATGTGCCAGGAATGTTCGGCTGAATTCTCAAACCGGCCATCATAGAGCAGACGAGATGCGCGCTGAACCGATTTGAGTTGGTCAGTTTCGGACAAGAAACCCAAACGCAAAGAAAGCTCGGAGGTTTCGAGTTTGCCTCCATTCAGCAGTGCTTGGGCAAGATTATATGCGTCCGGGAAAGCTTGTTGCAGATAGGCAGCGCGACCACGTTTTAGGTTGTCATTCACGACAGCTAAATGCTCTGGGTTTGGCCGTTCTGCACACAGCACCTGAAACATCGGTTGCGACCGATCCAGAATCTTGGCGAATTTCGCGTCCGGAGTGGCGTCGGCTTCGAATTCTTGCCAAAGAGCCAGAAACGTCGTGGCCTGATCCGTAGGCAGCATGCCAAACAGCTCTTCAGCAGCTGTTTGTTCCGCCAATTCCAGTGCTTTCCAATCTGTTTTCAGGTGAATCGGGTGATCGCCTACGATGATTTCGACCAGATCATGCAGCAGTAGCATTTTGATCACGCGGTCGATATTCACGTCTGGCCCGGCAACCGGTTCCAAAACCAGGGCCCAAAGCGCCAGTTGCCAACTATGCTCAGCCGCGTTCTCTGGGCGGGACTGATCCAACAAGGCGTTGGCACGATTGACAGATTTCAGCCTGTCCGCGCGTTTAAGGAAGTCGATTTGCGCGGACAATCTTTGCGTCATTGTTTTTCTATAGCTTTCAGTTTTGACCGATGTTCGGTCAATTTCTCGACGACAAACTTGCGGGCCTTACGTTCGGCCATCCGGACACGGATCTCGGTCAGGAATGCTTCTTCCAATGTTTGTGAGGACGCCCCGATCACTTCGCCAACTTCCATGAAGAAGCGGTCGTTTCCGGTTTCGTCCATCACTTTCATTGTGTCTTCGGCCAGCTTGGAAGCAAGCCTGATGATCGTGTCGGACATTAGCGCGTGTTCTCTGTCAGCCGCCGTTTCACATAGTCACTTACATCAGTGATCAGCGTATCCATGTGGCGATCCTGAAAGAAGTGGTCTGCACCCTCAACTTCGTTATGGGTGATTGTGATGCCCTTCTGTTCATGCAGCTTGTTAACCAATGCAGTGGTGTCTGCAGGCGGGGCTACCCGATCAGAGGATCCGTTGATAATCAGACCCGAAGAGGGGCAGGGCGCCAGGAACGAGAAATCATACATGTTGGCTGGCGGAGAAACGCTGATGAAACCGGTAATCTCAGGGCGGCGCATAAGCAGTTGCATCCCGATCCAGGCTCCGAACGAGAACCCTGCGACCCAGCAGTGTTTCGAATTGTTGTTCATCGACTGCAGGTAGTCCAGTGCCGATGCCGCATCACTCAGCTCGCCTACGCCCTGGTCATATTCGCCCTGGCTGCGGCCAACACCGCGAAAGTTGAACCGCAACACGGTGAAACCCATGTTGTAGAACGCATAGTGCAGATTATAGACCACCTTGTTGTTCATGGTCCCGCCAAATTGAGGATGCGGGTGCAACACGATGGCGATCGGTGCGTCTTTTTCCTTTTGCGGGTGGTAGCGGCCTTCCAGGCGTCCTTCGGGTCCGGGAAAAATCACCTCGGGCATGTGTGCATAGGTCCTGTCTTTTTCTTCTGGGTGTCCGGAAATACTTGACGATAATCGTCGGACACCTTAGAACGGTTCTAATTGTGATAGTCGGCGCAAGGGCGCTGTCAGTCGGAGATACGCACTGGCAGCGGCGGCGTCAATGATTTCGCGCGTTAACTGCCATAAGGGAATGAGAATGAAGCTTTCGACCAAGGGTCGTTACGCGATGGTGGCCTTGGCTGATATCGCTCTTCAGTCTTCTGACGGACTGGTAACGCTGAGCGAAATTTCCGAACGGCAGGACATCTCGTTGCCTTATCTTGAACAGCTGTTCGTAAAGCTGCGCCGGGCCGAGCTTGTCTCGTCAGTGCGCGGTCCGGGCGGAGGTTATCGGTTGGCGCGCCCTGCGTCGGAAATCCGTGTAGTCGAAATTCTGTCCGCCGTCGACGAAACTGTAGACGCGTTGAAAAAAGGGGCAGGGGCATCCGGGGCCTCATCGGGCAGTCGTGCGCAATCGCTGACCAACCGATTGTGGGAAGGGCTGAGTGCCCATGTTTATGTGTTTCTGCATCAAACGCGGCTTTCTGATGTGATCAGGAACGACTTGGCGCCCTGTCCGGCTGTTCCTAATCTGTTTGCGGTCGTGGACGAGTAAGATGAATTTGCTTTGTCCAAGTCCCTTTGGCTGCCAAAAGGTGCATCCATGAATCGTGTTTACCTTGATCATAACGCCACAACGCCAATTCGTCCCGAAGCGCGCGATGCGATGATCACGGCAATGGATCAGATCGGTAACCCTTCCTCGGTTCACGCTGAAGGACGAGCGGCAAAGGCCATGGTGGAGCGGGCACGGGCGCAGGTGGCCGAAGCTGTCGGGTGCCGACCGCAGGAAGTTATTTTCACCTCTGGTGCGACCGAAGCGGCTCGGGCCCTGCAGAATAGACCGAATAATTGCGATGTGTTCGTTGATGCAACGGCGCATGACGCGCTTTGGTCGCATCTTGATCTATCGAACTGCAACGAACGCCCGTTCGGACCTGGTCACATCTTAGCAATGGGGTTGGCGAATTCGGAAACAGGTATCGTTACCTTGCCACCGAAAAAGGTCGAAGGTCAGTGGCCCTATGGCGCACGGCGCGCCGATTGGTTGTTGCTGGATATTACACAGGCTGTTGGCCGTATCCCCTTTTCCTTCGCCTGGAGCGATGCGGATATGGCGGTTCTTTCGGCGCATAAAATCGGCGGTCCTAAGGGTGTTGGCGCCCTGATCCTAAAACAAGGGCTGGACATCAACCCGCTTGCGGTTGGCGGCGGGCAGGAAATGGGCCGGCGCTCCGGGACGGAAAACGTTGTTGGAATCGCGGGTTTTGGTGCCGCTGCCGAGGCCGCAGTGAAAGATCTGGCTAACGGTGTTTGGGAAAATGTTACTAAATTTAGAAATATTCTAGAGAACACACTTGAGGCCGGATCGAAAGCGACTATTTTTGTCGGGAAAGATCAGGAGCGACTCCCCAACACTTTGTGTTTTGCAACTCCCGGATGGAAAGGGGAGACGCAGGTTATGCAGATGGATCTGGCTGGATTTGCGATCAGCGCAGGATCGGCCTGTTCAAGTGGCAAGGTAAAGACCAGCCGAGTTCTAACGGCAATGGGATATGACGAGGTAACGGCAGCCAGCGCAATTCGCGTATCGCTCGGCCCTTGGACAACAGAAGATGATGTGCTGCGTTTCGCGGATACGTGGCTGGAAAAAGAGAAAAAGCATCGCGCGCGTGCCGCGTGATCTGACGGAGGATAAGTCATGGCCGCTTTGGACCAGACTCAGGTAAAAGAAGGTGTCGATCAGGAAACCGTTGATGCGGTGCGCGAGGCCGGAACCTATAAATACGGCTGGAACACCGATATCGAGATGGAATACGCCCCAAAAGGCGTGAACCCCGATATCGTCCGTCTGATCTCGGACAAGAATGAAGAACCGGAATGGATGACCGAATGGCGTCTGGCCGCGTTCGAACGCTGGACCAAGATGGAAGAGCCGAAATGGGCGATGGTCAGCTATCCCGAAATCGACTTTCAGAACCAGTATTACTATGCCCGTCCGAAATCGATGGAGGTAAAGCCGAAATCGCTGGATGAGGTGGATCCGAAACTGCTGGCCACTTACGAAAAGCTTGGTATCCCACTGAAAGAACAGATGATTCTGGCTGGCGTCGAAGGTGCTGAGGATATGCCTGCTGAGGGCCGCAAGGTGGCCGTGGATGCGGTGTTCGACTCGGTGTCCGTTGGCACAACTTTTCAGGCGGAATTGAAAAAGGCAGGTGTGATCTTCTGCTCGATCTCTGAAGCGATCAGGGAACACCCCGAGCTGGTCAAGAAATACCTTGGCACGGTGGTTCCGGTATCGGACAATTTCTATGCCACGCTGAACTCGGCCGTGTTCTCGGACGGGTCATTTGTCTACATCCCGCCGGGCGTACGCTGCCCGATGGAGCTGAGCACCTATTTCCGCATCAATGCGGAGAACACAGGTCAGTTCGAACGGACCCTGATCATTGCCGATAAAGGCAGCTATGTCAGCTACTTGGAAGGCTGTACTGCGCCTCAGCGCGACACTGCGCAGCTGCATGCGGCGGTCGTCGAAATCATCATCGAAGAAGACGCCGAGGTAAAATACTCGACCGTTCAGAACTGGTACCCTGGGGATGAGAATGGCAAGGGCGGCATCTATAACTTTGTGACCAAGCGCGCGGATTGCCGTGGCGACCGGTCCAAGGTGATGTGGACGCAGGTGGAGACCGGCTCGGCCGTGACATGGAAATACCCGTCCTGCATCCTGCGCGGCAATGAAAGCCAAGGTGAGTTCTATTCGATCGCGATTACCAATAACTATCAGCAGGCCGACACTGGCACCAAGATGATCCACCTCGGCAAGAACACCAAGTCTCGGATCGTTTCGAAAGGGATCAGCGCGGGCAAGGCGCAGAACACCTATCGCGGGCTGGTCTCGATGCATCCGAAAGCCAAGGACAGCCGGAATTACACCCAGTGTGACAGCCTGTTGATCGGCGACAAATGCGGGGCGCATACGGTGCCCTATATCGAGGTCAAGAACAACTCATCGCGCGTCGAGCATGAAGCGACGACGTCGAAGGTCGATGATGATCAGCTATTCTATTGCCGTCAGCGCGGAATGGACGAGGAAGAGGCCGTGGCCCTTGTTGTCAACGGGTTCTGCAAGGACGTGCTACAGGCACTGCCGATGGAATTTGCGATGGAGGCCCAGCAGTTGGTGGCCATCAGTCTCGAAGGATCTGTGGGTTAATCCCGACTTTCCCTGAATTCAGAACATACAGGGGGCATGACCCTCTTGCGATACGTCAAAGGAATTAAACATGCTGGAAATCAAAAACCTGCACGTCAAACTTGAAGAAGAAGACAAGCAAATCCTCAAAGGTGTCGACCTGAAGGTTGAGGCTGGCAAGGTACATGCGATCATGGGGCCAAATGGCTCGGGCAAATCGACGCTCAGCTATGTGCTGTCCGGTCGGGATGGGTATGAAGTGACTGAAGGCTCGGCGACCCTTGGTGGTGAGAACCTGTTCGAGATGGAACCGGAAGAGCGCGCAGCAGCCGGTGTTTTCCTGGCGTTCCAATATCCGGTTGAAATCCCAGGCGTTGGCAACATGACCTTTCTGCGCACCGCTGTGAACTCACAGCGCAAGGCCCGCGGGGAAGAAGAGCTTTCAGCAGCCGATTTCCTGAAAGAGGTGCGCGCCAAGGCCAAATCGTTAAAGATCGATGCGGATATGCTGAAGCGCCCTGTGAATGTTGGCTTTTCTGGCGGTGAGAAAAAGCGCAACGAAATACTGCAAATGGCCATGCTCGAGCCCAAAATGTGCATTCTGGACGAGACAGATTCTGGTTTGGATGTAGACGCGATGAAACTGGTTGCCGAGGGCGTGAACGCGCTGCGCGACGAGGCGCGTGGCTTCCTTGTTATCACGCATTATCAGCGCCTTCTGGACCACATCAAACCTGATGTCGTGCATATTATGGCCGACGGGCGGATCGTAAAAACTGGCGGTCCCGAGTTGGCACTTGAGGTTGAAAACAACGGTTATGCCGACATTCTGGCCGAGGTGAACTGATGGCGTTGCCCCAAGCAAAACAGACTGCGACGGAGGAGCGGCTGGCCGTCCTGTCGTTGCCCGATGCCGGATGTACTCGCGCTGCGCGCGAGGACGCGATTGCCCGTGTGCGTCAAATGGGCTTGCCCAGCCGGCGCGACGAGTACTGGAAATACACCCAACCCGATACGCTCGTATCGGCTGATGCAGCGCATGCGGCGCTGTTCGAGTCGGACGAGCCGCAAATGTTCGATGAATTCGACCGCTTGAAGATTGTCTTCGTTGACGGAGTGTTCAATCCCGAAGAGTCCGATGATCTGACACTCGAAGGTGTTTCGATCGACCGGCTTGAAGATATTTGCTGCAAAGATATCCATTGGGCCAAAGACTTGTACGGCGTTCTTGAAGCAAATGGACAAGTCCCGGTTCAGCGCCCTCTGGCCGCATTGAACACCGCATTTGCATCAGACGGCGTGGCCATCCATGTGACCGGTAAGCCATCGAAACCGATCAGCCTGATCTATCGCCATGCGTCCGAGGATTCGGATGCGATCCTGCATCACGTAGTGCGGGTCGAAACTGACGCCGAGGTTACCATTCTCGAAAACGGGCCGGCGGCATCGCGTTTCAACAAATGTATGGAAATTGACATTGCCGATGGTGGCTCGCTGCACCATGTGCGGGCCCAGGGTCGTGACCACGAGCGCCGTGCGGCGACGCATATGTTTACACGGTTGGGTGCCAATTCTGTCTACAAATCCTTCACCCTGACCATGAACGGTGTTCTGACCCGGAACGAACAGGTGATCGAATTGACCGGCGATGATGCGGTGGCGCACGTGGCCGGTGCCTGCGTCGGAGATGGCGACTTTCACCATGACGACACGGTATTCGTCACCCATGACGCGGTTGGTTGCGAAAGCCGCCAGGTGTTCAAGAAGGTGCTGCGGAACGGCGCGACCGGCGTGTTTCAGGGCAAGATCCTTGTGAAAGAGGGCGCTCAGAAAACAGATGGGTATCAGATCAGCCAGTCTTTGCTACTCGATGATGATAGTCAGTTCCTCGCCAAGCCCGAGCTTGAGATCTATGCCGATGACGTTGTCTGTTCGCACGGTTCGACATCAGGTGCGCTTGATGAAACGGCTCTGTTCTACCTGCGGTCTCGGGGTGTGCCCGTCAAAGAGGCAACAAATTTGCTGACTTTGTCGTTCCTGGCCGAGGCTGTGGAAGAGATCGAGGATGAAGGCCTTGCAGAGGCAATGGTTGACCGCCTTGAAGGCTGGCTTTCTCGGCGAAGCTGATGCCGGTAACGTCGGACATAGTGGCCACATACCGTGGACCAGGCCGGGTTGTAAGCCGGCTTTTGGATTTGGGCGAACGTGAGGACCGCGCTTTGGTCTTTGTAATGGCGTTCTGCGTGGTGGCATTCATTGCGCAACTGCCACGTTTGTCCCGACGGGCGCATCTCGAAGACCTCGAGCTTAACATGCTGTTGGGTGGTGCCTTGCTTGGAACGGTCATTATCTTGCCGCTGTTCTTCTACCTTCTGGCCTTCGTGTCCCACGGTGCGGCGCGTCTGTTCGGCGGAAAGGGGACTGCATATGGCGCAAGGTTAGCTCTGTTCTGGGCGTTGCTATCCTCGACGCCGTTGATTTTGCTGAACGGCCTTGTCGCTGGTTTTGTCGGTCCGGGGACAACCATGACCACTGT
Source organism: Ruegeria sp. CDSA020 (assembly GCF_059612345.1). Taxonomy (NCBI): domain Bacteria; kingdom Pseudomonadati; phylum Pseudomonadota; class Alphaproteobacteria; order Rhodobacterales; family Roseobacteraceae; genus Ruegeria; species Ruegeria sp. CDSA020. The sequence continues at coordinate 90,527 of NZ_JBXWQK010000001.1, forward strand.
CGGGTTGGTCTGGTTCGTCGTATTCCTGTGGTTCTGGTTTTCGGGCCTTAGGCAAGCGCAAAGGTATGCGGAATGAATCCGGCTGTGCTGAGTCAGATTGCTGTTCTGACCCTGACCAACCCTGCCGAAGCGGCAAGACGGTTGCTGGATCTGCGTCCCGGGCGTGAAGTTGTCTGGCTGGCATTCTTTCTGGCTGTCGTACTGAACGGTGCCATCCAAATTGGTATCGAACAGATGGTCCCTGTCCCGCAGGGTGAACCGCTTCCCGTTTCTGATCCTGTTATTCTGAACCTTCTGCGTTCGTCAGGCGCGATGCTGCTCAGCGTGGTGGCTCTTCTTTTTGTTGGTCGTACTATCGGGGGCGTTGCGACATTCAAAGATATCCTGATCCTGACGATCTGGCTTCAATTCCTTCAGATCGCAGCGATGTCGGTGACGCTGATCGTTTCGATGGTTGTTCCATTTATGATGGTCATGTTTTTGCTGGCGACCGCACTTGTCAGCCTTTACGTCTCAATGCATTTCCTGAATGAAGCTCATAAGTTCAACTCGATGCTGAAATCTTTTGGGGTCATTCTGTTATCCGCACTGATTTCAATCTCATTTGTCCTCATGTTCACACCCAACGGCCCGGTCTAGGGAAGAAAAATACGATGTTCGATCTGCAGAAAATTCGCGCTGACTTTCCGATCCTGTCCCGAGAGGTAAACGGCAAGCCGCTGACCTATCTGGACAATGGAGCATCAGCTCAGAAGCCACAGGTTGTCATTGACGCAGTGACGCGGGCTTATACCGAAGAATATGCAAATGTGCATCGCGGGCTGCACTATCTGTCCAATCTGGCGACCGAGAAATACGAATCCGTTCGTGGAACTATTGCCCGATTTCTGGGCGTAACGGATGAAGATGAGATTGTTCTGAACTCGGGCACGACCGAAGGCATCAATCTGGTCGCCTATGGCTGGGCGATGCCGCGTCTTCAGGCAGGGGACGAGATCGTCCTGAGTGTGATGGAGCATCATGCAAACATCGTACCCTGGCATTTCCTGCGCGAGCGTCAGGGAGTAGTGCTGAAATGGGTGGATGTGGATGCTGATGGTGGGCTTGATCCGCAAGCTGTCATTGATGCCATCGGTCCAAAAACCAAGCTAGTCGCGGTGACCCATTGTTCGAACGTGTTGGGCACGGTTGTGAATGTCAAAGCCATCACCGAAGGCGCCCATGCCAAAGGCGTCCCGGTGCTGGTGGATGGCAGTCAAGGCGCCGTGCATATGCCGGTCAATGTCCAGGATATCGGCTGCGATTTCTACGCCATCACCGGGCATAAGCTTTATGGCCCATCGGGATCGGGAGCGATTTACATCAAATCTGACCGAATGGCCGAAATGCGCCCGTTTATCGGTGGCGGTGACATGATCAAAGAGGTCAGCAAAAATCAGGTGATCTACAATGATCCACCGATGAAATTCGAGGCGGGAACTCCTGGCATAGTGCAAACCATCGGACTGGGCGTCGCTCTGGACTATCTGATGGATTTGGGGATGGACAACGTTGCTGCTCATGAGGCCGGGATCCGAGACTATGCGATGCAGAGGTTTGCGGGGCTGAACTGGATTCAGCTTCAGGGGACACGGCCGGACAAAGCGGCGATCTTCAGCTTTACTTTGGACGGTGCAGGCCACGCACATGACATTTCGACGATTTTGGATAAAAAGGGCGTCGCTGTTCGGGCCGGGCACCATTGTGCTGGACCATTGATGGATTTCCTCGGAGTCACCGCGACATGCCGCGCCAGTTTTGGTCTCTATAACTCGAAAGATGAGGTCGATACCTTGATCGAAGCGCTTGAACTTGCGCATGATCTGTTCGCGTGAAACCTGTTTGATCCGGGTCGATTTTCAGTTGCACCCGGACCGGAACAAGGTTAGCTAACGGCTCAGGCACCTGTAGCTCAGCTGGATAGAGCGCTGCCCTCCGAAGGCAGAGGCCAGAGGTTCGAATCCTCTCAGGTGCGCCATTTCTTGAATATTTGGGCTCGTATTGAAGATCACCTGCAACAGCCGGTTTGCGCAGGATTTATGAGGCTGCCTGAGTAGAATAGCACCTCCACAATGGCAGATAAATCTGCTCATTCAAACGGTTACGTGACCGACAAACTTCTCTTGACGACGGGCGGGGCGGATCAACCGCCCCAGCTTCTTACCACACCGCAATCCATATGCACGAAGTTCGAGCGGTGGTATTTGCCAACACCACCAGCACGGCAAGACATCGCCGCTTTGGCCATTTGCGAGACCGAACGAGATGACAGGCGGAGGTCGGCTGCCTGGCCTTTCATGTGCAACGAATTCTTGGCAACACGGCGCGACCGTGACCGCAGCATCGCGTTGGTCTGCGGCGAGCGATAGCCCGACAGCAGCATATAGGGTTCGTTGACATCCAACAGATTATGCGACGCCGCCATGATGTCGATCGTGCGGAGGTCCATATCTTTGGCCTGGTCGGTGCGCCAATCGCGCATGAAGTGGTTCACTTCTTTGACCGCGTCTTTGATGTATTTACCGTCAACCCAATAGATCATATCGATCCGCTCGCCAGTGCGTCCGGAATACATGCGAATACGGCGAATATCACCACCGCCACGAAGGAATCCTGCTGCATTGGAGTAGGTTGGAGTCGCTACAACTGCTGTAGCTGCGAATGCGCCCAATAAAGCACGCCGGGTCAAACCCGAGGAACTGCTCGTCGTCATTTTGTGTTTCGTCCCGTACTGTTCCTGCCTGCACACGATGTTACGCGCGCTGTATTAATTTATTCCCATCCCAGATGAGGGATTTATGACACAGTCGTGAAGGGCGGCCAAGAAGTCTTTCAAATTCATCTTTTCAAGGGGGAATTTTCGGCAGTTTTTTGCGCAGGTGGTGCAAAATGGCAAAGATCCAACGTCTTAGGCCGTCGCCGAAATCTGTCCGATGCAAACAAGCATCACGCTTGGGTATAAGCACGAAATTGATGCATTTGTGAATAGACAATGGGTTTCAAGCAAAACCATAATTGTTCGGCATTGCCTGAAACGGCGTATTATATTGAAAATTCAAGGGCTCCAAATGTTCTCTGTTCTTCGTGCAAGCACCGGTATTGCTTTGGCCGCATGTTTTCTGACGTCTTCGGCGATGGCGAACACTGAGGCCAAGCCTGACACCGCATTCCAGATGGCGGTTGCCGAATTTGCACCTTCCGGGTCTGAGATTGCCGATTTCTACCGTGAAAGAGGATTCGTGCCTGTTTGGGTTGGCGACACGGCTGCACATGCTGAACGTCGTCAACGGTTGATTGAGGGGCTTTCTGCGGTCGAATTACACGGGCTACCTGCGAACGCCTATGATGCGCAGGGCTTGGTTAACCGGCTTCAATCAGCAAAATCAGCGCGTCAGCTTGGGGCCGTCGAGGTCGAGTTGACACGCGTTTTTGCAGCCTATGCTCAGGACATGAGGACAGGCCTTTTACGACCATCCGATATAGACGATGGATTAGTCAGGAAGGTCGAGCCGACCTCGACAGCAGGGCATCTGCGTGGACTGACGACCTCGGAGGATGCAGCCTATTTCGATCAGTTGGCGCCAAGCTCGACCCAGTATCGGGCTTTGATGAAGCAGAAACTTGCGCTGGAAGAATTGGTTCGCCAAGGCGGTTGGGGAACTACTGTTCCACAAGCAAAGCTAGAGCTGGGAGATACGGGACCCGCCGTAATAGCGATGCGTAACAGATTGGTTGAAATGGGTTTTATGAACCCAACAGCCAGCCCTGTTTTTGACGATGCCTTGCTGGCAGGTGTTCAGCGGTTTCAAATCGCACATGGTCTTGCCGCAGATGGCGTCGCGGGTCCGGGCACAATTACTGAATTGAACCGCACTGCTTCGGATCGTCTGAAGGCCGTCTATGTCGCGCTGGAGCGTGAGCGCTGGTTGCCGCGCGAGCGCGGTGAACGCCACATTCTGGTCAATCAGGCTGATTTCTCAGCCAAGATTGTTGATGACGGCTTTATTACCTTTGAAACCCGCGCTGTGATCGGCAAGAATACCCATGATCGTCGCAGCCCTGAGTTTTCCGACAAGATGGAGCATATGGTCATTAACCCCAGCTGGTATGTTCCACGCTCGATCATCACCAAGGAATACTTGCCAAAGCTGCAGTCCAATCCAAATGCCGTCGGGCATATTCAGATTACCGATCGCAGTGGTCGCCAGGTCAATCGCGGGGCAGTAGATTTCACCCAGTTCACCGCAAGCAACTTTCCTTTTGCGATGCGCCAACCGCCCAGCAAAAGCAATGCCCTGGGGCTGGTGAAGTTCATGTTCCCCAACAAGCACAACATCTATCTGCATGATACACCGCAGAAAAGTTTGTTTGCTCGGGAATCTCGTGCCTTCTCGCATGGTTGTATCAGATTGGCTCAGCCTTTCGAATTCGCTTACGCACTGTTGGCGAAGCAAGAAGAAAACCCAAAGGCATTTTTCCATCGGATTCTCGCGACTGGAAAAGAGACCACTGTGAAGCTTGAGCAGCATGTTCCTGTCCACTTGATTTACCGCACTGCCTTTATTGGCCCGAAAGGTGAGGTACAGTACCGACGCGACGTCTATGGCCGTGATCAGAAAATCTGGAATGCTCTGCAGAAAGCAGGGGTGGCCCTGCCGGACGTTCAGGGGTAATCACCGGGGGCAGGTCCTAGTTCCGGGAAGCCCCACATGAAATATACAGTTCAACAAATCGCAGATGCCCTTGACGCTGAGTTCCAGGGCGACGCCAGCTTGGTCGTACATGCTGCTGCTGAACCGTCGGATGCAACTGCCACTGATCTGGCGATGGCGATGTCGCCGAAATATGCCGAGGATCTGGGATCGGGTTCGGCGCAGGTCGCCATCCTTTGGGAAGGTGCTGACTGGCAGGCGTTGGGACTTAAGGCAGCAATATTCGTTCGACGACCGCGCATGGCGATGGCCGGGATCACCTCCATGCTGGATAAAGGGCAGGGCTTTGGGTCCGGGGTTCACCCTTCGGCAGTCATCGACCCAACTGCGGATGTGGCAGATGGGGTCTCAATCGGCCCTCTGGCAGTCATTGGTGCACGGGCCCGGGTCGGCAGAGGGGCGAATATCGGACCGCATTGCGTCATAGGCATGGATGCTGTGTTGGGCGAAGACGCCGTTCTGCGCGAAATGGTCAGCATTGGTGCCCGTGTGCAGATCGGGGATCGTTTTATCGCGCAACCAGGGGCAAGGATCGGTAGCGACGGGTTCAGTTTTGTTACGCCCGAAGTATCGGGGGTAGAGAACGCGCGCAAGACCTTGGGGGATGCAGGAGACGCCAGCGCGCAAAGCTGGCTGCGCATTCATTCGCTTGGTTCTGTGGAAATTGGCGACGATGTCGAGATCGGTGCGAATTGTACGATCGACAACGGGACCATTCGTAATACTCGCATCGGGAATGGCACAAAACTGGATAATCAGGTCCATATCGGCCACAACACGCGCGTTGGTAATGACTGTCTGCTGTGTGGTCAGTCTGGTATTTCCGGTTCAGTTGAGCTTGGCAATAACGTGGTTCTGGGTGGGCAGTCAGGCGTTTCGGACAATATTTTCGTTGGCGACGGGGTGATTGTCGGCGGTGGTACCAAAATCCTGTCAAACGTACCCGCCGGTCGTGTGTTGATGGGCTACCCGGCTGTGAAGATGGAAACCTTTACTGATGTCTATAAGGCGCAGCGCAGATTGCCGCGGATGCTTCGTGACGTGGAGGCGTTGAAAAAGGCTGTTTCCAAACAGCCTCCGAGCGATTAAATCACATTCAACGTGATAATCAGAGGATCGATATGAGCATCACCGACCGCGTCATTGCCATCATTGCCGAACAAGCCGTGTTGGAGCCTTCGGATGTGACGCCCGAAAGTACGCTCGAAGATCTGGGGATCGACAGCCTTGGGCTGGTCGAGAGTATCTTTGCCATCGAAGAAGAGTTCGACATAACCGTTCCGTTCAATGCCAATGAACCAACGGCCAGTGACTTTGACATCTCAAATGTCGCCGCGATCATTGCTGGGATCGAAAAGCTTGTGGCAGAAAAGGTCTGACCCAAGCAAATGAAACGGGTAGTAATAACCGGGGCAGGCACGATCAATTCGCTTGGTCATTCAGTTCCAGATACGCTTGAGGCGATGCGGGAAGGCCGTTGTGGCATTTCGGAACTTGAATTTCGAGACGTCGACAGGTTGGCGATCAAGATCGGTGGGCAGGTCCGGGGGTTCGAAGCCGAGGGTCGGTTCAACCGCCAACAGATGACTCTGTATGACAGGTTTACACAGTTTACCCTGACCGCGGCCAAAGAGGCCATAGATCAGTCCGGGATCGAATTCCACGGTGAGTTGGCCGCACGATCTGGCGTGGTTCTGGGAACAGCAGGTGGTGGCGTTTCGACCTGGGACGACAATTACCGTTCAGTCTATGAGGACGGGAAGAACAGGGTCCATCCATTTGTTGTACCTAAACTCATGAACAACGCGGCGGCAAGCCACGTATCGATGGAACATAACCTCAAAGGTCCCAGCTTTACCGTATCGACTGCTTGTGCCTCATCGAACCATGCGATGGCGCAAGCCTTTCAGATGGTGCGCAGCGGGGCGGCCCCTGCGATGATCACCGGCGGCTCAGAATCCATGTTGTGCTTTGGTGGCGTTAAGGCCTGGGAAGGGCTGCGGGTGATGTCCAAGGATGCGTGTCGTCCTTTTAGCGCCAACCGAAACGGTATGGTGCAAGGAGAGGGAGCGGGCATCTTCGTGTTCGAGGAATACGAGCACGCGAAGACGCGTGGGGCAGAAATTTTGTGCGAAGTTGTTGGTTTCGCGATGACCTCGGATGCATCAGACATTGTAATGCCCAGCAAGCAGGGCGCTGCCCGTGCGATGTCAGGGGCGTTGTCTGATGCTGGCCTGAATGCCAATCAGGTGGGTTATATCAACGCCCATGGCACAGGTACTGCGGCCAATGACAAAACGGAATGTGCCGCTGTAGCTGGCGTTTTCGGCCCGCATGCGGACGAACTTTTGATCTCATCCACAAAGTCGATGCATGGTCACTTGATTGGCGGAACCGGCGCGGTAGAGCTTTTGGCCTGTATCATGGCCCTGCGAGATGGGGTGATTGCACCGACGATTGGCTACGAAGAACCTGATCCGGAATGTGCTTTGGACGTTGTGCCCAACGAGGCACGCGAAGCGAAAGTTGAGGTTGCGCTAAGCAACGCTTTCGCTTTCGGAGGCCTGAACGCTGTACTTGCTTTGAAGCGGATTTGAGAAAGCCGCTGGGTTAAACGACTTTCTCGAAATGTAGTCTTCAGTTGGTTGCGACATCAACAATGTCGTAACCTGCAGTAAACCCGGACAAAGATAGGTCAAGTTCGATCACCTGATCCGGCGCGGGCGCTGGAACGATGGTCAAAGTCGCCTTGCTACCCTGCTTCATTGCGTCGATATCCCCTTGGGTCAGGCCGATTTGGGCAACACAGCCAACAGGGTTACAAAACGAATAGTTGTAGCGTTTGGCAGGCGCCCCGTCGATTGAGAGGGTCAGCTGCGCTTGCAACAGGGTTTCAAGCGGAACCAAGATATTTGCTCCGGCTACAGCCGAACCGCCTTCGGGTAGGCGGAACATGGAAAACTCAGCCATAGGCACATCTTGCGGGCCATTTATGACTTGCAGCAGCGAACACAGATCTTTGCCCGCGTTCATCTTCAAACAGTTCAGGCTCCAGTCGCCGAATTTTTCTTTGTCATAGCGCTGTCCGACCTTGACGGTTTCATCGACCGGCTGCCCCAGGTCGAGACCATTGTCCACCTGCTCGGTCGTAGGGGATTCGGTGGCAGGTTCTGTCGTGTCGGTGGTCTCTTGCGCCAGGGCGGCGCCGTTGAAAAGAAAAGCTGCCGCAACAAGCTTTATCGGTGTCCTGAACATGATTGCCTCGTGATTGTTGATGTGGCTTTTCGCCGGGTCTAGCACCACTGGCGCGCAGTGTCAGGCATTATGCAGCGTAAAAAGACAGAAGTGATCGGAATCTCGCCTGAGGCCCCGTGGGCAACACGTGTGGCCAAGATAAAAGGGAGCCGGTGGAGCGGCTCCCTTTCATGAATTTTTCTCCCCGTCGGACCGGCCGACTTAATTATGAGCAGACGTTACGAGAGGGCGGCGCGGTGGTCAACTGCTAACCTGAAAATTTAATTATGAAGCTATGGTGGAAAAAGGGCCGCGCGTGAACGCGCGGCCAGTCGACAGGGAGGAAGTTTGTTGACCGCGCAATTCTCATACACGAACAACCAGAAAACTATCGCAGCCAAAGGTTAACTTTGTATGCTGGGCGGAGATCGGTAGGAAACAGGGCCTTAAGCATATGAGTGAGAACATATTTCTTGGCGGTGGTGGCGCAGATTACAGCCAACCGCAGACGTTGTCGTTGAAATACGCCAACCGCCACGGCCTGATCGCCGGTGCGACCGGTACTGGCAAGACCGTGACGCTTCAGATCCTGGCCGAGGGGTTTTCCAAGGCTGGGGTGCCGGTGTTTCTGTCTGACGTCAAAGGTGATCTGTCTGGGTTGGCGCTGGCGGGCAGTGAAAGTCACAAGCTACATGGGGCATTTCAGAAGCGTGCCGAAACCATCGGATTCACGGATTACGAATATGCCGCTTGCCCGGTCACTTTCTGGGATCTGTTCGGTCAGCAAGGCCATCCGGTTCGAACCACAGTATCCGAGATGGGACCTTTGTTGTTGTCCAGGCTGATGGACCTGAGCGAAGCACAAGAAGGCATTGTAAACATTGCATTTCGGGTTGCCGATGAAGAAGGTATGCCCCTGTTGGATATGAAAGATCTGCAAGCTCTGTTGGTCTGGATCGGAGAGAACAGAGCAAATCTTTCGCTGCGCTATGGGAATGTCTCAACCGCCTCGATCGGTGCCATCCAGCGACGGTTGTTGGTTCTTGAAAATCAAGGGGGCACCAATCTGTTTGGCGAACCTGCCCTGGAACTGGCCGATCTTATGCGCACCGATGCCAACGGGAATGGCATGGTGAACATCCTGGCCTCTGACAAGCTGATGGGATCACCTCGTCTGTATGCGACGTTCCTGTTATGGCTGCTGAGCGAACTGTTTGAAGAGTTGCCCGAAGTCGGCGATCCGGACAAACCCAAGCTGGTATTTTTCTTTGACGAAGCGCATCTGTTGTTCGAAGACGCGCCCAAAGTGCTTGTGGACAAGGTCGAGCAGGTCGCCCGCCTTATCCGATCAAAGGGCGTAGGGGTCTATTTCATCTCGCAAAACCCGGCAGACATCCCAGAAGACATTCTGGGTCAGTTGGGTAACCGGGTACAGCATGCTTTGCGAGCCTTCACCGCCCGAGACAGGAAAAACCTTCGCCTTGCGGCTGAAACCTACCGCGAGAATCCAACCTTTGATACTGAGGCCGCCATCCGTGAGGTTGGCGTGGGCGAGGCGGTTACATCCATGCTGCAAAAGAAAGGGGTTCCGGGCATCGTCGAACGCACTTTGATCCGTCCCCCTGGGTCACAGTTGGGGCCGATTACCGCTGCCGAACGGCAAATGGTAATGAATGCGTCTCCGATGAAAGGCAAATACGAAACCCGCATAGATCGCAGATCAGCCTTTGAGATACTCCAGGCGCGGACTGATGCCGCAGCACAGGCCGCAGCCGAGGCAGAAGAACAGCTTGAGTCTCAATCGATTGCAGAACGCGAATTTGCCACGGCTCGCCGATACTCAGGTAGCAAAGTAACGCGGTCTTCTTCGCGGATCGTGCGAAAGAAAGACACCTTTGCCACCGCCATGAGCGAGGCCGTCATTAAAGAGCTTAAGGGAACAACCGGGCGCAGGATCGTCCGAGGCATTCTGGGCGGGTTATTTCGTAATCGTTGAATGGCGGGCCGGGCTGATTGCCCGGCCACACAACGGTCACTTCAGGCGGCGTTGGCCTTCTTGTCTGCAATATGCATCAGCCTCGGGGACGGACATTTTTGTTGCCGGAAAGTCGATTGCCCGGTCCCAGTCCACGCGGTTCTGCCGGTAGAGCTGGCATGTCACCACGCCCTTGGGGGTCTGGACTTTGACCGGAGTGGTTTCCAGATCTTTTGGTGACGGAATACATGCGGTCAAAGAGGCAAGAACCGGCAACAGAATGAGTGTCTTTGTAAGAGTGGTTTTCATCGGTGTTTTCTATTCCCTGCGGGCAAATGGTAGTAGTCTGCACAAAGGCAAATAATTGGTGAACACGACTGTGAAACATGTCAGGCCGATGATTTGCTCTAGTAAGTTCCTCACTCAAAAGCAAGAAACCGCGCCAATTTCTTGACGCGGTTCCATATATTGGAGGTTCTGTGGCCCTATTTCTCGGGGATCAACCCTCTTGGGCTGAATCTAAGAACAATCAGCAGAATCAACCCCATCGTGAACAGTCGCATATGGGCCGCGCTGTCGATCAGATGCGTCTTGAGCGCACTGCCATCGGGCATTCCGGACGTGATCAGGTTCATAAGCCACAACCCAATCGGTTCGACCTGGACCCACAGAAACCAGATGAGGAACGCGCCCAGCACAGCACCAAAGTTGTTGCCCGATCCGCCCACGATCACCATGACCCAGACCAGAAATGTAAAGCGCAGAGGGTTGTAGGTACCCGGCGTCAACTGCCCGTCCAGCGTTGTCATCATCGCGCCCGCGATACCGCAGATGGCAGAGCCCAGAACGAAGATTTGCAAATGGCGGCGGGTGACATCTTTACCCATCGCCTCGGCTGCAACCTCGTTGTCACGGATGGCGCGCATCATGCGGCCCCAGGGGCTGCGCAGCGCCATCTGGGCCATCCACAGCAGGATCAGAAGAACAACCATGAACAGCAGGGAATAGCCCAGCTTGACCGACAGGGTCGAGGCGATGACAGGGTCCAGCCCAAACCAATCGGCACGGGCAATGAAGGATGGATCCTGCTGCAGCTCAACCTCATAGCCGACCACGGGCGAGGGGCGCGGGATGCCGTAGACATTCTTGACACCTCGGGCCAACCAGTCCTCGTTTTTCATGATTGCGATGATGATTTCGGCAATCCCAAGCGTCGCAATCGCCAGATAGTCCGAGCGCAGGCCAAGGGCAGTTTTGCCGATCAACCAAGCAGCACCGGCGGCCAACACGCCGCCCGCGGGCCAGGCCAACAGAACCGGCAGATTCAACCCGCCAAGGTTGCCCGCAACGGCTGGGTCAATGGCTTCGACACCAGCAACGCTGGGGTCAAACACCGCACGGTAAATGAAAAACCCGGCGATCAGAATCGCGACGATGGCAATCGTCTGTACACGGCCCCTCGGTATTTTTGTTGCCACCAGAACCGCCGCAACGACGGTCGCAGCCCCCAACAGCAACGCAAGGACGATCCCGTATCCTCCGGATGACCACGCTCCGGGTGTCGGCGGGGTTGAGACCAGCACAACCGCCAGCCCGCCCAGCGCAACAAAGCCCATAACACCAACGTTAAACAAGCCGGCAAAGCCCCATTGCAAGTTCACCCCAAGCGCCATGATGGCCGAGATCAGCCCCATGTTCAGGATCAGGATCGCCGAATTCCAGCTTTGCGTGAATCCGGTCAACAGGATCAGGCCGCCAACAACCACGAAAAGCAGCGTATTTTTGACAGTCTCGGTCATACTGCTTTCCCCTTAAACAGACCTGTGGGCTTAAACAGAAGCACGATAAGCAAGATAACAAAGCTGACCGCGAATTTGTAATCGGTGGATAGGAATTGGACCAATCCCGAAGGCTCCAGATGTTCCGGTGCCAGATAGGTCAGCACCTTTTTCCACGCATAGGTGATCGTCACCTCGGAAAACGCGATGATGAACCCGCCCGCGATAGCGCCCAGCGGGTTGCCGAGGCCGCCGACGATGGCCGAAGCGAAGATCGGCAGCAGAAGCTGGAAATAGACAAAGGGCTTAAAGCTCTTGTCCAACCCGTAAAGCACACCCGCAGTTGTCGCCAGCGCCGCGACAAGGATCCAAGTGATCATCACCACACGTTCAGGGTTGATGCCGGACAGCAGCGCCAGATCCTCGTTATCCGAATAAGCGCGCATCGACTTGCCGGTGCGGGTTTTGTTCAAAAACCAGAACAAAAGTGCCACGGCGACAACGGCCACAACCACGGTGATGCCCTGAGAGGTCTTGATCGCCAACCCCTCACGCAGCCCGGTCATTGCCTTGAATTCCCGCGCTGAAACGATGAACCGCTCGCCGTCCGAGAACCTTTGATCATCCGGCCCGATTATGAACCGCACCAGCCCGTTCATGATGAACATCACGCCCATCGAGACGATCACCAGAATGACCGGCTTGGCCTTTTGTTCCCGGTAGAAACGGTAAACTAGCCGATCCGTGATCAGAACCAGAACGATACAGCCCAGAATGGCAAAGGGCAGGGCCAGCAGAGCGGTCGGCAGCGGCCCGAAACTGACCCCGGCGGCCTGCAGACCCCATGTGACCAGCACCGCGATCATCGCGCCAAAGGCCATCGTGTCGCCATGGGCAAAGTTTGAGAACCGCAGGATGCCATAGATCAGCGTCACCCCCAACGCGCCCAGCGCCAACTGGCTGCCATAGGCGATTGCGGGAACAAGAACGAAGTTGGAGAGCGCCACAAGGGCGTTGAGGAAGTCCATTAGTTTTCTTCTCCGCAGAAGCCGTTTACCACTTCAACAAAATGAGAATTAGGGAGCCTCTGTATGGTCATAGCGATGCCGATTGGTTTGCCGTCGGTCCACAATTCAACGACCGCATTGGTCAGAGTGTTATCAATAACACTGTTCACCACAATCGCGCGATCATTTGAGAGTCTGCTGTCAGCCTGAAAGTCTCCGAAATGAACTCTAGAGTCCTTGGTCGACGGAACCGCGTAAACTTGTAGTTCACCGTCGTCCATTGAGATTTCCAGCCAAAAGCTTCCTTCTGGACAGTCCGTGGCGGGACAATCTGCACCCATGCACATCGCTCTAACTTCACACATTCTCATTTCGCAGTAGGTCTTAGGAAACGAGGCGGCTTGCGCAGGGCTTTGCCACATTAGGTTCATCGAAAGAGCGAACGTGATGAACAATTTGAAGGAGGTTACTTTCATCCTCACCCCCCCAAGAAGCTTTTACGAACTTCGGGATCGGCCAGCAATTCCTTGCCCGTACCGGTATAGGCGTTCCGCCCTTGAACCAGCACATATCCCTTGTCGGCGATCTCCAACGCCTGACGAGCGTTCTGCTCAACCATCAGGATCGGCAGTCCGGTGCGGGAAACCTCGATAATCCGGTCGAACAGCTCATCCATCACGATGGGTGAAACACCGGCGGTGGGTTCGTCCAACATCAGCACTTTGGGCTGGGTCATCAAGGCGCGGCCCACGGCGACCTGTTGGCGCTGACCACCCGATAGCTCTCCGGCAGCTTGATTGCGTTTGTCACGGAGAATGGGAAAGAGGTCATAGACCTGTTCCATCGTGTCTGAAAAGTCGTCACGACGGATGAAGGCACCCATCTCAAGGTTTTCTTCGACCGTCATCGAAGTGAAGATGTTCGAGGTCTGCGGAACAAAGCCCATCCCCTTGATCACCCGATCCTGGGGCGACAGGTTGGTGATGTCTTCTCCGTCCAGTCGCACAGATCCCGCGCGGACATCCAGCATCCCAAACACGGCCTTCATTGCAGTGGATTTACCGGCGCCGTTGGGGCCAACGATTACAGCGATTTCACCGGCATCGACTGAAATCGTGCAATCATGCAGGATATCCGGGCCCTTGCCATAGCCGCCGGTCATGGTGTCGCCGATCAGGAATGGGCCACCTTCGACGCGGTGCGTCTTTCCGCTTTTGCGATGTGCGGGCGTCATCGTGCCCATGCCTTGGGTGTTGGTGATCGAGGCATCCTTGTTGCCGTGGTCATCCTGATAAGGATTATCGCTCATGCCCCGGCCTCCAGCTTGTCTTTGTTCTTGAGGCCGGTGCCCAGATAGGCTTCGATCACATGCTCATTGGCTTTGATCTCGTCCAGAGTGCCCTGGGCCAGAACCTTGCCCTCGGCCATACAAATGACCGGGTCGCAGATTTTGCCGATGAAATCCATGTCGTGTTCGATGACTACAAACGTATAGCCGCGTTCCTTGTTCAGGCGCAGGATTGTGTCGGCGATGGTCATCAGCAGGGTGCGGTTCACACCCGCGCCGACCTCGTCCAGAAATACGATCTTGGCGTCGACCATCATGGTGCGGCCAAGTTCCAGCAGTTTTTTCTGCCCGCCCGAGACCTGACCGGCCTTGTGATCGGCCAGATGTTCGATGGTAAGAAACTCCAGCACCTCATCGGCCTTGGCCTTTAACGCGCGCTCTTCATTGGCGATGCGTTTGCGGCCGAACCAGGTGTTCCACAGCGATTCCCCGGATTGCGCTCCGGGCACCATCATCAGGTTCTCTCGGCAACTCATCGAGGAAAACTCATGCGCGATCTGAAAAGTGCGCAGCAGACCTTTGTGAAACAGATCGTGTGGTGGCAAGCCGGTTATGTCCTCGCCATCCATGAACACGCGTCCAGAGGTGGGCGGGAGCACACCCGCGATCACGTTGAACAGAGTTGTCTTTCCGGCCCCGTTCGGCCCAATCAGGCCGGTGATCGAACCCTTCTGGATTTCCAGCGATGCCCCATCCACCGCATGAAACCCGCCGAAATGCTTATGCACGTCCTCGACGACGATCATCTTTTCCCCTAGCCGCCGTTTTCGGCGTTCTTGTTTTCACACCCTCATTGAAGAGGTGCGGTCTTTTTTCACTGAAGCAGCCCGGACACAAGGTCCGGGCTGCTTATTTTCAGGTCTTCTCAGGTCAAAATCAACGGAAGTTGACGGTCTTGTTTTCGCCGTCGGTGACTTCGATCTCGCGATACGAACCTGCGCTTTCGCCGGGGCCGATCAGCTCAACGCCGGACGCGCCGACATAGTCGATGTCCTGACCAGCGGCCAACAGTTCCAAACCTTTGGCCAGCTCACCCGGATAGATCTTCTCTCCTGGAGCGTTGGCAACATCTAGGATCTTGCTGCCGTAGTCGGCCGGGTTGGTCGAACCAGCGGCCTGCATCGCCAGCATGAACAGCGCTGCGGCGTCATAGCTTTCAGGCGAATAGGGCGACGATCCGTCAAAACCGGCGGCTTCGGCCATGGCAAAGTACTTTTCAGCACCTTCACCACCTGAACCGGCGATCTGACCGAACGAGCCGTTCAGGTCGGGGCCGACATTTGCGGGCAGCGAGTCACCGATCATGCCGCCGGGCAAGCCGAACGTGTCGAATGCACCGCTGTCCAGCGCCGACTGAATGATGCCCAATCCGCCCTGATCGAGATACCCGGCTACAACCAGAATGTCGCCACCGGCCGAGGCCAGCGCGCCAACTTCGGCCGAGTAGTCCGCTTTGCCATCCTCATGCGCTGCCACGATTGTGACTTCGCCGCCCGATGCCTCGAACGAGGACTGGATCGCGTCTGCCAGACCCTTGCCATAGTCGTTGTTGGTGTAGGTCAGTGCGATTGAAGTGATCCCGCGATCATTCAGGATATCTGCCATCACCTGACCTTCACGTGCATCCGACGGGGCGGTGCGGAAGAACAGGCCGTTATCCTCCATGGTCGACAGACCGGGCGAGGTGGCCGAGGGCGAGATCATGACCATCCCGTTCGGGATCGCGACATTCTGCAGGATCGCTCCGGTCACGCCAGAGCAGTCACCGCCAATGATGCCGGCAACGCCGTCGGCAATCATGCGTTCACCGTTCGAGGTGGACAGGCCGTTGTCGATACAGCCGGTATCAGCGCGCGATGCAGTGACGGTAGAGCCATCCAGCAATTTGCCGGATTCGGTGACTTCGGCCATCGCCATCTCGGCGCCTGAACCCATAGCGGGTGCCAGCGATTCAATCGGTCCGGTAAAGCCGAACAGAACACCCAATGTGACGTCTTCGGCCATAGCTGCGCCCGAAAGAAGGGCGGTTGCTGCAGTTGCTGTAAGCAGCTTTTTCATATGGTTACTCCCAGTTGTGAACGTATTCGTTCTGGGCACGACCCTAGGCAAGCTGTTCGAAAAAGAAAAGTCCTAACGCAAACGTGTTTTTGTGGCGCACAGTTCTAGTTGTTCAGATGTGCCCGGCGCGGTGTTTTCGGTAAGGAGAACGAGATGTTTAGACTAGCTTTGATCTTCATCTTTTCTGTTGTTTCAGGGTTGGCAGGGGCAGAATCGCTAACTACCAGCTCCGGATCGGCGCGTGTGACGGCGATGGTGAAGGGGCTCGATACGCCCTGGGCAATCGGCATCCTGCCTGACATGTCCTTTCTGGTAACTGAGCGCGACGGTGATCTTCTGTTCGTGTCGGAGGGAAACATAGCTCGCGTCAAAGGCACTCCCAATGTGGTTGCAAAGGGGCAGGGCGGTTTGCTGGACGTAACCGTTGCCAGGGATTTTTCGCAAAGCCGTGAGGTTTTCCTGACCTATTCCAAGCCTCAACCAAAGGGGGCAGGCACTGCACTTGCGATTGCGCGCCTGTCCGAAGACGGATCAGAGCTGACCGATCTGCGCACGATTTTCGAAGCTGAAAATGGTTGGGATTCTGGGCGTCATTTTGGCTCTCGTATTGTCGAGGCAAAGGACGGGACATTACTTGTCACTATCGGCGATCGTGGTGATCGCCCGACCGCACAGGATCAATCGAGTCACAACGGCTCGGTGATCCGTGTGAACCGGGACGGCTCGGTGCCGGCTGATAATCCATTTGTCGGACAACCGGGAATTCAGCCTGAGATATTGTCTTATGGCCACCGGAATCCCCAAGGTGCAGGGCTGGATGCACGGGGGCGCCTATGGGTATCGGAACATGGAGCCAAGGGCGGTGATGAAGTGAACCTAATCCGGCCGGGGCGGAACTATGGCTGGCCGGTGATTTCCTATGGCAAGCACTATTCCGGGCAAACAATCGGCGAGGGGACGGCGAAACCGGGGATGGTGCAGCCTGAATTCTATTGGGACCCTTCCATCGCCCCATCCGGCCTTTTGATTTATTCAGGCAAGCTTTGGCCCGAATGGAAGGGTGATCTATTCGTAGGGTCGCTCAAATTCGACTACATTGCTCGGCTTGAAGGCACTCCATTGACTGAGGTCGAGCAGATCAAGGGCCCTCAGACGGAACGCGTCCGCGACATTGTCGAGGCACCGGATGGATCAATCTGGTTTATTTCCGTCGGGCAGGGCGCTGTCTTTCGCATGACCCCCAGCGATTAAACAGACAAGCGCCCGCTTTGCGCACCGCGCTCACGATAGGGCGTGGTGTTGTAGTGCGCCCGGTAGCATTTCGAGAAATGGCTAGGCGAGGCAAACCCGCATGCCAGCGCCACGTTGATCACGCTCATGTCGGTCTGCATCAGCAGGTTCCGGGCCTTATGCAGGCGCAGCTCCATATAATAGCGTTTAGGCGACCGGCTGAGGTAACGGCGAAACAGACGCTCTAGCTGCCGCGTGGACATGCCGACCTCTTTGGCCAGAATCGAAGGCGAGATCGGCTCTTCGATGTTTTTCTCCATCATCAGGATGACCTGACTCAGCTTGGGATGGCGCACCCCAATCCGTGTTGGGGTCGACAGACGCTGTGTGTCCTGATCGGTGCGGATCGAGGAATAGATCAACTGATCGGCCACCGCGTTGGCAAGGTCTTCCCCGAAATCCTCGGCGATGATTTTCAGCATCAGGTCGATAGAGGAAGTGCCACCGGCTGTTGTCATCCGGTTTCCGTCAATTTGGAATACGGATTTGGTCAGTTCGACCTCATCAAACTCTTCGGTGAAACTGTCTGAGTTTTCCCAGTGAATTGTCGCACGCTTGCCATCCAGCAAACCGGCCTTAGCCAAGGTATAAGCTGCCGTACACAGCCCACCAATGCGCAATCCCCGACGTGCTTCGCGGCGGACCCAGTTCAGAATTTTCTTGGTGGTAGCGGCTTGAACATCGACACCGCCACAGATCAGCACGACGTCATCGCGCTGCAGCTCGGCTA
Organism: Ruegeria sp. CDSA020; assembly: GCF_059612345.1. Classification (NCBI taxonomy): domain Bacteria; kingdom Pseudomonadati; phylum Pseudomonadota; class Alphaproteobacteria; order Rhodobacterales; family Roseobacteraceae; genus Ruegeria; species Ruegeria sp. CDSA020. The sequence continues at coordinate 108,698 of NZ_JBXWQK010000001.1, forward strand.
GATCAGCGTCCAGTTTGAACTCGGTCCCGGCGGAGCATTTGATCGTCTCGCCGCCTTCGCCAGACAGGCTCCAGCTGTAAAGCTCTTTGTCGGCCATGCGGTTTGCGATGCGCAGGCTATCCAGCGCAGAGGCAAAACACAGCAGCGAGAATTTGTCCAACAGGACAAACACGAAATGACGAGGGCTGGCCGCAGTGGTTTCCACCGTGACAACTTGGCGTTGCTCTTGCATGGCGAGGTGTCCTTGATTCGGCGCCGTTTGACCCTACGTCCGGCGACAGATTTGAACGCCACCATGATCAAAGCTTGTTTGCGACGTCAAGAGGTCCAAATCGTATATGGCCTCTCATCAAACGTTTTTGTATAGAGGCGACTTGAATACTTCAGCGGAGATCAAAGCTATGACCGAATGGCAAAAAACGAACTGGCGCAACAAGCCCCGGGTTCAGATGCCAGACTATACCGACGCAGCCGCGCTGGCAAAAGTCGAGGCTCAGCTTTCGCAGTATCCGCCGCTGGTGTTTGCAGGTGAGGCACGTCGGCTCAAGCAACATCTTGGTGCTGCGGGGCGGGGTGAGGCTTTCCTGCTGCAGGGCGGCGACTGTGCTGAAAGCTTTGAACAATTCAGCGCGGATGCGATCCGCGACACCTTTAAGGTGATGCTGCAGATGGCCATGGTTCTGACCTATGGCGCAAAGGTGCCGGTGGTCAAAGTGGGCCGTATGGCTGGACAGTTCGCCAAACCGCGCAGCGCACCGACAGAGGTGGTGGATGGCATTGAGCTGCCCAGCTATCGCGGCGATATCATCAACGAGCTGGATTTCACGCCCGAGGCGCGGATTCCGAATCCGTCCAAGATGTTGCAAGCCTATACGCAGGCAGCGGCAACATTGAACTTGTTGCGCGCCTTTTCGACCGGTGGTTTCGCCGATATGAGCCATGTGCATTCGTGGACACTCGGCTTTGCCGATGGCCAGGATGTTCAGAAATACTCTGAAATTGCTGACCGAATTCAGGATTCGATTGATTTCATGGGGGCTGCGGGCATCACCGCGGACACAACGCATGAATTCTCGTCGGTTGAATTCTATACCAGCCACGAAGGTCTGCTGCTTGAATACGAAGAGGCGCTGACCCGTCTTGATTCTACATCGGGCAACTGGTTGGCCGGGTCCGGCCACATGATCTGGATTGGCGACCGCACCCGTCAGCCTGATGGCGCGCATGTTGAATTCTGTTCTGGTGTTCTGAACCCGATCGGTCTGAAATGCGGTCCGACGACATCTGCCGAAGACCTCAAAGTTCTGATGGCCAAACTGAACCCGGAAAACGAAGAAGGGCGTCTGACCCTGATCGCGCGGTTTGGTGCAGGCAAGGCGGGAGAGCATCTGCCGCGTCTGGTCAAAGCCGTCAAGGAAGAGGGCGCCAAGGTGACCTGGGTCTGTGACCCAATGCACGGCAATACGATCAAATCGGCCACCGGCTATAAGACCCGGCCCTTTGATTCCGTGCTGCGCGAAGTTCGCGACTTCTTTGGTGTGCATCAGGCCGAGGGCACGATCCCCGGCGGTGTGCATTTTGAGATGACGGGGCTAGACGTGACCGAATGCACTGGAGGTGTACGCGCTGTTACCGAAGAAGATCTGTCAGACCGTTACCACACTGCCTGCGATCCACGTTTGAACGCGTCGCAGTCGTTGGAACTGGCCTTCCTTGTTGCGGAAGAACTGACAGATCTGCGCCGGAACCGCGGCAAACGCGCAGCCTCCTAACCACTTGGTCAGACGGTTTTAAAAAGGCGGGTCTAATAGGCCCGCCTTCTTTACATTCAACACGCGTTACTCGTTACTTATCCCGTGATACGACCAATCGAAGGTAAGATCCGGGACGTTTGAACTCTTGTTGTTCTTCGGCAAATCCTTCGACAACAGGCTGAACCGGTTGTTGAGGCGCCTGTATTTCTGACACAGCACGCAGTTTGTGATGGCTTACATCAAAGCGCCGGGGGGTTGCCCCAATCGCCCCGTCACTGACCATGACGCCAAGAACACGGCTGACATCGCCCAAATCGCTTTTCAGCGGCAAAAGGATCATTCGCGCCTGAAGATCCGTGCGCCCAAACCCACCGGTCGAGGCCAATTCAAGTTCAGCAATGGCAGGACCGGAAAAAACCTGTTCAAGGACTTCCGTAACCTGAGTTCGTGCGCTGGGTTCGAAAAAAGCGGTCAGCGGCATTCCCCGGACCTCCATACCCGCCAGTGTGTTCAAGTGACTGCCGGCTAGACGAAACCGGGCCAGACCGGGTGCAATGCGTTCAAGGATGAAGGTGTTAGGCAGGATATTCTCAAGCCCGCGCGGGTCGATCTGAGATCGCATAGGAACACCATCGCCGGACAGCAAGGCTGTCCAGTACGCTTCGGCCTGTCGTATGGGCGATAGACTGCGCCCACTGTCAAAACGATCCATTGCGACGATCTTTCCAAATTTAGTCCCGGAACCGTTACCGAAAAAGATCTTCATTTTCATCACCCTAACTGCAATCGACCGTCATTTTCATAAAATGCAAGATACCGGGAGCTTTTGCGCCTTGTCGGTACTTGCCTAGACGAGATTGGCACGGGTTGAGTCAATTTTGGAGTAATTCTTTAATGAATGGTTAACCTCTGTCCGACGCTGTCATTCTCAGCAAACTCTTGCCCTGCACACGAGGATGGCATTAGGTGCGGACAAGAACACTGGGCGGGCAAAGCGGAGAAGACAGGCATGATCAGATCCATGACCGGATTTGCCTCGGGCAAGGGAACACATGGTTCACATAGCTGGACCTGGGAGTTGCGCAGCGTAAACGGCAAAGGGCTGGATATGCGTCTGCGGGTGCCTGAATGGCTCACCGGGCTCGAAACCGCGCTTCGTTCACGGATTTCGAAAAGCCTGGGCCGGGGGAATGTGACGCTTTCGCTCAAGCTGAGCCGCGAGGAAACGACAGCCGATCTCGTGCTGAATCCAGTTGCGATGGCCGCTGCTCTGGATGCTCTGGCGCGAACGCAGACGATGGCAGAAGAACGGGGACTAGCGCTGGCCCCGTCGACGGCGGCCGAGCTTATTGCTGTCAAAGGCATGTTGGAAACCGGTGGGGATGCGGATGACCCGGCCCCCTTGGTCAAACATCTGACCGACGCGTTAGAAGATTTGCTGAGCGATTTCATTAAGATGCGTGAATCCGAAGGCCGGGCCCTGGCCGATGTGCTGGAGGCGCAGCTATCGCAGGTTTCAAGCCTTACGGAGCAAGCCGCCAAGCTCGCTGAAGAGCGCCGGGATAAAATCGCTGAAAACTTACAAGAAAACCTGCAGCGCGTGATGGATAATGCGCAAGGCGCGGATCCGGACCGGGTTGCACAGGAGCTGGCTCTGATCGCAGTCAAGTCGGATATAACGGAAGAAATTGACAGGCTGAAAGCCCATGTCACTGCCGCACGCGATTTGCTTGCACAGGATGCCGCCGTGGGGCGCAAGCTTGATTTTCTGATGCAAGAGTTCAATCGCGAGGCCAATACGCTGTGTTCCAAGGCACAAAGCGCCGATTTGACATCGGTTGGGCTTGAGTTAAAGGCGGTAATAGATCAGATGCGCGAGCAAGTGCAGAACGTAGAATAATGACAGGAGCGCCCTGATGGCGGATCGACGCGGCCTATTAATCATTCTGTCCTCGCCTTCGGGCGCAGGGAAATCCACGTTGGCCAAGCGTCTGATGCAATGGGACACAGATCTGGAGTTCTCGGTTTCGGCCACAACACGCGCGCCCCGGCCTGGGGAAGAACATGGGCGTGAGTATTATTTCCTGACCGAAGATACCTTTCGACAGCAGGTGTCCGAGGGACAGATGCTGGAACATGCCCATGTATTTGGCAATTTCTACGGCTCTCCGGCTGGGCCAGTCCGCGAGTCCATCAATGACGGCAAGGACGTTCTGTTTGATGTCGACTGGCAGGGCGAGGTGCAGATTAGGAACTCGGATCTGGGCAAACACGCCCTGTCAATTTTCATCCTGCCACCGTCGATCCCCGAATTGCGCCGCCGACTGGAAAGCCGCGGTCAGGACAGTGAAGAGGTTATTTCCAAGCGGATGCTCAAAAGCTGGGATGAGATCAGTCATTGGGGATATTACGACTATGTGCTGGTCAATGACGATCTGGACGAGACCGAAGAAAAGCTGAAAACCATCGTCAGTGCCGAGCGAATTCGGCGTATCCAGCAACCCAAGCTTCAGGATCATGTCCGTACGCTGCAAAACGAATTCGAGGATCAGTCATGACCATCTATGCCCTTGGCTCTGATGTACCGGAAATCCACGAAGACACATGGGTCGCCCCAGACGCCAATCTGATCGGCAAAGTCGTGCTCGAGCAGGGGGCCTCGGTCTGGTTCGGCTGTACGATTCGCGCTGATCACGAAGAAATTCGGATTGGAGAAGGCAGCAATGTTCAGGAAAACTGCGTCATGCATATTGATGCGGGGTATCCTCTGACCATCGGGAAGAACTGCACGATTGGGCATAAGGTCATGCTGCATGGCTGTACGATCGGGGATAATACCCTGATCGGAATGGGGGCCATCGTGTTGAACGGTGCCAAGATCGGCAAAAACTGTCTGATCGGGGCAGGGGCTTTGGTGACCGAAGGAAAAGAGATACCGGATAACTCTCTGGTCATGGGATCACCGGGTAAAGTGGTGCGGGAGATCGACGCTGCAACCGCCCAGAAACTGACCTTCAGCGCCTTGCATTATCAAGAAAACATGCGTCATTTTCGCGATACAATGCGAGAGCTATCCTAGCGTCCAACTGCGTTGCTAAGAGAACTGCCCCTTTATGACCAACGACCAACTTGAAGAAATTGTAACCGCCATCCCGATGCCCGCGCTGATGGTTGACCAGACGGAACGGATTATTGCGGTCAATACCGAAGCAAAGACGTTGTTGGGCCAGAATATCCTGCAGCGGCATTTCGCGACCATCCTCAGACAGCCGCAGGTTATTGAAGCGATTGAACAAAGCCTGCGCACGAAGGGAACGTCCAACACTCGGCACCTGTCCAATGACGGTGCCCAGGATACAACTTTCGAAGTTCAGTGCCGGTATATGAATGGGGTCGGTGCAGTATCCGGCGGTGCGTTGCTTGCTGTATTTCAGGACGTTACGCATGTTGAGCAAGCAAATCAGATGCGACGTGATTTCGTCGCGAATGTCAGCCATGAATTGCGGACCCCACTGACGGCATTAATGGGCTTTATTGAAACTTTGCGCGGTCCGGCCCGAGATGACGAGGCTGCCCGGGATCGTTTTCTTCAGATCATGAACGACGAGGCAAATCGCATGAACCGGCTTGTCGGCGATCTTCTGTCTTTGAACCGGGTCGAAAGCGAAGAGCGGGTTCGCCCGAAAGAACAACTTGAGCTGACAGCACTTCTTAAATCGACCCTCAATTCTCTGCGTCCATTGGCAGATGGCGCGGATGTAGTGCTGAGCCTGGATGCGCCCGAAGACAAAATAGTGCTAGTTGGCGACAGCGACCAGTTGCTCCAAGTATTTACCAACCTGATCGAGAACGGAATTAAATACGGCGGCAGCGGTGGTCGGGTAGAAGTTCGCGTCAAATCTTCGGATCACGATACTGCTATGCGCGGTCCCGGTGTTCGCATTCAGATCGTGGATAGGGGACCTGGAATCGACCCGAAGCATGTATCGCGTTTGACCGAACGATTCTATCGCGCGGACAGTCATAGGTCACGGCAACTGGGTGGAACCGGGTTAGGCCTTGCGATTGTAAAACATATTCTAAACCGCCATCGCGGCAGATTGCGGGTGGAAAGCGATCTTGGAAAAGGCACTGTTTTTACAGTGATTTTGCCGCGCTGATCGCTCGGATCAAACCAGTTGTCGGATCTGTTTTGTTTCTTTCACAGCATATGTCCCGTGGCGTATCGGCTGAAAATCCAAACGTGTCATGAAACCGTTACACACTTGTCACAAAAGGCTTACGCACGACTTTTAGAGGTTCGGCCAAGATCATCATGAGGATGATCCAGAAACATATTTCTCAAGGAGACTGAAATGTCCTTTGTAAAACTGTCGGCTTCGGTTCTGGCTATCGCTGCTGTTTCGGCCACTGCGGCCACCGCGCGTGATCAAGTTCAGGTTGCTGGTTCTTCCACCGTTCTGCCCTATGCTTCGATCGTTGCAGAAGCCTTTGGCGAAAACTTTGACTTCCAGACCCCGGTTGTTGAATCGGGCGGATCTTCGGCCGGCCTCAAGCGGTTCTGTGAAGGTGTTGGTGAAAACACCATCGACGTAGCGAACGCTTCGCGCCAGATCCGTGAAAAAGAGATCAAAGCCTGCGCCGAAAACGGCGTCACCGACATCATCGAAGTTCAGATCGGCTATGACGGCATCGTTTTCGCATCCGACATCAACGGCAACTCATTCGAGTTCACGCCGGAAGATTGGTACAAAGCGCTGTCCGCTCAGATTGTGGTTGATGGCCAGCTGGTCGACAATCCCAACAAGACCTGGGCCGACGTGAACCCTGCATTCCCAGCGCAGCCGATCGCAGCCTTTATCCCCGGCACCAAGCACGGCACGCGTGAAGTGTTCGAAGACAAGGTGATCCTGGCCGGTTGTGAGCATCTGGGTGACTTTGATGTCTACAAAGCTGCAAATGGCGACGACAAAAAGGCCGCTGAAAAAGCCTGTATCGCTCTGCGTACCGATGGCGTTTCGGTCGACATCGACGGTGACTATACCGAGACCCTGGCGCGTATCGACAGCAACAAAGACGGCATCGGCGTCTTTGGTCTGGCGTTCTACGAAAACAACACCGACAAACTGCAGGTTGCGACCATGGCAGGCATCGTGCCTTCGACCGAATCCATCGCAACTGGCGAATACCCGGTATCGCGCCCGCTGTTTTTCTATGTGAAAAAAGCACATATCGGCGTTATCCCCGGGCTGAAAGAATATGCAGAGTTCTTCGTCGCTGATGAGGTTGCAGGCCCCGATGGTCCTCTGGCTGCATACGGTCTGGTATCAGACCCTGAGCTGGTCAAGGTTCAGGAAATCGTAGCCAGCGAAACCACTTTGGGCGGCGGTTCCTAAGCTTTCACACGACTGAACCGGGGCGGTGTCTACGCCCCGGTTTTCTTAAATCCACTCCTGCCGCTTGACGGAGTTCTCATGGCACTAACCTGGCTGCTGCTCATTTTGCTGGCGATTGCTGTTCTTGGCTATTTTGCGGGCCGGTCCCGCGCGATGGCCAGCGCGGACGGAAACCTGCGCAATCTGCACTCTCTTCCTTCCTACTACGGCTACAACGTCGCGCTGACGGCTCTGATACCGGGGTTCGTTTTGCTGGTCACCTGGTTGCTGGTGCAGCCCTTGGTCGTAAGCAGCTCTGCCTCGGGATTGCTCCCGGATTCGGCAATCCCCGAGGGGTCAACCCGCGGTTTGCTGATGAGTGAGGTGCGCCGAGTTGCCAACGGCCTGGATGGCGCTGTCGCCGCAGGCACCATGACCGAAGATTTTGCCCGCAGCGCGCATGAGGATTTTGCCGATGTGACCGCTCGATTGAAAGGGGCTGGTCAGATCATTACGCAAGAGGTAACCGCACCTATTCTGCTGGCGGCGCAGAAATATCGCTCGATGAGCGCAAGCGGAACCATTGCGATGCAGATCGCGGTTTTGGTTGTGACGCTGATCGGGGCCTCATTTGCCTATATCCGCACTCATAAAGAATTTCGCGCCCGAAATGTTGTCGAACAAGGCATTCTGGCGCTGCTGCTGCTGGCCGCTTCGATCGCAGTTCTGACCACAGTTGGCATCGTCCTGTCCATGTTTTTTGAAACGATGAATTTCTTCGAACTTCATTCTTGGAAAGACTTTTTCTTTGGAAGCACCTGGGCCCCGAACTTCCGGGGCGGAAGTGAACTGTCGATCCTCCCACTGCTGTGGGGGACTTTGTATATTTCTCTGATCGCGTTGCTGGTTGCGGTTCCGATTGGGCTGTACGCTGCGATCTATCTTTCCGAATATGCCTCGAGCGTGGCAAGGTCTGTGGCCAAGCCTTTGCTGGAAATCCTCGCCGGTATCCCAACCATCGTTTACGGTCTTTTCGCGCTGCTGACGGTCGGTCCGGCACTGGTATCTGTGTTCGGGCAGGGGGGTGCCTTGGGCGTTGGTTGGATGGCCAGTTCGAACGCTGTACTCACGGCGGGTCTGGTCATGGGCATCATGCTCATCCCATTCGTGTCGTCACTATCTGACGACATCATCAACGCGGTGCCCCAGTCAATGCGAGACGGATCGCTAGGCTTAGGCGCAACGCATTCCGAAACTGTCAGGCAAGTCGTCCTGCCGGCAGCTTTGCCCGGGATCGTAGGGGCAATCTTGTTGGCCGCAAGCCGCGCAATCGGTGAGACCATGATTGTCGTGATGGCCGCCGGTGCGATTGCCAAATTCTCGGGAAACCCTTTCGAAGCCATGACCACAATCACCACTAGGATCGTCAGCCAGCTGACCGGGGATACTGATTTCGCAAGCCCGGAGACTCTTGTGGCCTTTGCCCTGGGTCTGACCCTGTTCATCATCACGCTGGGGCTGAACATCTTCGCCCTCTATATCGTGCGCAAATACCGGGAGCAGTATGAATGACTGACATGTCCCAAAAACAAGACGCAGCACCTGCCGCTAAACACAAAGGGGCTTCGCTGTTCAATCAGGACACGCGAACCAAGCGTCGCAATGCGGCCGAATCCCGGTTCAAAATGTACGGGATCGCGGCCATTGGTGTCGGTCTTGTGATGTTGATCGTGTTGGTGACCAATATCGTCACCTCCGGTACCGGCGCCTTTCAGCAAAGCTTTCTTGAGCTGACGGTTGAGCTGAAGGAAGACAAGCTCGACAAAAAGGGCAACCGTGACATCGCGGATATCAGCAAGGTTTCGACCTTCGGATACGCGCCTTTGATCGCCTCCGCACTGGAGGTTGAGGTGCAGAAACTGGGCATCCAGTCCGATCTGTCGCCCAAAGAGATGGGGCAAATCCTTTCCAAATCCGCACAGGCGGACCTGCGTAATTACGTCATCTCGAACCCTGATGAGATCGGAAAGTCGGTCAGCTTCCGTTTTTTGGTGAACAGCCGCGTTGATGGCTATCTGAAGGGCCGTGTGACACGCCAGTCCATCGCAAATGACAAAAGCATCTCTGTCGCACAGCTGGACTTCGTGGATCAGTTGCGTGCTGCTGGTGTGCTGTACAAGGCGTTCAACCCTGACTTTATCTTCGGGGCGGACGCCTCCGATCAGCGGCCCGAGGCTGCCGGGATCGGAGTATCCATGCTGGGTTCTCTGTTCATGATGCTGGTCGTGTTGGCACTGGCCTTACCGATCGGGGTCGCCGCCTCGATCTATCTGGAAGAATTCGCGCCTCAGAACCGGTTTACCGATATCATCGAGGTGAACATCTCGAATCTGGCGGCCGTTCCTTCGATTGTGTTCGGTATTCTGGGCCTTGCCGTGTTCATCAACTATATGCACCTGCCGACCTCAGCCCCGCTGGTGGGTGGTCTGGTTCTGACGCTGATGACGCTGCCAACAATTATCATTTCGACCCGAGCTTCACTCAAGGCGGTGCCGCCGTCGATCCGAGACGCCGCGTTGGGGGTAGGGGCCTCGAAAATGCAGGCAGTGTTTCATCATGTGCTGCCACTGGCCGCATCTGGCATCCTGACGGGTACTATAATTGGCCTGGCGCAGGCGCTTGGTGAAACTGCGCCGTTGCTGCTGATCGGGATGGTGGGCTTTATCGCCTCGAACCCGCCGGATGGAATAGTGGACGGTTTTCTGTCTCCGAACTCGGCCATGCCAGCACAGATTTACGAATGGTCTAAGCGCGCCGACCCGGCCTTTTACGAACGCGCATGGGGGGGCATCATTATCCTGCTGCTTTTCCTGGTAACAATGAATGCAATCGCAGTCATCCTGCGCCGTCGCTTTGAACGCCGCTGGTAAATGGGGTCAATTATGAACGATATGACACGAGTGGAGAGAACCGTGGACGCCAAAGACATCAAGATCGCCGCGAACAAGGTTCAGGTTTATTACGGTGAAAATCACGCCATCAAAGACGTCGACGTCAGGATCGAAGACAAGACCGTCACCGCCTTTATTGGTCCCTCGGGTTGCGGAAAATCCACCTTCCTGCGCTGCCTGAACCGGATGAACGACACGATCGACATCTGCCGTGTCGAGGGCGATATCCTGCTGGATGGCGAAGATATCTATGACAAACGCGTCGACCCGGTTCAGCTGCGTGCCAAGGTTGGTATGGTGTTTCAGAAACCGAACCCGTTTCCCAAGTCGATCTATGACAATGTGGCCTACGGCCCGCGTATCCACGGGTTGGCCAGAAACAAAGCTGAACTGGACGAGATTGTTGAGAAATCACTGCGCCGCGGCGCCATCTGGGATGAGGTCAAAGACCGTCTTGATGCGCCTGGAACCGGCCTGTCCGGCGGTCAGCAACAGCGCTTGTGCATCGCCCGTGCGGTGGCTACGGAACCTGAGGTCCTGCTGATGGACGAGCCGTGCTCGGCCCTTGATCCGATTGCGACTGCGCAGGTCGAGGAACTGATCGACGAATTGCGGTCGCGATACTCGGTGGTGATCGTTACCCACTCGATGCAGCAGGCCGCTCGCGTCAGCCAGAAGACCGCGTTTTTCCATTTGGGCAACCTTGTCGAGTTTGGTGAAACCGGACAGATTTTCACCAACCCCGAAGATCCCCGCACCGAAAGCTACATCACCGGCCGTATCGGCTGAACATAGGTATTCAGAGATGACAGAACAACATATCGCATCCGCCTTCGACCGGGATCTGGAAGCCATTCAGGCGCATATCATGAAAATGGGCGGCCTCGTCGAAGCCGCAATCATGAGCGCGGCACGGTCGCTTGAATCGCGCGATGTCGAGCTCGCGCAAGAGGTGCGTCAGGGCGACAAGGCCATTGATGCGTTGGAAGAGCTGATCAATGAAGAAACGGCGCGTTTGATCGCGCTGCGTGCGCCAACAGCAAGCGATCTTCGTCTGGTCCTATCGGTATTGAAGGTTTCCGCCAACCTGGAACGCATCGGCGACTATTCAAAGAACATAGCCAAACGCACGACCGTCCTGGTCAATACCAGTGAGATCAATGGCAGTGCCGCCGCCTTGCGACGTATGGCACGTGAGGTCGAGCGGATGCTCAGGGACGCTTTGGACGCCTATGTCCAGCGCGACGCTGAGCTGGCGGCGGATGTTATCGAACGTGATGAGGAAGTCGACCAGATGTATAATGGTCTGTTCCGAGAATTCCTGACTTTCATGGCAGAAGACCCGCGCAACATCTCATCCTGTATGCACCTGCATTTCATCGCCAAGAATATAGAACGTATGGGCGATCATGTGACGGCCATTGCCGAGCAGGTCGTCTATCTGGTGACCGGAGAGCGCCCGACAGAAGCGCGTCCCAAAGCCGATTTTACATCGCAATCCGTCTAGGAGATTTGAGAATGTCCGCTGATCAACCGACCGTTCTGGTTGTCGAGGATGAGCCGGCTCAGCGCGAAGTCCTGGCCTATAATCTCGAGGCAGAAGGCTTTCGCGTATCCAAAGCAGCCAATGGTGAAGAGGCCATGTTGCTGGTCGATGAAGACAGTCCGGACATTATCGTACTGGACTGGATGATGCCCAATCTTAGCGGGATCGAGGTTTGCCGCCGGCTGAAAACCCGCTCCGACACCCGGTCGATCCCAATTATCATGCTGTCGGCCCGGTCGGAAGAAATCGACAAAGTACGAGGTCTGGAAACCGGGGCTGATGACTATGTGGTCAAACCCTATTCGATTGTCGAGCTTATGGCCCGGGTACGCACCCAGTTGCGGCGTGTCCGGCCTGCGACTGTAGGAATTAGGCTGGAATTCGCAGACATCGTTTTGGATTCTGAAACTCATAAGGTCAGCCGCGACAGCAAACCACTAAAGCTTGGCCCAACCGAATTTCGCTTGCTGAGCACATTCATGGAAAAGCCGGGCCGCGTCTGGAGCCGAGAACAGCTATTGGATCGCGTCTGGGGGCGGGATATTTATGTCGATACACGAACGGTCGACGTTCATATCGGCCGCTTACGCAAAGCACTAACGCAGTATGGTGGAGATGATCCGGTTCGCACTGTTCGCGGTGCGGGATACGCGCTGGGTTGAACGTGTGGGGCAGGTGGCTGCAAGCTATGAGTTTTACTCAAGGGTGGATGCGAAACTCTTACTGTTTTTTGGCGGGCCGACGGGTTAGTTTGCCGCGAAGCTGACAAAGCGGAGACGCACCATGAATGCCCCTGACACCAAGCCGACATTACGCGCCAAAGATGCGCCTGACATGGGCCAGTTCGCCTGGGATGATCCGTTCCGCCTGTCGGACCAGCTAGACGAAGACGAACGAATGATTGCGGCCAGTGCGCAAGCCTATGCGCAGGAAAAGCTTCAGCCGCGGGTGACAGAAGCATTTCAGAACGAAGAAACTGACCCCGAGATTTTTCGTGAAATGGGTGAAATGGGTCTGCTGGGCACTACGATCCCGGAAGAATACGGCGGGCTAGGGGGCGGATATGTCTCTTACGGCCTTGTCGCCCGAGAAGTGGAACGCGTGGATTCGGGCTATCGCTCGATGATGTCTGTACAAAGCTCGTTGGTGATGTATCCGATCTATGCCTATGGCAGCGAGGAGCAGCGCCGGAAATACCTTCCGAAACTGGCCAGCGGCGAATGGATCGGGTGTTTTGGTCTGACCGAACCTGATGCGGGCTCTGATCCGGCATGTATGAAAACGCGTGCGGAAAAGATCGACGGTGGATATCGTCTATCTGGCAACAAGATGTGGATATCGAACGCCCCGATTGCGGATGTGTTTGTTGTTTGGGCCAAATCTGATGCACATGACGGAAAGATCCGTGGTTTTGTCCTTGAAAAAGGCCTCAAAGGTCTGAGCGCGCCGAAAATCCAGAACAAGCTGAGCCTACGCGCCTCGATCACCGGTGAAATTGTGCTGGAGGGTGTCGAAGTCACCGAGGATGCTTTGCTGCCTCATGTTCAGGGCCTGAAAGGCCCGTTTGGATGTCTTAACCGCGCACGCTACGGAATCAGCTGGGGTGTTATGGGCGCTGCCGAAAGCTGTTGGCATGCGGCACGCCAATATGGGTTGGACCGGAAACAATTTGACAAGCCATTGGCGCAGACGCAGCTTTTCCAGCGCAAATTGGCGGATATGCAGACAGAAATTGCTCTGGGTCTTCAGGCAAGCCTGCGTGTCGGGCGACTGATGGACAAGGCCGAAGCCGCGCCCGAGATGATTTCGATCATTAAGCGCAACAATTGCGGCAAAGCCCTGGATATTTCACGTCATGCGCGAGACATGCACGGCGGCAACGGCATTTCGCTAGAGTTTCAGGTCATCCGACATATGGTGAACCTAGAAACGGTCAACACGTACGAGGGGACGCATGATGTTCACGCGTTGATCCTGGGGCGTGCACAGACGGGATTGCAGGCGTTTTACTAAGTTTCTAGAATTCGTGTAATTGGTATTATGTTAAAATTATGCCAATGCGCTTGGGAAACTTTTCAAATCCTCACAATACCTTACGATCTGTTCCTGACACCTACTACATTATGAGGATCAAATGGAACTGAACGGAAAGATCGTTGTTGTGACCGGTGCCGCAGATGGCATCGGAAAAGGTTTGGCACAGCGATTTGCTCGTGAAGGTGCTACGGTTGTCTGCGCTGATATCAACAAAACCGGCGCAGACGCTGTCGCAAAAGAGATTGGCGGCCATTCATTCCATTGTGATGTTTCGCTTGAGGCTAATACAGCCGAGTTGATCGAAGCTGTAGAAAGCTCGATTGGCCCTATCGATCTGTATTGTGCAAATGCCGGGATATTGACGATTGGTGGCTTGGAGGTTCCGGATGAAGACTGGGATCGTATCTGGAAAATCAACGTGATGTCCCATGTTTGGACCGCGCGGCATTTGGTGCCCAGAATGCTGGAGCGTGGCGGAGGCTACATCATGACCACGGCGTCTGCTGCGGGATTGTTAAACCAGCCAGGTGCCGCGCCATACGGCGTCACAAAGCACGCAGCCGTTGGGTTTGCTGAATGGTTGTCGCTTACATACGGGCATAAAGGTTTGCGGGTCTCGGTACTTTGCCCACAGGCCGTACGGTCCGATATGACGCGCGGGCACGAAACTTCCGTGGCTTCGATTGACGGAATGTTGGAACCTGAAGATGTTGCCGAGGCTTGCGTAAAGGCAATATCTTCTGAGCAATTTCTGGTACTGCCGCATCCAAAGGTTCTGGACTACATTCGCCATAAATCCGGAGATTATGACAGGTGGATTTCAGGAATGCAGAAGTTAAATCAAATGTTTATTGAAGAGACTTAACTTTTGTTCTGAGGGCGCCTCATCAGGCCTTCCTGGGCAACTGATGCGACCAGAACGCCATCTTCGGAATAGATTGATCCACGGTTGAAGTTGCGCCCTCGCCCGCCCCATGGTGAATCCATGGAATACAGATGCCAATTCTCGAACTTGAGCGGCGCGTGAAACCAAATCGCATGGTCCAGGCTGGCGCCGTTCACTTCACCAGTAAACCAGCTTAGGCCGTGCGGGCGCATTCCCGAGCTCATGAGATACATATCTGAAGCATAGGCCAGCAACAGATGCTGCGTGACCGCATCGGCATTGGCCGCGGCTCCCATCCGGAACCAGATCTGGTTGCGGTCATCTGATTTCTCTGGGTTGAAAGGATCCAGATGGCCGACCTCGCGGACTTCGATCGGGCGCTCGCGTGTTAGTTCTCCGCGAAAGCTGGGCGGTACTTTGTCCAGATATTTCTTCTTGAGCTCTGATCGCGATGGGTAGGATTCGGGCGTTTCCATCTCAGGCATGTCGTGCTGATGATCCCAACCTTCGTCCTGAATGTGGAATGAGGCGGACATGTTTAAAATCTGCTTACCATGCTGAATTGCAACCACTCGACGCGTCGTGAACGAACCTCCGTCACGGGCCCTATCAACTTGATAAATTACGGGAATGCTTGGGTCGCCCGGGCGGATGAAATAGGCGTGCAGGGAATGACACAGGCGGTTGTCGACGGTGCGATATGCTGCGGCTAGTGCTTGTGCGATGACCTGACCGCCGAAAATTCGCATAGGTGTTTCGCCGCCCGACCCTGTTCCCCGAAACAGGTCCACTTCCAGTCTTTCAACGTCCAGAAGATCCAGAAGAACTTTCTCTGCTTCGGTCATATGCGGTACTCCGATTAATCTTGGCGAATGGGTATCAGCGCGCCGAATGTCATTCAATGATTGACCCGAGGGTGAGCGCCTTCAATTCTGCGCGGGAGGGATAAGAGCTGGATGGTGACAGTTGGGTGAAAAAGATCGCTGTAAAATCGTTCTGACGATCAACCCAAAAGAAGGTCGATGCCATACCACCCCAGCTGAAATCCCCCATGCTGCCCGGAACACAGGTTCTGCCGGGGTTAATGACGACAGCGCCACCAAGGCCAAAGCCCATGCCCTCCATGGGTTGTTCCGCAAAACTCTGCGGTCCCATCGAGGCAATATCGCCGGGTAAGTGGTTGTGAAGCATGAATTCTACAGTTTTTGGTGCAAGAATCTGTTGATCATCGAACCTTCCGCGATTTCGGAGCATCTCTGAAAACCTAGCAAAGTCATCAATGGTTGAAACCAGCCCTCCGCCCCCAGAGTACATTGTTGCCGATTCAAAGGGCGATGCGTCGGCATTGTCGACCAGACGCAATGTCTGCTCACCCGTACGGGCTTCGTTTAGCGCCATCGCATTGCCCGCCAAAGGCGTATAGAGCGAGGCAAACCGATCCCCCGCTCCCGCCGGAACCCTGAACCCGGTCTGGGACATGCCAAGAGGTTTGAAAATCTCTTCCGCAAGGAATTGCTCCAGAGATTGGCCAGAAAGAACTTCTATCACGCGACCAATAACGTCTATCCCCACCGAATATTCCCATCGCGTTCCCGGCTGAAAGGCGAAAGGTAAAGTGGACAGCAAAGATACTCTTTCGGCCAAAGACCCTTCTTTAGGGCCGAAAACAAGATCAAGTTCGTCCATTGCCGCAGCCAGGATGCCGGGGTTGAAAGGATAGCTCAGGCCACTTGTATGGGTCAGCAGCTGATGAAGCGTTGGTGCAGGTGCAGGTTCGGTCTGATCCAACCTTGTGGCGCCGGGGACCAGCGCCTGTGTTGCGGTGAAATCAGATATATATTCAGACACTTGAGCGCCGAGGTGAACCTCACCTCGTTCGACAAGGATCATCAGGGCCGCAGTGGTTATCGGCTTGGTCATCGAATAGATGCGAACGAGGGTATCCCGCTCGAATGGCAGATTGTTCTCAACGCTTCTAAGCCCGCAGGAATGAAACAGAACCTCCCTGCCCTGATGCATCATCAAGAATGAGCTTCCGGCATATTTGCGATCATCCACATAGGATTGCATCCAATCGCAAATACGATCTAGCCGGGCTTGTTCGAACTTCATCTGTGTGTGCTCAACTTTGAGAAATTAACGTATCTTTCCCGGATATTGCGGGGTTAAGCGGAAAAAGGACAGCTAAATCACCTCAATCCAACAATGTCCCTGTACGCCAAAAGGGTTTTGCCTGCTAATGTGCTCGCAGATAGATTCGTGTCCGGTTCGACTCTCGCCTGATGGAGGAGAAATATGCCGCAACATATAGAATTTGTTTATGATTTTTGCAGTCCGAACGCCTTCCTCGCGCAGAAGATGATATCTGATATCGCTGCAAAGCACGAAGTCGGTGTTACATATGTTCCGGTTCTGCTGGCCACTGTTTTCAAAGCCACCAATAACCAAAGCCCGTTTAAGGCTTTTTCAGAGAACCGGCAGAAGACGGCCTATTTGACCCGCGATCTCCATCGCTTTGCGCGTCACCGTGGGTTGAGCTTTCATATGAGCCCACATTTCCCGATGAACACCAAATTCGCCATGCGCGGGGCTTTGTTAGCATCCGGTAAATCATGGGAAAACAAATATATAGAGTCCATATTTGATGCTATTTGGGTGCATGGGCAAAAAGTGGATGATCTGGGTGTCCTTTGCGACATTCTTCAGGATAACGGCTTGCCTATACGAAAACTGCGCGAGGCCATGACCAATCTGTACGTAAAGCAAAACCTGAAAAACCAAACCAAGGCTATGGTCAAGCGAGGTGTTTTCGGTGTCCCCAGCATGTTTGTAGATACTGAGATGTTCTTTGGCAAAAACAGCCTGGCCAACCTTGAGCTTGAATTGTCGAGATTTCATACGCCCTAGGTGGTTTCATCCTCAGCCCAATGCAGTCAGCCCTCGTTGTGCAAACTTAGGAACGTAACTACCAAAAATCTGAGCTCTTTTCGGATCAGAGGCGTTTCCGTCAAGCGCCCGCTTATAAACACCCTGTAAGATCGCGGCCATTCGGAAGAAATTGAACGCCAGATAGAACCCAAAGTTATCAATTCCGGGCAGGTCGCGGCGCTCGCAGTATTGATCAATGAAAGCCTGATCGGATGGCAGGCCGAGCGAGGACCGGTCTATGCCAGCCAGACCCCGCCCCTCTTTTCCAGGTGGCATCTGCCATTGCATGATAACGGCTGCGAGATCGGCAAAGGGATGCCCGATTGTCGACAATTCCCAATCCAGTACGCCCAGACAGCGGGTGCCCTGCTTTTCGAACATCAGATTGTCGATGCGGTAATCGCCGTGAACCAGCGTTCTCTGACCATCATCCTTGGGGGTTGCGTTGGTCAAAGCCTCGATCAAGGCATCCATATCCGGAATCTGAATGGTTTCGGACGCCCGAAATTGTTTCGTCCACCGCCCGATCTGACGCTCAAAATAGCTTCCCGGCGGGCCATAGTCGGACAGGCCAACAGAATCGATATCGACCTTATGCAGCGCCGCCAGAACGCGGTTCATCTCGTCGATAATTGCCGTGCGGGTTTCGGTTCTTTCGCCAAGCATTGTGGGTTCAAGAAACGTCCTGCCGTCGAGATGCTCCATCACATAAAACGCCGACCCGATGACGTCATCATCCTCGCAAAGCAGCAGCATTTTGGGTACAGGCACATCGCTTTCGGCCAGAGCACTTTGAACCCTGAACTCGCGGTCAACGGCATGGGCGGATTTCAGCAACACGCCCGGCGGCTTGCGGCGCAGAACATAGGAATTCTCAGGCGTTTTTAACTCAAAAGTTGGGTTTGATTGACCAACCTGGAATTTTTTCGCCTCCAACGGACCCCGATACCCTTTGAGATGCGTGCCGAGATAGGCATCGACGCGTTTCAGATCCAGAATTGCGCTGTCCATTTGTGGCTCCCTTTGGCCGATGCTTCAGAGTGCTTCAGCAAAGATGTTGCCGGCGGTGACAACATTGATCCCGCCCGAAACCGGGATAACCGCGCCGGTGACATAGCTGCCACCCAGACCGCACAGGAACAGCATACAGCCTGCGATATCCTCGTCACGTCCAACGCGACCCAAGGGCACGGATTTGCCGACTTTCTTGCGCGTCCCTTCGTCAGATGTGGCAAATGCCGTCATCCGAGAGACAAAGGGTCCAGGCGCCAGCGCATTGACGGTGATGTGATGCGGAGCAAGTTCTTTGGCCATGATTTTGGTCAGATGCAGCACAGCCGCCTTTGAGGCAGAGTAGCTATACGCACCGTCGCCCATAGGAACTTCGCCCATAACCGATCCAACATTGACGATACGGGATGGATCTTCGGCAGTCCCGGAAGACATCAGAATCGGCAACAGTTTTTGGGTCAGTTCGAATATTCCTGTCACATTGATCGACATGACTTTTTCCCAGGCTTCGTAGGGAAACTGACCCATCGGTGCGCCCCAGGAAACACCGGCATTGTTCATGAGGATATCCAGCCGGTCCGTGCGCTTGAGCACTTCGGCCACCAGATTGCCGACACCCTCTTTTGATCCGACATCACCGGCAAACCCTTCGGCGGTTCCTGTGGCGCCCAGTGCGTTCAATTCGGCCGCGACCGCCTCGCACGCGTCACCTTTACGAGATGCCAACAGTACACGTGCACCCGCCCGGACCAGCGCCTCGGCCGCCATTCGGCCAATTCCGGTGGCCCCACCCGTGACCAGAGCGGTTTTGCCCTGCAATGAGAAAAGAGTTTCGGGGGTCATGACCTGCTCCTCGGTTTTTGATTTTGGCAAACTGTCTCATTTGTCGGTCAAGGGTAACGCCTAACCCGGTTGTGCCGGGTGGTTTCTTGACAACTCAGAACAGTAGGCCAAAAGTTCCTCCTTACCGAATAACAGGGACATTAGCGTAAACATGCAAGCCTTACTCAGCGTCGCTCCGGGCGGGCCGGAGACATTGGAACTGACCACCCTGCCCGATCCGTCGCCGGGCATGGGCGAATTGCTTGTTCGCGTGCGGGCCGCAGGCGTTAATTTCCCGGATACACTGATGATACGCGACCTGTATCAGATAAAGCCACCAAGACCGTTTGCCCCCGGAGGTGAGATCGCTGGCGAGGTTATCGGGTTGGGCGAAGGTGTTTCGGGCTTTAACGTTGGCGACCGTGTGCTGGCTCTGACCCGACACGGAGGTTTTGCCACACATCTGGCGGTCAAAGCGGCGACAGCTGTTAAATTCCCGAGCTCAATGCCATTTGAGGACGCGGCGAGCTTTATCTTCACCTATGGCACCTCATATCACGCCCTGAAGGATCGCGCTGCGCTGCAACAAGGGGAAACGGTCCTGATTCTGGGTGCAGCGGGCGGAGTTGGTACGGCTGCGATTGAGCTAGCCAATGCCATGGGGGCTCGGGTTATTGCGGCAGTCTCATCGCAGGACAAAGCAGATTTCTGTCGTCAGATCGGGGCGGACGAAACGATCATTTACGCGCGCGACATGGACAAACAGGCGCAAAAGGCCTTTGGATCGGACATCAAGGCCTTAGCCGGTAGTCAGGGCGTTGATGTCGTCTACGATGCCGTTGGCGGTGCCTATTCAGAGCCAGCGCTGCGCAGCTTGGGGTGGAAGGGGCGATTCCTGGTCGTCGGTTTCCCAGCCGGAATCCCTCAGATACCATTGAACCTCCCTCTGCTTAAGGGTTGTCAAATTGTCGGTGTTTTCTGGGGCGCCTCGGTGTTTCGCGACCCGAAGGGACATGGCAAAAACATGGAAGATTTGTTCGGGTTATACGCCAAAGGGCAGATCAAACCACAGATCAGTGCGCTATTCCCTCTGGATCAAGCCCAAAAGGCGCTAGACCTTCTGGCCAGCCGAAAGGCCCTTGGGAAAATTGTCGTGACCATGGCATAGCCAGCAAATATCTGAAACTCAGCCTCGTGTCCTATAGGCCGCGGTTCTGACGCATGATCCAGGTTCGGTGGACATCTCTACCTGTTCACGTTTAAGAACCTTGTTATGGGGACAGTATAACAATGCATAAAGCTCTTATTCTGAATGGTCCGAACCTCAATCTGCTGGGCACGCGACAGCCCGAGGTTTACGGAAGCACAACGCTGCAAATGGTCGAGGATATGTGCCTCGAACACGGTAAGTCTATCGGGATGGAAGTGATTCATTTCCAATCCAACCACGAAGGCGCGTTGATTGATGCCATTCATGCCGCCAAAGGTGTGCAGGACGGCATTGTTTTGAACGCAGGTGCCTATACGCACAGCTCGATTGCCCTGATGGACGCAATCGCCTCGGTTGAGCTGCCGGTCATCGAGGTTCATTTGTCCAATATCCACGCGCGTGAGGAGTTTCGACACCGATCCTATATCTCACGTGTGGCTGTAGGCATGATTTGCGGATTGGGTCCGCAGGGATATGTGCTGGCGCTGGATGCGTTGCGGTCCCATTTACAGGGTGAATGATCGCTATGAAGCTTTCTGAGTATCTGAATTTCCTCAGCTATACCAAAACCCTGGAAGAGCTCTGGGATGCCCATTGCCGGCAAATGGCAGAATATGGGTTCGATCGTTTGCTGTACGGATATACGCGATATCGCACCGAAACGTCGCTGGGGGATCCCGAGGATTTTGTAATCCTGACCAATCACAGCAAAGATTACCTGGATGGGTTTCTGGGAGGCGGGTTGTATTTCCATGCTCCGATGCTGAAATGGGCTTTGCATAATGAAGGGGCCGCAAGCTGGAGGATCGCCCAGGATCTGATGACTGATGGCACCCTGACCGCAAAAGAGCGAGACGTCATCGAGTTCAACAAAACCAAAGGTGTCGTCGCCGGCTATACGGTCAGTTTCGACTCGGTTTCGGTTCGGTCGAAAGGGGCAATTTCGCTTTCAGCGCATGGATCGCGTACACAAGACGATGTGGACGCTGTCTGGGAGGAATTTGGCCAGGATATTCTTCTGATGAACAACGTTGCTCATCTGAAAATCCTCACCCTGCCCTATAACGCACCAAATCGCGCCCTGACAAAACGTCAGCGTGAGGCGCTTGAGTGGGTCGGCGACGGCAAAACAACTCAGGACATTGCGATTCTGATGGGGCTGACTTCGGCCACTGTCGAAAAGCATCTGCGTCTGGCGCGCGAGGCCCTCGTGGTCGAGACAACGGCGCAGGCAGTTTTGAAAGCATCTCTTCAAAATCAGATGTTCATCGTTGGGGTTTGACTCAGGGAGTGACGCGAATATGCGTCAATTTACCTAGGGTAAGGAAAACATGACTTTCCGAATCTAACGCTAAAGTTGCAAAGTGGTATTGTTCCGTGAGTGGTGGCTTTAGCCTGGGAACATTTGGTCGGATCTTTGCAATAACAAAGCTCTCCGATCGCTCTGACAATAGGGCGCCTATTTGTACGCGTCTCTTTGTCGGAATTTTGGGGGGCCTCGTCCATCCCCATCTTTGCGGGGCCCCTCATTTAAACCAGATTTAACTTGTGGACGCTTTCGGCGTCCTTTTTCGTTACTAGGCATCATTTCTACACTAAGGGCAAAGAAAAACCGGATACGCTTGGCGTACCCGGTTTCTCAGATTGATACAGGCCCTGTTCAGGGCCTGTGATGCTTAGCCCTGAACTGCTTTTGCAACTTCAGCGGCGAAGTCTTCTTTTTCGACAACGATGCCTTCGCCAACTTCCAGACGCACGAATCCGGTGACGGTCGCGCCTGCTTCTTTGGCAGCGGCCTCAACGGTCAGGTCAGGGTTTACAACAAACTGCTGGTTCAACAAGGTCGATTCAGCGACGAACTTCTTCATGCGACCAACGATCATCTTTTCGATGACCTGCTCCGGCTTGCCGGATTCGCGTGCGATGTCCATCTGGACCTGCTTTTCTTTCTCGACGATCGCCGGATCCATGTCTGCCTCGGACAGAGCTGCCGGGTTCACAGCCGCGATATGCATCGCAATCTGCTTGCCGATGGCTTCGTCACCGCCGGTCAGAGCGACCAGAACGCCGATCTTGCCCATGCCGTTAGTGGCTGCGTTATGGACGTAAGATACAACAGTGTCGCCTGACAGTTTGGACATACGGCGCACCGACATGTTCTCACCGATGGTGGCGATCTTGTCGGTCAGCGTTTCCGCAACGGTTTTGCCACCCAGATCAGCTGCCAGCAGAGCTTCGACATTGTCGACGCCTTCTGCGGCATATGCGATCTTACCAACCATTTCCTGGAATTCGGCGTTTTTCCCGACGAAGTCGGTTTCCGAGTTCACTTCAACTGCAACACCATTGTTGCCGTTTACGTGAACGGCAACCAGACCTTCCGCCGCGGTACGACCCGATTTCTTGGCCGCTTTGGCCAAGCCTTTGGTGCGCAGCCAATCAATGGCTTCGTCCATGTTGCCGCCGGTTTCGGTCAGCGCTTTTTTCGCGTCCATCATGCCTGCGCCAGTGGTGTCGCGCAGTTCTTTTACCATTGCTGCTGTGATTGCCATCTTTTGGCTCTCCTCAATTCAAACGGAATTGGGGCAGGTCATACCCTGCCCCAGATGTCATTTACGTGACGGGCAGCTTACGCTTCGGCAGGTGTTTCTGCTGCTGCGGGTGCTTCTTCCGCAACGACTTCTTCAACCGGTGCTTCTTCGAATGCGCCAAGATCAACGCCTGCTGCACCCATCTGAGCTGTCATGCCGTCCAGAGCGGCACGTGCTGCCAGATCGCAGTACAGCGAGATCGCGCGGGCTGCGTCATCGTTGCCAGGGATGATGTAATCGACACCATCGGGCGAGCAGTTGGTGTCGACAACTGCCACGACCGGGATACCCAGCTTGTTGGCTTCGGCGATGGCCAGTGCTTCTTTTTTGACGTCGATGACGAACAGCAGGTCCGGGACGCCGCCCATTTCGCGGATACCGCCCAACGAAGCCTGCAGTTTGCCCTGGTCACGTTCCATGCCCAGACGCTCTTTCTTGGTCAGGCCTTCGGCGCCCGATTCCATGGCTTCGTCAATCTGGTTCAGACGGTTGATCGACTGGGAAACGGTTTTCCAGTTGGTCAGCGTGCCGCCCAGCCAACGGTGGTTCATGTAGTACTGGGCTGACTTTTCAGCTGCTTCGGCGATTGGGCCTGCGGCCTGACGCTTGGTGCCTACGAACAGAATGCGGCCGCCCTTGGCAACAGTGTCACGAACAGCCTGCAGAGCCTGGTCCAGCATCGGAACGGTCTGGGTCAGGTCCATGATGTGGATGCCATTGCGCGAGCCGTAGATAAACGGGCCCATGCGGGGATTCCAACGCTGTGTCTGGTGACCAAAGTGAACGCCAGCTTCCAACAACTGACGCATGGAGAACTCGGGAAGAGCCATGCTTTATTTCCTTTTTCCGGTTTACGCCTCGGCGGGGGTGAAAGAAGCGGATGCTCCAACCGGCGGGCCAGATAAGGATGTCTCCCCTATAAAGCCCAAACCCCGCCTGCGGGTTTGAATGGCGCGCGTATACGGCAGGTTTTCAGGCAGTGCAAGGGCCAATCGCCCTATTTTTCAAGCCGCGCAAGGCTGTGCGCCTGACGCACGGTATCTTCGCAATAGGCGGCCAGGGCCTTTCGGTTCTCAAAGTCGCTGACCTTGGCTGGCGAATGATAGATTAGCTCTACGCCACCTTGGCGACGTGCTCCCAAAGTCTTTAACAGATGCGGTGCAAAATCCATGTCACCCCACCAGCCATAAAACCGGTCAGGCTCACCCTTAGGTGCATGGTAAACGACCGACACCGGTTGAACATACATGAAATCGCGTAGATCTTCGGTGAAGAATGCCGCAAAAAGTGTTGTTTTAAATGGTAAAATCCGTAGACCGTCGGTCGACGTACCCTCTGGAAAAAACAGCAGCTTGTGACCGGCTGTCAGGCGCTCCTGAAACAGAAGTGTCTGTTCGCGTGCCTTCTTGCGGTCGCGCTCGATGAAAACAGTACCTGTCGCTCGCGCCAGCCAGCCTATACCGGGCCATTTGGCTACCTCGGCCTTCGAGACAAAATAGATTCTTTTACGGGCATTCAGCGCAAAAATATCAAGCCACGAGGAATGGTTCGCAACAACCGCACCACGCTGGGTCATAAGCTCGCCGGTTGTACGGTAGCTAATCCCGAGAATCCGGAACGCATTACGGCATACGAACTGCGTGATGAAGGGCGTGACCGGACGGTGAACCCCATAGAGCGGGCGCTCGATCATGCGAAGGATCAGCAGGACAATCAGCCCGCTGAATACAAATACAGCAAGTGGTAAACCCCGAAGGAAGACCAATAGCCATCCGCAGACCCCCAGATTGATTGGGTCAGGTGCGTCTTCACTGTGCCATGAGGCGTCACTCATCACGTTACGCTCCACCATAGATGCGCCGTTGTCGCTCATTCATCCGCGCCGTGTCGAGGATAAGGCAAACATCGGTGGTATTGAACATATGGTCGATAAAGGCACCCTCGCCCACAAACCCGCCGAGACGCAGGTATGCTTTTATCAGTGCTGGAACCTGCACCATCGCTGCGCGCCGATCCAGTTTATCGCTATCCAGCATATCCATGGGCTGGAACACTTCGGGCTGAGCCCGAACCCGAAGGTCCGGAGGCGCAAGGTGATTGTGATGTAACATGGACAAAGGCTGAGCCAGAGCTTGAGGATCGGTGCCGTGGAAACTGGCGACGCCGAACAAGACCTCGATCTCGCGCTCGGCAACATAGGCGGCCAACCCGTTCCACAGGTGATACATTGCTGTGCCGCCGCGATAATCGGGATGTAGACATGAACGTCCCAACTCCAACAGCTTGCGTCCGCCTTGTTTCAAGATGGAAAGATCGTATTCATCTTCGGAATAGAACTGTCCGATTTCAGAAGCACGATCACCTGGTAACAGCCTGTAAACGCCAACAACTTTGCCAGATTGATCGTCAACCGCCAACATGTGATCGAAATAGGGATCGAACCTGTCACGCTCCAGCCCGGCATCGTGGTCGACCATTTCCCCACCGCCGCCCAGTTCACGTATGAACACGTCATAGCGTAACCGCTGTGCAGCCCGCAATTCGGTGTCATTTTCGGCGAGTTTGACGGTGAAAGAAGGGCCTGCGTCCGGCATCAGAGGTTCCGTATTGTTTCCGCGCTGATACCGCAGGTTTCAGGGGAATGGCAACATAGAGCGCTTCGATCAAACGTTAACCTTTCTTAAACCAGTTTCACGGATCAAAGACCGGCATCAGGGCGATGCGTGTCCCGTCGATTACCACTTTTCCCTGCTCGCGGAAGTTTACGGTGATCTTACCTGCGATGTTGGATTGTACCTGTCCAATGCCCCAATCGGGGAAATCGGGGTGGCGGACATACATGCCCGGTGCGAGAATGGCATTCAGATCTGTCATCAAGGGGCTCCGGTCCGGCGGCAGATACAGCAGGAGGTACGCATGAGCGACTTGGACGTCAACCTGGCCGAACTGATCGGCTCGCGGATCTGCCACGATCTGATCAGCCCGATCGGGGCGATCACCAACGGCTTGGAGCTGCTTGAAATGGTTGGCGCGGTGCAAGGCCCCGAGATGGAACTGATCGCGGGAAGTGTCGGCAGCGCCGGCGCACGCATCCGCTTTTTCAGGGTCGCTTTTGGGTCGGCCAGCGATCATCCCCTTGGGCGGGCCGAGGTTTTAGAGCTGTTGAATGATGTCGAACGCGCAGGTCGTGTTCGCGTCAACTGGAACCTGACCGAAGCGGTACCGCGTAATCAGGTGAAACTGGCCTTTCTGGCGTTGATGTGCTGCGAAAGCGCGATGCCATTTGGCGGGGATGTAACGATCGTAAACGACGGGAAGAACTGGTCTGTGACAGGGACCGCGGACAAATTGAAGCTGGAAACCGAGCTATGGAAGAACCTGCCCAGCGGACGGTTTACCAACAAGGTCACCCCGGCGCAGGTTCAATTTGCGCTGCTGCCTGAATCCGCATCGTCGATGGGACGGCGGGTCGCGACCGATACGGCCTCAACTCGCGTCGAAATCCGGTTCTAAGACCGAACAGTCCCTGAACCGCGCACCAGATACTGAAAACTGGTCAGTTGAGCCGCACCTACGGGGCCGCGCGCGTGCATCTTTCCGGTGGCGATGCCAATCTCGGCCCCCATGCCAAACTCACCGCCATCGGCGAATTGAGTTGAGGCGTTATGCATCAGGATCGCGCTATCAAGCCGTTCAAAGAACCGGGCAGCTGCAGCGGGATCCTCGGTCATGATGCAATCGGTATGGTTCGACCCAAACCTGCGGATATGCGCAATGGCGGCGTCGATATCAGCCACCGGCTTGGCCGCGATGATACTATCCAGAAATTCTTTGCCCCAATCATCAGAAGTGGCCGCGATAGTGCCATCAACGGCCAATGTACCTTCGGCGTGTACTTCGACACCTGCGGCCAGCAGCGCCGATATGACATCCCGTCCCAGCGTTTCAGCGATATCCTGATGGATCAGCAGACATTCGGCAGCACCGCAGATTCCGGTACGACGGGTTTTGGCGTTCAAAACCACCTCGAGCGTCTTTTGCGGATCAGCGGCCTTGTCGATATAGATATGCACAATGCCTTCCAGATGGGCAAACACGGGCACGCGGGCCTCGCGCTGGACTAGCCCGACCAGCCCTTTGCCTCCACGGGGAACGATCACGTCGACATAATCGGTCATGGTCAGCAGTTCCTGAACCGCCGCCCGGTCGCGGGTTGGGATAAGCTGAACGGCATCCTCGGGCAGGTTCGCCGATTTCAAGCCCTGAACCAAACACGCGTGGATGGCTGACGAGGAATGAAAGCATTCTGATCCACCGCGCAGGATGACCGCGTTCCCGGATTTCAGACAGAGGGCACCCGCATCCGCAGTTACATTTGGGCGGCTCTCATAAATCACGCCGATAACCCCCAAAGGTGTCCGCACACGCTGGATGTTCAGGCCCGAGGGCATGTCCCATTCGGTCAGAACCTCACCAACAGGATCGGCCTGCTCTGCAACGGCGCGCAGCCCGTCGACCATGCCCTGAATGCGGGCCTCATCCAGCATCAGGCGATCCATCATCGCCGGGCTCAACCCTTTGTCGCGCCCGAATTCCATATCTTTCTTATTGGCCGCAATGATCTGTTCACGATTGGCCCAAACGGCATCGGCGGCACCGATCAGGGCAGCATGTTTACGCTCGGCGCTTGCAAATGCCAGCTCGGCAGCGGCGGCCTTGGCGCGTTTCCCAAGATCGGTCATCAGGTCGGGGATGCTGTCGAAATCCTTCATCTCAGGTGCCTTTCAGTCAATTTGTCAAACAGCCAGATCATCGCGGTGGATCAACACCGCGCGGCCAGGATAGCCTAGAGTGGCTTCGATCTCGGTCGATTTGCGCCCCTTGATAGCGTCTGCTTCTTGCGCGGTATAGCGGCTGAGCCCCTGTGCAAGCCGTCGCGCCTGTGGGTCCATGATCGAAACAGGATCACCGCGCCCGAAATCTCCGGACACTTCGACTATTCCTGCTGGCAAAAGGCTTTTGCCATTGCTCAGCGCCCGCGCGGCCCCCGCGTCTACAACAATCTCACCCCGGGGTTTCATCGCTGAAATCCAGCGTTTGCGTGCGGCATGCGGGTCAACAGTCGCGATGAACCATGTACAGTTCGCGCCGTTTTCAAGCGTTTTCAACGGGTTCAGAGGGGAACCTTCGGTGATCGCCATGTCGCAACCAGCAGCCGTGGCCATTTTTCCCGCCAACAGTTTGGTCTTCATCCCGCCCTTTGATAGGCCGGAACCGGCATCACCCGCCATCGCCTCAATCTCGGGCGTGATGTCTTCGATCATGTCAAACCGCTTGGCCGAGGCATCCTCATTTGGATTGGCCGAGTAGAACCCATCAACATCCGACAACAGGATCAACTGGTCGGCGCCAACAGTGACGGCAATCTGTGCCGCCAGCCGATCATTGTCGCCATATCGGATCTCATCAGTGGCGACTGTATCGTTCTCATTGACAATCGGAACGACTCCAAGCCCCAGCAGCGTTTCCAAGGTGGCGCGTGAATTCAGATAGCGACGACGATCGGCGCTATCCTCCAGCGTAACGAGCACTTGTGCAGTAGTAATGCTGTGAGGCGTCAGCGCTTCTTCATAGGCGCGGGCCAGCCGGATTTGCCCGACAGCGGCGGCGGCTTGCGACTGTTCCAACGGAAGCGTGGCCATGGGCAGACCCAAAACGCCACGCCCCAACGCGATTGACCCCGATGAGACCAGGATGACGTCGGTCCCCTGCCCCTTTAGCCATGCGACGTCCTCAGCAAGCGAATGTAACCAATCAGATCGCAGCAACCCTGTGTTCCGATCCACCAGCAAGGCGGATCCGATCTTGACCACGAGGCGTTTGGCTGCGGTCAGGGTTGCCAAGGCAGTTCCTCCTCGGCGGGTTTCTGACGTACGCGGTCATCGTCGATCTGACTGCGCAAGGCCCGCAGGACGTCGGTTACGCCAAGATGCGCGACACCTGACATGGCCATCACAGGGCCACCAACGGCCCCTTCTAGCTCGGACTTTGCCAGCTCTCGTTCCTCGTCATCCAAGGCGTCGACCTTGTTCAGCACAGTGATGCGAGGCTTATCGGCCAATTCTCCACCATAGGCTTCGAGCTCGTGAATGATCGTACGGTAGTCTTCTGCCACTGTCTCGGAAGTGCCATCGACCAGATGCAGCAATACCGCGCAGCGTTCGACGTGGCCCAGAAAGCGGTCTCCGATTCCGCGTCCTTCATGTGCGCCCTCGATCAGACCGGGGATGTCGGCCACCACGAATTCCACATTGTCGACACCCACCACGCCCAAATTGGGGTGCAAGGTGGTAAAGGGGTAATCGGCAATTTTGGGGCGTGCGTTCGATGTCGCAGCAAGAAAGGTCGATTTGCCGGCATTAGGCATCCCCAACAGGCCGACATCGGCAATCAGTTTCAGGCGCAGCCAGATCGTGCGGTCGATACCTGCCTGACCCGGATTAGCCCGACGAGGAGCCTGGTTAGTGGCCGATTTGAAGTGCAGGTTGCCAAAACCGCCATTGCCGCCCTTGGCCAGCAGGACCCTTTGGCCCACCTCTGTCAGATCGCAGATGACGGTTTCTTCGTCTTCGTCCAGGATCTCAGTGCCGACCGGGACGCGCAGAATGATGTCATCACCATCTTTTCCGGTGCGCTGCTGCCCCCGGCCAGGCTGACCGTTCTTGGCAAAGAAATGCTGCTGGTAGCGAAAGTCGATCAGGGTATTCAACCCATCCACAACTTCGACCCAGACAGAGCCACCTTTACCGCCGTCCCCACCATCGGGACCGCCGTATTCAATGTACTTTTCGCGCCGAAAACTGACGCAGCCGCCACCGCCGGCCCCGGACCGGATGTAGACCTTTGCAAGATCGAGAAATTTCATGACTGTCCCCTACTGCAAAGGCCCCACCGGCCACAAGTCAGAGTTTTTTACTGTATGTCCAAGTGGGCACGTTCGCATCACGCGCCACCGAATAGATTTCGGCATCACCCAGGTATTCGAAACCACAATGCGTCAGCACCCTGGCTGAGGCTGGATTGTCCTGAAATACGCTTGCGAACATCGACGTGTTTTCAAGCGGATTGGCGACAACCAGCGCTTCGACCGCCAGAGATGCGATCCCGGTGTTCCAATAGACAGGAGCCACCCAATAGCCGACCTCGGATTGGTTGCGATCCAGGCGTTCCAGCGAGATCAGGCCTATCAGCTCCGGACCGCCATCCTTGGTCGCGTCCATCGCCCAGACATCCTCGCTGCGGTCTTCGGCCATGGACCGGGTCACAAAGGCCTCAACCGCGCCGGGCGGCAAAGGATGCGCAATCCTTGTCGTCATACGCGCAACCCGTTCATCTCCGGCATAATGTTCGATGAGACCCAGATCCGACCGGCGCAGAGGGCGCAGATCGAACCGCTCGGTTTCTATGACCGGCTGGTTTATGATCGTCTCAAGTTTCATAGGTGCGTTCCTCCTCCGAACAACACAAAAAGTACAGACGCAACAGTGAGACCTGCTAACGTCCACATCAGATATTTTTCCATCGGCCGACCTTCAACCGCGTGGGCAATTCTATCTCCGGCAAATGTCCAGATTGGATGAAGAATCACCTGACAAATCAATAAACAAGCCGCGATTGCGAGCGTTGCCTCAAAAGTTGGTGTTCCGACGGCGACAAACCCCGTGAACCCCGCAACGATCATGGCCCAGGCCTTGGGATTGAGCGGATGAACAATCAATCCGGCCAGAAACCCTGGCGCTGCGCCATCAGCCTCTTGCCGGGACAGCCGCGTGTTGGCGATCTTCCACGCCAGCCACATGATATAGGCCGCCGAGGCGTATTTCAGAACAGCAAACACCGCCGGCGCCTGATCCGCCAATTGCAGCAACCCAAAGCCCACCGGCCAGATGATTAGCTGCTTGCCCAGAATGACGCCGCCCACAAAAGGCAGCGCTGCCCGAAACCCGTAACGCGCACCGGTTCCCAGCAGGACCATATTGGCCGGTCCCGGCGTGCCGACCTGACTGGCGGCAAAGATCAGGAAACTGGTGGTTGCGACTGTCATCGGACTGTTTGATCGAACCTGCGTTAAAACGAGAAAAGGGACCGGCATTTTCTGCCGGTCCCCCAAGAATTTTCAAACCTTATGGGTTTCGGCTTACTCTGCGGCCTCCGCCACTGGCAGGACCGAAATAAAGGTGCGGTTTTTGAGGCCTTTGTGGAACTTCACAGCGCCATCAACAGTTGCAAAGATGGTGTGATCTTTGCCAATGCCTACGCCTTCGCCCGGCCAGAACTTGGTGCCGCGCTGACGCACGATGATGTTGCCTGAAATGGCGGCCTGGCCACCATACAGTTTCACGCCAAGGCGGCGACCAGCTGAGTCGCGACCGTTACGGGAGGAACCGCCAGCTTTTTTATGTGCCATTCTCTCTCTCCTTAGCCTTTAGCAAGCTCTTTGGCCTGCTCAACCCATTCGGGTTTCACTTTGACCGTTTCGATAGCAGCAATCTGCTCGTCCGACAAGGCGGCCAGAGCGGCAAAGCTCTCGATACCGGCCTCGTTCAGCTTTTTGGCAGCGGCTGGGCCGACACCGTTCAGCGCGGTCAGATCGTCTGCAGCAGCAACAGCGGCGGGTGCCTCTGCTTTGGCTTCTGCTTTCTTGGCGGGCTTTTTCGCTGCGGGTGCAGCTTCGCCTGCCGGTGCAGAACCGGTTGCAGCTTTGATGCCCGACTTGTCAGCGCCCGACGACAGGATGTCGGTGATCTTGACCAGGGTCAGCTTCTGACGGTGGCCAACGGTACGCTTCGAGCTGTGCTTACGACGGCGCTTGACGAAGTTGATGACCTTGTCACCCTTGATCTGTTCGATCACGTCGGCCTGAACGGCTGCACCATCTACAAACGGTGCACCAACAACCGGAGCGTCACCGCCCAGCATCAGAACATCGTTGAATTGAACTTTTTCACCTGCGTCGGCAGCCAATTTTTCAACGCGGAGGATATCACCCGCCTGAACCTTGTACTGCTTGCCGCCAGTCTTGAGGACCGCAAACATGCGTCTTTCCTTTGTCTAACCCGCGTTCTGTGGTCCCCTTGCGGGTGTTTTCGGCCTCAGCCACCTCGAACAGCGCGCCCTTTTTCGGGCTGTGTGAATGACCCATGGATCAGCCCCTTGGGTCAATAATAACGATACCCGGCGCGGAGATTCCGGCCGGGATGGGCGCTTATCCAAAGATTGCAGAGGAAAGTCAACATGAAATGGCGACTAAAGATCAGAGCCCTGTAAGACAGCCGCAACCGCCTTTCCCAGATCGTAATAGATCTGATCATACATACTGTCGAAGCTTTCGAACAGTGAGCTGTTCAGCGCTTGCCCTGTATCCGTTCGAGAAAACGCGATGTTCTTGCGCATTTGGGCGTTGCTCAAAGGGTTATAGGCCATCAA
This sequence comes from Ruegeria sp. CDSA020, assembly GCF_059612345.1. Classification (NCBI taxonomy): domain Bacteria; kingdom Pseudomonadati; phylum Pseudomonadota; class Alphaproteobacteria; order Rhodobacterales; family Roseobacteraceae; genus Ruegeria; species Ruegeria sp. CDSA020. The sequence continues at coordinate 141,295 of NZ_JBXWQK010000001.1, forward strand.
CAGAAAGGAATACAGCCAGGTTTCTGTCTCTTGCTCGATCCCGTCCTTTTGCAGCAGAAGGTTGTCCAGAAGGTCGCTGTCATCGAGAACTTGGCCGTCATTTATCCCCCTGAAAAAGTTGTAATCCGCGCTCAAAGCGCTCCGCACGTTCTGTTTGATCAGGTCGTTGGCCAGTATGTACTCTTCGACCAGTTTGAACTGCATGCTGTCTTTGGTGTTTTCGAAATAGGCCTGTTTTGCCAAGTCTTCGATTGCCGGATCAACAAATGCAAGCCGTGCGGAATTCTCAAGGGAAACGATGGTCTGGCCAAGATCGCTTTCAAAAAAGGCGATGGCGCGTTCCAAATGCACTTCATCCAGGCTTTGCCGGAATCCCTGGACCAACTTATCATACATCCAATCGGGATCATAAATCGCCTCGACCCGAGTTTCGAACAGAGCGCCACCGTTGCCATCCAACAAAGTGGCGTCCATCTCTTGGCTCATCTTTCCGCCTTCGGACAGGAGGATTTCGATCAGGTTCTCCAGACGCATTGCCTGCGCCAGCCGATCCGCTTTTTCCACGGCGCCGGATGATGTGGCCCAGAAGATCAGGGCAAAAACGATCAGAATGCGCATCAGATGTCCTGTGCGGGGTGAAGCTCGGCCATTTTGGTTGCCAGGACTTCGAATTTCATAGCCATTATCTCATACTGAATGGCGTTCAAAAGTTCGTAGACTTCCTGCATTAGAGGCTGTTCCAACGCCTCGACATAGGTGATGACATCCGCATCCGAGAAATCCTGATAGGTATAAGCAGCACCGGCAAGTGCGGAGAGCTGTAAGGCCTGTCGCATCCCGGTTTCATTCTGTTTCATCATTGCGCGCAATTCATCTGCATCCAACTGCAGTTCGATCACACCTGAAGCGCTGGCGGCGAGGAGGAACCGGATTTGTATTTCCTGAAGGGCGCGCAAAGAAGTACCGCTTGAGTCGATGGCAGTGTTCATCCTTTTTAGACTCTCAACACGTTGAGAGCCTTCCCGGACAAGTTGAGCGACTATCTCTTGGCCCTGCTGTTGTTTTGCTTCGTCATCCTCGATCAGATGGGAAGCGTTTTCAGCAGAGACCAGTCGTTGACCCAGATCTGATGCATAGAATTCTACCGCGTGATTCAGCGCCTGATCGCTGAGCGTCTGCTCTAAAATCGAAACTGCAGTTTCATGCATGTCTTTGGTATCGAACACCTCTTCGGTCAGCCGCGCCCAGTCCGACCCGAATCCATCGGGGTCAAAACCCAGCATCTGAGGTGCCGAGGCCGAGGCCAGAGCAATACTTTCAAGGGCAACGTCGAAACCGGTCGTGGTCAAGAATGCCTCGATCCTATCGCGCCCGGCAGCGGATGCCGGGATTGGCAACATGAATACTGTGAAAAGAAACAGCGAAAGGGCGGTGGTCATGTGGTGCGTAAAATGTCTCATGTACAGAAGCCTAGGGGTTTTGCGGCATCTGGCAACGGAAAATCCTGGGATTGATAAATTATGAAACTTTCTGCTTGCACCCCCGGGTGTTCATCACTAAATCCCCCCCTCACAGACCCCCGCGGAGAGGTGCCGGAGTGGTCGAACGGGGCGGTCTCGAAAACCGTTGTGGGTGCAAGCCCACCCAGGGTTCGAATCCCTGTCTCTCCGCCATCAGCCATTCAGCGCATGATTGGTAACCAGCTTTCCGGAATTTGGCTCAAGCACCTGAAATGCAGGCCTTTGTCGCCTTATTCGCTTTGCGCGCGTTCCTACGAGAATTCTTAGCCTCTGTGCTTCCCTGCTGAACAGGCATCCGTGCGACCCTGTGGGTCGGTTGACAAGAATGGCATCTCGACCACTGGTTGTTCAACGTTGGCGTGTTATTGCCACGGGATCGGCCCAGATCGGCGTACACTGGCTCAATCCCTTGTTCTGATAGGATGTTCCACGAATTCCCCTTTCCAGTCCGCTAGTTTCCCCCCATCTCGGCGACACATATTTCAAAGGAGAATCCCATGTCGCGTATAATCTTGCTAGGGGTCGTCGTCGCCGGCGTTGGCGCCGCAATCTATTACTATCTGAATCAACCTGCCGCTCCGGTCGAACAGCCGCAAGCCGCCGCTGAAGAAACCGGAAACGCCGTGTCTGAAGCCGTAGAATCGGTTACCGAACAGGCTGGCGAAGCTGCGTCTTCCGTTACGGAACAGGCGGCTGAAATCGTCGAACAGTCCAGCGAAGCCGCGTCTGACCTAGCCACTCAAGCCGGTGAAACAGCGACTGAGCTGGCCGATCAGGCTGGAGAAGAGGTCGCTGCCCTCACCAACCAGGGGCAAGAGCTGCTGAATTCCTGGGTTGAGAGCGGCGCTATGAGTGTTGATAACTTTGACTATGACGCCATGGTTGCCTCAGTTCAGGAAAGCACACTGGCAGAAGAACTGAAGGTAAAAGCGGTTGGTATTCTCGATGATATCAAAGCCTCACCTGCAACAATCGCGCTGAAAATTCAGGAACTTCAGGCCCTGTTGACTGGTCAGTAAGAATTTGAAAGACCGCCGAAACAGGCGGTCTTTCCCTACGTCAAAGAATAGTTCGATTGACGCGCCTTTGGCCATTTGCTTGGCTGATCTGAACACATATGCCACGGTTGATGTCGATCATGGCCATCATTTTCGAAATTGTTGGTTTGATGCAGTCAAGCAGGACCCGACAGTTTCCTATCGTTCAGAAAAGGTACGCTCATGACCCCCCTTCCCTCTTCCATGTTTGCGATCGTTCAAACTCATCATGGGTATTCGGGCAAAGCCACTGGTCCCAGCATCCAAAATGCGTCTGATTGGCTGGCCGAAACGGAAATGCCTGTGCCCGAGCCGGGCGCAGGACAGGTTCTGATCCGTCTGAGGGCGTCATCAGTTAATCCGTCCGACCTTCATTTTATCAAGGGTGAATACGGGCAGCCTAGGGTAAAGGGATCTCCGGCCGGGTTTGAGGGATGTGGAGACGTCGTCGCCACCGGTGCCGGAGCCGAGGGTTTGCAGGGACAGCGCGTGGCATTCATGGCCACTCATTCCGGTGCCTGGGCCGAGTACGCTCTGACCGATGCACAAATGTGTATTCCACTGCGCCCGGATATCTTGGATGACGATGGGTCAGCACAGATTGTGAACCCGATGACGGCCATGGCGATGGTCGATCTGGCGCGTCAGGCCGGAGATGCTTTTATCGTATCTGCCGCAACCAGTCAGTTAGGCAAGCTTATGTGCAGCCTCGGTCGCGATCTTGGGCTCAAGCCGATTGCGATCGTGAGACGCGCTGAGACCGTTGCTGCATTGAAAGAGCTGGGCGCGCATGACGTGCTGGTAACATCAGACCCCGACATGCTGCAGAAATTCGCAGCGCTTAGCAAAGAGCTTAAACCTCGGGTCTTTTTGGATGCCGTCGCCGACCAGATTTCCGAACAGATTTTCTGTGCGATGCCGAAAGGTGCGCGCTGGGTGTGTTATGGCAAGCTCAGCCCTGAACTGCCCAAACTAACGCAGACGGGACAGCTCATCTTTATGGGTAAGAAAATCGAAGGGTTTTGGCTGACACAATGGATGACAGCGACGCCTCGCGAAGATGTGGTACGTGTCGTTGCCGAGGTTCAGGCCCGCTTTGCGGACGGGCGTTGGAAAACAGATGTTTCTGAAAAGCTTACATTAAAAAATGTTATGTCCGGGCTGGTTGATGCACTGCAAAAGAGTGACGGAAAGGTAATTATCACGCCATTGTAGTACTAACCTCGGGCTAAGGAGGAGGCCCGGGATCTAAATGAACCCGGAGCAACCGGTATAGGGAGGTGAGTTTGGATAATGCGCAGCTGCTGATAAGCGGGCTGGCGAATGGCTGTGTCTATGGGCTGATCGCGCTCGGATTTGTTCTGATTTACAAGGCGACTGAGGCAGTGAACTTCGCACAGGGTGATCTCATGATGCTGGGCGCCTTTGTTACCATCGGGCTTACAAATGCCGAATATATGGGGCTGCCTTTTTGGCTGGCCTTGCCGATCTCGTTGGGGATCATGGGAGTGCTGGGGTACTTGCTGGACCGGTTGATCATTCGGCGGCTTTTCGGGGAAAGCCAGACGGCTGTGGTCATTCTGACCATCGCCCTGGGCTTTGTAATCCGATTTGTCGCTGGTCTGATTTGGGGGCACGAACCGCAGACGCTGCAGAATCCACTGGCCGGAAAAGAAGTGCGTTTTGGTGGCCTTGTACTGGGGATGGAGGACGTGGCGGTTATTGTCGTTACCGTTCTGCTGACCTGGGGGCTGTACCAGTTCTTCAGTCGCACCAAGCTTGGGCTTGCAATGCAGGGTGCCTCACAAAATCAGCTGGCGGCCTATTATATGGGAATCCCGGTAAAACGTGTGCAGGGTTTCATCTGGGCGTTGGCCGGCGTGGTTGCGGGTATCGCAGGCATTTTGTTTGCCGCGAAAGGATCCGTGGACCCGGCAACCGGACTTCTGGGCATTAAGGCCTTCGCCGCTGCGGTCATTGGCGGATTCGGAAGTTTACCTGGAGCATTGGCCGGAGGTTTGATCGTTGGCGTAATCGAACCGTTTGCCAGTCGCTATATCGCTGCTGGGTACAGTCAGGTTGCACCTTATGCGCTGTTGTTGGCTGTCCTGATCTTTCGCCCCAATGGGCTGTTCAGCCAAGTTAGGGTCAAAAAGGTTTAAGCCATGCGGATCATTTTCAAGACCAGTTACATGCAAGATATCCGGCCTTGGAAAGACCGGTATCAACTGAGCCTATACCTGATCCTTCTAGGCGTCGTGATCGCCGCTCCGTGGTGGTTGGACGCATTCTATCTGGGTGAGCTGACAAATGTTCTGATCTGGGCGATTGCAGGTCTTGGGTTGATGATACTGACCGGCCATACCGGACAGGTCAGCCTTGGGCATGCGGCTTTTCTGGCCTTTGGGTGCTATGCGAATATCATCTTGATTGAGGCAGGCTTGCCATTCCTGCTGGCCTTCCCGATCGCCGGTATCCTGACCGGGATAGCAGGGGTGACCGTTGCTATCCCGGCCCTGCGCCTTCACGGTATCTACCTGGCAATCTTTACCATGGCCCTGTCGATCCTGATGGATGACGTGATTGTCCTGGCCGAGCCGATCACCGGCGGGGTCGCCGGTAAATATATCGGCGGGGTCGAGATATTTGGATTCATGGTCGATCGCTGGGCTACGCCGGTCCAATTCTTTTGGCTGGTGCTTGCAGTCGCGGTTCTGGTCACTCTGGGCTATATCAACCTGCTGCGCGCACCGCTTGGGCGCAGTTTCATCGCCGTGCGAGATTCTGAGGTCTCGGCCCAGGCGATGGGTGTTGATATTGCGCAGACCAAGATGATTTCATTTGCCCTGTCCTGCGCTGTGACCGGCTGGGCAGGTGCTCTGATGGGGATGTTCTCGGGCGCATTCAATAACGAGACATTCAGCGTCCTAATCTCAATTCAGCTGCTGATGATGATCGTGATCGGTGGTCTGGGCTCAATCCACGGGGCATTCCTGGGCGCTGTCGTCATAGGGTTTCTGCCGCAATTTTTGTCGATCGCAAAAGAGTATGTCGGCGCAGTTTTCGGGGGCAGCACCGTCGCAATTCCGGGATTGGAATTTGGTATCTTCGGCATGATCTTGATCGCCTTTATCCTGTTTGAACCCATGGGGATGTATGGACGTTGGCTGAAGATCCGGACATGGTTCGAACTGTTTCCCTTCTATCGCAAGGACATGTTCAAACGTCAGAAATCCTATCTCAAGACGGAGCGTCTGAGATGAGCCTGCTTGAATTTAAGAATGTCACCTTGAAATTTGGTGGCGTCACGGCTGTGAACGACCTGTCCTTTTCAGTCGAAGACGGCGAGGTTTTTGCCATAGTCGGCCCCAATGGCGCGGGTAAATCGACCGTTTTCAATCTGATCTCTCGCTTTTATGAACCAATAGAGGGTTCAATCCGGTATGACGGGCATGACTTGCTGCAGGTGAAACCGTCCGGCGTTGCAGCATTTGGTGTTGCGCGGACGTTTCAGAATATCGAACTGTTCGAACACGCCACTGTTCTGCAGAACCTGCTGGTCGGGCGTCATCGGCACCGCAAGACAAAACTTTTGTCCGAGGTGCTGTTCCTGCCGTCGGCCCGGCGGCAAGAGATCGAAAACCGTGAAAAGGTAGAAGAGATCATAGATTTTCTTGATTTGCAGGCCTATCGCGACAAGATGATATCAGGCCTGCCCTACGGTGTGCGCAAAGTGGTTGAAGTTGCCCGCGCCCTGGCCACCGATCCCAAGTTGTTGCTGCTGGATGAACCGGCCTCGGGGCTGTCGGTCGAGGAAACGACCGATATGCGCTGGTGGATAGATGATATCCGGCGGCAGATGGGGATTACGGTGCTGATGGTCGAACATGACATGGCTTTGGTTTCGGGCGTCTCGGATCGGGTCCTTGCAATGGCGGATGGGGCAATGCTCGCACTGGGAACCCCTGCGCAGGTACAGTCACACCCGGCAGTGGTTGAGGCCTATCTAGGGAAAGTGTCATGAGCGATCCGATCCTGACCATTCGCAATGTCGAAAGTTTTTACGGGCCAATCATGGCAATCCGGGGCGTGTCGCTGGATGTGCCTCCGGGTAAAATCGTGTCGATCCTTGGGGCCAATGGGGCCGGCAAGACCACATTGATGAAAACCGTGTCCGGCGTAATGGACCCGGAAAAGGGCAAGATCAGCTTTGACGGGGTCGAAATTCAAGGGGCCGAGCCACATAAAGTTGTGCAGAAAGGCGTCGTCCACGTACCCGAAGGGCGCGAAGTATTCCCCCTTTTGACCGTGGATGAGAACCTGAGCCTCGGCGCCTATACATCCTCGGACCGAGGCCAGATTGACCATGACCGCGAACTGGTTTTTTCCTACTTCCCGATCCTGAAAGAGCGGCGCACGCAAGAGGCAGGCACCCTTTCTGGCGGCCAACAACAGATGCTGGCCATCGGGCGTGGCTTGATGGCAAATCCAAGGATTATGTTGCTGGACGAGCCGTCTCTGGGCCTGTCCCCTTTGCTTGTGCAAGAGATTTTCGGCATCCTGAAGCGCCTGAACGACGAGCAGAACATGACGATGATGCTGGTTGAGCAGAACGCCAATGCTGCGCTGGAACTGGCCCATCACGGCTATGTCATGGAGGTTGGGCGCATCGTCATGGATGGCCCCGCGGATGAGCTGATGCAGTCAGAAGACATCCAGAATTTCTATCTGGGTGTGCAGGAAGAAGGTGCGCGTGAAAACCGCCGCTGGAAACGCAAGAAGACGTGGAGGTGAGCGCATGAATATAAGCACCCTGCCCTCTCAGATCATGATCAACGGTGTTCAGTACAACGCAAATCCCGGTCAGCGACCGGTCTATGTGGACGAATGCACAACCATCGGGCAACTATTTCAAAAGCGTTGTGCCGATTTGGGCGCGCGTACGGCGCATCGTGAAAAGGATTTCGGTATCTGGAAATCCTATTCATGGACGGATTACTGGCAGCACGCGAAATGGATCGGCCTCGCCCTGCAAAAGCTGGGATTGAAACGCGGTGAGGTCGTTTCGATCCTTTCCGAAGACCGAAAAGAATGGGCCTGGTTCGATATGGGCATTCAGGGCGTCGGTGGGATTGCCTCGGGCATCTACACGACGGATGCGGCCGCCCAGGTGAAATACCTGATCAATGACAGTGACAGCCGTTTCCTGGTGGTCGAAAACGAAGAGCAGTTGGACAAGTTCCTCGAGGTCGAAGGGGATCTGCCGACCCTTTTGAAGGTCATCATCCTCGAGGATGAAGGCCTGCATGATCTGGACCACGACCGCTGCATGATGATCAGCGATCTTTATGAGCTGGGCCAGCATGTCGAGATGGAAGAGCCCGACCGCTTTGAAGCGGAAATCGCGCTGGCATCCCCGCAGGATACCGCTCTTCTGGTTTATACATCGGGCACGACCGGCATGCCAAAAGGCGCAATGCTGAGCCACGAGAACATCCTTGCCGCAATCGAAGCCGGCGCTCATTCCTTGCCCGCATTGGAAACAGATGAACAGCTGTGCTTTTTGCCGCTCTGCCACATCCTCGAGCGTGATGTTTCCATATATTTCCCGCTTGCAACGAAATCTGTCGTCAACTTTGCCGAAAGCCCCGAGACTGTTTTCGCAAATCTGCAAGAGGTTTCTCCTTCGACGTTTACGGCGGTCCCGCGTGTCTGGGAAAAGATCTATTCTCAGGTTCAGATCATGGCCCAGGATGCAACCTCGACCGGGCGCGCGTCCTTTGAAATGGCGGTAAAGGCGGGTCTGGCACGTGCCGAATATATCCTGGCGGGCAAGCCGGTCCCGGCCAGTGTTGCCGCGCAGTACTGGCTTTGGGACCGTTTGGTTCTGCGTAACCTGCGCCGGATGCTGGGGTTGGACAATATGCGGCGCGGTGGAAGCGGCGCCGCCCCGATTTCGGCGGACTTGCTGAAATGGTACTGGGCCATTGGTGTACCTCTGGTCGAAGGTTTTGGTATGACCGAAACATCGGGCCTGGCGACATTGAATACACTTGGAAACAACAGGATCGGAACCATTGGAAAGGCTGTGCCCGTTAATGACGTCCGTATTTCCGAAGGTGGAGAGATTCAGCTTAAAGGGTTGAACATCTTTCAGGGTTACTGGCGAAACAACGCCAAAACAGCCGAGACTTTCACTGCCGATGGTTGGTTGCGTACTGGTGATATGGGCCAGATCGACCAAGACGGTTTCGTGACCATTACGGGTCGCCTCAAAGATCTTATAATCACGGCGGGCGGCAAAAATATCGCCCCGGCCGAGATTGAAAGCCGTCTCAAGTTCAGCCCCTTTATCTCGGACGCAGTTGTAATTGGCGATAAGCGCAAGTTCCTGACTGCACTAATCATGATAGATCAGGAAAACGTGGAGAAATTTGCGCAGGATCGAAAGGTCCCCTTCTCGAATTTCGCCTCTCTTTGTGCCTCCGCCGAGGTTCGGGACCAGATCAAAGACGAAGTGGGGGCCGCAAACAAGGATTTCGCACGGGTTGAGCAGATCAAGGATTTCCGCCTGATAGATGTTCTGCTGACGGCAGATGATGACGAACTGACGGCCACAATGAAGCTCAAGCGCAGCTTTGTGGAAAAGAAACACGAACATCTTATTGAAGACATGTACAATTAGACAAAACGTTATCCAAAGGGAGGATTATAATGAGGAATCTGATTAAACGGCTGTCCGCTGCCACAGTTTTGACGGCTGTCGCGACACTCTCCAGCGCTCAGACACAGGGTGTTACGGATGATGAGATCGTAATCGGCTCGGTCAATGATCTGAGCGGAATCTTCGCCGCTGTTGGTGTCCCAGCCACCAAAGGCGCCAATGTGGTGTTCGACCGCGTGAACGCTGCAGGTGGTGTTCACGGTCGGACCATCCGTTTTGTGGTTGAGGATAATGGCTATCAGATGCCGCGCGCGATGCAGGGCTACAACAAGTTGCTGAACCGCGACAAGGTGTTTGCGATGTTGCAATCTCTGGGTACGCCGATGAACCTGGCCGGATTCAAACTGCTGGATCCCAAGGGCATTCCGAATGTCGCGCCTTTGACGTCGTCGCAGAAAATGCTGCAAGAACCAGTGCGCAACAAATTCACGTCCTTTTCCACCTATTTCGATCAGGCGCGTGTCGGCGTGAACTATCTGGCCAGCGAATTCGGATCGCAAACAGTCTGCACCATGTATCTGCCCACCGATTTCGGCGAGGAGATTCTGGAAGGCAGCAAGGCGGGTGCCGAAGAGGCTGGGATCGGTTTTGGCACAGAAACCACCCACAAGCCCGATGAGACCGATTTCGTGGGCTCTCTGAGCAAGCTCAGAGATGAAGGCTGCGACATCGTCACCATGGCCCTTGGGGTTCGGCAGGCGATCACTGTGGTTGGCACCGCCAAAAAGATGGGTCTAACGGATATGAAATTCTTGGGAACATCAGCCAGCTTCCTGACCGTCGTTGCGCAGGTGCCGGGTGGCGTGACGGATGGTTTTTATGCCGCCGCCTCATGGCTGGACTTGTGGGCCCGCGCGGATCAACCGGCCCCTGCAGCCTTCATCGAAGAGTATAAGGCTGCAACAGGCGAAGACCCCGTTGGATTTGCGATGTTGGGCTATTCTGCGGCTGAAATGATGGTTAAGGCGCTGGACGCCGCCGGCCCCGATCTGACTCATGACAGTTTTATCGCTGCGATGGAGACACTCGACTACAACGACGAACTGGTTGGAAATCACATCTCGTTTTCGCCGGACGACCACCAAGGTGCCGACACGGTGTTTGTGAGCGTTGTTGAAAACGGTGCTTGGAAGCTGGTCCACGAAGAGTAACGACTGAAAAACAGAGTTTAATCAGCATTCAGGCGTTAGAAACCATGAGCCGTCCGTTCCAATACGGACGGCTTTTTCATTTTGTTTTGGGCTATCCACCTGCGGATAATTGGTTCCAATGCAAAACCGCTATAGTTAGGCGAAATGGAAAAAACTCGAATCGAAAATCTGTTATCGTTGAAAGATCGTAAGATCATCGCGCAGGGTAATCGGCAATTTGTCTATCAACACCCTGATCTGCCGGACACTCTGCTGAAGATCCCGCAACCTCAGACGATAGATGACGAAGCTCATCTTGTGACGGATACCTGGTTTGATCGGATGTTTCGACGCTCGACGGCGTTCAAAGGATTTCTGCGCGAGTTTCACGAGTCGTTTGATCTTATGGTGCGTCACCAGAAATCCGCTGCCCCTATCCCCGTATGTGAGGTGCGAGGTGTGGTTCAGACGGACCTGGGTCTGGCGCTTATGTACGAGCGGATTTCCGAGCCTGACGGGCAGCTATCGCCCAGCCTTATTGGTATGGTCCAAAGCCGTCGCCTTAAGCCGCATCACTTGGATTCTTTGAACGCGCATTTTGACATTTTGGTCAAAGAGAACGTTTTGGTCAGTAACCAGAACCCCGGCAACATCGTCTATCAGACGTTGGCCGACGGCTCAGGACGATGGGTCTGGATAGACAGTTTCGGAAATAAGCAGGCGATCCCAGTTCGCAGGTGGTTCCCAAGCCTGAACAAACGAAAGATCGAGCAGACTCGGCAGAAATTCCTTGCTTTGGCTCAACAGGCTTTAGGACGTGAAGCGGACTGACAAATCCGTGTTGGAGTGACTTTCTTTTCGTCTCACGCTTGACGTGTGCGGGCTGTTAATCTCAACATTCAGAAATGTTTTTTGTGCGTCCTCGTCATTACAACGATAACGGGACCAATTCGGTAAATGGTATTCTAGGTAGTTAGATAAAAAATGCGGTCAAAAATTCTGAACTTTCTGATCATCGTGATGATCTCTGCAACGCTTCTTGCTGGTGTGGAGCTGGGCATCCGTTGGCTGTCACCACAAGGCGTTCTGACAACATATCCAGAGGGTGGTCCACTTGGATTGAAGGACCCGGTCGTCGGGCATACGAACAGGCCAAACACCGTCGTCGCCATCAATGCACCAGAGTTCACGGTTGAGTATAAAGTCGACGAAAACGGGTTTCGTGAAACCCGCTTTCCAGCCAGTGCATTAGACGATGGAAAAACCATCAAGATCCTGTTGCTGGGAGATTCCTTTACCTTCGGCGCATCAAATGAGCTGGGCGATATCTGGCCAGAACTCTTGGCCCAGAAGTTCCTGGATCAAGGCATGCCTGTTCAGCTGATCAACGCAGGTGTTCCGGGATATAACACATCTCAACAGGCGCTGTATCTCGAGCGGTTAAGCGAAAAATATGACCCTGATATCGTGCTGGTTACCTTTCTTCCCAATGATATGTTCGCAAATGAGCCCATTCGGACCGTTGATGGCGTTGATGTCGCCTTTAGCGATGTCAGTTCGGTTGTAGGCTCGGGGAATATCAAGAAATCCTCGCTACACTCGGTTACGCTGTTAAAGCGAATGCTGATGGCGAACGATCAGACCTATACCCAACTGTACCTGATGACGCCGCGAAAGGCCTTTTTCACCACCCCGATGAGCGATCTGTTTCAAGCCAAAGTCGAGACGACAAAGCAGGTGTTTTCCCGCATGGCAACCTTCACGCAGTCGCAGGGGTCCGAGCTTGTGGTCGTGTCCGTCCCACAGTTGTTTCAGGTTCTTCAGGCCGCGAAAACATCTTCCGATCCCGAGGTCGATCCCGGCCTACCCGACCGCCTAATGGAGGGTGTGGTGGCCGAGCAAGGATTTCAGTGGCACGAAGCGCTGCCCTACCTCGCCGAGGAATACGGCACCAAGGGTGAAGACCTGTATTTCCGATACGATGGCCATCTGAATGCGGACGGCAACAGGGTTCTGTCCGAATTCATGTTCCAGATTCTGGCCCCGCTGATCGAAACCAAAACAGCCGGCTGAGTTCGACAACAGATTCGGTAAACTAAATCCCAATCAACAAAAGAAAAACGGCCGCAACATTGTGCGGCCGTTTGAAACAGTCTTAAAAGTTCGTACGAGCGATTATCGCTTGGAGAACTGGAACGAACGACGCGCTTTGCGCTTACCGTATTTCTTACGTTCCACAACGCGGCTGTCGCGGGTCAGGAAGCCAGCGGCCTTCAGTGCGCCACGCAGGCTGGGATCGTACAGTTGCAGCGCTTTCGACACGCCGTGCTTGACCGCACCGGCCTGACCGGTCAGGCCACCGCCTTTGACGGTTGCAACAACGTCGAACTCACCTTCTACGCCGGCAACCTGGAAAGGCTGGCGCAGGATCAGCTGCAGAACGGGGCGTGCAAAATACACATCCTGGTCTTTGCCGTTCACGGTGACCTTGCCGGAGCCCGGCTTGATCCAAACGCGGGCAACAGCGTCTTTACGCTTGCCGGTGGCATAGGCACGACCCAGTTCGTCGCGTACGGGTTCACGCACGATGACTTCTTCGGCCACAACTTCAACGCCTGCTACGGCGCTCAGCTCTTCGAGAGTATTGATCTGATCAGCCATGGTCATTAGCTCCGGGTGTTTTTCTTGTTCATGGATGCAACATCCAGAACTTCGGGCGCTTGCGCCTCATGGGGATGCTCGGCACCGGCATAGACACGCAGGTTGGTCATAACCTGACGCGACAGGCGGTTGCCCGGCAGCATGCGCTTGACCGCCTGGGTCACGACGCGCTCGGGGTGCTTGCCCTCGAGGATCTGCTGCTTGGTGCGCGACTTAATGCCGCCCGGGTGGCCAGTGTGCCAGTAGAAGTTCTCTTCGCGCTTCTTGCCGGTCATCTGGATTTTGTCAGCGTTGATCACGATGACATTGTCGCCCATGTCCATGTTCGGGGTGAACGACGCTTTGTGCTTGCCACGCAGACGCATGGCGACGATCGAGGCAAGACGGCCCAGAACAACGCCCTCGGCGTCGATCAGGATCCATTTCTTGTCGATGTCTGCAGGTGTTGCAGAAAAGGTTTTCATGGCAGGATAGTCCTGTTTGATGTGAAAGACCGCCCCCATACGGAGCGGTCCGAATTCGATGGATGGGGTTTAAACCCACGCGAAAGGCGGGTCAATACACACAAATCAGTTTTAACTTAGCAAAAACAATGCATTACAAAATAGGTATTATTTTACCCCATGTTTTTGCCAATCTTTTTCCGTCAATACCCAACGCATCCACTGCCCAGCCCCGGTACCAAGAACAAGTTGCTGGGTATCAACGTACCGCGCCCCAAGTTTCGCGGTCCCTTTTTGTGATCGCAAGTTGGTTGGGTCGATATGAAACCAGACCTCATCCAGTTCGCCGAACACCTGATTTACCATCAGCGATTTGATCGCCCGATTGCTGGCTCCGCCCCAGTGATCACGGGTAATAAAGCTGTATCCAATGCCGATGCCCCCGGGAACCTCGGGAGGCTCATAATAGCGAGAGCACCCGATGACCCGGCCTGTCGCCTCTTCGCGTACTGTCACTGACCCACCTGCGCTCAACAGAAAATCGAAATAAGGGGCGAAAACTTCTTTCTGATGGCGGGATTTGGCGGGATGCCCGGCCCAAATCAGCGGATCGCTGGCTGCAAGGTGCAGGTCTTCGAAGTCACTTTTGAGCATAGGTGTGACGACAAATCCTCTGCCCCGCATTTCCCAAATATCCATTAAGCGTCCCCTTACACCGAAATCTGTTCGGGTGGATTATCCAGCAGACGCCTGAGACGCTGCATTGCGTCCTCGAATTGATCCAACGATACATGCCCGTTCATGGCTATGCGAACCGCATTGGGTGCGCGCCCGTCACGCAAAGCAAACTCATCGGCAGACCGCAGTTGAATTCCCTCTCGCTCGGCTGCGCGGCTGAACGCAGCCGCTCGCCAACCAGAAGGCAAGTTCAGCCAGACAAAAGGTACATCTGAGGCCCAGTTCAGGTCGAACCCACCTAGGGCGTTTACGGCCACGCGCACATATTCCCCCATCCGGGTCCGGACATCTTTTGCGATTTGGCGCGTCCGCGGATCAGACAACATCAGCCGCGCCAGTTCGGCAAGCGGCTGAGCAAGGCCAAAATAGCCATATTCCGCAGAACGGCGCAGATCAACGCTGCGCTCGCGCGGCGCTATGGCAAACCCGACACGCAGTGCGGGCGTCAAAATCTTCGAGATCGACGACACATGCCATCCCCTTTCCGGCGCCAGGGCGCGATAGCTGGGCGCTCTTGCATCACCCATGCGGTAGCAGTCGTCCTCGATTATCTGGACGCCGAACCGCCGTGCGATTTCCACAACTTCTTTGCGGCGTTCCAGTGGTGTATGTGAGCCGGTCGGATTTTGAACCTCGGGTGAGACACATATGGCCTGCGCCGCCGACTGGCGAAGGACATGCTCCATAGCGTTTGGATCCACGCCCCATTTGTCCATCTTTACGCCAATGACCTCTGCACGCATCAACTCACCGGCCCGTCGGAACCCTGCGTATGACAGATCCTCGACCAGAACGATCGGCTTTGGTCCGCGTAATATTGTCTGAAATACAAGGCAAAGGCCGTTTTGTCCGCCGTGGGTCAGAACGATATCGTCCTGCGAAATTGGTCCCAATGGCAAATCGGAAAGCCAATCTACAACAGCCTGTCGCATAGGTTTATACGCATCGCGGGTTGGATAGTTCATAAACAGGCGTGGATCGGATTGTGCCACTTTCTGCATACATTCGCGGATCAGGGCCACCTGCCCCATATCGGCGAGCCTTGGGCTGAACAGGCTGACATTGGCTTCATATTTGTCATCTCTGAGATGAAGTTGCCGAGCCCAGACATCATCGAGCAGAGGCGCCTTGGGCGGGGCCACAAATGTACCACGTCCTACTTCGGCGCTGAGCAGACCTTCGTCTGTGAGTATCGTATAGGCGCGCGCAACGGTGCCCGGTGTGATTTGTAACCTATAGGCAAGTTCCCGCACCGGCGGCAGTTTTGTACCGACTTCCAAAATATTGTTATCTATAGCTTTTCGAATTGTATCGGCGACCAGTGTATATTTTGGCCCTTTGGATTTAGGCAGTGACTCTGGCCAAATTGTATCCATTACAATTCTTCCTTTGATTGCAGCACAATTCTGAATGTATCAAGTGTTCATACCGAACATATTACGTTTGTGTCAATACAATTTGAAAGGAACCCCAAGATGACACGCGCAATGCACAACCCCGCCCTGATAGCGCTTAACGACAGCCCCCGGCTGCCGCTGATTGCCGCACTGGCCGTGCGGTTTGCGGCGACGGTCACAAAATGGGAGCGGCAACGCCGCAGCCGAATTAACTTGTCCAATCTCGATGACAGGCTGCTGAAGGATGTGGGCCTGACTAATTATCAGGCCAGACGAGAGATCGAACGCCCTTTTTGGCAGGGCTAGATAATCCCCAGTCCCTATATGGGACCTCTTCCTTGGCCGGGTTTATCCCGGCCATTTTTTCACCCAAAAGCTGCCGCAGCTGACCCCTCTGGTGGTAAAGAATAGGTCATCGTTGCGCGAGCGACGGGTTTGTCTGACCCTTCCGAAAATATTAGAACGTCACCTACGGCAAGGGATTTTCCTAGCTTCAGCAAGGTGCAGCGCGCAATCAAATCTGCATTTCCATCCGGTTTACGCATGAAGTCCATTGAACAACCGGTTGTCACGGCCAGAGACTGCTGGCCCCTGCGCGCCAGGATCAGTGCGTAAACGCTTACATCAGCTAATCCAAACATAGACGGCCCCGAGACAGTCCTACCGGGGCGCAAATGACGGTCGCCAACGGAAAGTCTCATGACGATGGACTTTTCGGTCAGATCCTGGACCGAATAATCCTGACTGACCTGGGGGAAGATTTGGCTCAAATAATCCTCCAGTTCCTCCCGATTCATTGCCAATGACATACTTCCCCTCCTGGATTTGCCGACCTAGAGTTGGCCTCACATCAGATCGGAGGGCAAGATGGGAATTCTGGAACGAAATGACGCAGACGCCGTGGCTAGGCTTACAATGAATGCGCCAGACCGTCTCAACGCCCTAAGTGACGAAATGCTGGCTGCGCTACAGACTGAACTTGATGCCCTGCGCGAAGACAGTTCCATCCGGGCGGTGATCCTTTCTGGTAAAGGCAAAGCTTTTTGTGCGGGTCATGATCTGAAACAGATGACAGCAGGACGCCAATCTGAAGACGGCGGCAAAGCCTATTTCCAGGACCTATTCAATCGCTGTGCGAAAATGATGCTTTCAATTCAGTCGCTTCCGCAGCCGGTTATTGCCCAGGTGCACGGCATTGCTACGGCGGCCGGATGCCAGTTGGTTGCAACCTGCGATCTTGCTGTAGCTGCTGAAGGGACGCGGTTTGGCGTAAACGGTGTGAATATCGGGCTGTTCTGTTCGACCCCAATGGTTGCTCTTAGCCGAAACATTCCACGCAAACACGCCTTCGAGATGTTGACGACTGGAGATTTCATTCCGGCGTCACGAGCTGCTGAGCTGGGTCTTGTCAATCGTGTGGTGCCAGAAATGCTGTTGGAGCATGAGGCTGTTTCACTGGCCGAGCAGCTTGCCTCCAAACTGGGATCTGCCGTGAAAGTCGGAAAACAGGCCTTCTACCGCCAGTTGGATATGCCATTGGATCAAGCCTATTCCTATACCGGCGAGGTAATGGCTCAGAATATGATGCATCGGGATACCGAAGAAGGAATATCTGCATTTATCGGAAAAAGAGATCCAAATTGGAGCCAATAAGGAATTTGTCATGCATATTTTTCCGCAATGTCGCCATTTTTGGACTTTTCAAATGGGCGTTACTGTGGCAATGCTGAGACGAGGCTGAGGCCTTGAACACTTTTTGGGTCGCCGTGGGCGGAAGGTCCCTCCGAGCTGGTTTCTCTCACTGGCGCAGACATTCCCGCATCGGCGACCCCAAAAATCCCTTGAAAACATGATTTCCCGTGCGCCATCGCTGCTGTGTTGCGTTGCGATCTTCTGTGCCCTATGTGGCAGCTTATGACACAGAAATTGCATATCGTGGGCGGCGGCATGGCCGGGTCCGAGGCCGCATGGCAAGCGGCGGAAATGGGCGTCGAGGTCGTGATTCACGAAATGCGCCCAAAAGTCGGAACTTTTGCGCATCAGACCGGCAACTTGGCCGAGATGGTCTGCTCGAACTCATTCCGGTCGGATGATGACGAACAGAACGCCGTTGGACTGCTGCATTGGGAAATGCGCGAGGCCGAAGGGTTGATCTTGAAAACGGCAGATGCGCACCGACTGCCGGCCGGGGGCGCATTGGCTGTAGATCGCGATCCGTTTGCGGAATCTGTGACGGCCAGGTTAAAGGCTCACCCCCTTGTCGAAATCACTGGCGAAGAAGTGACCGCCCTGCCCGATGACGGCCAATGGATTTTCGCCACCGGCCCACTGACGTCTGCTGGATTGGGAGAAGCAATCCGCGCGGAAACCGGCGCCGAGTCGTTGGCGTTCTTTGATGCCATTGCACCAATCGTATATGCAGACAGCATCGACATGAGCAAAGCTTGGATGCAATCTCGGTATGACAAGGGTGAGACCGAAGAAGAACGCACCGCTTACCTGAATTGTCCGATGGACCGAGAACAGTACGACGCCTTCATCGACGCCCTGCTGGCCGCGGACAAGACCGAGTTCCATGAAGGAGAGACCGCAGGCTATTTCGATGGTTGTCTTCCGATAGAGGTTATGTCCGAGCGCGGTCGTGAAACGTTGCGCCACGGACCGATGAAGCCGGTCGGCCTGACGAACCCGCATCAGCCCGAGGTAAAGCCTCACGCGGTGGTTCAACTGCGCCGAGATAACGCGCTAGGAACATTGTTCAACATTGTCGGCTTTCAGACCAAGATGAAATACGGAGCCCAAACCGATGTGTTCCGCATGATTCCGGGGTTGGAGAATGCCAGTTTTGCGCGGCTGGGCGGTATTCATCGCAATACGTTCATCAACTCTCCGACATTGCTGGATTCCCAGATGCGGCTGAAATCAAAGCCCAATATCAGGTTCGCCGGTCAGATTACCGGTGTCGAAGGTTATGTGGAAAGCGCCGCGATGGGTCTTTTGGCCGGACGTCTGGCTGCTGCCGAGATGTTGGGCCGTACCGTTCCCGAAGTTCCGCAGGACAGTGCCATGGGCGCTTTGATCCACCACATCACTGGCGGTGCCGAGGCAAAGACATTCCAGCCTATGAACGTGAATTTCGGTCTGTTCCGTCCTGTCGATGGGTTAAAAGGCGGTCGGCGTGGCCGAAAAGACCGCTACAAGGCCTATACTGACCGGGCCAAGGAAGAATGGACCAAGTGGTTGGCGCATTGGTGACTGGACGGGTCCGGCCCCGACGTCCTAACATATCGGTATGAGCGATAAATTCCTAAAGGATGTCTATGGGCTGGATTCGCCTCAGGCGACCAAAGCACATTATCAAAAATGGGCCTCGTCTTATGATGATGAGGTTGGGTCAAACGGTTATGCGACCCCGGGACGTATCGCCCGGGCTCTCTGGTCGCAACTGCCCGAGCCCAAAACCCCAATTCTGGACTATGGCTGCGGTACCGGCCTGTCAGGTGTCGCGCTGAACGCGGTCGGGTTTGAGGTCGTCGATGGAATAGACCCCACCCCGCAGATGTTAGAGGGCGCTCTGGCAAAGGGGGTTTATCGCAACTTGATCAGCTTTGACATCGCAGATCCCAGCCCGCTGCAGTCTGGCGCGTATAAGGTCATCACCGCAATCGGGGTCATCGGCGTGGGTGCCGCACCACCTGAGACTTTGGATATGCTCATCAACGCGTTACCGTCAGGCGGCCTTATTGCTTTTTCCTATAATGATCATACGCTTGAATATCACAGCTATACCGTTCGCCTCAGCGATTGGCTGGATATGGGCGCAGCACGATTGCTGTTCCGGGAATATGGCCCGCACCTTCCGGGAATGGACATGAAGTCTGACGTTTATATTGTTGAAAAAGTGTGACTTTAGTAACCAGATTTGCCCCTTCGCCCACAGGACCGCTGCATCTTGGCCACGCTTATTCGGCGATGTCGGCCCATGATTTTGCAAAGTCGAATAATGGGCTGTTTTTGCTGAGAATCGAGGACATCGACCGATCTCGCTCGCGCCCGGAATGGGAAACCCAGATTTACGATGATTTGCATTGGCTTGGCCTGTCTTGGCCTGAACCGGTGCTGTGCCAATCCACGCGAACCGCAATCTATGATTCCGTGCTGGACGATCTGTGGTCGCGGGGGCTGCTGTACCCGTGCAGCTGCAACCGAAAAGACATCGCCAACGCGGCCAGCGCTCCCCAGGAAGGAGCCCCACTTCTTGGTCCGGACGGGATTATCTATCCGGGAACGTGTCGCACACGTTGGAAACAACAGGGTTCATCGGGTCAACCACGCCCGCTGAATATTCCGTTGCGATTGAATATGGCCGAAGCTTTGCAACAAACATCCAGCCTGTTTCAGATCGATAAAAACACTGCATGGTTTCAAGAGATTGGAGAAGGTCCAGGCGCTGAATCCGGCTGTGTCCGGTTTACACAGGCAGAGATGTTGGAAACGGTTGGGGATGTCGTTCTGTCGCGCCGGGATATGGGCACGTCGTATCACTTGTCGGTCGTTCTGGATGACGCTGCACAAAAAGTTACGCATGTGGTTCGCGGTCAGGATCTGTTCGAAGCCACACGTATCCACGTTCTGCTGCAGACGCTGTTGAGTTTGCCGACACCGATCTACCTGCATCACCGCCTGATACGCGATCAGGCCGGCAAACGGCTGGCCAAACGCGACGATGCGCGCGCCATTGCCAAGTTCCGCGAGGAAGGTGCGACGCCCGAAGATATTCGGGCGATGGTGGGGCTTTGACCAATCAGGTCATGGGGTGCATGATTTCGACCTCGTCCCCGTCTCTGACCGCTGTGTAGAAACAAGATCGACGGTTGGTGTGGCAGGCCGGGCCGGTCTGGCGCACAAGGACAAGCAGGCAATCCCGGTCGCAATCCACGCGGAGATCAACCAATTCCTGCACATGGCCCGAGCTTTCACCCTTGATCCAGAATGACTGGCGCGAGCGGGACCAATAGGTAACGCGTCTGGTTTCGAGCGTCTTTTCAATGGCGCTCTGGTTCATCCAGGCCATCATCAATACCTCGCCCGTATTTTCGTCCTGAGCGATGGCTGGAATCAGCCCAGCCTCGTTGAATTTCAAACTCGATGCATCGAACGCGACTGAGGAAGACATGACAAAAACCTTTTGCATCCCGGTGGATGGCCACTATGTATTGGGAACATTCAACGAGGGAAAGCCATGTCCGGCGAGAATGACCTGATAAAGCTATACTCTGGCCGAATTCTGGCCCTTGCTGCTGACATCCCACACCTATGCCGGCTTGATGATGCTGACGCTACGGTGAAAAAACGCTCGCCCCTATGCGGGTCGACCATCACGGTTGATGTCAAAGTTCAGGATGGCAGAATTTCAGAGTTCGGTCAGGACGTGAAAGCCTGCGCTTTGGGACAGGCCTCCGCTTCGGTTGTTGGCGGGGCAATCGTCGGAACAACGCGTGCTCAGGTCGAAAAGGCGCGCGAGCAACTGTCCGCCATGCTGAAAAAGGATGGATCGGCACCCGAGGCCCCATTTGATGGGCTAGAGGTTTTGATGCCCGCACGGGAATATAAGAACCGTCATGCCTCGATCCTGCTGGTTCTTGATGCAACCGCAGAGGCATTTGAACAGGCGGAACGTGCAAATTGCGCCTAAACATGGTTTTGACGGGCGAAACGTTATAGCCTTTCGGAATAAACGAAGGGAATTCCAGTTTTGAACGGTTTACTTGAGCATTTTGTCACGCTTTGGGTTGTTATTGATCCTATTGGAACAATCCCGGTCTTCATCGCTGTTACCGCAGGGCTTGGGGCCGCTGCACGCCGCAAAATGGCGCTTGTGGCCTCGCTTATCAGCGCCGGGATTCTGTTGTTTTTCCTGGTCTTCGGGCAACTGCTGATCGAGGCACTGGATATCGGCCTGAACTCTTTTCAAGTCGCTGGCGGCATTATCCTTTTCCTGTTCGCGCTGACCATGATTTTTGGCGAGCCCAAACAGGAAGTCGAGCAGCGCGCTGCCGAGGACGACATCAAAGACGAACTCCACAAACACAACCCAGCGATCTTTCCACTTGCCGTCCCCTCGCTTGCCTCACCAGGTGCGATGCTGGCCATCGTCATCTTGACCGATAACAACAGGTACAGTGTTGCTGATCAGGGGATCACGGCTTTGGTCATGCTGTCGGTTGTTGCGATTGCCTTTGTCCTGATGTTGCTGGCCGAACCGATCATTCGGCTGATCGGCCATTCAGGCGCCGCCATCATCAGCCGGGTCATGGGGATGATCCTGGCATCGGTCGCAGTGAACTCGGTTCTGTCGGCTTTGTTGGAAATTATGAAAACCGGCCAGCTTTAAAAAAAGACCGCCGCACCTTCCGGGCGGAAAGGGCGGCGGCAGGTAATGCGTTTCTCATGTGGGGTCCGGATATCCGCGCGGGGCCGAGGCATGGCCCTTCAAGGGTATTGGGACAGGCAGGTCACCCTTGATTGAAATGGGGATGACAAGCGCGGCGTGATCGGCACGAGATCGCAGGCAGAAAGGCTTAATACGTTCCGGGAAGATGAAGTGCGACCATAAGTATGACCACCAGTGCAACCGCACCTGCTGCGTCCTGCAACAGCGTCGACTGGGAACGACTTAGGGTGGTCTTGATCTGGGTCAGCATATGGGTTCCTCCGGTCAGGGTTTTAATCCTTTGTTGACCTTTTGTTCTCATATTTTGATGTCTTGGTAAAGAACTTTTTGAGAACATTTGTGAACTAATGTTCCTGTTTTCGTCTAACCAACTGATATCAAACGGATTGCCTGATCCTGTTTCATCAGCCACAAAAGAACACGAGCCGCCTTGCCCCTTTGCGTTTCAAGTTTGGCGTCCGCGCCCAGCAGAGCCCTTGCGTCAGACTGCGCAACTGCCATCAAACCGGCCTGCCTTTCCAAATCGGCGATACGAAACTTCGGCAGACCTGACTGCGCGGTACCGATCAGATCGCCCGCTCCGCGCATTTGCAGGTCTGTCTCAGAGATTTTGAACCCGTCTTCGGTTTCGCGCAGAACTTCCAGCCTTTTGCGCCCCCCTTCGCCGAGGGGCGGCTGATACATCAGCAGACATGTCGATTCTGCCTCGCCTCGCCCAACACGGCCGCGAAGCTGATGCAGCTGCGCCAGGCCAAAAATCTCGGCCCTTTCGATGACCATGATCGAGGCATTTGGAACATTCACGCCAACCTCGATTACCGTGGTCGCCACCAGAACTTTGGTTTGCCCCTGCTGAAATGCCTTCATCGCAGCGTCTTTGTCGGCGGGCGGCATTTGGCCGTGAACCAGCCCCACGATCCCGTCCCCCAAAATTGCTCGCAGCCTTTTGAACCGTTCCTCGGCAGCTGTCAGATCCGATACTTCGGATTCATCGACAAGCGGGCAAACCCAGTAGCATTGGCGGCCCTCAGCAATAGCTTTTTGCAGATGCGAGACAACTTCTTGAATCCGTTCAGTGCTCACAACCGCTGTTTTGACAGGTTTACGCCCCGGCGGCTTTTCATCAAGCACGGACACGTCCATGTCACCGTATTGAGTCAGGGCCAGACTGCGTGGGATCGGCGTTGCTGTCATGACCAAAACGTCCGCCCCCCTGCCTTTTTCCGACAGCTCCATGCGTTGACGGACCCCAAATCGGTGCTGTTCGTCGACGATTGCCAGCCGTAATTCCTGAAACGCGACATCGCTTTGAAATACGGCGTGAGTGCCCACCAAAATGTGAATATCCCCCCGTTGAAGCGCCAACAGCTTGGCACGCCGATCCGCCCCCTTGTCGCGACCGGTCAGGATTTCCAGAACCACGCCCGCCTCTTCGGCGAGGGGGCGCAACCCTTCCAGATGCTGCTGAGCGAGTATCTCGGTTGGGGCCATCATGACGCCCTGCCCGCCCGCCTCGACCGCGACCAGCAGCGCCATGAACGCAACCAGAGTCTTGCCGGACCCAACATCCCCCTGAAGCAATCTGTTCATGCGCGTATCGGAGGCCATATCCCCTGCGATCTCTTGAATTGCGCGCTGTTGGGCGTTGGTGGGCTTGTATGGCAGGTTCGACAACACACGGGATTGCAGCTTGCCCGTACCAGCGCTGGCGATCCCCTTGACCCTGCGCTCTCTTTGGCGGGCCAATGCCAACGTAAGTTGATGCGCGAACAGCTCATCATAGGCCAAACGCTCATGCGCTGGAGAAAAAGACGCTACATCATCCGCACCCTGCGGATTATGCGCTGCTTGTACAGCGCTCAGCCAGTCTGGCCAGTTCTCTTTTGCGACCTGCGCGGGATCAATCCATTCCGTCAATTCCGGCGAGAGTGCAACCGCGCTACGCGCGGCCTTGAAGGCAGTTTTCTGGGTCAGCCCCTGGGTCAAATGATAGACAGGCTCAAACTCAGGGATATCCTTTGCATCCGCAGGCGGCAGCATGTGATCCGGGTGAACCATCTGAGCAATGCCGTCGAAAAGCTCGATCTTGCCAGAAATCACCCTGCGCGCGCCTTGAGGGAGCACTTTTTGCAAGTAATCGCCGCGGGCATGAAAGAACACCAACTGAAATTCAGTCTGGCTGTCTTCAACATGGACACGGTACGCACCGCCCTTGTTTCTAGGGGGGCGATGGATGCCAACGCTGACTTCTACGGTCAGCGTCGAGGGCAAATCCACGCCCTGAATGGTGTCTCTTCTGCGCCGATCAATCACCGCATAAGGCAGCCCGAACAAGACGTCGCGCGGGGTCTCGACACCTGACTGCGCCAAGACCTGAGCCGTCTTCGGCCCCACGCCGTCAAGCGTTTCCAGCCGCGAAAACAGCGGGAACAGAGATTCGGGACGACCACTCATTTGCCGTCGATCAGCTGCAACCAGCCATCTTCGTCGAGCGTCTCGATCCCAAGCTCAGCCGCCTTTTTCGCCTTTGATCCAGCGCCCGGTCCTGCAACCAAAAGATCGGTCTTTTTGCTCACTGACCCCGACACTTTAGCGCCCAGTGCCTCGGCACGTGCTTTGGCTTCGGCGCGGGTCATCTTTTCAAGCGTTCCCGTAAAAACCACTGTCTTCCCCGCAACAGGGCTGCCCGAGGTATCGGGCCGTTTCGCGTCTTGGACATCAAGCTGAGCCACAAGATCGTCGATGCTCTGCCGTTCGGCAGGTTGGGCGAAGGCTGAAACCAATGCGCGGGCCATAACCTCACCAACACCGTCAACGTTCAGCAGCTCATCCCATTCTGACCCGGTCTGACAATGCGCTATGGTAACCGCTTTTTCCAGCTCATCCCATGATCCGTAATGCGTTGCGATTAGGTTCGACGCTGCCTCGCCGACATGTCGAATGCCCAGTGCAAACAGCAACCGACCCAGTGGAATAACTCGTTTTTCATCAATCGCTTGCCACAGATTGGTGGCGCTCTGCGCCCCCCATCCCTTGCGATTAGCCAGCCTGTTCGGGTTTACACTATCTCGTTGTTTCAGAGTAAAAATGTCAGCCGGGGTCCGAACTGGCAGATCGGGATCATCATAGAACATCTCAATCTGCTTTGCTCCAAACCCTTCGATGTCAAAGGCCTTGCGTGAGACGAAATGCTTCAATTTCTCAACGGCTTGCGCAGGGCAGATAACGCCACCGGTACAGCGACGGACCGCGTCACCTTCCTCGCGGATCGCATCGCTGTGACATTCGGGGCATTTTTCCGGGAAGATGAACTTTTCGGCATCATCCGGGCGTTTCGAAATGTCGACATCGGCAACCTTCGGGATCACATCGCCGGCGCGATAAACCTGAACCCAGTCGCCGATCCGAATGTCTTTGCCTTCGCGTATCTCGCCGCCTTTTGCGTCTTTACCAGAAATGTAATCTTCGTTGTGCAACGTTGCGTTCGACACGACCACACCGCCGACAGTAACCGGGTGCAGCCTGGCCACCGGGCTCAGCGCGCCGGTGCGGCCGACCTGAATGTCGATCGCTTCAAGACGGGTCCAGGCAAGCTCGGCCGGAAATTTATGCGCAATTGCCCAACGTGGTGTGCTGGACCGGAACCCAAGCCGTGATTGCAGCGCAAGATCGTTTACCTTGTAGACCACACCATCAATGTCATATCCAAGCGTCGCGCGCTGCAGCTCGATGCTGCGATAGTGATCCAGAATCTGCTTTGTATCCGCGCATAAACGGGTTAGCGGGTTGGTTGAAAATCCGAATTCCTTCAGGCGCTGTATGGCTTCGTATTGGGTGCTTGCCAGAGGCTCAGACAGCTCCCCCCAGGCATAAGCAAAAAACTTGAGGGGACGAGAACGGGTAATTGCGGAATCCAACTGACGAAGGGATCCTGCGGCGGCATTTCGCGGGTTGGCGAAGGTTTTTTCGCCTTTCTTGGACTGGCTCTCATTTAGACGATCAAAGTCTTCGTGAGACATATAGACCTCGCCGCGAACCTCAAGGATGTCTGGTGCGCCGGTGATTACCTGTGGAATATCCGATATGGTTAGCGCATTTGCGGTAACATTTTCCCCGACTTCTCCGTCTCCCCGCGTGGCCGCCTGGACAAGCCTACCCCTCTCATACCGAAGCGAAAGGGAGAGACCGTCGATCTTGGGCTCAGCCGTATAGCTCAATCCCGTCTCGTCATCCAACCCTAGGTATTTTCGGACAGATCGATCGAAATCAGAGACGTCCTCGTCTTGAAAAGCGTTGCCCAAAGACAGCATGCGCACGGCATGTGAAATCTTGGAGAACCCATCGGCGGGGCGGGCACCAACGATATCCGATGGGCTGTCAGATCGCTTGAGTTGCGGAAATCGCGACTCGATTTCTGAGTTTCTGAGTTTCAGCGCATCATAGTCGGCATCAGAAATCTCAGGCGCGTCTTTCTGATGATACAATGCGTTCGCATGATGTAAAAGCCCAGCCAGCCGCGCCAGTTCATTGCGTGCCTGATCTTCCGTCAGGTCTGATACAGAAATGGAATTGCTCATGCCCTCGCCCCGTCAACTGTTCTTGGAGTTCAGTGATAGGGCGAGGGCATGGCTAGGTCCAGACGTGCTGTTCAGTGAGCGAGGGTGTCGCCCCGGACCCTTGGCGACGTAAAACTTGCGCGCCTAGGCGCCAACCGCAATGCGAGGTTCGTCGACGCTGTTTTTCTGAGGATCGCGCAACACATATCCCCTGCCCCAGACGGTCTCGATATAATTTGCGCCGTCGGTGGCATTGCTAAGTTTTTTGCGCAATTTGCAGATAAAGACGTCAATGATCTTCAATTCGGGCTCATCCATTCCCCCATAGAGATGGTTAAGGAACATCTCTTTAGTCAGGGTTGTTCCCTTTCGAAGGCTCAGAAGTTCGAGCATTTGATATTCTTTGCCGGTCAGGTGAACGGCCTTGCCTTCCACTTCGACGGTTTTCGCATCCAGATTCACTGCAACGCGCCCGGTGTGGATTATGGATTGAGAATGCCCTTTTGAGCGGCGAATAATGGCGTGGATACGTGCAACCAATTCTTCTCTATGGAATGGTTTGGTCAGATAATCGTCAGCACCAAATCCGAAGCCTTTAATTTTACTTTCTGTATCGTCGGCCCCCGACAGGATCAGGATCGGCGTTTCCACCCGCGCAATCCGCAACTGGCGCAGCACTTCATGCCCGTTCATATCCGGAAGGTTGAGATCAAGGAGGATCAGGTCGTAATCGTAAAGTTTTGCGAGGTCGATCCCTTCTTCGCCTAAATCTGTCGCATATACGTTCAGATTGGCATGTGTCAGCATCAGTTCGATGCTTTTGGACGTGGTTGGATCATCCTCGACAAGAAGTATACGCATTTACTGCTCCAATTCAGCTCAATTTACCGATTAAAATCGAGCCTGCTCAAAAATGGTTAATCTGACGTTACCGTTGAATCATTTATTCACACTCTCCCTTAGGTTGTCGATATTTTTTTATTGTGGTGACCTTTAATGCGTCCGTTCCGTGTTCTGCGACCGCAGAAACCCAGGAATTAAATTCTTCATCGCTGAGGCCATATTGGTTTTTGGCTTCCGAAAGCGTGATCAATCCGTAAAGAACGCCACGGACTACAATCGCTTTACGGGATGCCACCCAGCGGGTTGTCTCTTTTGGCGGCAGATCAGCCCGGGATAAAACCGTTCCATCCGGCAGGGTTACCGACCTGGGTCCCTCTACTTTGTGCAAATACATCTTTCGGTCCTCTTCGTGCTGCGACAAAGCTGACACCATGCTACTTAATGTGTTGTGAAACCGCCCCTTGAGAGTATCTAGAATTTTCCTATATTCTGCCGGTCTTTCTTAACCCGTACTGGAACCGTCATGGCCCTCGACACCGAGACACCGCTGAACTCTCTTGGCTTTGCCAAGCCCCCGTCTGAAACGCGGGTGGTTGTTGCCATGTCCGGAGGCGTGGACAGCTCGGTCGTGGCCGCGCATTTGGCGGATCAGGGGTATGACGTCATCGGCGTCACCCTGCAGCTGTATGACCACGGTGCTGCGCTGGCCAAAAAGGGGGCCTGCTGTGCCGGTATCGACATTCACGATGCGCGCCGCGTGGCCGAGGAACGCGGGTTTCCGCATTACGTTCTGGATTATGAGAACATCTTCAAGGACGCCGTGATCGACGAATTCGCCGACAGCTATCTGGCCGGTGCGACGCCGGTTCCCTGCATTCGCTGTAACGAACGGGTGAAATTCAAGGACCTTCTGGAAACCGCCAAGGATCTTGAGGCTGATTGCATGGCCACCGGCCACTATATTCAGCGCAAGACAGGCTCCAACGGGCCTGAATTGCACAGCGCCGAGGATGCCAACCGCGATCAATCCTATTTCCTGTTCTCGACCACCCCGGAACAGCTGGATTTCCTGCGCTTTCCGCTGGGCCACCTGCCCTCCAAGGACGCAACGCGCGAAATGGCTGCGCAATATGGGTTGGCTGTTGCCGACAAGCCCGACAGTCAGGACATCTGTTTCGTGCCCAACGGCAACTATGCCAGCGTAATCGAAAAGCTGCGCCCCGGCGCGGCGGAACCGGGTGAGATCGTTCATGCGGATGGTCGTGTGCTGGCCCAGCATAACGGGGTAATCCACTATACCATTGGTCAGCGCCGCGGGCTTGGTATCGGAGGCCTCAGCGATCCGCTTTACGTGGTGAAGCTGGATGTCGACAAGAAACACGTCGTAGTCGGCCCCAAAGAGATGTTGGCCACCCGCACCATTCCGGTGCGTGAAATCAACTGGCTGGGCGATGAGCCGTTTACGTCACGCGATGAATGGCACGTCCTGGTCAAGGTTCGCTCGACCCGCCCCCCGCGTGAGGCCATCATCCGCCCGCTTTCGGACACCACGGCCGAGGTCGAGTTGCTGACCCCGGAAGAAGGTGTGTCGCCCGGTCAGGCCTGTGTCTTCTATGCGTCCGAAGGCAGCCGCATCTTTGGCGGCGGCTGGATTTGGCGCGGATACTAAACTGCGTCGGTCCACGAGTTGCTGAGAATATAAAGACCAGCGCAGATCATCACGTAAGGAACAAGCATCTCAAGCTTGCGCGCGATGCGACCACTGATGAGCGGAGATTTGGCGCCCAGCAGCGCCAGCGTGGCCAATCCTACCACGGCAAGCCCTGCGCCGAAGGCTCCGGCGATCCGAAAGCCTGGCGTTGAATCCGCCAATAACGGCGCCAGAACGGCCAAAGTGTCCATCGACAGGCTAGTAAACAGTAAGGTTGTCACCAAAATTGATGCTCCGGCTTCGAGATGCGCAGGAGTGTCGACGCCCTGCCCGCGCCATTGGCGGATGGCGGCCAGACAGCCCAGTGTCAGCGGGATCATCCCCAGATACCCGGCCCAGCCCGGTATTACGCCCTCGATCCCCATGGCGAACAGCAAGGACGCCGAAATCACCAAGCCCTGTGCGAACAGAAAGCCAAAGACGGCCCGCTTGTCCCCTGACACCAAGATCAGCGCCACCAAGGCGGCAAGATTATCCAGATTGGTCAGTATCAATGCCAGAAAGGCCGAAAAACCAAAGAGGATGAACTCGGCCATCAGGACGGCATTCTGGCCAACACGGCCTTTGCAGCTCTGAAACCAGGGGCGTCGCCGCCACGACCCAGGCGCTCCATTGTCAGATCCATCGCGCTGCGCTGCGCGTCAGGTTTCAGGGCGACCTCTCGTAGTGCTACGGCAATCTTGTCCGGCAGGCAGTCATCCAGCAGGCATTCCGGGATGGAACGCGTTTCCGAGACAAGATTGACCAATGTAACCGTGTCCAGATTGACCATACGTACTGCCAGTTTCTGGGTCAGCCAGCTGAGGCGGTAGGCAATCACCATGGGTGTTGCCTGGGCTGCAAGTTCAAGCGACACGGTACCCGATGCCGCCAGAGCAAGGTCCGCTGCGGCAAAAGCTGCGCGTTTCTGCTGAACCGCCTCTTCGGTCGGAACATTGCGCGGGTCGATCACGACGGGATTGCCTGGCCATGTCTGCAGATGTTCGGTTACGGCCTCGACCAAATGTGCAACCGCCGGAACAATAACCCGCGTACCCGGCCGGTCGGCTAGGAATTGCCCCAAGGCCTGACCAAATACAGGCGCCAGACGGTCAACCTCACCCTTGCGCGACCCCGGCAAGGCAAGAACCAGCGGAGCATCCCCAAGATCATAGGCGGCGCGAAACTCCTGGATATCGCGATCTGAGGCGATGGGTTCGCTTGCAACCGGATGGCCAACAAAATCGCATTCCATCCCGGCGCGTTCCATATAGGGCGGCTCAAACGGAAGCAACGCCAGCACATGGTCGATGACCTTGGCCATCTTATCCGCACGCCCCGGTCGCCACGCCCAAACGCTGGGGGCCACATAGTGGACGGTTCGAGTATCGCTTGCCGCTTTGACCAGCTTGGCAACGCGCAACGAGAAGTCCGGACTGTCGATGGTGATCAATACGTCAGGTTTGGTGTCCAGCACGGCCTGCGCTGTCTCAGATATCCGGCGCTTGAGGTGAAAGAATTTTGGCAATACCTCGATCAGGCCCATCACTGACAATTCGGACATCGGAAAGCGGCTGTTCAGACCCTGGGCCTGCATCAATGGTCCGCCGACCCCGTCGAATGTAACATCTGGGACAAGGGCACGTAGCCCTTCCATCAACGCGCCGCCCAATCGATCGCCCGAAGGTTCGCCGGCGACCAGAAACACCCGCATCAGTTGGTTCGCTCACGCACATAAAGGAACAAACCCAGGCGATTGCACTCAGCAATTACACGTTGTCGCTGCAATACAAGCACCCCGCCCTTTTCGATCACGATCCCGGACAAACCAGCTGCGACGGCGCTGGAAATGGTTTCAGGTCCAATAGCTGGCAGATCCGCGCGAAAGTCCTGATCGGGCTTTGGACCCTTGAAAAGCACCCCACCCCCCGCATCGGGCCGTTGAGTCAGAGACTCGAGCATCCATGCGGTGCCAAAAATTCCTTCGATCGCCAAAGCCTGCCCTTTGGAAACTGCACAGGCCTGGCCGATATCAGCTGCCCCCATGGCACGCAGGATACTGGATGCCCGATCCGCATCTGCGCGATCCGCGTCTGAGGGCTGTGCCTCTGTCAAACAACCAAGCGGAGGCAGCAGTTCAGGCGCAATCTCATGCGCGGCACGGACATTCAGGCCTGAGTTTTCGAATATCCCAATGACAGCCCGTAATGCGCCGTCATCGCCGGATTGAATTGCCTGCACCAGAATAGGCACCAACGGCATCGTCGCGGCATCAATGCGCGACGGGTCAACGGCGGGACGTTGAACCGCTCCGGCCATACAGATTTCAGTTACGCCACGGGTTTTGAGATCTGCGATGAATGATCCAAGCTGTTCCAGCGGGAAAACGATTTCGGCAGACAGAGTATCCGGGGCAAAGCCTTCCATCGCACAGATCAAGGGCCGTTCAGCCAGACAGGAAACCACTTCGTCCGGCAACACACCTGTTCCCGCGATCAGTGCCAACATGATATTACTTCCTCGGTGTCAGAAAGGACCGATCCGAATCGCCGGTTACGAAATTGACGATTTCGCGGACATATTCGCTTTCGGCATCTTCACCCAAGCGCTTGGCGCGGTCCATAAAAGTTCCGTCACCATCGGACAATTCGCGAAACGCTGCCCGTAAAGCTGAAATATCAGCTCGTGCGACACCACGCCGTTTGAGGCCAACAAGATTCAGGCCGTCCAGCTCGCCGCGAGGCGCTTGAACAAGCCCATAGGGAATCACGTCGTTGGGCACCATCGTCAGCGCGCCGATAATCGCCCCTCGGCCCACACGAACCCATTGATGCAAACCCGAAATCCCACCGACGATAACATCGTCTTCGATAATGCAATGTCCCGCGGCACCAGAATGGTTCACCATGATCACGCGATTGCCAATCTGAACGTCGTGAGCCACGTGAACACCAGCCATCAGCAAACAGTCATCGCCAATCCGGGTTACACCGCCACCGCCGTCTGTTCCAGAATTCACTGTTACATGTTCACGGATACGGTTTCGTTTGCCAATTTCCAGCCGCGTATCTTCACCGCCGAACTTAAGGTCTTGCGGGATTTCACCGATGACCGAAAAATTGAAGATTATGGTGTCTTCATCCACCTCGGTGTCACCGGTAACAACAACATGCGACTTCAGTTCTACCCGGTCTTTCAACCGCACCCTTGAACCAACAAAACAAAAAGGGCCGATGACACAGCCCTCTCCGATCTGAGCACCGTCTTCGATGATTGCGCTAGGGTGAATGCCGCTCATGTTGTCTTTTCCATGTCCCAATCAACATAGGCCGAGAACTCAGCTTCGGCTGCGACCTCTCCATCAACCGTGGCCCTGCCAGAGAACTTGAAAATCTTGCCACCCTTCTTGCCGCGCACAGTTTCAACATGCATCTCGAGCACGTCACCGGGCACGACTTTGCGGCGGAACTTGCACTTGTCGATATTCATGAAATAGATCAACAAGTCGCTGTCGATGACATCCATCCCAACGCCAAGCATAACACCTGCGGTCTGCGCCATTGCTTCAACAATGGTCACACCAGGCATGATCGGTGTACCAGGGAAATGGCCCTGGAAATGCGGCTCGTTCATGGTGACGTTCTTGATGCCGACCGCTGACTGATAGCCTGAAATCTCGACCACCTTGTCGACCAGCAGAAACGGATAGCGGTGCGGCAATATCCGTTGAATCAGCTGAATGTCGGCGCTTTTGGTGTCCGTGCTCATAGTTCTGATATCCTGTTCTGGATTTCTCTTTTCAATGTGGTTAGCAACACCGCGACCCGAGGGCAAGCAAACCTATTCGCCTGTACCTTCGTCAAGTGTTGTTCCATCACCAATGGCTGTATCAATTCGGGTGATGGCGGCATCTGTCACATCGGACAGATCCGAACTGAGAAACACGCTGGAGCGTTGAATAATGACCGAGGCGCCAGATTCGCGCAAAAGATCGATCAATACTGGGCGGGCGAGTTCAAAAAACATCTGTTGTGCATCTTCACTGCGACGCGCAAGGGCATCAAGCTTGGCGCGCTGCCCTTCTCGGTGGTTCTGAACCTTTCTGTCGAACGCCTCTGCGAGGGGACGAAATTCTTCAGCAGACAGAGAGGCGCGCTTTTCGGTGAGGTCCTTCTCCTCCGCGCTGAGCTCTGCAACGATCCGCTCGTTCTCGGCAGCAAGCAGAGTCCCCTCTGCTTCGATCTCACTGAGAATGCGACGTCCAAACGCCGAGTCAGAAAACAACCGTTCGCTGGAGATTGTCAGGACGCTGGCTTGTGTCACGCCAAGCTGCTGTCCGGTAACCGGTCCTGCCAGGGTTAAGGTCAGAAAAAGACACAGGGCCCGAATGGGGCCCTGCATATAGGTTTGAAGACTACCTCGCATCCGAGATCAGAACCTCGCCTGAATGGTCAGGTCGAAATTCTGTTCCTTGTCAAAGTCCTCTTTCTTGAGCGCTTGCGAAAAGTTAAAGCGCAGCGGGCCAAAAGGTGTTTCCCATAGGACTGCAACACCCAGAACATGACGGATAGACCCATCCGCACCGACAATGTTGGCACCCGAAGTGTTTACATCGTCGATATTGTACAGGTTACCGAAATCATAGAACACGCCTCCACGCAGGCCCAATTCTTCGGGCAAGCCCAGAGGAAAGTCCGATTCCAGACGCGCGACCCAATAGTAATTCCCGCCGATAGCGTCATCCTGACCATTTGACAGATCCCGTGGCCCCAAACCGGCTGGCTCGAACCCGCGGAATTTATTGGGGCCCAACACAAAGCGATCCAACGTCCGGCTGAAATCGTTGCCAGTCCAGTGCATTGCACCCATTTCAAGCGATGCACGAAGAACGACTTCTTCACTCAGAACGCGTGTTTGGGCAATCCCGCGTGCGCTGGTTTTGTAGAACTTGTTGTCCCCACCCAGTCCAGCGGCATCCAGGCCAACCTCAAACAGAACACCGGCATTGGGGTTAAGCCCACCAAGGCGGCTGTCATATACATAGGACACACCCAAAGAACTAGTCGTGCGTTCACCCTGATCAATCTCAGAGGCGATGACCGCGCCGTTTGCCTCGTTGTCCTGCTGCTTCATCTCGCTGTTTTCCCAGGCATAGCGAACGCGCAACGAAGACAGCTCTCCGATCGCATAGCTCAACTGAGGGTTAAAGAACACACGCTCGGTGTTATAGCTGGCAAAACTGGAGTCGGTCGACGCCAAACCCAGACCAAGATCAAAGCGAAGCTTGCGGCCCAAAAGATAGGGTTCGGTGAAATTCAGGGAGTACTCTTCTGAATCCTGTGCGGTCGAAATCGTAACCCCGACGGTCTGTCCACGGCCTAGGAAGTTTGACTCACTTAGGCCGATTGCAATGCCGAAACCGTCAGAGATCGAGTAGCTACCACCGAGGCTGAGCGAGCCCGTTGGCTGTTCTTCGACGTCGACATCCACGATCACTTGGCTGGGCGTCGAACCCTCGCGCGGTTCAACGTCAGCGACGGCGAAATAGCCCAATGCCCGGATACGTTCAGCCGCCTGCCGGATTTCACGCGGGTTGAACGGGTCACCCTCGACGGTGTCGAATTGACGACGGATCACGCGGTCAAGCGTGGTGGTGTTGCCCTCGATGTCGATACGCTCGACAAAGATACGCGGTCCTTTGGTCAGAACGAATTCAACATCCAGCGTCAGATCACGTGCATTGCGCGTGACGCGCGGCTCAACCCGCAGAAAGTCCACCCCTTGCCGAATGCCCAGACGCTCTTGCCTGGCGATAGAGTTTTCGACCAGTGAAGGAGAATAGGTGACACCCGGCTTGATCTTGAGTGCGGCCTGATATTCGGCCGCATCCACACCGGGTATTTCGCTTACGGTGGTGATCTTGCCGAATGAGAATTTCTGACCTTCAGTTACATTCATCACCAGGAAAAACGCGTCGCGCTCACGTGTGAATTCAACATTGGCGCTGTTGACGCGGAAATCGACATAGCCACGCGATAAGTAGAAATCACGGATCACTTGTTTGTCGAACTCGATCCGGTCAGCGATAAAAGTATCGCCCCGCAGGAATGTACGCAGGAAATTGGCTTGCTTGGTTTCAAGCACACGGCGCAGACGCCGGTCGGAATAGGCCCGGTTGCCAACAAAGCTTACGCGCTCAACCTCGATCGTCGTACCTTCGGAGATTTCAAAAACGAGGTCTACCCGATTGTCGCTGCGGCGGATGATTCTGGGGATGACGGTTGCTGCAACACGTCCTTGAGCCAAATAGATTTCGGCAATCATGTCTGCGTCAGCTTCAGCAACTTGAGGCGTAAAGACCCGGCGGGGTTGAGACGAAACGGCATTGAGCAACAGCTCATCCTTAAGCCTCTTGTTGCCCTCGATGCTGATCTGGTTGATCGTCGGATATTCCTGAACTTTGATGACCAAAGTGCTGCCACGAGGGGTCAAATCGACTGTTTCAAAAACACCACTGTCAAGCAGCCGTTGGAAGGCATCGTTGAGTTGTCCAGCTGTCACCGTCTGCCCAGGTTCGATTCCCGAACGTGCAATGATTGTCGATGTCTCTATGCGCCTGTTCCCCTCAACCTCGAACGAGTTGATGGTGTAGCTTTGCGCCTGAGCAGCCTGCGGCAGTGACAGCAAACTAACTGTGGCAAATAGGAAAAAGAATGTTAGGGCCTGCCACAAAATCTTGTTTACCGGCTTTTGCCCCCCGCAGGATGTGCCTGCGCCTCGCCTGTCGGTCATATTTTTCTCTACCCAGAATTTTAAGACTTTAAAGCTGAGTAACGGGATTGTCTGGCCTTGTCAAAAGCCGAAAAACAGAAAGCGGCCCATTGGGCCGCTGTTCAGCAAATAAAAAGAAAGGAACAGAATCACATGGTGATCAGATAAGCGCATCCACCCATAGCCAACGCAGTGGCGCCGAAAAACAAGATCGAGTCCCAGTTCAGCACAAGCAGGAAGCTAAAGCTGCGATATGATTTTTTGATAGCATTCGCCATGATCGCCTCTGACAGACAAAATTATGAAACGAACACATCCTATGAGGGAATTGGGGCGGAATTGCGACTAGATTGTGCAAGCTCCGCCCAAATCAACAGAACAGGTCATTTGAGACGGAAAACAGCATCAGAGCCAGAATGATTGACACTCCGATGCCCATCAAAATCCGCAGCGCTTTGTCGCTCGGTGGTTTCCCCGAGATGGCCTCATATGCGTAAAATACCAAGTGCCCCCCATCCAAAGCCGGAATCGGAAACAGGTTCAGCAAACCGACAGCAGTTGACAGAACGGCGATAAAGAAGATGAAGTTTTGCGCCCCCTGGCTGGCCATCGCACCCGAGGTTTCGGCGATTCCGATCGGGCCGGACATGTTGCAGGT
Source organism: Ruegeria sp. CDSA020 (assembly GCF_059612345.1). Lineage (NCBI taxonomy): Bacteria > Pseudomonadati > Pseudomonadota > Alphaproteobacteria > Rhodobacterales > Roseobacteraceae > Ruegeria > Ruegeria sp. CDSA020. Next base: position 177,917 of record NZ_JBXWQK010000001.1, read on the forward strand.
GCTGATCGCTCCGGTCACCATGTGCCAGATACCTGAAAGAGACCCGTCAATGATACGCAATGTTTGTCGCACACCGCCGCCAAGAGATGTCAGGATGCCCGCCCTTTCGGTTGCAGGTTCTAGCATCATGCCGCCGACGATCCCGATCCTCCAATGCGTTACAAAACCACCGTCAGACTGCGGCTCATCCGTGCGGCGTGGAGCCAGGGCAAACTCCAGTTCCGCTCCGTCACGCCAGACATTCAACAGCAGTGGCCGCCCATCAGAGCCTTCCACATGGTCCTTGAGCTGTTCAAAGGCATAAACCGGTTCGCCGTTAACCGCTGTTATGACATCCCCCTGTGCCAGGCTGATATCCATTGCTGCGCTGCGCGGAACAACCTGTTGAATCAGGGGGGGGAACAGCCAAGGTGCGGAAACGTCCAATGTGTCACCGTCACGAAGAACTGTGTAATCAAGAACGGGGTCAACGGGCAAAGAGTCTACGAACTCGCTCCACGATCCTTCTTGTTCGAAATCTGGCAGGTCAATACCTGCAATCGCGAGGATTTCATCACCTTCACGCAGCTCTTGAACTGTCCCCGGCAGAGGATGCAGAGACCCAACGGTCAGAGGGTCTCTGGTTGCGCCTTGCGTAAAGAAAATTAGGCCAAAGACCAGTATCGACATTGCGAAATTAAAGATTGGCCCTGCCGCAACAGTTGCCGTCCTGGCCCAAAGTGGCGCGCCATGCATTGTGCGGCGCAGCTCCTCCGGGCTTTGCTCGGAAATTTCAGACATAGCCGCTTCGTCTTTGCCGGATGCTGCATTGGCGTCACCCAAAAACTTGACATACCCGCCGAATGGAAGCGCTGCGATCTGCCAGCGCGTTCCTCTTTTGTCGATACGGCTCCAGAGTACGGGACCGAAACCGATTGAGAACACTTCGGCGTAGATGCCGGACCAACGGCCAACGATGTAATGCCCGTATTCATGTACGGCTACGATGGCGGATAACGCGATCACAAAGGCGAATATGGTGTAAATCAAATTGCCGAATTGTGGGATCAGTGAGAGTACGTCCAATTTATTTTCCTGCTCGTTGCGCAACGGCGTTATCGACCCATATACGTGCCAGATGGTCGGTTTGCAGCACGTTATCAAGGGTCATTGGGGCGTCAATATGGTTGTCTTGTGCATCGAAACGATCCAAGACGGCGGCCACGATGTCTGCCATATCAAGGAAACCAATGCGACCTGCAATGAAATGGTCGAGTGCACATTCTTTGGCTCCGTTGAAAACCGCTCCGGACAGCCCGCCCCGCTCCATGACTTCGCGTGCTAACCGCAAAGCCGGATATCGGTTTTCGTCTGGTTCCTGAAATCGCAACTGTCCCAGCTTTGCAAGGTTCAGCCTTTCGACCGGAAGGGTCTGACGTTTTGGCCAATTCAGGGCATATCCGATCGCGTGGCGCATATCTGGCGCGCCCATATGGGCCATAACCGCGCCATCGTTAAACCCGACCATCGCATGAACGATGGATTCCGGATGCACAATCACTTCGATCATATCCGGGGATATGCCGAAGAATTCGCGTGTTTCGATCACCTCGAGCGCCTTGTTAAACATCGAAGCGCTATCAATCGTGATCCGCTGCCCCATATTCCAGTTCGGGTGGCTCGAGGCCTGCTCAACCGTGGCTGAGGCCAATTTGCTCAGTGGCCAATCACGGAAAGCGCCGCCGCTGGCAGTGATGATGATACGCTCGACCGATGCCATATCTTCACCGACCAGAGCTTGAAAAACGGCAGAATGTTCGCTGTCCACCGGCAGCAATCGGGCATTGTGCTTTCGGGCAGTATCCAGAACCAAAGAACCCGCGCAGACAAGCGTTTCTTTATTCGCCAAAGCCAGCGTCGCGCCCTGTTCAAGCGCCGTCAGCCCTGGTTGCAACCCCGCAGCCCCAACGATGGCAGACATGACCCAGTCAGCCGGTCGCGCCGCCGCTTCGGCCAACGCATTTGGCCCCGCGGCGACCTCTACATCGGATCCGGCCAAGGCCGTTCGCAGATCTTCAAGCCGGTCTGGGTGGGCTGTAACCGCGATATCCGCCTTCAACCGTCTCGCGTCATGCGCAAGTTTTTCGATATTGGCGCCACCGGTCAGAGCGACGACATCAAACGCAGATGGGTTTCGGTCAATCAGGTCTATCGTGTTCTGTCCGATAGAACCCGTCGCACCAAAAACAGAGATTTTGCGCATCACATGGCTCCGGGGGAGTAGATCAACCCCACAAGCAGAACGAACAGAGCGGCCCCCATCATCCCATCGAACCGATCAAGGAAACCGCCATGTCCGGGGATCAGGTTCGAACTGTCCTTGACGCCGAATTTCCGTTTGGCTGCGCTTTCCAGAATATCTCCGGCCTGACTGGCCATAGACGCCAGAACCGAGATCGCGACAAACCAGATGCCAAATCCGCCGTAAGAGGCAAAAACCAAGCCAACGATGGCGGCGGCGGCCCAACCTCCGGCCGTGCCAGACCACGTCTTTTTCGGACTGACCCGAGGCCAGAACTTCGGTCCACCCAATGCCTTGCCGACAAAATATCCGGCGACATCCGTAGCAACGACGACCGATATCAGCCAGACCATCCAGACAAATCCCATATTCGTCCGGATTGAGATAAAGCCCAGCCCCGCGGCCGCGATCCACAGCGCAAATAGGGTATAGATACCCCGGTACCGGCTGACCTGCCCTGCCCCGACCAGCGCCGGAGCAAGCAAGAAGGGAAGTTTATAGAGTGCCGGAAGATGGTAACTCAGCACCACCGCAAAACCGGTCAATATGGCAAGCTGGATCGCAACAGCTTTCCTGCCCGGGTCGATCATACGGACCAGTTCCCAGGTCATCAGCCCGCAAGCAATGGAAATGAAGGCTTCGAACCACAGACCGCCCAGCCAGACCTCGACAGCGCCAACGGCAACAAGGACTCCCGCCGACAATACGCGGGCAGTCAGGTCGGACCAGCGCCCGTCACTCATGCCGGTACAGCTCCGAACCGTCGGTCTCGGCTGCCATAGCTCCGGCACAGGCGCTCAAGCTCTGCCGCAGTGAAATCTGGCCAGAGCGTGTCGATGAATTCGTATTCCGAATAGGCGGATTGCCATAGCAGAAAATTGGAAATTCGCGCCTCGCCGCTGGTTCGGATCACCAGATCAGGATCAGGAAGAACATGTGTGTCCAGATATTTCGGCAGCGTTTCTTCGTCTACATCATCAGGATGCAATCGCCCGTCAGCGACATCCTGTGCCAGACGTTTGGTAGCCCGCGCGACTTCATCCCGACCGCCATAGTTCAACGCAATGGTCAGGTGAACCAGATCATTTCCCTCGGTCTCGGCCTCAAGCGTATCCATCAATTCGATCAGTTTGGCATCCAACCTGACCCTGTCTCCGATGAAACGCACCCGAACACCCGAGTCTCGGAGCGTCCGGGTTTCCTTGATAATATAGCGCCGAAACAAGCTCATCAGACCGGCAACTTCGACCTGAGTGCGTTTCCAGTTCTCGGTCGAAAACGCAAAAACAGTCAGATACTTAATACCAAGCCTTGGGCAGGCCTCGACCACATCGCGCACACGTCTTGCCCCGGCGTGGTGGCCAAACAGGCGAGGTCGCCCGCGGGCCTGCGCCCAGCGACCATTGCCATCCATGATGATCGCGACATGCTGGGGCCCTCTTTCGGGCATGGTATGCGAGGAAGAGGGCATCACCCGGTCTCAGACCTGCATGATTTCTGCCTGCTTGGTCTCAAGCGCGGCATCTACTACCTTGATCATCTGGTCGGTTAGATCCTGCACTTCGCTTTCCCAGAACTTCTGGTCATCTTCGGACATACCGTCAGCCTTGGCCTTCTTGATCTGATCCATCCCGTCGCGGCGCACATTCCGGATCGAGACGCGTGCGTGTTCGGCATATTGCCCGGCGACTTTGCCCAACTCGCGACGGCGTTCTTCGTTCAGTTCCGGGATCGGTAGCATGATGATCGTTCCGTTGAGCTGAGGGTTGATGCCCAGCCCACTTTCGCGGATCGCTTTTTCCACTTTGCCGACCAGCCCTTTATCCCAGACATTGACCGTAACCATACGCGGCTCGGGCACATTGACCGTTCCCACCTGGTTGATGGGCGTCATCGAACCATAGGCATCGACCATCACCGGCTCGAGCATCGAGGCGGAGGCGCGCCCGGTGCGCAGCGATGCAAATTCGGTTCTGAGGTTTGACATTGCGCCGTCCATACGGCGCTTCAGGTCGTCTGTGTCCAGTTCGAAATCGTCAGACATTCTGCTCACTCCCCGTCTTCAGGTACTGTTTGCATGGCTCATAAGCCATTCAATTTGGGATGTATAGCAATGATGATCCGTATTTACGCCATTGACCAGAGGTGTTTGCCGGATTTTCGCGAACCTGCAGCTACAAAATTAACCGACCGCAAATCAATGCGGTCGGTCAGACATATTCATTCCGGATCAGGCGTTTACGTCTACGACAACACGACCTTTAACCTGACCTTGCAGGATATCCGCCCCTAATTGGGGCAGATCGCTCAGCTTTGCGGGATGGATCATCGCCTCAAGCTTGTCCATCGGAAGGTCGGTTGCTATCCGCTGCCAGGCCCGCAGCCGATTTTCATAAGGCTGCATCACGCTGTCGATCCCCAAGAGGTTCACACCGCGTAAAAGGAAAGGGATAACAGTTGCCGGAAGGCCCGCGCCGCCAGCCAACCCCACGGCCGAGACCGAGGCACCGTATTTCATCTGCCCCAGAACGCGTGCCAGCATTGCGCCGCCAACCGCGTCCACACAGCCAGACCATGCCTCGCTTTCCAGGGGGCGCTTAGTTGTCTCGTTCAACTCTTCGCGTGGCACAATGGTCGTGGCGCCCAAAGACTTCAGGTAATCGCTGGTTTCCGGTCGTCCGGTGACGGCTGCCACTTCGTATCCCAAATTGGCAAGAATCGCCGTCGCGACCGAACCAACACCACCTGCTGCCCCTGTGACCAAAACCGGACCCTGCCCCGGTTTCAGCCCATGATCCTCAAGTGCCATAACCGCCAGCATCGCGGTGAACCCAGCGGTTCCGACGGCCATCGCCTGGCGGGGCTCCAACCCATCGGGCAGCGGAACCAACCAATCGGCACGGGCATTGGCTTTTTGTGAGTACCCACCCCAATGCGCCTCACCGACACGCCAACCGGTCAGGACCACTTTGTCACCCGGTTTATATCGCTCATCCGAAGACGACTCGACCGTCCCCGCATAGTCGATGCCAGGAACATGCGGATAGCTGCGTACCAGCCCCCCGCCTTTGGGCGACAGGCAAAGACCATCCTTATAATTTACCGTTGAATACTGAACCGCCACGGTAACTTCACCCTGCGGCAAATCCCCTTCCGAAAGCTGTTGAACCGAGGGGCTGGCCAGCCCGCTTTCCTCGTCTTTTTCCATCACCAGTGCGTTGAACATCAAAATGTCCTCCTGTTTTGGACGTCAGAGTAAAGCCCCGACCCCGTGTAATAACCTGTTTCTGAACCCGATACGCCGTTTGCGATCAGATCCAGAACTTTTCCCGTACAGTCGCCTCACGCATACCGTCGGGCGTTTCGACCTCAACCCTTGTGCCCGCGTCCCAATGGCTGAGTTTGAGCATCCCAATGGAAACATTGGTGTTGAAATCCGGAGACCAGGCGGCAGATGTAATCTGCCCCACCCTTTTCCTCTGCGCATAAACCGACCATGGTGCAACGCAGGCACCAACAGCCGGCCCAGCGATTTCAATCGGACGGATTTGCTGGATCGGCCCTTCTTTCGCGACCCGCAACAATGCGTCCCGGCCAATGCAGCCGATTGCGGTATGCGTGTTACAGAATTTGCCCAAACCACATTCATGCGGGGTGTTGTCGTCGGTCATATCGTTTCCGTAGGACAGCAAACCAGCCTCAATGCGTTCGATCAGGTTGGGACAACCCGCCCGCACGTTCAAATCCTCACCGGCCGAAAACAGCGCATTCCACAGCGGCATTCCGATATCGCTGCCTTCGACATAGATCTCGAACCCGCCCTGTTTGGAATAGCCTGACCTTGCGATGGCCAGATCACGGCCCGCAAATTCGAACATGTCGAATTTGAAGAACCGGATATCTTTGACGCGCTCGCCGAATACGCGAGACATCAGCTCATCCGCCATGGGACCTTGTATGGCCAGGGGTGAGACGTCCGGCTCATCCACCAGAACATCCAACCGATAGCCGTTCGCGATTCCTTTGACCCATAACAACAAATCGCTATCCGCGATTGAGATCCACCAGCGGTCCTCGGACAGTTTCACCGCAACCGGATCATTCAACATGCCACCGGTCTCATCAACGATAGGGACGTAATAGCATTGGCCGGGCAACATGCCTCTCAAATCGCGTGGCGTCAGCATTTGCATAAGGCGTGCCGCGTCGGGACCTCTGAGTTCGACCTGTCGCTCACACGAGACATCCCAGACCTGCACATGCTTTTTTAAGTGCCGGTAATCAGCCTCGACGCTGTCGAATACAGTTGGCAATAGCATCCGGTTATAAACCGTGAATGCCTTTACACCTGCGGCTTCGACCCCTTCAGAAAAAGGTGTGCGCCGCAACCGGCGAGAGAAGGAAATATTGGCCACTCAAGCCTCCTCGGGCATAATGCCAGATCACAATTCGAAGCCTGCGGTCCCGTCAGCATCTGGTGCAACAGGCCGCGATGGCGTGTCTGACGATTAAAAATTAGGATCACGTATTGCGCGTAATCCTTTGTGATTTCGTATTATTTTGGCCCCTGCCAATCAATTGGGCAGATTTCAGCGGATTTTCCACCGAAATCCCAGACCCGACCGTAGTCGCGGACCTTGGATTTGGTGCCGCGCGCCACGATAATGTCCGGTCCCATCCAGTATTTCGAGTTTGAGACCATCACCGGATGCTCGGGGTCTTTGCCCGCCAACATCTCGATTTCGCCCTGGATTTTCCGACCAATCATGATGCGGCGCTTGGTCCCGTCGCGTTCGATCTGAACCGGGGCACGTTCGGCCCCGATAATTTCGCTGACCAGCATGGTAAACAAGCCAGTCGTGCCCCCGGCCTGTCCGCTGAAAATTTGGAGCAACCCGTTATAGGCCTTGCCGCTGGCTCGTTCGTCGACATAGGCAGCAACTTTCCACTGCCCCTCACCCATGCGACCCGGAATATCGACCAGAAGGCCAACATTGAGCCCCGAGAGATCCTCGCCCTCGTAATGGCCTTCATCGATGACAATTCCCATCCAGGCATGACAATGACCCTCGGTCGGAGGATGCGCGCCCAGCGATACGACACAGGGGCAGAACAGATCGCACGAGCAGTTAAGGATCAGCTCTCCCTTGATCGCCCAATTCGTCGGGCTCATCTCACGCCGCTTGGGGTTGGGCATGCGGCTGTCGATACGTTGGCTGATCGGCAGGCGATCTGCCTCTGGTTTTTTGTTCTTAGCCAATAGCTTATCCTCCATAGATAAAGGGGTACACGAGCAAGGTACAGCCGCCCGCGATAAGAGAAAATCCCAGCGGTCGTGTAATCACGTGACCGATCTGGGGTAGTTTTTCGAGAACCATGAAAAATGTCGCCAGACCCATCCACAGCAGACTCATGACGCCGCCCACAAAGCCGAGCGCCATAAAGCCCCAGCAGCATCCGACGCAGAACGCACCAAGGCCAAGCCCCATGCTAAAACCGCCTGAAAAACCGGTTTTCCAATGGCCGAGAAAATAGGTCATTGGGGCATGGCAGACCCCATGGCACAGCTCTTTGGCGCGGGTGAATTGAAAGGCGCCGACGGCGATCATCAACCCGCCCGCAACAAGCCCGGATTTCGCAATGCCCAGCATGTCGACAACGCCGCCAAACAGCAGAACCAGTTGCACCCCGGTAATGAGCGCGGCAAACCCGACCCAGACCACGAAGTAGCCAATCAAGACACCAATCCAGCCGGAGCGTGTGCCATTTGCACTGCGGATTAGATCGTCGTAGCTGCGCAGAGTTGGAATAATGGTCGGCAACATCATTGCGGCCATCATGATGGCCCACATCCAAAACAGCGGGCCGAACTCTGCCATGGGCATATACATGTCCATCCTGGGGTCCATGGCGCGCATCGCCTGCCCCATCGCTCCGGGACGGCCGATCCAATCCAGATCCATGGCGCGGTTCATCACGAACATCATCCACCACGCCCACAGGATCAGAGCGTAGAATCCCAGCCAAAACCCATTACGTAGAACTGCGCGACTCACTTGTTCCTCCCGACTCAGTCCTTGCAATTCAAATGTCAGACTTTTAAATGTCAGACAAATGAAATTTTGCCTGCGGCCCTGCTCAAAATGAAAATCGACCCCAAGAAACCTGCTGATCTTTCGGTTCAGATCGCCCAATCAATCCGAGATGCGATCATATCGGGTCGGTTGATTGTAGATGAACGCCTGCCTTCTGAGGCGGAACTGTCCGACCAGTTTCAGGTGTCCCGACCAACCGTGCGTGAGGCCCTTAAACGCCTTGCGGCACAGTCCCTGATCCGCACCCAACGTGGCGCGACCGGCGGCGCATTTGTCAATCGGCTGAGCTATCAGGATGCGTATTCCCAACAGATCACCACATCCACGTTGCTGCTGTCCATGAACGCGGTCAGCTTTGAAACGGCTTGCGAGGCCCGGTATTCGCTGGAACGCGCCTGCGCTACTTTGTCAGCCGAACGCAGGACGGCGGATCATCTGGCGACGATGCGTGCCGAGATATTTCGGCAGGCTCAACCCGGGCTGACAGACGAAGCCTTTTGCGCCTCGGATGTGACCTTTCACCGGGCATTGGTCGATGGGGCTGGCAATCCGGTGTTGTCATATCAACTGGCCGGCGCCGTCGAGGCGATGCAGCCTTTGATGAACATGATCACGTTTACGGCGCGGTCCCGAGAAGAGATCATCGTGTTGCACAACCAGATTGCCGATGCTTTGGATCGGCGGGACGCTGCTGCGGTAGATTCAGCACTTGTGGATCTCGAAGCTTATACCCGTAAGCTTGCCCTGGACGTCGCCAAACAGCGGCGCAAACCAACCGAATGAGGGTACAATGACGTCGATATTGAATATTGCAGCGGCGGTTCTGACAATCGGTTTCGGCCTCTTTGGGTTTCTAGCACCCGCTTGGACCGCGGCCTCGCTGGACCTGGCACCCACGAACAGCACGATGGGTCTAAGCGAAATGCGAGCTTCGGTCGGTGGGCTTTTTGTCGTCACAGGAATTGCGGTCATTTGGCTGAACACTCCCATGGCCTATGCGATGTTGGGCGTTGTTTATGCCGGCGCAGCCTTGGGCCGGTTTGTTTCCGTCATTCTGGATCACCCCCCTTTGATCAAAGCGATGGCATTTGGGGGAATCGAGCTGATATTGGCGCTGTGGCTGATCTTGGCAAACATTAACCGACCAAGCTAAGGCGTTATTATATAATCCGTCTTTTCGTTGAAGTATGGGGTTTGCTTTCCCCTTGTGGCTCACCTATATAAGGGATGTCCTTCGGGACTATGGACATAAACGCGCTCGTAATAAGCGGATCGGACCCGGGGGCGGTACCCGGCGGCTCCACCAACATCCTTCATTTGAGGATCGCGGGGCCGAAATAGGATCGACGAACGTCTAAAGGGGTTAGCTTTGTCTCGGCGGGGTGCCACCGTACCGGCCCAAACAGTACAATTGCAAATGACAATCGTGCTCCGGTTGCAGTTGCTGCGTAAGCAGTAGCAAGACCGAAACTTAAGCCCTTGCGCCTAGCAGCGTAAGGCGGGGTTCGCAGGTACCTGGCAACAGAAACCTGCATTTTCCCTTAAATGTCTGCTGTTTAACCCTGTCTGTGTTCACGTTCAGAGTTTGTTCACTCATTCGCGTCATGCTCGGCCCGTGAGGAAAAGGAGAGCTGGGATGTCACACGCAGATATACTCAGAGAATGGTATTCAGAGGTTTGGGAAAACGGAAATACCGATGCGATTGATCGGTATTTCGCGCCGGAAACAACAGCCGAAGGACTGATTCCGGAAATGCAGGTGGGGGCCGATGATTTTCGGGATCTGGTCATGGCGTTTCGCCACATTCTGGGCGATATCCATGTTGAGCTGCCCAAAATCATCGAAAATGGCGATTGGGTATCGGCGATATTGCAGGTCAGCACAACACGCGCCGATAACGGCGCACCACTGCAGGCCTCTGGCAGTATGATTGGCCGCATTAAAGAAGGTCGTATTGTCGAGGCGTATAATCAGTTTGACTTCATTTCCTTATTTGAACAGCTTGGTCAGTTTCCCAAGGACACCCTGCCCGTATGCATGACTGGTCAACGGCTGGACTGGGCCTAGGAAATGGGCTCGCAATCTTGACCCCGACCGGCCTGTCGCGGTAGCAAAGCCTATGGGGTAAGATTGCGAACGCCCCGTGAGGCGACAGCCCAAGTTTCGCATGTATCCGTCGATCACAGGAGACATGCTATGCCTGCGCCTAATGCTATCACACCGAAACAACTGTTACGTCTGATCGGAACGCCTCGGGCGCCTGTTCTGGTGGATATCTGCACCGATGCCGATTTTGAAATGGATCCCTTTCTGATACCGGGCTCGGTTCGTCATCCGGCGAAGGATCTGGATGGGCTGAAGGGGCTCATCGCTAACCGCCCCAGCATCATCATTTGCCAAAAGGGCAAAAAGCTGAGTCAGGCCGTTGTTTCCTGGCTGAGGAGTGAAGGCGTGGCCGCTGAGTATCTGGAAGGCGGCATATACGCATGGCGCGAAACACCCGATGCTCCGCGCATCCCATTTGCAGATATACCAGCGTCTCCTTCACTCTGGGTAACGCGCCATCGGCCTAAGATTGATCGCATCGCTTGCCCCTGGTTGATCCGCCGGTTCATCGACCCCAACGCACGTTTTCTGTTTGTTGCCCCATCCGAAGTGGCAAAGGTATCCGAAGTCTTTAACGCCACCCCGTTCGATGTTGAGGGCGTCCGCTGGAGCCATCGTGGCGATAACTGCACATTTGATGCTTTGGTAAAAGATTTCCAGCTTGCTACGCCCGCAATGAACAGGCTTGCGACAGTTGTCCGGGCCGCGGATACGAACAGGCATGATCTGGCGCCCGAAGCAGCCGGGCTTCTTGCGGTTTCGGTGGGGCTATCGCGCCTATATAAAGACGACCATCAGGCCATCGAGGCCGGGATGCATCTGTACGATGCCTTGTATCTCTGGGCCCGCGACGGGTTTGACGAGAAACATGATTGGCCGGCAGTCGAGAAATGAGCACACCAACATATCCTGAACTCATCCGAGTGTTCGGCCGCATTGGATTGCTGTCCTTCGGCGGACCCGCAGCTCAGATTTCATTGATGCATCAGGAACTCGTCGAAAAGCGCCCCTGGCTGGATGAGGAAACCTATCTTCGGGCGCTGTCGCTGTGCATGTTGCTGCCCGGCCCCGAGGCGATGCAGCTTGCAACCTATTCCGGCTGGCGTCTGCGCGGCGTCTCGGGCGGTATGATCGCAGGCAGCCTGTTTGTTCTGCCCGGTGCGATCATTATCTCAGCATTGGTGGCACTATACGCGGCCTATGGCGCGCTTCCTCTGGTGCAGGCCGCGTTTCTCGGCGTCAAAGCTACGGTGATCATCATCGTGCTACAGGCCCTGCGAAACCTGTCCCGCAAAGCGCTGTCGGACGTCTCACATCGTGCGATCTCGGGCCTCGCGTTTCTGGCAATCTTTCTGTTCGACCTCCCCTTCCCAGCGATCATAGTGGCGGCAGCCCTTTGGGGGTATCTGAGCTTCAACGGCGTCGCCGCCCGACCGGTCGACACCCCCACCCCGCGCCTAAGCGAAGTGCTGCGGAACGCGTCGATCTGGTTGGTTCTGTGGCTTGGCCCGTTGTGGCTGTTAAGTCTTTCTGGTCAGAAACTTCTCAGCGATCTTGGCTGGTTCTTTGCCCGCCTCGCAGTTGTGACATTTGGCGGAGCCTACGCTGTTCTAGCTTACATGACGCAGACCGTTGTGGATCAGTATAACTGGATATCCACAGATCAGATGATCGACGCGCTTGGTCTGGCGGAAACGACACCGGGGCCTTTGATTTTGGTAACACAATTTGTCGCTATGCTGACCGGTCAGATCTCGGGCGGATCGATGCTGGCCATCGCCGCAGGTATCGTTGCACTTTGGGCAACATTCGTTCCCTGCTTTCTGTGGATATTCCTCACAGCCCCCTATCTTGACCACATCGCTGCGCGGCCCCGGTTATCGGCGGCCCTGCAAGGTATTACCTCTGCTGTAGTTGGGGTGATTCTCAACCTATCCGTGTGGTTTGCCCTGAATGTGCTGTTTTCAGAACTGCCAAATAAAACCTTTGGACCAATCAGCCTGCCCTGGCCTGAATTGACCTCATTGGATGTGAAAGCCGCTGTGCTGACTGTCTTCGCCGGAGCGTTGATTTTTAAACTTAAATTCGGCATGGCGCTTACGCTAATGGTTATGCTAGCTGCTGGCACCGGCCTGTTTTTTCTCTGAACAGTCAGCGTGTAACCGGCCTTTCGTTTCCAAAGGAATCCCTTATGCTGAGGGAAGCCACTTTTGAGGATGACACATGTCGCAAGACATCGACTATGGGAACCTGATGCACACCGCCATGCGCGGGTTGATCAAGACGGTTCTGACCAGCGTTTCAGAAAATGGCCTGCCGGGTGCGCACCACTTTTTCATTACGTTTGATACCAGGTGTGACGGCGTGGAAATTGCCGACTGGCTGCATGATCGTTATCCGGAAGAGATGACTGTCGTGATGCAGCATTGGTTCGAAAATCTTGAGGTCGGCGAAAGCGGATTTGCCATCACGCTCAACTTTGGCGACGCGCCGGAACCTTTGTACATCCCCTATGCCTCGATCAAAACATTTGTCGACCCCTCTGTGGAATTTGGCCTGCGTTTTGAAAGCCCGGATGAAGAGGATGACTTTGATCCGATGGACGATGAGATAATCGAGGTCGAAGAAGAACCGCAACAGCATGACGCTGATGTCGTGTCGCTGGACAGCTTCAGAAAATAGTATATGCGCTGGAAAGCCTCGCGGTTTGCGGGGCTTACTCTTTCGTCAGGAACGTCTCTACGGAACGTGATTTGGTACCGTTGCGGAAACGGGAAAATGACAGGTTCAGACCGCCTTCTGCCAGCGTTCTGTCATATTGCTGCAGCTCATAGCCGCCATTTTCTGCAATGAACAACGAAAACACGGTCAGAGTTTGACCCTCAATCCGGCCCCAGACGAACGGTTCCCCCTGCATCGGGTCAAGCGGAACTTCATGGCCGAATACATTGCGCTTCATGGCCGCGGAAAAGATGTCCGATCTGTCCGAGGTCTGAAAATCAATCGAGAATGCCTGTTCCTTGACGCGGCCATTCAGTTTGTAAGTTGTCGTCTTCCAACTAACATTGAACCCGTTCTTCAATTCCTGGATTGACACACTCATATCACGAGGTGTTTCGGTCCCGTTTGCATCGACAACATTGGCAGACCCAACGTAGCTGCCAACAAAGGGCTCAATATCTGCCGCATGAAGCGGATTTACCACCAAGGAGGCCCACAAAACGGTGGCAAAGGAATAGATAATGAATTTCAGGCAAGTGGTCGGGTGATTCAGACGCATTGCGGCCTCCGGCGTGCTCTGACTCTATAGTAGCTCACCCACCGGCGCGTACAATGGCGGTGATGGCGATTGCGACGAGAAAAATGACGCAGCTCTGCGCCTATACCTTTGTCAGGCATAAGTTTATGGTGCGCGCAACTGGCCGATTGCACCGCGACGCTGCTGACTGTAATTGGCATGCAATGGTATACATGACGGAGTGACCGATGTCTCAAACCCGCACCGAATCCGACAGCTTTGGCCCGCTGGAGGTTCCCGCAGACAAATATTGGGGTGCACAGACCCAGCGTTCGATTATGAACTTCCCGATCGGATGGGAAAAACAGCCTGTGGCCATCGTGCGGGCATTGGGTGTGATCAAAAAAGCCTGCGCCATGCAGAACAAGTCGACCGGGAAACTGGACGCGCGGATTGCGGATGCGGTGATTCAGGCCGCGGGTGAGGTTTTTGAAGGTAAGTTCGATGACAACTTTCCGCTGGTCGTCTGGCAAACAGGATCCGGCACCCAGTCGAACATGAACTCGAACGAGGTTATTGCGAACCGGGCTATCGAAATCCTGGGTGGTACAATCGGCACAAAAGACCCGGTTCATCCAAACGATCATTGCAACATGGGCCAGTCCTCCAACGACACGTTCCCGACGGCCATGCATATCGCCACGGGTATGAGCGTTCGGGACGTTCTGCTGCCGGGTCTGGAAAAGCTGGCCTCGGGGCTGGAGCAGAAGGCCGAAGAATTCAAAGACATCATCAAGATCGGCCGGACCCATACGCAGGATGCCACGCCGCTGACACTGGGTCAGGAATTTGGCGGCTACGCCCATCAAATTCGTCAGGGTATCGCACGGGTCAACGCCGCGATGCCGGGAATTTACGAGCTTGCCCAAGGCGGAACCGCTGTTGGCACTGGCCTGAACACCCAAACCGGTTGGAGCGAGGCGGTCGCTGCGAACATGGCGGATATCACCGGCCTGCCCTTTGTGACCGCTCCGAACAAATTCGAGGCGCTGGCCGCCCATGATGCGATGGTTTTCCTGTCAGGCGCATTGGCCACCATCGCTGGTAGCTGCTATAAAATTGCAAATGATATCAGGCTGTTGGGATCTGGACCGCGTTCCGGTCTGGGCGAATTGATCCTGCCAGAGAATGAGCCCGGATCGTCCATCATGCCAGGCAAGGTAAACCCAACACAAGCCGAAGCCCTGACACAGGTCGCAGCACACGTCATGGGCAACGATGCCGCCATAAAATTCGCCGGCAGCCAGGGGCATTTCGAACTGAACGTCTATAACCCTATGATGTCCTACAATCTTTTGCAGTCGATCCAGTTGCTTGGTGATGCCACAGACAGCTTTACCCAGCGGATGTTGCTAGGCATTCAGGCCAACGAACCACGCATCGAAAAGCTGATGAAGGAATCGCTGATGCTGGTCACCGCGCTGGCGCCAACCATTGGGTACGACAACGCAACGACTGTTGCCAAGACCGCGCATAAAAACGGCACCACCCTTAAGGAAGAGGCCATCGCGCTTGGCTTTGTCGACGCCGAAACCTTTGACGCGGTTGTGCGCCCCGAACAAATGATTGGACCCAAGGACTGATGGCAAAGCCGGTCAATCTGAACCGGTACAGAAAAGACAAGGCGCGGGCCGAGAAAAAGGCCCGCGCCGACCAGAACGCTGTGTCATTTGGGCGCAACAAAGCCGAGAAAGACGCAAGTAAAAAACATCTGGAAAAGTCGCGGCGCGACTTGGATGGGCACGAGATCGACAAATGAGTGGACGTCCCATCAAACGCTCATTGACGCTTAAAGGTCATCGAACCTCGGTATCTCTTGAGGACGAGTTTTGGAAAGCCTTTCGTGCCATTGCGGCTGATAAAGATATGGCAATCAACGCCTTAGCTGCGGAAATTGATTTTAACCGCGACCCTGAGGTCGGATTGGCTTCGGCAATACGCGTTTATATTCTGAACTGGTATCGCGGCTGACTTTCCGTTCTTGATTTGACCTCTGAAAAACGCCTATGCTCATACCAGAACAAAAGGGGTACATCGCGATGAGCAAGACAATTACCGGCCCAGACGGTCAACCGCGTTGTGCATGGTGTCAGTCTGCGCCAGAGTTTTTCGACTATCACGACATTGAATGGGGCTATCCGGTCAGCGACGATCAGCGTTTGTTTGAGAAGCTGTGCCTTGAAAGCTTTCAGTCCGGCCTCAGCTGGCGCACCATTCTTTCCAAACGCGAGAACTTTCGAAAAGCATTTAAACATTTTGATTACAACGCAATAGCGAAATTTGATGAGGCAGATGTCACCCGTCTTTTGCTGGATGCAGGCATTGTCAGGCACCGCGGAAAGATCGAAGCAGTCATCAACAACGCCCGGCGTGCCCAGGAGCTGGTGGCAGCTGAGGGGTCGATTGCAGCTTATGTCTGGCGCTATGAGGCCAGTTCACCGCCAGCGCCACAAACAGCCTCAACTTCGGCTGAATCTATTGCCATGTCCAAAGACCTTAAAAAGCGGGGATGGAAGTTTGTGGGCCCGACCACGGTTTTTGCATTCATGCAGGCCATGGGTCTTGTAAACGATCATGCGACCGAGTGCTCTATGCGGGAAAAAGCGGCACAGATGCGCCGCGATTTCACTAAACCGGAATAGCGCAGCTTAGGCAGAGGCGCGAGAAATCTTATCGATATTGCTGCCGAGGGCCGTATTGAATTCGGCATCTGACTGCTTTTTCGACAGTCCTTCGGTCAGCGCACGAGAGAAAGACGCAATCATCTTGCTATTCTGCGCCAGCAGATCACAGGCTTGTTCGGTCGAATATCCGCCGGACAGGGCTACGACCCGCAAAACTCTGGGGTGGTCAGCCAGATCGTCATACAGATTAGCCTGGCTGGGGATGGTAAGCTTAAGCATGACATCCTGACCATCATCCAACTGATCTAGGTTCTGCAAGATTTCCGATTTTAGAATTGCTTCGGCTTCGGCTTTGGTGGTCGAGTTGATGTTCACCTCGGGCTCGACAATCGGAACCAACCCGGCGGCAACGACTTCACGCGCCACATCGAACTGCTGCGCGACAACGTTTGCGATGCCTTTGGCGTTGGCCTCATGGATCACGGAACGTTCCTTAGTGCCGAAAACGCCTTCGGCTTTAGCCAAAGTATCGGCCAAACCGGGGATCGGTTTCATGACCTGAACGCCATCGGCCTCATCCTCGAGGCCCTTGTCGATCTTCAGAAACGGAACAATGCCTTTTACGTTCCAAAGAAAATCTGCGACTTTACGGCCATCAATCTCTTCACTGAGCGTGCGTTCGAACAGGATCGCGCCGATGACTTTGTCGTTTGTGAAGCCATCCGCCAGAATGATACGCGCGCGCATCTTCTGGATTTCGCCGAACATCTCTGCGTCCGAGTCGTATTCTGACGCGTCTACCCCATAAAGCGCCAGCGCCTTGGGGGTCGAGCCGCCACTTTGGTCCAGTGCAGCAATAAAACCGGCACCGTTGGACATCTGCTCGCGCTGTTGTGTTTTGGACATATGACTTTCCCGTTCGAAATGATTCCGCGTTTTTCAACCGCATACAGCATGGAGCATGCCGATGGTAGTTTGTTAGCGCTCAACCAGGCGCAACCAAATTCCATCTTTGGATCTGACGGTCAGATGAGCCACCGGAACCGGCTCTGGCGTGTCCGAGATTTCGAACCTGAACTTCCGCAGTAGTGACGACAGCAATACCGGACCTTCGACCATTGCAAATCCGGCACCGATGCAAATGCGCGACCCGGCCGAGAATGGGATGAAAGCCTCTCTGGGACAACTTTCCTCATTGCCCTTAGCCCAGCGGGACGGGTCGAACCCGTCGGGGTCTGCCCACAGACGTTCGTGCCGATGCAGGTGCCATGGGCTGATGACTATCTGCGAGCCCGGTTTAATAGCCCGGCCCCTGAAGTTTTGGCGGCATGTGGCCTCTCGCACCATCATCGGGACCGGAGGGTACAGGCGCAGCGTTTCCCGAAACACATCGCGGCTGAGCTTCAACAGCGATACGGAGGTAAAATCGGACAGGTCCAAACCTTGCGCCTCGGCCGCCAGCCTGTCCTGCCAATCCGGGTGGGTCGCCAAAAGGTACAATGCCCAAGCCAACGCAGAAGCGCTGGTCTCGTGGCCTGCCAGAAAGAAGATCGCCACCTGATCAACCATCTCCTGCGTGTCAAAACACTTGCCGGTCTTGGGATCAGCCGTTGTCATGATCTTTGTCGCCAGATCATGCGGCGCCTGCCCGGCCTCAATCATCCTCGCGCGTTGAACGGTCATTTCGGTGATCAGCGTCCTGATTTCACGCGCGGTCTTGCGAGTTTTTCTGGAATGTAGCCGCGGCATCCATTTGGGCAGAGGCAGAAACGCCGCCAAATTCAATAGCGGTTGCTCTCTTTGATAGGTCCGGAATTTCTCAAAAACCTGAGACGCAACGCGGTCTTCAATCGGTACAGAAAAAAGCGTTCGAAAGATCACATCCGCGGCGACGTGACTGGTGACCTCTTCGCACTCGATGACAGAACCGGCCTGCCCGCGCAAACGCGCGACGCAGGCCTCTGCCGCCTGGACCATGGCCGGATAGGTATCTTTCAGGCGCCCGCCCTCAAACGCCGGGTCGATAACCCGACGCTGGCGTTTCCAGTTTTCACCATTGGTCAGAAAGACCGAATTCCCCAGCAACGGCCGCAGACCCTCGCCAATACGGTCTGATTTCGGAAAATCATCGGGGCGTTTTTTCAGAACGGTTTCAACAAGTTCTGGTTGGTTCGTCAGATATGATCGAAAGAACGGCGTCTTAAACTCGGCCATCCATGCGCGGTACAATCGCTGCGGCTGTGCCGAGAGGATGTCCTTGCGAAACAACCTGAAATAGCGCCACAGCGAAACCCTGTCTGGCCGCGATGTGGGCTTTGGCGGGGTCATGCTTGCACCGAAACATACTTGGATACAGATCGCACAATCCGTGATCCCGAGGGTTTACGCCCTGCGAACCGATGCCCAAGCGACAGAGACCCGGCAGTCACGCGGAAATAATCGTACCTGTCCGGGTGATCAAAGGCGCAGAGATATTGGAAATGCAGTCTGAAAAACCGCCACCTCAGGGCGCGCCACCGTTCTGCTGACAGCGTTTGCGTAAACGCAGCAGATAGCACCAAAGGCCAGCGCTGATCGGCATCCGCGACCCCGCTTACAGCGACAGGATCACACAGAGCGAATGCGCAGCCGTCCCCGGGTGCAGAAATGTCGACCCAAGCCAAGTCTTCGCGTTTCGAAAGAAACCTCAGGTCCGCGCGCAGATCATATGCGTTGGGCAGGAACGAGACCATGGGAACCACCTGCCCCAATGTCAGAAAGGACAGCTCAGGCCCGTCTGTGCCCACCCGTCCGGATCGAATCAGATCGGCCAGAACCGTGACACCCAGATGTGCGCCGGAACTGTGGCCGACGATCAGAACCTCATCCGTCTCATCGGTAAGAGCTGCGGCAATCGCATTTGTGAACTCCGCTAGGCGTCCGGCCAATTCAGGAGGTGTTTTACCGCCTGAAGCCGCTGAATAGGCATAATCGTGCATCAGGTAATAGACGAACAGCCTGTTGTCGATTTTCCGGAACCACAGCATCAGCACATAGGCAACACCAATAGACAGAACCAACGCCACCAAAGACAGGACCGGCGCAAGCAGAACTGTCAGCCCGATGACCACAGCCATTGCGACCAAAAGCTGTGCGATCAGCATCACGATCGGATAAAGCGCGGCAATCACCGGACCTTTGCGCAATCGCATCAGGCGCCATAACACGCCGGTCGAGATATAGATCCATGCCGTACGCAGCATCTGCAGATAGGTGGCCGCAATCGAGTTCGACATGCTGGAGCGTACGATGTCGGACCAGACCAGCACCTCGACATCTGTGTGAACTTCAGCCCCGTTCTGAACCGAATGGACGTGCCATCCATACAAGCCCTCTCCGGTTTTGGGCGAGACCGAGATTTCATACCCTGAAATAGCCGCCTGTCTTGCGCTTTCACTGCGGTAAAGCTCGCGATAGCGCCGTGGGGGGATCGGGTCATATCCGGGAATATAGAATACCCTACGCCGTTTCACCCGAGGCTGATTTGTCTGACTGCTCATGGTCTTACCTTCTGCGACGCAGGTTAGCGCAGCATTACAGCCAAAGTAAGTCAGATAAGAGGGTTACCCAAAGTTTGCCAGCGCGGGGAAGGCTTCCAACAGCCACCAACTGAACTCAGTGAACAGGCCGGTGATCAGCATGATACCAACAAACAGCAACAGGCCACCCATGATCCTCTCGATCAGTGCCATATGGGGCTTTATTCGGTTCATCACCGACATGGATCGGTTCAGGAACATTGCAGCGAGCAGGAAAGGTATGCCAAGACCCGCTGCATAGACGCCCAGCAACAATGTCCCACGTGCGACGGATGCCTCGGAGGCAGCCAGCGAGAGGATCGCACCCAGTTGCGGGCCGATACAGGGCGTCCAGCCAAAGGCGAACGCCAGACCCAGAATATAGGCCCCAAAGACAGACCCGCCGTTGTCGCCGGCTTCGATCCGGGCCTCACGGTCAAGGAATGGGATGCGGAAAACGTTCAGGAAATGCAGGCCAAAGACTATGACAACCGCGCCCGAAATCTTGGCGAACAGCACCTGGTTCTGCAGCACGAACGCCCCAAACGCAGAGGCTGTGAAGCCAAGCAACAGAAACACCGTGGACAGCCCCATAACAAAGAACAGCGCCGAAAGTGTCGCCTTTCTGCGTGCACGGGCCTCATCCTGCATCTCGTTGATCGTGACGCCACTCATATAGGCGAGATAGGGCGGCACAATCGGCAGCACGCAGGGCGATAAAAAGCTGATCAACCCACCGAGCAATGCGATGAACATGGCGGGCAACAGCCCTGCGTCAATGATATCAATTCCGAACATGTTTCAGCACATATGTCATGAAGTCGCCCGCGTCACGGGGCCATTCGGTCACATCCTCGTGGTTGCACGCTGGACACCGTCTGAAAGTGGAAATATCTCAGGTACATGTCAAACCAAACCGAGACACTGGACGCGTTGGGGCTGCTGTGCCCTCTGCCCGTCCTGAAGGCCCGTAAACGGCTCAAGTCAATGCCCGCGGGAGCGGTCTTGAAAGTGCTGGCGGATGATCCCGCTGCAGTCATTGATGTTCCACATTTCTGCACGGAAAGTGGACATCGCTTGCTGTCACAGGAAGATTCTGACGGGCATCAGGTCTACACCATCCAGAAGTCCGTTTGAGACCTATCAAATAAAAAGGCGGGCTCTGAGGCCCGCCTTTTCAAGTTACTGGCCCAACGACCACCAACCGCGCCGTTTTGGCTTGGCAGGCTCCGATGGCGTTTCCGGTTCATCCGCAACCACTTCCAGCACAGGCTCTGTGACTTCTACTGTTGGTTCCTCAGTGGCTTCAACCGCAACAACCTCTTGAACAGGCTCTGCCGCTTCCGGCGTTTCTTCTGTCGGCACGGCAGTTTCCGAAACCGTTTCCTGTTTCGGTGCTGCTTCGGCTTCGACAGTTTCGATTTCTGCCGGAGCTTCCGTTTCAGCTTCGACCTTGGCCTCTGGTTCAGCTTTGACGACCTGTTCGGTTATCGTCTCGGCATCTTCGGCGTCCTTCTTCTTGCGACGCGGAGCCCGGCGGCGTTTAGGCTTGGCAGGCGCTTCTTCCTGCGTCTCTTCCACCGCTACTACGGCATCTGTTGCAGGTTCTTCCACAGCTTCCTCGGACGCTTCAGCTGTATCTTCATCAGCCTCTTGCCCGTTAGAATCCTGCCCCTCGGCACCACCATTGCCCTTCTTGCGACGACGCCGACGGCGCTTGCGCTTGGGTTTGGTTTCATCTTCAGCCTGCGGCGTTTCTTCTTCGACGGTCTCTTCTTCAGAGGCGTCGACCATTTCCATCAGCGTGGCATCAACCGATACAACCGGCGCACTGGCTTCTGGAACAATCCGGCTGGCGGTCTTGAACTTCTCCATCGAGAAATCAGGGCTTACCAGATGCACATCCCCTTCGATGCGAACCGACAGACCATAGCGCGCCTCAATCTGTGCGATATGCTCGCGCTTTTGGTTCATCAGGAAGTTGGCGATGCTGACCGGGCAGCGCACCAGCACCTCGCGTGAGCGACGGCGCGTGCCTTCTTCCTCGATCTGGCGCAGAATGCTCAGCGCCATGTTGTCATCCGAACGGATCAGGCCGGTGCCATGGCAGGCCGGACAAGGCTGTGTCGTTGCCTCCAACATACCGGGACGCAGGCGCTGTCGGCTCATTTCCATCAGACCAAAACCAGATATGCGACCAACCTGGATGCGCGCACGGTCTGTTTTCAGTTTTTCTTTCAGGCGTTTTTCGACAGCGGCGTTGTTCTTCCGCTCGTCCATATCGATAAAGTCGATGACGATCAGACCGGCCAGATCACGCAGGCGCAACTGGCGAGCCACCTCTTCGGCGGCCTCAAGGTTGGTCTTCAGTGCCGTTTCCTCGATCGAACCTTCTTTGGTTGCCCGACCCGAGTTCACATCGACCGCGACAAGCGCTTCGGTTACGCCGATCACGATATAGCCACCCGATCTCAGCTGTACTGTCGGGTTGAACATCCCCGCCAGATAGCTTTCCACCTGATAGCGCGCGAACAATGGCAGCGCGTCTTCGTACCGCTGCACATTCTTGGCGTGCGACGGCATGATCATTTTCATGAAGTCCTTGGCGATGCGATATCCGCCCTCGCCTTCGACCAGAACCTCGTCGATGTCGCGATTATAGAGATCGCGGATCGACCGTTTGATCAGGTCGCCTTCTTCATAGATCTTCGCAGGCGCGATGGATTTCAACGTCAGCTCGCGGATCTGTTCCCACATACGTTGCAGATATTCGTAATCGCGCTTGATTTCGGATTTGGTGCGTTTCGCCCCGGCGGTCCGAATGATAAGACCGGCCCCTGTCGGAACGTCAATCTCAGCCGCAATTTCCTTAAGCTTTTTGCGATCAGGCGCGTTGGTAATCTTACGGCTGATGCCGCCGCCCCGCGCGGTGTTCGGCATCAAAACACAATATCGGCCAGCAAGTGACAAATAAGTGGTCAGAGCTGCACCTTTGTTGCCACGCTCTTCCTTGACGACCTGCACAAGCAGAACCTGGCGTACTTTGACGACTTCTTGAATCTTGTACCGGCGCGCGCGCGGTTTGCGCGGTGGACGGATGTCTTCGCTGTCATCTTCGTCGGCAACCGACTCAATAGTCTCGTCTTTTGCGGTGGCGTCCGTACGGGTGTTTTCTTCTTCGTCGTCGCCAACCTCGTCAGAGGCGTCCTCGGCGTTGGCTTCAGCGCTTGTCGCGTCATCCGCGTCCGTCTCAGTCGCGGAGCTTTCCTGCGCCCCGGCCTCTTCGTCCGTGCCGACTTGATCAGCGCTGGCATCCGATTGGACGATTTCATCCGCAGGCGCGTCTTCAGTTTCTGCGGTTGCTTCTTCCGCCTCCGGTTCCTCCGTCGGCTCTTCTACCGGAGTTTCTGCCACATGATCGGCCGGAGATGTTCCTTCTTCTACAGAAGGATCATTGGCCTCATCGCTCTCATCCAGGTCAATCGTTTCCATGCCTGTGGGTTCGGACGAGACCTCGACCGATTCCACTGCATCATCCGATTTGATATCGGCGGCCTTGGCGCGCGAGCGCGAACGGCGTCTTTTGGGCTTGGTTTCCTCAGCCTCATCACGCGCACGCATTGCCTCGGCATAGGCGCGCTCTTCTTCCATCAGAGCTTCGCGATCAGCGACGGGAATCTGATAATAGTCGGGATGAATTTCGGAGAAAGCCAGGAATCCGTGGCGATTTCCGCCATAGTCAACAAAAGCTGCCTGCAGCGAGGGTTCGACCCGTGTAACTTTTGCTAGATATATGTTGCCAGCAAGCTGACGTTTGTTTTCGGATTCAAAATCAAATTCCTCGACCTTGTTTCCGTCAACCACCACGACGCGGGTTTCTTCCGCGTGGGTGGCATCGATAAGCATTTTCTTAGCCATGTTTCCTTGGTGCACCGCGCCAAACGCGTTGTCCTAACCCGTCCAGGAGGACAGGTGCTTTTGGGGTGGTGTCTTGTCAGGGCGATTTCAGACGGCGCGCTGCAGGGTCTGGCACTGTGGCCCCCTGCCCGTACACTCAGTCGTTGCGCGCGCGTCATCGCGGTTCTTCTCCGACAGGCGCGAACGACCGCTGCCTGCCCATTTATTCCTTTCGCCCGCTTTTCTGCGGGCTCAGGCGTTCAATCACCCCGGTAAGGGGCACAATCGGTCTGCTTGGCCAGTGTGGGACCTGGTCTCCACCAGTGGCGTAGCAGCGAATCTCAAAGATCGGGACTTTTCGGCGTCAAATCCGCCCGGCCCGTCTGGTTACAATAAAAGCAGTCCTGTGGAAAAGACAATGGGCAAACTGCATTGAAGACCCCGACCACCGGTCGGGATCTCGTTATCCAGCTAAAAACATTACTTGGTATCACCCAAAGGGCGACAAAGGCATCGCCTCAAGCCGGTCACAGGTAATCGGAACGTTGCAGGCCATATTTGGCCATCTTCTCATTCAATGTCCGACGCGGCAGGCATAGTTCATCCATAACCGAGGCAATCGACCCCTTATGCCGCCGCATGGTATTGTCGATCAGCATCCGCTCGAATGCCTCGACATATTCCTTGAGCGGCTTGCCTTCGGTTGTCATCACGGGCTGCATTTCTTCGTGATCAGACATCAACAGGGACGCGATCGTCCCCGATCCGCGACGGGATTGCAGCACGGCACGTTCCGCGATGTTTATCAGCTGCCGTACGTTTCCGGGCCACGGCGCTTGCAAAAGCTGAGCCGCCTCTTGCGCACTGACCTGAGGTGCATCGCAGCCGTATTCTTCGGCGAATTGCTCGCTCAGCCGTGTGAACAGGGTCAGAATGTCTTCGCCGCGCTGACGCAGCGGCGGCATTGTGATCCGCAACGCTGCAAGCCTATAGAACAGATCAGGGCGCAGAACGTCCTCGCTGGTTTTCCCAGCTTCCTGCAGGTTGGAAATGGCGACGATGCGGGTTTCAGCAGGCGTGCCCTGATCGTTCATGACACTCAGCAGTTTCGCCTGAAGCGTATCGCTGAGCGCCTCGACATCCTCCAGAACAAGAGTTCCACCCCGGGCTTCCTCAATCGCGGGCAACTGGCTGTCTTCTGGCATCATCGGGCCGAACAGACGCTTTCCCAAGGCCTCTTCTTCGAGGGCAGCACAGGAAACTAGAACAAATTTTTTGCCTGCGCGACTGCCAACAGCGTGCAACGCATGTGCAACCAGGGTTTTCCCGGTGCCGGTTTCTCCGTCGATCAGAACATGACCGTCAGCCTGCCCCAGATCCAGAATATCCTCGCGCAAGCGCTCCATCACGGGGCTGGCACCGATGAGTTTGTTCATGATCTGAGTGCCACCGGACAGCTCGCGGCGCAGGGCCCGATTGTCCAGCGTCAACCGGCGGGCATTGCTGGCACGTTTGGCCAGTTCGGACATCCGATCCGGGTTAAACGGCTTTTCGAGGAAATCAAACGCACCCACGCGCATGGCCTCAACCGCCATTGGCACGTCACCGTGGCCGGTAATCATGATGACCGGCAAGGTGCTGTCCGCGCCCATCAGCTTTTTCAACAGCTGGATCCCGTCCATACCAGGCATCTTGATGTCCGATATGACGATACCCGGATAATCCGGACCCAGAACTTTCAGTGCATCCTCGGCACTGGAAAAGGTTTCAGTGTCATATCCCGACAGTGCCAGCCATTGGCTGATCGACTGGCGCATGTCCTGTTCGTCATCAACAATGGCGATTTTCATGGCCTGTGCCATATTCATTCCTCGTTATTCAGCGGCCTCAAGGCCATCGCTTCCAAGTATCGGCAGTTGCATCTCAAACACCGCGCCACCGTGCTGGCTGTTGCGCGCGGTCAGCCGTCCCCCATGGTCGTTCACGATACCGGATGAGATGGCAAGCCCCAGACCGACTCCATCGCCGGGTTGTTTGGTCGTGTAGAACGGTTCAAACAGGTTTTCGATGTCTTCAATCCCATAGCCATTATCGCGTACAGTCAGCACCGCCTGGTCACCCGCGGCCAGTATGATTTCAACATCCGGTTCCGATACAGACTTGGTGGCGTCCAAGGCATTACGCAAGAGGTTCACCATAACCTGTTCGATCCGCATGCGGTCGCCCATGACTAGTACGGTTTCTTCCGGCAGTATCTGCGTAATCTTGACGTGCCTCTGACGCAGTTGCGGCTCCATCATTGACAGCGACGAAGCCAGCGCTTCGCCAAGGTTAACTGGTGAAAACGCATCCGCACCCTTGCGGGCGTAGGACTTGAGCTGGCGTGTTATTGCGCCCATCCGTTCAATCAGGCCGTCGATGCGGCCAAAGCTGGCCAGCGCCTCTTCGGGGCGGTTCCGCCGCAGCAGCAATCGCGCGCCGGCAAGATAGGTCTTCATTGCAGCCAAAGGTTGATTCAGCTCGTGGCTGACGGCCGCAGACATCTCGCCCAGGGCCGCGAGTTTCGAGCTTTGGGCCAGCGTCTGCTCGGCTACTTCCAGCGTCTTTTCAACCCGTTCCCTCTCAGCGATTTCCCGCTGTAGCCTTGCGTTCAATGCGCGAAGCTCTGCCGACTCGCGCTGGAACAAGGCCATTCTGAACGTGGCCCTACGGCTGAGCGCATAGAAGGCAAGCGCCAACAGAATCGCAAAACCCATGATTTCCAATGCAAGAACGCTGTTTACCTTCTCACGGATCGAGGCGTAGGTCGTGAACGAGGTCATGGTCCAGCCGCGGAATGGAATGCGTGTCTCCATGCGGATCACCGCCTCGCCCTGTAAATAGGCGTCGGGGGGCAGAGCCGTCCAATCGGTCGTGGCCCTGATAGCGCGCTGGATGGCACTTTGCGGCGGCTGCCGCAGCATGGCAGCCCCCTCCTCTACTCCGCGCCATTGCGGTTCGGTTGACAGAATAATGGTGCCCGTACTGTCAGCGACCAGAACAGCATCGGAGATACCTGCCCAGGCGCGCTCAAATTTTTGCAGATCAACCTCGACGACTATGACCCCAAGGATGTCCGACGAGGCCTCCATCCGGCGCGAATAGATAAAGCTGTAACCACCGGATTCCTTTTCAATCACGGTGAAGATGGTCGAGTTTGACCGAATGGAATCTACAAAATACGGCGCGTTCCGGTGCGTCTCGCCCAAACGATTGCGATCGGTTGCGGCCACAGACCGGCCATCCCGATCCAACAGCATCAATGACGCGGCGCCGATTTCCTCGACGAAGGAAATAAGCCGCTGCGTAGACAGGGTAAAATCACTGGATTGCAGCGCCGAGATCAGCGTCGGGTCGCGTGCCAATAGCTGCGGTACAATCGCATTTCTGCGCAGCTCGCTCAGCAGGTTCCCGGAATACAGAGCAAGGCGCAGCTCGGCCCGGTTTCGCGTGGATTCAGTAAACCGATCCGTCAGCAGACTGTTGGTTATCCATATCGTCGCAACCGTTGCCAGCAAAAGCACCAGAACAGCCGCGCGCAAAGGCCAGCCAAGAGGCGCAGCGCGGAGCGGTTTGAACAGTGCAGACCAGGTAGAGCGTGTGTCGGAACTCATCCCCGAAAGTTACGCGGGCTAAGATGCAAGCTCAAGTCACGCAGGTGCGACAATGCCCGACAATGCGCGAAACAATGCCGTTCCATCGGTGCCACCATGCCCTTCGTCTGCCGCTCGTTCGGGATGCGGCATCATACCAAGAACACGGCGGTTTTCAGACAGAATGCCCGCAATGTCGCCAACCGAGCCGTTCGGATTCTCGGTATAGGTGAATGCGATCCGGTCGTGATCCCTGAGCGCGGACAATGTAGCCTCATCCGCGAAATAGTTTCCATCATGATGCGCGATCGGAATGCCGATCACATCGCCAGCGTTATAGCCTTGGGTAAAGGCACTGTCGCTGGTTGCGACCTTCAGGCCTACGGTACGACAGATATATTTCAGGTTCGCATTGCGCAGCAGAGCGCCGGGCAGAATGCCCGTTTCTGTCAGGATCTGAAAACCGTTACAGATACCAACGGCGTATCCGCCACGCTCGGTGTGGTCGACCACGGCCTTGCAGATCGGGGATTGTGCGGCAATCGCTCCGCAGCGCAGGTAGTCTCCATAAGAAAACCCGCCGGGGACACCGACAATGTCCAAGCCCTTGGGCAGAGCGGCATCTTTATGCCAGACCATGTCTACCTGGAATCCGGCCTGTTCAAAGGCAACGGCAAGATCCCGATCACAGTTGGAACCGGGGAAAACGATGACAGCTGCGCGCATGGCTAGCCCTCCTGCAAGCGGTTCAGACCAGTTCGATCTCGTAGCGTTCGATGACCGTGTTAGCCAACAGTTTTTCGCACATCTCGGTGACGTCCGATTCCGTCGCACCCTCGGCGAGTTCAAGATCAATCACCTTGCCCTGACGGACGCCTTCGACCTGATCAAAACCCATGGCACCCAATGCGTGGCGCACCGCTTCACCCTGCGGGTCAAGTACCCCGGTTTTCAGCATCACATGCACACGTGCTTTCATTTACTGCAACTCCAGCTGAGGGCCGGTAATTGAGGCCCGTTCCGTTGTGCGCGGGGATAGCGCGACTGTCGGCGTTCGACAACCCTTGTCAGCACCTACCCGGAACCCTTTAGAGCGGGATAATGCGTATCTATTGCGTTGAAGGTCCCTGTCAAAACCATTTCAACCGCTACGGCAACCAAAATGATGGCCATAACACGGGTGATCACATTGATCATTGTCGGCCCAAAGAACCTAGAAATAGGGTCAGCGAATAACAATCCCAGCCCGACAATAGCGCAGGCAATCAAAACGGCCGCCCCCAAAGTTACTACCTCGGCGCCGTCGGGCAAACTATGCGCGAACACAATGGTTGTCGCGATAGTGCCGGGCCCAATCGTCAACGGGATAGCCAGGGGAACAACCGCAATGTTCTTCTTCTGCGCGCCATCCTTAACGGCTTTCTGATCGCTTTCTGACCGGTCAGACGCGTTCAGCATCGACATGCCGACCCCAAGAATGATCAACCCACCAGCGATGCGAAAAGACGGAATGTCGATACCGAAAAGCGCCAGAATTTCTTCGCCGATCAGTACCGAAATCAGTGATACAATCACCACCGTGGCTGTCACAACCATTGCAACGCGTTTACGTTCTGGCGGGCTGTACCCCTCGGTCATGCTGAGGAAAATCGGGATGCCGTATAGCGGGTTGAAAATCGCCAGCAGCGCAGCGAGGAACTTTAAAAATACTGCCTGATCAAATAGCTCGGCCATTT
The DNA here is from genome assembly GCF_059612345.1 of Ruegeria sp. CDSA020. Classification (NCBI taxonomy): domain Bacteria; kingdom Pseudomonadati; phylum Pseudomonadota; class Alphaproteobacteria; order Rhodobacterales; family Roseobacteraceae; genus Ruegeria; species Ruegeria sp. CDSA020. The sequence goes on from NZ_JBXWQK010000001.1 coordinate 207,144, forward strand.
TTGTTCACCCGATTACGCTTGTTCAACAGACAATGCCGGACAAGCTGCGGCCCTGTCAAATACCCGATCTCAATTAAAAAACGCCGCCCGGTATTGGCGGCGTTTTTGCATTGTTCTTCGGCTTTCGATCAGTTGATCAGGGTCGGTTTGGTCACATTGCTTTTCGGCAGAACACCTAGGCGACGCGCAACTTCCGAGTAGGCGTCGGTCAGGCTGCCCAGGTCGCGGCGGAACACGTCCTTGTCCAGCTTTTGGCCGGTTTCGATATCCCAAAGACGGCAGCTGTCTGGGCTGATTTCATCCGCTATGATCAGGCGCTGGAAGTCACCTTCATAGACGCGACCGATTTCAATTTTGAAATCGACCAGACGAATGCCAACCGCCAGCATCACACCGCTCATGAAATCATTCACCCGCAATGCGAGGCTAAGAATGTCTTCCATGTCCTGCTGGCTGGCCCAGCCAAAGGCGGCGATATGTTCTTCGGTGACAAGAGGATCACCCAACGCGTCGTCCTTGTAGCAGTATTCTACTATCGGGCGCGGCAGCTGTGTCCCCTCGGCAATGCCAAGGCGTTTGGACATCGTGCCAGCCGCGAAATTGCGTACAATAACTTCAAGCGGTACGATTTCGCAGTTGCGGACCAACTGTTCGCGCATGTTCAGGCGACGGATGAAATGGGTCGGTACACCGATTTGATTCAACCCGTTCATGAAGTATTCGCTCAGGCGGTTGTTCAGCACACCTTTCCCGTCGATCACGTCCTTCTTTTCAGCGTTGAAGGCGGTGGCGTCATCCTTGAAATACTGCACGATTGTACCCGGTTCAGGGCCTTCATACAAAATCTTGGCCTTACCTTCGTAAATTTTCTTGCGACGCGCCATGAGCGACCTTTCCAGACTGTCGCGAGGGAAAAAGTTCCTTCGCCTTGGCGCTCTCTTAGTCCAACCCCCACCTTCCCGCAAGTTCCGAGGACCGAGAGGCTTTGACGCAGCGCAAATACCTTGCACCCGGATCGTCGTATCGTCATATCATTAAGGAAAGAACTACCAACCCAAGGGGTCCAACTGATGACTACGTTTGACGAGCGCGAAAATGCATTCGAAGCAAAATTCGCCCATGATGAAGAAATGCAGTTCAAAGCACAGGCGCGTTGCAACAAACTGCTTGGCCTTTGGGCGGCCGAAAAACTGGGCAAAACCGGTAATGAAGCCGATGAATACGCAAAATCCGTTGTGATTTCAGACCTGGAAGAAACCGGGCACGAAGATGTCGTGCGCAAAGTTTCCGGCGATCTCGGGGATCTGTCTTCGGATGACGATATCCGTGCAAAGATGGCCGAGTTTCTGGTTGAGGCCAAAGCACAGGTTCTCAACGAAACCAACTAAGGTCTCCCCGCAATATTCATGATCTTCATGAGATTTATGAATTTGATTTGACGCCCCGGTCATGAGACACGGGGCGTCTCGCATTTTTAGCGCGGCTCGCCAGTTTCGGAATATTCTTATGACAAATGCGCTCAGCAAACTTCTGGACTCCAACACGACTCTTTTGGCGGATGGAGCAACAGGTACAAACCTATTCAACATGGGCCTGCAGTCGGGCGACGCGCCCGAGCTTTGGAACGTCGATGCACCGGATAAAATCCGCGCGCTCTATCAGGGCTCAGTAGACGCAGGCAGCGACCTTTTCCTGACCAACACATTCGGCGGGACATCTGCGCGTCTCAAACTGCACGAGGCTCAGAACCGGGTCGCTGAACTGAACCGCGCAGGCGCAGAACTTGGCCGTGAGGTTGCTGACAAAGCCAACCGTCCGGTTATCGTCGCGGGATCGGTCGGACCAACCGGCGAGATCATGCAGCCTGTTGGCGCCCTGTCCCATGCCGATGCCGTGGAAATGTTCCACGAACAGGCGCAGGCATTGAAGGACGGCGGTGTCGATGTTCTTTGGGTCGAAACCATCAGCGCCCCAGAAGAGTTCAGGGCCGCGGCAGAAGCCTTTGCGCTGGTCGATATGCCTTGGTGTGGCACGATGAGCTTTGACACGGCTGGCCGCACAATGATGGGTGTCACATCCGCCGACTTTGCTCAGTTGGTTGAAACGCTCCCTAACCCGCCGGTTGCCTTTGGCGCAAATTGCGGGACTGGCGCGTCTGATATTCTGCGCACTGTCCTTGGATTTGTCGCACAAGGTACGGAACGGCCGCTGATATCAAAAGGCAATGCCGGTATTCCGAAATATGTGGATGGACATATTCATTATGACGGCACGCCGGAACTGATGGGCCATTATGCGACCATGGCACGAGAGGCTGGCGCAAGCATTATCGGCGGGTGTTGCGGCACAATGCCCGAGCATCTGCGGCACATGAGAGCTGCGCTTGACGCTTCCCCCTCCGGTATACGCCCAACCCTTGATCAGATCACGGACGCGTTGGGCCCGTTCTCATCCGCAACTGACGGGACTGGCGAGTCCGCCCTTCCGGAACGCCGCGTGCGTAAACGCCGCCGCGCCTGACAACCTCAACGCCCTTCGAATTTCGGGGGGCGTTTTTGCATGAAGGCAACGACGCCTTCGGAAAAGTCTCGGCTGCGGCCACATTCACCTTGCAGATGCGCCTCTGCCTCGAGCTGTTGCGGCAGAGTGTTTTCATAGGTGCCGCGAATAGCCTTTTTGATGGCGCCAAACCCTGAGGTTGGACCTTTGGCCAGATACATGGCCCGCTTGCGCCAATGCGCTTCGAACTCCGCGTCGGGAACGGCTTCCCAGATCAGGCCCCAGTCGTCGGCCTGACGAGCACTGATCTTATCGGCAAAAAGAGCAGCGCCCATGGCTTTGGCGAACCCCATCTGGCGCGGCATAAACCAGGTGCCTCCAGCGTCGGGCAACAGGCCGATACGGGCAAAAGCCTGCAGGAAATAAGCACTCTCCGTCGCGATCACGATATCCGCGCATAGCGCTAGATTGGCCCCTGCCCCCGCAGCAGCGCCATTTACTGCGGCGATTGTTGGAACCGGGCAATTATAGATTGCTTCAAGCATGGGCTCGTATTCGTCGCGCAGCGTGCGCTCAAGATCAATCTTCCCGGTGCTTGAGGCATCACCTAAATCCTGACCCGAGCAAAAAGCGTTTCCCTTACCGGTCAAAACAATCGCGCGGGCATGGGTGGCAGCGTATTTCATCGCGTGCGTGACTTCGGCCCGCAACTGAGCGGTCATTGCGTTCAACTTCTCTGGGCGGTTCAGAGTTACCACTGCCAGATCATCCGCAATGTCCAACAGGATCGCTTCGTATTCCATCCACCCCTCCAAGGTTCGCTGCGCCTGCGACCCTGCCTCAATTTCCAATGAAGGAAAAGGTGAACCGAAGGTCAATCTTTGAGGATTTCGCGTAATCGTTCTTTCTCGGCGTCGCTAAGGAGGCCGTCACCTTCCCTTCGGTCCTGTTCCGCCGATCTTTTGCGTAAAAAGCTGAAACCAGTCGCCACAGCGATCAAAAGCATGATCGGACCGGCCAGCCACAATAGGATGTTCGATCCTGACGTTGTTGGCCTTAGCAAAACATATTCGCCGTAGCGATCAACGATAAAGTCAATCGCCTGTCCATCTGTATCGCCGGCCACAAGGCGTTCGCGCAATAACAGGCGCAAGTCACGGGCCAATCCTGCATTGCTTTCGTCTATGCTTTCGTTGCGGCAAACCAGACAGCGCAAGCCGGCACTCAGATCCCGCGCCCTCTGTTCCAGGATCGGATCATCAAGCACCTCGTCAGGTTGGACAGCCATGCTTGGCGTTGCCAATAAAAGCAGTATCAGTAGAAACCGTTTCATTCCGCCGGAACCCCCTGCGTCGGCGTCTTGCGCGCGCCTGCCGCAACGCGAAAACGCCTGTCGCACAGGCTAAGAACGCCTCCGAGCGCCATCAGTAGGCACCCGCCCCAAATCCAATTCGCTAAAGGCTTGATATAAGTCCGCACGACCCAGCCACCATTTGCCTGCTGATCTCCAATGACGACGTAAAGATCCCTGAGAAACCGATAGTCAATCGCAGCTTCAGTCGTTGGCATCCTTGAAACTGGGTAGTCGCGTTTTTCCGGATGCAGTGTTGCGATTGTTCGACCGGCCTGTTCGACCTTTACATCGGCTGTAGTTGAGAAATAGTTGGGCCCCTCGACATTCCGAACCTGTTCAAGTGTCAGGGTGAACTGGCCAACCTCGAAAGGCTGCCCCGTCTGCGCAACGCGGATATCCTCGACCTCCCATGCGGTCAGCCCGGCGATGGCAAAGATCGTAACCCCCAGTCCGGTATGGGCTGCAGCCTTGCCCCAATCGGCACCGGGCAGTCTGAACAGACGCTGCAGGTTGTTTTTTCTTCCAGTACGGCTCCAAAGGTCCACAATAGCGCCAAATGTGATCCAGGCCCCCAGAAACAGCCCCACGGGTCCCAATGCGCTGCGACCGGTCTGCATGACCCAAACGAGCAAGCCAAGCGCTACCGCCAGAAGGAATGCGAACCGCAACGAATGCGCCGCCTTGCCAAGCTTTCCACGTTTCCACGGGAGCATTGCACCAAGCGGTAATACTATCCCCAGCGCAACCATGAACGGTGTGAACGCCGCATTAAAGAACGGCGCGCCGACCGAGAGTTTGCGATCAAATGCCATCTCGGCCACCATCGGCCACAAGGTTCCGAAGAACACAACGAAACAGCTGACCGCCAATAGAATGTTGTTCAGCACCAGGGCGCTTTCGCGGCTGACCATACCAAACACGCCCTTGGCCTCCATCGCCTGCGCGCGTGCCGCATAAAGTGTCAACGCACCGCCAATGAAGACCACAAGGATGATCAGGATAAACACGCCGCGTTCAGGATCATTGGCAAAGGCATGTACCGAAGTCAAAAGCCCCGATCGCACAATGAACGTCCCGATCAGCGAAAAGCCAAAGGCGATGATCGCCAGAAGGATTGTCCAGCTCTTCAGCGCTTCACGCTTTTCGACCACGATAGCAGAATGCAACAGTGCTGCCGCCAATAGCCACGGCATGAAAGAAGCGTTTTCGACCGGATCCCAGAACCAGAACCCGCCCCATCCCAGCTCGTAATAGGCCCACCAGGATCCAAGCGCGATCCCAATGGTCAGAAAAATCCATGCAGCCAGCGTCCAAGGACGCACCCACCTCCCCCAAGATGCATCCACGCGCCCTTCGATCAGCGCGGCCACTGCAAAGCTGAATGCCATGCTCAGGCCGACATAGCCCAGATACAGAAACGGCGGGTGGAATGCCAAACCTGGATCTTGCAATAATGGGTTGAGATCCCGCCCATCAAACGGGGCGATAATCAGACGGTCAAATGGGTTCGAGGTGAGCAGGATAAAAGCGTAAAACGCCACCCCTACGGCCGCCTGAACCGCCAGCACGCGCGCTTTGAGCGTCGGAGGTAACCCTGCGCCAAAAAAAGCGGCCATGGCCCCGAAAACTGCGACGATCAGGACCCACAGCAACATTGACCCTTCGTGGTTGCCCCACGTGCCGCTGATTTTATACAGCATCGGTTTGGCGGAATGGCTGTTTTCAACCACTATCCGCAATGAGAAATCAGAGGTGGTAAAGGCCCAGACCAACGCCGCGAAAGAGAAGGCGACTAACAGAAACTGTGCAATAGCGGCGGTTTCTGCAAAGGACATCCAGCCAGTCCACCGATTCGCCGCCCCTATCAGCGGAATGACCGTCTGAACGATGGCGACGAGAAAGGCGAGTATCAGCGCGAAGTGACCAAGTTCTGTAATCATGGTCCCGCATATATTCCTGTTGAGGGACAATCACCAATCACTTTCGCCTCTGCAGGACGCACATAGTGTCGCGGGTCAGGCGGGCCGACCCCGCCGCCAATCCTCGAGCGCAGGGTTGAAATCGGGTTTTAGGACCTCATCGGCCAAGCCTGCATCTGTCCCAGTATCAGCGACCCCAATCAAACGTTCCCGCATCTCTGCCAGTGTTTCGATGTTTTCCATAACTTTCGGAGTACGTGTCATCGTTGCCGAAATTTCACGCTGCAGATCCTGCACTTTGGTCTGGTGTCTTGCGCCGAAATAGAACGAGACGACCACGCCCAACAACCACCACAAGGGCTCCGGCACCAACGCAATCCCCTGCATCCGAGCGGCAAACCAAAGCGGATCGACCATAGCGGCGATAAACAGCCCCAATGTTCCCAAGGCCATGGCGGGGCGCGGCAGCCGGTTGAGCCCATCCATAAAACGGTCAAATGCACTTTTTTGAACCCGCTCGAACTCAGCCCTATACTGTTCAAGTACTCCCTGTTGTCGCGTCAGGTCGCGTTTGGCGCCCTGCTCAGCATTTTCACGAAAGACTTCGGTTGTTTCACGCACGACGTTCCGACCCTCGCCAAACAAGAACGCAAATATTCCCGAGATCAGCCCCATTCGGAAACCCTCCTTTGAAACTCTGCGTCGCTAAGATGATAGGTCGGTGACAGGAATTCCTCAGCGCGTCGTATCCAGCCACCTTTTGCCCCAGACCGGGACCGAGCATATTTGCGAGAGGCTGGACGCCGTTCCGCTATCCGGAAGTAATAGTTTCTCCTGGCAACGCCATAGGCATCCCGCAGCGCGACAGGGTCCGGTTCAGACGCAGCACTACAAGCCTGCGCCGTCTGCGGGCCTACAACGCCATCTACGACGACATGATACCCCATTTCACGCAGCAAATATTGCATAATTTTAACAGCTTGAGCGCCTGAATTCACGTACATGTCGAAAACAGATGGCTGCAGAATGTTAGGCAGTAGGTGTAATCGCGGTTTTGAGAAATAGTGGCGGATAAAGATTTCAACGGCCTGCGACCGGCTCAGCCGCCTTACATCGGATACATCAACGTTCCCGTCCTGCGTCAGGTCCAGTTGCAATCTGCGCATGGTATGGATTGTTACGCCGAATTTTGTCGCTCCACCCGGATCGTCGGGGTCATCGACAAAACCACCTTCACGCGTAACTATCTGTTCCGCGATCTGCCGAACCGTCTGCATGTACTGTTCTCCAACTTGGGACAGACAGACGCTCGGACAATTCTGTTAATACAGCTAAAATAGAAAGGGCGCTGCATGTCGATCCACGCAACGCCCGAATTCCGATCTCAAAGCCTATGGCTCAGCTCTCGCCGGCCTCCTTGTAAATACCTTGTTCTTTCAACGCGTCCACAACCTCTTTTGGCATATAGGTCTCATCGTGTTTCGCAAGAATTTCTGAGGCTTCAAAGACTCCGTTTACGTAGCTTCCGGTGCCAATCATACCCTGGTTTTCCGAGAACAAATCAGGCAAAACTCCAGTAAACGTGACCGGCACGCTTTCGCCGCCGTCCGTCACCACAAAACGCACGGTTTCCCCTTGCCCCCGCACGATCGAACCCTCTTCGACCAGACCACCGATCCGGAATATTTCAGTCGGTTTTGGCGGCTCTGCCATTACTTCACTGGGTGAGCGGAAGAAATTGATGCCGTCCTGCATAGCGTATCCGATCAACGCCGTAGACACTGCCAAAGCAACGATTGACAGAAGGATGATTTGAACGCGACGACGTTTCTTGAGCGTTTTCATTTGTTCCTCATGGGAAAAGTGGGGCCATCATCAGACCCGCAGTTTCAGCTTCACCTAACATCAGGTTAGCGTTCTGCAAGGCTTGGCCACTGCTACCTTTTGTCAGGTTATCCAGTGCTCCGATCACAATGGCGCGCCTCTCGATCCGGTCGCTGACCACGCCGATATGGCAGAAATTTGAGCCGCGCACATGGTGGGTCGAGGGTGTTTCGCCAAATGGCAGAATCTGGATAAATGGTTCGCTTTCATAGGTTTTCACGAGCGCTTCATAAACGCTCGTGGGGTCACCTTTGACATATGTAGTGGCTAGGATACCCCGGTTTGCTGGAACCAGATGCGGAGTGAACTGAACATTGACCGGGCGCCCTGCAAGGGCAGAAAATTCTTGATCGAATTCCCCCAAATGCCGATGCGTACCGCCAACAGCATATGCGTTATACCCTTCGCTAAGTTCGGCATGCAGCAGGTTTTCTTTCAGCGACCGCCCTGCACCAGACACCGCGCATTTGAGGTCCAGAATGATGTCATCCAGATCAATGACACCGGCCGAAATCAAGGGACGCAATACATATTGTCCGGTAGCGGCGTTGCAACCTGTTCCGGCAACCAAACGGGCCGTGCAAATTTGATCGCGATAAAACTCGGTCAGGCCGTAAACGGCCTCCTCCTGCTGCTCCAAAGCCGCATGAGGGTTGCCATACCATTTTTCATATTCCTCAGGGTCGCGTAGCCGGAAATCGGCGGACAGGTCGATGATTTTCAGGTCCTTCGGCAGATCGCGGATAACTTCCTGGCTGGTTTTATGTGGCAGCGCGCAAAAGCACAGGTCGATCCCTGAAAAGTCGATTTCTGAAATTTTGCAAAGAACCGGTAATTTCAAGTGCCGCAAATGTGGAAATACCTGCGCCATCGACTGTCCGGCTTTCCGCTCGGCAGAAAGTGCAGCGATTTCCATATTCGGATGCTCGGCGATCAACCGAACCAGTTCAGCGCCGGTATAACCCGAAGCGCCCAGAATTGCGATTTTGTGGGTCATCTTGGACCTCTTGAAACTGTATGCCACTGTTCATGCCCGCCACTGTGACAGTCATGGGATTACGGGTTCTTTCAGGCCGCGTCTTTGACCAAAGTCAGACAGCCTCGAAAGTAATTTGTCGTCGGAGGAACTGGGTGGCGCGATCACTGACAACGCCTGGCTTACCAGTGGTCAGATAGCCGCCCTTCGCCGCACCCTGCATATTCGGATGCCGCTGCAAATAGTCTGCCAGACTTTCGGCAACCAGATCACCCTGGCTGAACACCTCAACGTCGGGTCCCAAGGCCTTCTGAAACGCCTCAGCCATCAAGGGATAGTGCGTACAGCCCAGAATTGCGGCCTGAGGCTCTGGCATCTTGCGTTTCAGGGCGTCCACATGGCTTCGCACCAGCGCTTCGGCCAGGATCATGTCGCCTTCCTCGATTGCATCAACGACCCCACCGCAGGCCTGCGCCTCAACATCTACGCCAATCGCACGAAAGGCCAATTCGCGTTGAAACGCGCGACTGGATACGGTGGCCGGGGTCGCAAACAAAGCGACATGTTTGACCGCGACTTCACGCGGCGGGCTGTTGTCGCCCCATTGCCGCTCAGTCAGCGCTTCGATCAAAGGAACAAAAACGCCCAAGACGCGCTTGCCTTGAGGCACGCCCTCTTCCTGCATCCGCCGCAAAGCAGCAGCGCTGGCCGTATTGCAGGCCAGAATCACCAGATCACAGCCCCGGTTCCAGAGGTCGTTCACCGCACCCCGGGTCAGCTCATAGATATTCTCTACATCACGCACCCCGTAAGGCGCATGTGCGCTGTCCGCGTAATACAGGAAATCAACGTCGGGAAGACGTTTCTGCGCGGCGTTCAGAACGGTCAGACCGCCCAAACCAGAATCAAAAATGCCTACTGCCATTTGCCCCTTTAGGCGCGATGCCGTTCCTCAAATTCATAGCCATAGTCATAAGACTTTAGTGGCTTTGGAGACAGCTCATACGTTGCTTTGCGCAAGAAATCCATCATCTTGCGCGTATCCTTGGCCAACGGGTCCAGAACGTCGCGGCCGATGGGCTCTCCGATCACCACTTGGACCGGGGTATCAACGCGTTTTTTGAATTCCTTGATCAGCAATCCCATGCGCAATGTATTGTGCAGATGGCTGGCGATCTGAAACAGGCGTGAGGTATGACCGTCAAAAAAGACCGGCACAACTGTCGCGTCTGATTTGGCAACCATCCGCGCTGTGAAGCCACGCCAGCCCGGGTCCATCGGGTACGAGAAAGGCTTTGCCCCTGTGCTGACGGTACCGCCGGGAAATATGCCAATCGCGCCGCCCTCGCCCAGATAGTTCAAAGCTTTCTTGCGGGTCTCGAGGTTCTGCTTCATCGCAGCTTTTGTATCGTCGAATGAAATCGGCAGAACGACCCGATTCAGATCCTCTGCCTTACGAAACACATGGTTGGCCAGAATGCGAAAATCCCCACGCGTACTGGACAACATGTGCCCCATCATCAACCCATCCAGAATTCCGTATGGGTGATTGGCAATCAGAATCAGAGAGCCATCACGGGGAATATTAGACAATGACCCGCCAACCACATCCAGAGACAAACCGTATCTCTCAACCATGACCGACCAGAAATCTCGCCCGTTGGCCACGTCTTTTTCGTACCCATCAGCACGCCTGATAAGGCGCAGGCGGCCTGTGGTGTTCTCCATAAGCTTGATGACCATCCGTCCGCTTTTGGTTTCGGCGGAATAGGCATAAGAAATGTCACGTGCAACATGGCGTCGCGAGGGCATGGAAGTCTCCGGTTTTGTACCTGCATTTTAAATGCAAGTAACAATTTTGCCTAGCTGTCGTGACACGGTTGTGACGAATTACTCGGCGGCGGCCTGTAATTCAGGTCCTCCGTTCCGTATCGTGGTCAACAATTCTTCTCTGCGTTTGGCGGCGCTCGCCTCATTCGCCTTAAGGACGGGTCCAAAACCTTTGATATCCAGGGGCAACTTAGCGAGCGAAATTACGGCATCCTTTGTTTGGATGGAAATCAGCGGAGTGATCTCTTTGAGATCACGCTCATATTGCTTGATCAGCTCACGCTCCATTCGACGTTCGACACTATAGCCAAAGATATCCAGCGGAGTACCTCGAAGAACTTTTAGCCGAGACATGAATTTCAGCGGCTTCAGCATCCATTCGCCGAAACTCCGTTTGCGGGGTCGGCCATCTGGTCCTTTGCCACCAAGCAGCGGTGGGGCAAGGTGGAATGTCATTTTGAATTCGCCATCAAATTCAGCGGCGGCTTTCTCCCGACTGGACAGTAACAACCGGGCTACTTCGTATTCGTCTTTGTAAGACAACAGTTTATGATATCCTTTTGCGACAGCATCACGAATTTCTGCATCCTCAAACGAGTCAACGATTTTGCGGTAGCGTTTCGCCAAACGAGCGCTTTGATACTGGGTCAGATGATCTGCGCGGAACGCGATGACCTGCTCTGGTGATTTCGGGAGGTTGGAAACACTTGGCCGTAGAATCTCATCGACTTTTTCCGGGTGTAAAACCGCCCAACGACCGATCTCAAAGGCTCTTTTATTGCGTTCAACCGCCGTTCCGTTCAGATCAATGGCTGCAATCACCGCATCGAGGCTGACGGGTATCAGCCCGCGCTGCCATGCGGCCCCAAAAACCATCATGTTCGAATAGATTGAGTCTCCCATCACTGCGCGCGCAAGCTCAGTGGCATCAAACAGGGAAACGTCTTCTTTCAATCGTGCTTGCAGCGCCAATTCCAGCCTCTCACCAGGAATCCTAAACTTAGTGTCGCGCGTGAAGTCACCGGTAACGGTTTCGTGGCTGTTGACCACCGCTCCGGTCTGACCCAAGCGTGTCAGGCCAAGTGTTTTGGCCCCGGCGGACACAACCAAATCACCACCGATCAATGTGTCGGCTTCACCCGTTGCCACACGTATTGCACTGATATCTTCTGGCCGGTTGGCAATACGGCAATGAATATGAACCGCACCGCCTTTCTGGGCCAAGCCTGCCATCTCCATCATTCCGGCGCCTTTGCCGTCAATCTGGGCCGCCTGTGCCAGAATCGCGCCCAGCGTGACAACTCCGGTCCCACCGATGCCGGTGATGACAACATTATGTGTGCCCACTATTTCAGGCAGCTCGGGCATCGGAAGATCGGGCAGATCAAGTTCGGTCGTCGCTTCTTTGCGAATCTTCGCGCCTTCCAGCGTCACAAAGGAGGGGCAGAACCCACTCAGACACGAAAAATCCTTGTTACAGCTTGATTGGTCAATCGCGCGTTTCCGGCCAAGTTCGGTTTCCTTGGGAACAATCGAAACACAGTTCGATTGGATGCCGCAGTCACCGCAGCCCTCACAGACATCCGTATTGATAAAGACCCTTTTGTCCGGGTCGGGAAAGGTTCCGCGTTTACGACGACGGCGTTTCTCAGCGGCGCAGGTCTGGACATAGACGATGACCGAGACGCCCTCATAGGTGCGGAATTTCTCTTGCACAGTCATCAGTTCGGCGCGCTCAAAGCTCTCTACCCCTGCGGGTAAGGCTTTGAAGTTTACATCTTCTTTTTCGTCATAGACCAGCGCGACATGTGTGACGCCCATAGCCTTGACCTCGGCCGCGATCCTTTCGGCGGTCAGATCACCCTCATTGCCCTGCCCGCCCGTCATTGCGACTGCATCGTTGAACAGAATCTTGAAGGTGATGTTCGTACCCGCCGACAAAGCTGCCCGGATCGCCTGAACACCGGAATGGTTATAGGTGCCGTCTCCGAGGTTCTGGAACACATGATTGGTGGTCGAGAACGGCTCTTCCCCGATCCAGTTTGCCCCTTCGCCACCCATCTGAGTAAAGCCAAATGTGCTTCGATCCATCCACTGAACCATGTAATGGCATCCGATGCCTGCATAGGCCCGGCTTCCGTCTGGTACCTTGGTCGAACTGTTATGCGGGCATCCAGAACAGAAATACGGAAGGCGCGAGGCTATTTCCTCGGCATTGTCCGCCCGGCGCGCTTCGGTCAGCTTGGTCAAACCTGCGCGGACCCCGTCGGTATCACGGCCTTCTTCAATCAGAATACCGCCCAGTTTTTCAGCGATCATGTTCGGATCAAGGGCACCGCGGGTGGGAAACAGCTCTTCCCGGTGTAGCGTCCCAGCACCGCCCTTGTACCAGCCATAGACTCGTCGACCACGGCGGTCGTCAAAGATCGCTTCCTTAACCTGAACCTCGATCAGTTTGCGCTTTTCCTCAACGATTACAATCAGGTCCAAACCTTCTGCCCAGTCATGAAATCCGGACATATCCAGAGGGAATGTCTGTCCGACCTTATAGGTCGTGATGCCAAGGCGCTCGGCTTCGGCCTCATCAATATTCAGCAGGGAAAGCGCATGGGCGAGGTCCAGCCAGTTCTTGCCAGCGGCCACCAGTCCGATCTTTGCACCGGGTTTGCCCCAGACACGTTTGTCCATCCGGTTAGCGCGTGAAAACGTTTCAGCCGCAAAACGCTTGTAATCAATAATGCGCTCTTCCTGCAGATGAGGCGTATCGCCAAGCCGGATGTTCAGCCCTCCTTCGGGCATATCAAACTCAGGCACCACGACTTTCATGCGATCGGGGTTGCCATCAACGACCGAAGTCACCTCTATCGTGTCCTTCATGGTCTTGAGGCCGACCCAGACACCGGCGAACCGGCTGAGCGCGAATCCGTAAACGCCGTAGTCGAGTATCTCCTGTACTCCGGCCGGGCTGACCACTGGCATGTACATATCAACCAACGACCACTCGGACTGATGCAGCACGGTCGAGCTTTCGCCCGTGTGATCATCACCCATGGCCATCAGAACGCCACCATGTGCCGCAGTCCCTGCCATATTGGCATGGCGCATCACGTCGCCTGACCGATCTACACCAGGTCCTTTTCCGTACCACAGACCAAAGACGCCATCGAACTTGCCGTCACCCCTTAACCCGGCCTGCTGGCTGCCCCAAAGCGCGGTTGCCGCAAGATCCTCGTTCAGACCGTATTGAAAAGTGACATCGCTTTCTGTCAGCTGTTTCTGCGCGCGCATCATCTGCTGGTCGACCGCTCCAAGAGGCGATCCGCGGTATCCCGTCACCAATCCTGCAGTGTTCAGACCCGATTTCGTGTCGCGCGCCTTTTGCATCAGCATAAGGCGCACAAGCGCCTGAGTGCCGTTCAATAGAACCGTGTTTTTATTTAGGTCGAAACGGTCGTTCAAAGAAATTTGTGGCTTACTCATCAAACGCCTCCCCTCGTCAGATCAGTGTGCTTCATCTGCTTCCATATTAGGTCATAATAACTGACCTGCCTAGAGCTTATCCTCTGAAACGCAAGGATTTCGCCGTTTGAATGTGGAAGTTGTCACCTATTTCATATAGGCGTTCGGCAGGATAACGAAAGTTGCGGCGATGGATTGGGACAAGCTTAGGATATTTCACGCGGTTGCAGATGCGGGCAGCCTGACACATGCAGGCGATAAGCTGAACCTATCTCAATCGGCAGTCAGCAGACAAATTCGGGCATTGGAAGAGTCACTTGATTCGACGTTGTTCCATCGTCACGCCCGCGGTCTGATTCTGACCGAACAGGGTGAGCTGCTGTTCGACGCCACCTCGGCAATGTCCAAGCGACTGGACGCGGCAGCGGCGCGCATACGAGACAGCGAAGAAGAAGTCTTTGGTGTGCTACGGGTCACAACCACATTTGGGTTCGGGACCCTATGGCTCGCTCCGAGGTTGCCAAAGCTGTATGAACAATACCCGGACCTAAATATCGACCTCATGCTTGAGGAACGCGTTCTTGACCTGCCAATGCGCGAGGCCGATGTCGCCATCCGTATGAAAGAGCCTAGCCAGGCTGATCTGGTGCGCAAGCGCCTGATGACAGTACAGATGCTGCTTTATGCTACCCCGGAATATCTTAAGGAAAGCGGTCAACCTGCCTCCCTCGAAGAAATCTCGAGCCATCGACTTATCTGTCAGACCCCCTCAGCCCCCCAAGTAGGGGCCAGTGCGGCAATGGTACGGCATCTGATGACCTATAACCCGGCGTCGTTGCTGACAGTGAACAACTATTTCGGTGTCTTGCAGGGCGTACTGCACAATCTGGGAATTGGCTTGCTGCCCGATTATGTCACGCATGATTTCCCGCATCTGCTGCCGGTACTTTCAGACATCGAAACGGCTGACGTTCCTGTTTATCTCGCCTACCCCGAAGAGTTACGCCATTCCAAACGCGTAGCAGCCTTCCGCGATTTTGTGCAGGACGAGATCATCGCGCAGCGTAAACACCTGAAGAAAATGGGGAAACTATAGCTATGCGTCAACGTCATAGCGGACATGACGGACTATCACACTGAAACGCCTTGATCGTTATCAAACTGATGCCTAAATGAGCACTCGAAGGCGGTGATGCTGTAACGCTCATCATCTTCATACCTCCCTGTTGGACTACGGCCGAGCTTAGTGCTCGGCCTTTTTTTTGGTCCTGACTTAATCGGTGACGCCGAACAGCCGAAAACTGCTGGGAAATTTCCACCTCCGCGCCTATGATCCCGTAAAAGATCAAAAATTCGTGTTCGAGGGAAAATTCATGCACCATCCACTCCGCCTATTACTGGCGTTGATTTCCGCCATTCTTCTTGCGGTACCAGTACACGCACAAGACAGTGGGACCGCGTCGTCTACGGTCACAATTCCAGAGGACCTGACGCCCGATCAAGTTGATGGCTTGGTGGCACGTATGTCCGACGATCAAGTTCGCGCCATTTTGCTGGAACGGCTCGACGCTGTTGCAGAAAAGCAGGCGGCAGCAAACGAAAACCATGAAGATCCGCTTACCGAAATCAGCGAAATCTGGGCCGAGATGGTTACCTCTTGGACGCAAGTTTTGACCACATTGCCAAATATTGTCAGCGCCCAGGTTGAGGCGTTCAGCAATTTCTCAGCGAAATTCGGATCTACCGGGGTGTTTGGCCTGTTTGGGCTGATCCTAGCAGTTCTGGTGGCCGGATACGCTGCTGAAAAATTGTTTGGGTTTCTCACCCGCAAATGGCACGAAGAGCCCGATGGGAATTCTGATGCCGATCTTTGGAGCGCAGTACGTTACTTGTTCCGCCGTTTCTGCCGGGAAATCGCAGGACTTGTTGTGTTCTATGTTGTTATCCGGGCGATTGGACGGGGCTTGCTGACGACAGAACAGCTTACCTATGCCGCCCCATTCGTTTTCTACCTGATTTGGATTCCGCGTCTGGGCGCCGCCGCCTCACGCTTTGTACTGGCGCCCAAAAAGCCACATTACCGGTTGGTCAACATAGACGATCATTGGGCCAAATATCTGCATCGCAACCTGATTGGCCTTCTTCTACTGATCGGCCTCACGCTCTTTATCGTACGGTTCAACTTGCTTAACGGTATCACCCCGGCCGATACACGTATCGGTTTCTGGCTGAACGCTGGCATCCATATATACATTGGGATCATCGCCTGGACCGCGCGCGAAGGGTTGTCTCAGATGATGTTGGGCACGGACCCGGACCATACTAGATTCGATGAAAAAGTCGCTCATTACTATCCCTACTTCGCTATCGGCGTTTCGGTGGTGATATGGTTCCTGGTCGAATTCCTGATTGCACAGCGTGATCCCAGAACACTTGCCCTGCTTGGCAAAGGGCCACATTTCACGACGATGTTCTGGCTGCTGATCGCACCAGCGCTTGATACGCTGATCCGTGGCCTAGTGCGCCATCTTCAACCCCCAATGTTGGGCGACGGACCATTGGCCGAACGCGCCTATAAATCAGCCAAGCGCAGCTATATCCGGATCGGTCGCGTGCTGGCGGGCCTGTTTGTGGTCTTTATGATCGCGCGGGTCTGGCAGCTTGATCTTCGACATGTCGCCTCTGCCGGGATCGGAACCGACGTTGGCGGTACGGTTATCGAATTCCTGATGATCATCGCTGTCGGATACATCTTGAACGAGGTCGTCTCACTATGGATCAACCGTCGTCTTGCCAAGGAACAGACAACGGCAGAAGAGCTGGATGAAGAGGCCGGCGGCGAGGGTGGCGGCGCAGGCGGTTCACGTCTGGCGACGGTTCTTCCCTTGCTGCGGATCACGGCGCAAGTCACGATTGCGGTCATCTTCGGCCTGCTCGCATTGGGCGCGCTGGGCATCAACATCACCCCACTTCTGGCAGGTGCTGGTGTCCTTGGTCTTGCGATCGGTTTCGGCGCTCAGAAGCTGGTGGCTGATATCGTCGGCGGTGTCTTCTTCCTTATCGACGATGCGTTTCGCGTGGGTGAATATGTCGATGTCGGTGGCACCATGGGCACCGTCGAGAAAATCTCGATCCGCTCGATGCAGCTCCGCCATCACCGTGGGCCCGTTCACACGATCCCCTATGGCGAGATTCAAAAGCTGACCAATTTCAGCCGTGACTGGGTGATCATGAAGCTAAAGTTCACCGTGCCGTTTGACACTGATCCCAACAAGGTCAAGAAGATCTTCAAGAAGATCGGCGCCGAGATGATGGCGGACGAAACCCACAAAGAAGGCTTCTTGCAGCCCTTTAAATCGCAAGGTGTGTTCGACTTTGACGATGTTGGCATGATCATCCGCGGCAAGTTCATGGCCAAGCCGGGCAAGCAGTTCACGCTTCGCAAGGAAATCTTCAACCGGGTGAAGGCCGAGTTCAATGCCAATGGCATCGACTTTGCCCGCCGCGAAGTTCGCGTAGCAATTCCTGGTCTGGAAGAGGCCGAGAACCTTACCGAACAACAAAAAGCTGCTGTTGGGGCCGCTGCGGCGGACTCGATCAACAAGGGAGAAACCCCAGCTTAAAGACCAGATACAGACGCCACGCGGCTTCTGGGCCGCCTGGCAGGAAGTACTATAGACGGAACCGGCCACTGGCGCGGTTCCGTTTCTTTTTCTGGGCACACAAAGCGCAGAAAAGCTCGAAATTAACTTATACCGGTGACGTTATTCGACCCTGCGCTGACTTGGCCCTTCCCACAGACGCGCCCTTGCCCTACAAGGCCCGCAATCTCGGCCACCATGGATACAGGACAAACGATGCAAGAGCCCGCCATCACACCGGATCTGATTGCCGCGCACGGGTTGAAACCCGAAGAATACAAGATGATCCTGGAGATTATCGGGCGCGAGCCAACCTTTACCGAGTTGGGCATTTTCTCGGCCATGTGGAACGAGCATTGTTCCTACAAATCCTCCAAGAAATGGCTGCGCACCCTGCCCACCTCTGGACCCCAGGTGATCTGCGGACCGGGTGAAAATGCAGGTGTGGTCGATATCGGCGATGGTCAGGCCGTGGTCTTCAAGATGGAAAGCCACAACCATCCGTCTTACATCGAACCCTATCAAGGTGCGGCCACCGGGGTTGGAGGTATCCTGCGCGACGTTTTCACCATGGGTGCGCGCCCAATCGCCTCGATGAACGCGCTGTCTTTTGGTGAACCCGGCCACCACAAGACCCGTCAGCTGGTCAATGGCGTGGTCGAAGGTATCGGCGGCTATGGCAACTGTTTCGGCGTCCCTTGCGTTGGCGGCGAAGTGCGCTTTCACCCGGCCTATAATGGCAACTGCCTTGTGAATGCCTTCGCAGCCGGGCTGGCTGACAGTGACAAGATTTTCTACTCAGCCGCATCGGGCGTCGGCATGCCGGTTGTCTATCTTGGGGCCAAGACCGGACGCGACGGCGTGGGCGGAGCCACTATGGCCAGCGCCGAATTTGACGACACGATCGAGGAAAAGCGCCCCACCGTTCAGGTTGGCGACCCGTTCACCGAAAAACGCCTGATGGAAGCGACGCTGGAGCTGATGCAAACCGGCGCAGTGATCTCGATTCAGGATATGGGCGCGGCTGGTCTGACCTGTTCCGCCGTGGAAATGGGCGACAAAGGCGGTCTGGGCGTTCGGCTTGATCTGGAAAACGTTCCCCAACGCGAAGAGAACATGACAGCCTATGAGATGATGCTGTCGGAATCCCAAGAACGCATGTTGATGGTTCTCAAACCCGAGCTTGAAGCCGAGGCTCGCGCCGTTTTCGATAAATGGGATCTGGATTTCGCTATCGTGGGTGAAACCGTCGCCGAAGATCGCTTTCTGATCATGCATAATGGTGAGGTCAAAGCCGATCTGGTTCTGTCCAAACTCTCCTCAACCGCGCCCGAATATGATCGCCCGTGGGAGCCTACACCGCAAGCAGAAGATCTGGCCGACGTACCTCAGATCGACCCAATCGACGGTCTGCGCGCCCTGCTCGCTTCGCCCAACTATGCGGGCAAGCAATGGGTTTACGAGCAGTATGACACCATGGTTATGGCCGATTCCGTGCGTACGCCTGGTCTGGGCGCCGGCATGGTTCGTGTACACGGCACCGACAAGGTTCTTGCTTTCACCAGTGACGTGACCCCGCGCTATGTGCGAGCCAACCCTGTAGAAGGCGGCAAGCAAGCTGTTGCCGAAGCCTACCGCAACCTGACCGCCGTCGGGGCATTGCCACTAGCGACCACCGACAACCTGAACTTCGGCAACCCCGAAAAGCCCGAGATCATGGGCCAGTTCGTCGGAGCGATCAAAGGCATCGGTGCCGCAGTTGAAGCATTGGATATGCCGATCGTTTCCGGCAACGTCTCGCTGTATAACGAGACCGACGGTCAGGCGATCCTGCCGACCCCGACAATCGGAGCGGTCGGCCTTCTGGCGCACACGGACGAGATCATAGGTAATGAGGTCCGCGACGGCCACGTGGCTCTGGTCATCGGCGAAACGCAGGGGCATCTGGGCCAATCCGCCCTTCTGGCCGAAGTGTTCAACCGCGAAGATGGCGACGCGCCGCATGTCGATCTGGACGCCGAAAAGCGCAACGGAGAGTTCATCCGCGCAAACCGAGAGATGATCAAGGCCTGCACCGATCTTGGCGATGGTGGTCTGGCATTGGCAGCCTTCGAACTGGCCGAAGCAACCGGCGTTGGCATAACGCTTGACGACGCCTCGACCGAATTCCTGTTTGGCGAGGATCAGGCCCGTTATCTGGTCGCCTGCAACTTTGACCAGGCCGAAGCCCTGATGATTGCTGCAGGTCAGGCTGGCGTTCCACTGGTATCGGTAGGGCGGTTCACGGGCGACAGCGTCCGCATCGGCTCTTCTGAGGCCTTGCTTGATGAACTGACTGCCACTTTCCGCAACAGCTTCGCCGAAGCCGTCGCCTAATTTTGGCATCTGCGCTTCTGAAAACCTGCACTTTGACAAGTGCAGGTTTTTGTCATTTCGGGGCGTCTATCTGACCCTTGCGCGCCCCGCCTCGGCGCACTACATCTTGGGAAAGACTTTCAGGAGAAACCTACATGCCGATGAGCGCCAACGAGATTGAGAACCTGCTGCGCGACGCGTTTCCCGATGCGGACATTCAGGTCGGCGGCAGCGACGGCGTACATATGTCGGCCATGGTCGTGGATGAGAGCTTTCGTGGCAAAAACCGGGTGCAACAGCAACGAGAAGTCTATGCGGCCCTAAAAGGCAAGATGGACGGCCCGGATGGCGATTTGCACGCGCTGGCGCTGACGACGAAAGTGCCTGAGTGAGCACGACTTTCTGGATTTACGGGATTTGCTCTTTGGTGGCGCTGGTTGGGTGCATATTGGTTGTTCGATCATCTTTTTTGCCCGGCACCAATAAGAAAGCTCGCGGAAGCGAACCCGGCCAAGGAGATCAACTAATAACTCATGGCGTGCATACGGGCGGCCCGGGCGGTGGACACCCGACTGTGGCGAGGGTGACCCGAGATCCGCAGCAATACGCTAAAGCCATGGCTCCAAAAAAATGAGTACATGGCTGGCTTGGATTTCAGCAATCGCGGCTTTGATAGTTGCCGCCGCGCTGATCGAGGCCTATGTGAAGCGAAACAGAAAGCGTAAACTGGTCGACATGCGTCCAAACCCGGACAAAATCATCAAGGTTGACGGCATCGAGAGATACGGGCTGAATCCGCTGGCTCTGGCGCAGGCCGAACACCGACGGCTGGAAAAGGAAGGATGGGTCGCCGCCCCATCAAAGGATGAAACGACCGCCCCGGATGCGGATGACAAGGAAAAGTAACATGACCGACGTGAAAACCCAGATCGATGAGACCGTCAAAGCCAATGATGTGGTGCTATATATGAAAGGCACCAAGGAAATGCCGCAATGCGGATTCTCCTCGCGCGTGGCAGGCGTGCTGAACTACATGGGCGTAGAATTTTCTGACGTGAATGTGCTGGCCGACGAAGGCTTGCGTCAGGGGATCAAGGACTATTCTGACTGGCCGACTGTTCCGCAACTCTATGTCAAAGGCGAGTTCGTAGGCGGATGCGACATCATCACCGAGATGACCCTGTCGGGCGAATTGGACACGCTGTTTGACGAAAACGGTGTCGGCTACAACAAGGAAGCCGCTGATAAAATCAGGGAAGCAAACGCCTGATCAGCGGCTGACGCAATTTCCCAATAAGACCTGCTCGCTGGCGGCATCTGCACCTGTCGCCAGAAAGCTCACCGTGGCGTCCCAGCCTTTGGAGCGCAGGATGTAAGTGCCAGTTGTTCCGTCGGATTCATAGCGGATACCAGAGCCGCTCTGAGCTTGGCGCAAAGTCACCAGCTTATTGTCGACCATCATGGCTGCCGCGCTGGATCCGTCCTCGGCATTGAAATAGGCAACCTCAAGAGGCACGCCGTTATCACAAGTAAATGTGACGGGCAGAATATCGATCCCAGCCCAGGAAACCTGCGCTGACACAGACATGAAAGTTGCAATAGCAATAGTACGCATATTTATCATTTCGTTGACTTTTCTTCTATGAATGCCGCCATTGCCTCGGCCCGAGCAGCCAACTCTGCCAAGGTGTCAGTGACCGAAGGTGGAACCACGGCAACTTCAATTCTTTCCGGCTCGGGCTGTGGCATGCTACGCAGGTTCCGAAGCTCGGCTTCGGCCTCCGCCAGCTTATTTTCCAGCGAGTTGATTTTGTCACCTGTGGCGGCGGCTTTGTCTGCCAACATCAATCCAGCCATCAAAAGCATCCGGGATTCAGGCATCCGACCGATCTGATCCGACAATACCTGCGCTTCATCATCCAGCAATTTTGCAGCAGCTTGCAGGAAAACCTCTTCGCCTTCCTGGCATGAAACCTCAAAGCCGCGCCCCCCGATTTGAATGGTCAATTCAGGCATTATTCCACCTCTCCTTCGGCCAATTTCGCCTGAGACAGCAACGGTTCCAACCGGGCCAGCACGGCATGTGCTTCGGCCGCATCGGTGGCCTGCGCTGCGCGCGTTGCCTCAAGCTCGGCAGCTGTGGCACGGTTCAACAGATCCGCATCGGTCATTCCGTCTTCTGCAGCTGTGCGCAGCTCTTCGACCGACATTCGTAGTTGTTCGTTGGCTTTGCGCATGCGCTGCAGATCATCATCCAGACGCGACATCGCCGAGCCATGGCTACTGCGTTCGGCGCGCAGCATTTCTAACTCGGCACTGAGTTCCGCCACGCGTTCACTATCCGCCAATTCCGAACGAAGACGGGCATTTTCGGCTTTCAGTTCTTCGACAACATCCTGATCTTCCAATGCTGCCTTTGCGCTTGCCAACTCGGCCCGTGCGGCTTCGACCGAAGTAAGCTGTGCCTTGGCATCTTCGAGTTGCTCGCGCAGCGCTGCACTTTCCTGACTATCAGACGGCGTATTGCGCAAGCCTTCGATTTCTAGGCGCATGGCATCGACTTCGGAATCGTGCCTTTCTTTTAATGATCTGAGACGCTCTTCAAGTTGAGCATTCGCAACCCTCTCATCATCCAGAGCTACACGCAGAGTGTCATCTTCTCCACCGCTGCCTGCGCCAACTTCCGCCATTGTCGCAATGCCGGATCCAATCCGATCCATCGCGGCCACAATACGGCGTTGTAGTTCTTCGATCTGGCTCATGCCCCTGCCACCTTTTTATCAAGGTTCCTTGTTTCGCGAGGTTATCCGAATCAACCTTGTACGCGTCTTGGCCTAGTCTAACCCAATGGCATCGAAAATACCCACTGTTTGCTTTCAACGACTTGGGTCACATTCTTGATCCAGCAAAACCCTGCAGCACCCAGTTCTACTTGCACTTTGAGGGCTGAATGGTATTGAGCGGCCATCTGCCTGTAATCCAAAGGAACAACACCCGTGGACCTGACTGCGCTGCGCAATGCCAACCCCGAACACTGGGACAAAGCTGCGGCCATCCGCACATTGACCCTCGACGCCGTCGCCGCCGCCAATTCCGGCCATTCCGGTATGCCAATGGGCATGGCCGATGTCGCGACCGTACTGTTCGAAAAGCACCTGAAATTCGACGCCTCGGCCCCAAGCTGGCCCGACCGCGACCGGTTCATCCTGTCCGCCGGTCACGGCTCGATGCTGATCTATTCGCTGTTGTATCTCACTGGGAACGCTGACGTTACGCTGGAACAGATCAAGAATTTCCGTCAGCTGGGCGCAAAAACTGCAGGTCACCCCGAGAACTTCCTTGTCAACGGGATCGAAACTACAACCGGCCCGCTGGGTCAGGGGATCTCGAATGCCGTTGGTTTTGCCATGGCCGAGGAAATCCAGCGCGCTCACTACGGCAAGAAGATCGTAGATCACTATACCTATGTCATCGCGGGCGATGGCTGCCTTATGGAAGGTGTTAGCCAAGAGGCCATCACGCTGGCCGGCCGTCATGAGTTGGGTAAGCTGATCGTGTTCTGGGACAACAACAACATCACCATCGACGGCACGGTCGACATCGCTGACCGGACCGATCAGGTGAAACGCTTTGCCGCCTCTGGCTGGCAGGTTATCGAGATTGACGGCCACGATCCGCAGGCCATCGACGAGGCCATCACCAAGGCGAAATCGTCCAACAAGCCGACCATGATCGCCTGCGAAAGCCATATCGCTTTGGGTCACGCGGCGCAGGATACCTCAAAAGGCCACGGCGCCCTGACCGATCAGGAACAGCTGAAAGCGGCCAAAGAGGCCTATGCCGCCCCCCAAGGCGCCTTCGAAGTCCCGGCAAATGTCAAATCAGCCTGGGAAGCAATCGGTTCGCGCGGCGCAGCCGAGCGTTCTGCGTGGGAGGAGCGTTTCGCGCAGATCTCTGAACGCAAACAGGCCGAGTTCAACCGCTCTTATGCGTTCGAGGCACCCAAAAAGCTGGCCGGTGCCATCCGCTCGTTCAAAAAGCAGATGTCGGAAGATCAGCCCAAACTGGCCACCCGTGCCTCGTCCGAGAAAGTTCTGAACGCGGTCAATCCGATCATGCCGGAAACTATTGGCGGCTCTGCTGACCTGACCGGTTCGAACAACACGAAATCGGCCGATATGGGCGTGTTCCTGCCGGAAAACCGCAAGGGTCGGTACATCCATTATGGTATCCGCGAACACGGCATGGCCGCCGCGATGAACGGTATGGCGCTGCATGGCGGCATCCGCCCCTATGGCGGTACCTTCATGGCGTTCACCGACTATGCGCGGCCCTCGATGCGGCTTGCAGCGCTGATGAAGATACCCACGGTCTTTGTGATGACCCATGACTCGATCGGTCTGGGCGAAGACGGCCCGACCCACCAGCCGGTCGAGCATCTGGCGATCTCACGCGCGACACCGAATACCTATGTTTTCCGCCCGGCGGATGCCGTTGAAACAGCGGAATCCTGGGAACTGGCGCTGACCTTCAAGGACAGCCCTTCGGTCTTGTCTCTGACCCGCCAAGGCGTGCCGACCGTACGCAAGGATCACAAAACCAAAAACCTGACTGCACAAGGCGGCTATGTTCTTGCCGAAGCCGAAGGCAAGCGTCAGGCAATCCTGATCGCAACCGGTTCGGAAGTGTCGCTGGCGATGGAAGCCAAGGCGATGCTCGAGGCCGAGGGCATTGGCACGCGCGTCGTGTCGATGCCATGCATGGAACTGTTCGCCGAGCAGGATGAAGCGTATCGCAAGCGGGTTCTGCCCGGTGGAGCCGTCCGTGTCGGCATCGAGGCCGCCGTCCGCGCCGGAGGCTGGGACCGCTGGCTGCTGGGTGAACGCGGCCGTGACGCCAAGGCGGGCTTCATCGGCATGTCGGGCTTTGGCGCGTCTGCCCCCGCTGATGAACTGTACAAACATTTCGGCATCACTGCAGAGGCCACAGTTGCAAAGGTCAAGGAATTGCTGGAGCTGTAATTCCCAATTCCAAACATCAAGCGAAGGGCGGCCATGCGCCGCCCTTTTCGTTTTCTGACTAATGCGTTTCAGATTTTCGAGACAAAATCGGCGCGACCACTTTGGTTGCAATCGGGATAAGCACGAACCCCCAGGCCAGTCCGAATATGCCATCCATCGTGGCTTTGGAAATCCACTCCACGGCACCTTCCCATTGCGCCGAAACCGCATGCCCGGCTGCATAGGCCATGTCATGGATCTGATGCCCCAACCAGCCAAAACCCAGAACCTCAAGCCCGTGAATGATGATCGAGCCGCCAACCCACAGCATCGCAGCTGTGCCGACAATCGACAGCACTTTCATGACAACCGGCATCGCCTTGACCAATCCACGCCCCAATCCGCGCCCGATCGGCGTTGGTGCGTTCCGCGCCAGGAAAAGGCCCACATCGTCCATCTTCACGATCAAGGCGACCGAGCCATAAACGGCCAGGGTCACACCTAGTCCAACAACGGCCAGCGTTGCCGCCTGCATCCAGATATTCGGTGCCTCGATGGCGGCAAGGGCGATTGTCATGATCTCGGCGGACAGGATGAAATCGGTTTTGATCGCACCCTTGACTTTCTGCTCTTCCAGATGGCCCGGGTCTTTGACCTTCATATCTTCGTCTATAACGTGGCTGCCATGAGGGAAAAGCAGGTGAAATATCTTTTCTGCCCCTTCGAAGCACAAATAGGACCCGCCAAGCATCAACAAGGGCGTTATCAACCAGGGTGCAAAATTGGCCAGCAACAAGGCGACTGGCAACAGCAGGATAATCTTGTTGAAAATCGAGCCGCGCGCAATGCGCCAGATGATCGGCAATTCCCGCGCCGGGGCAAAGCCCTGCACATATTTCGGAGTAACTGCTGCATCGTCGATGATCACGCCCGCAGTCTTGGCCCCGGCCTTGCCGGCGGCAGCGACCACATCGTCCACTGACGCCGCAGCAACCTTTGCTATGCCAGCAACATCATCCAACAGTGCCAACAAACCACTCATGCGTGTTTCCTCTCATCTCACCTGTCGCCAGGGGACCCTACCCGATCCGACGGCTAGCGCAAGCGTTAGCGCAACCGGCGAAGGTTTGCGCTAACACGTTAAGAATATGTCACTTTTGCCCTTTTGAGAAAGCGTCTGTGCCGCTATATGCCCCGCAGAGCAAGCGCATTTTTGGAGACGTCAGATGACCATCAAGGTCGGCATCAATGGATTTGGCCGTATCGGCCGCTGCACCCTGTCGCATATTGCGGCATCGGCCCGCAACGACATCGAAGTGATCAAGGTCAACGCGACCGGCCCATTGGAAACCACCGCCCACCTGCTGAAATACGACAGCATCCACGGCCGCTTTCCCCGCGATGTTTCGATCGAAGGCAACACCATGGATTTGGGCCGCGGCCCAATGGAGGTGTTCTCGACTTACGATATGAACGAGCTTGATTGGGAAGGTTGTGACGTCGTTCTGGAGTGCACCGGAAAATTCAACGATGGCCTGAAAGCCAAAACGCATCTGGAACGCGGTGCTCAGAAGGTTCTCTTGTCTGCGCCAGGTAAGAATGTTGATAAAACCATTGTCTATGGCGTGAACCACAACAGCCTGGTTACTGAAGATAGAATGGTTTCGAATGGCTCTTGCACCACGAACTGCCTTGCTCCGCTTGCCAAGGTGCTGGACGAAGGTATCGGGATCGAACACGGTATCATGACTACGATCCATGCCTATACCGGCGACCAGCCGACACTGGATCGCCGTCATAGTGACCTGTATCGCGCGCGCGCTGCGGCAATGTCCATGATCCCAACTTCAACAGGTGCAGCCAAAGCTCTGGGCGAAGTTCTGCCGAACCTGAAGGGTCGTTTGGACGGCTCGGCTATCCGTGTACCAACACCAAACGTTTCTGCTGTCGACCTGACTTTCCATGCGGCGCGTGACGTGACTGTCGAAGATGTTAATGCCATCGTTCGTGAAGCATCACGGGGATCAATGCAGCGCGTCGTGGGCTATGAGCCCGCGCCGCTGGTCTCGACCGATTTCAATCATACCGAAGAAAGCTCGATTTTCGCACCAGACCAGACACGGGTCGTTAACAACCGCATGGTTCGTGTTCTGGCTTGGTATGACAACGAATGGGCCTTCTCGGTCCGTATGGCAGACGTCGCCGTTGCCATGGGACGGCTTAACTAAAACGCCGTAGAAATGTTGTACCTTTACACCCGCTCAGTTTATCTGGGCGGGTGTTTTCATTCGGGGCCAACATGACCAATCAAATTGCTATCTGGCTTGGCCTTCTAATACTTGGCTGTCTGCTAGTCGATTACGCAATGTTCGACTCTGAGAACCTGATCTTCCTGGGAAAGAAACTTTACACCTTCCTGGACTGGCTCGCCTTCTGGCGCTGACAGAGGTTTTTCTTGACTTTTTCCTTGATCTAGCTTTGTTAGCGCTAACTTTGCAATAACAGACACCCAGACGGAGCAGACCATGACACTCAAGTTGGCAATCAATGGATTTGGACGGATCGGGCGCGGTGTTTTGCGGGCCTTGATGGAATCTGGGCGGACCGACGTTCAGATCGTGGCCATAAACGATTTGGCCAAGCCCGAAATTAACGCGCATCTCTTTGAATTCGACAGTGTGCATGGACGTTATACAAAGCCCGTTTCCCTGACCGACGCCGGTTTGGATGTCGGTGCAGGCCCGATCCGCCTAACCAGCGAACGCGAGCCTGAGAAACTCGATTGGTCCGATATTGACGTTGTTCTCGAATGCACAGGCGTGTTCCGCACGCGCGAAGCCGCGGCGCGCCATTTTGACAACGGCGCCAAAAAAGTTCTGATTTCTGCTCCTGCCCGCGGGGATGGTGCGGTCAAAACCATCGTCTTCGGGGTAAATGACTATGAACTGACCGTCGAGGATACGATCGTTTCGAACGCATCCTGCACGACCAACTGTTTGTCGCCCGTTGCTGCGGCGCTGGACGAGGGTTTGGGCATTGTCCACGGAAACATGACAACCGTTCATGCCTATACAGCCAGCCAACCAGTTCACGATACCGCCGGAAAAGACCCGTATCTGTCACGCGCGGCTGCATTGTCGATGATTCCCACCACTACGGGGGCAGCCTCAGCCGTAGGTCTCGTATTGCCCCAGTTGGCAGGTAAATTGACTGGACAGGCAATCCGTGTTCCCACTCCGAACGTCTCGGTTGTGGATCTGGTGGCCGAAGTGTCGCGCCCAACAACCGAAGAAGAGGTCAACCAGTTGTTCATTGATGCCGCGGCCAATATTCCCGGTGTCCTGGCTGCGGAAAGCCGCCCACTAGTGTCGATCGACTTCAACCACGACGCACACAGTTCGACCGTCTCTTTGGCTGAAACCAAGGTGACAGACGGCACGTTGGTCCGGGTGCTGGCCTGGTACGACAATGAATGGGGCTTTTCGAACCGGATGCTGGACACGGCGGCCGCGATGGGCGCGCTATCCTAAGCGCGCACGCAGCGCGTCATTTACGCGGGGCGTGACGAAATTCGACACGTCCCCGTTCAATCGCGCGATCTCTTTCACCAGTTTCGAGGCAATCGCCTGATGGCGGGCCTCAGCCATAAGGAACACCGTCTCGATCGAGTCGTCCAATGCGCGGTTCATACCGACCATCTGGAACTCATACTCGAAATCCGCAACAGCACGCAGACCTCTGACGATGACCTGAGCACCTACGTCGCGGGCACAGTTGATAAGCAGGTTTTCAAAAGGATGGGCGACAATTTCAGTTCCGGTCTGTTCGGAAAGAAAGGAACATTCGGCTTCGATCATCTCGACCCGTTCTTCCAACGAAAATAACGGCCCCTTTTCCCGATTGATCGCCACCCCAATCACGAGCTTGTCAACCAGAGCAGCCGCGCGACGGATGATATCAATATGACCCAGGGTGATCGGATCAAATGTTCCGGGATACAATCCAACCCTCATTGCCGCCTCCTGCGCAACGAAATTTCTGCGCAAGCAAACATAACTTGGCTATGGGTGCAAGTAGTTGCGTCGCGTTTCTATGGGCTTAATGGCCCATGATCATGCCTTCCAATGCGTCTTTTTCCATTGCCAGTTCGGAAAGCTGTGCTTTGACAACGTCGCCTAGGGTAACAATGCCAACGAGGTTACCGTCCTCAACAACCGGCATATGGCGAAAGCGCCCTTCGGTCATCCGCGACATTATATCCTGGACAGTATCCTGTTGCGTCGCTGTCACCAGCTCGCGGGTCATATACGCGCTTACGGGTTTTGATAGGCATCCGCTGCCGCTTGCGGCCAGTTCGCGCACAATATCACGCTCTGATAAGATGCCTGATGCGGTCTTGCCGCCGTCTTCTGATACAACCACCGTTCCGATGCGCTTTTCCGCAAGGATTCCTGCAACCTCTGAAACTGTGCGCGAAGGAGCAACTGTCACCACGCCTCCGGTGGCTTTGGATTTCAGAATGGCCTGAACAAGCATTGACGTAACCTCCGAAATAACTTCGTGTTTTCCAAAGCGTTGCCGGAATGAAATAGCCTGTCAAGGTGAAGCTTCAGCCTCAAGCCGCTCAACTTCATCGCGAATCCCTTGGGACAGGGCCTGCGCGAACCGATTCAGCCGCTCGTTTCGTTGGTCACCTTGATGTCGGACCAGATGAAAACTGCGTGTCAAACTCACTTGATCAACCAATATTTTCTTCAACTTCGGGTGAAATGGCAGTGTGAAATCATGCGCAATGCAGATCCCTGATCCCTGCGAAACCTGCCGCAGTTGGACAGAGACCGAATTCGAGGCCAGCGCGACTCGGTCAACACCCAGATCGACCAGATAGTCCAGTTCGCGGTCGAATATCATATCAGGTATGTATCCGATCATACGATGCCCCCCTAACGTGCTGATGGAATAAACCGCAGGGTGATCGGCAAGGTATTCCTGCGTTGCGACAAGATGAAGTTTGTAATCGGTAATTTTCTGTACAAGCAGTTTTCCAGCGGTCGGTGCACTAACGGTCACGGCCATATCGGCTTCACGGCGGGAAAGGTTGATGACGCGCGGCAAGGCCAGAATTTGTATGTCCAGATTGGGATTGGTGTCACAAATCTTGCCACACACCTGCGGCAACAAGTAATTCGCACACCCGTCCGGTGCGCCGATCCGGATTTGCCCGCTCAACCTCTCAGATGGTTCTGCCATGGCGCCTGCTGCAGCGCGCATCGCCTCTTCGGCTTTCAAACCGTGGTCCATCAAACGCTCACCAGCTGAGGTCAGCACATATCCCTGCTGCGATTTGGTAAACAGCGGCGCATCCAGAGACGCTTCCAACCGCGCTACACGGCGACCGACCGTAGCCGGGTCAATCCGAAGCAATCGACCCGCCGCCGAAAGGCTTTCTTCGCGGGCAACGGCCAGAAAGACCCTCATATCATCCCAATTAGGTGTCACGCTTCACCTTTGCAATTTTGCAAAACACCTTTGGGACATTGCCTCTGTTCAAGCCATTTATGCAAGCCTATTCTGCGCGCAGACCTTCGGAGGAATTCGCAATGAACGAACTGTCCCATTTCATCAACGGTGAGAATGTCGCCGGCACGTCCGGCCGATATGATGACGTGTTCAACCCCGCTACCGGCGAGGTACAGTACAAATGCCCGATGGCAAGTGCTGCCGAGACCACAGCAGCCATTGCTAGCGCCGCAGCCGCACAACCGGCCTGGGGTGCAACGAACCCGCAAAAACGCGGGCGCGTGATGATGGCGATGGTTCACCTGATGAACCGCGACATGGACAAGCTGGCCGAAGCGCTGAGCCGCGAGCACGGCAAGACGATCCCTGACGCGAAAGGCGATCTGCAGCGCGGTCTGGAAGTGATCGAATACTGCATCGGTGCTCCGCAGATGTTGAAAGGCGAATTCACCGACAGTGCGGGCCCAGGCATCGACATGTATTCTATGCGCCAGCCTTTAGGGGTTGTGGCCTCGATCATGCCGTTCAACTTCCCGGCCATGATGCCACTGTGGCATGTGGGCCCTGCCCTGGCCTGTGGCAACGCGGTTGTTCTGAAACCGTCCGAACGCGATCCCTCAGTACCTTTGATGCTGGCGGAACTGTTCGTTGAGGCAGGTTTGCCCAAAGGTGTGTTCCAGGTGGTCAATGGCGACAAAGAGGCCGTGGACACCCTGTTGGACAGCGAGATCATTCAGGGCGTTTCCTTTGTAGGCTCGACCCCAATCGCGCAGTACATCTATTCGCGCGCCACGGCCAACGGCAAACGCGCGCAGTGTTTCGGCGGTGCCAAGAACCACATGATCGTCATGCCCGACGCCGATCTTGACCAGGCAGCAGATGCCCTGGTTGGCGCCGGTTTCGGCGCGGCTGGCGAACGCTGCATGGCCGTATCGGTTGCCGTCCCGGTCGGAGAGGATACCGCCGACGCGCTGATCGAAAAGCTTATTCCGCGTATCGAGAAACTGAAGGTCGGCCCCTACACTGCCGGCGATGATGTTGACATGGGACCGGTCGTGACCGGTGCTGCCAAAGAGCGCATTTTGGGACTGATCAGCTCGGGCGTTGAACAAGGTGCCAAACTGGTTGTCGATAATCGCGACTTTAGCCTGCAGGGCTATGAGGACGGCTTCTTCGTCGGCCCTCACCTGTTTGACCACGTGACGCCCGACATGGACATCTATAAGCAAGAGATCTTTGGTCCGGTTTTGTCGACCGTCCGCGCAGGATCGTACGAAGAAGCGATTGGCTTGGCTATGGATCACGAATACGGCAATGGCACGGCGATTTTCACCCGCGATGGAGATACCGCGCGTGACTTTGCCAGCCGGATCAATATCGGCATGGTCGGCATCAACGTTCCGATCCCGGTTCCTTTGGCCTATCACACCTTTGGCGGCTGGAAGAAATCCATGTTCGGTGACCTGAACCAGCATGGTGCGGATAGCTTCAAATTCTATACACGCACAAAAACGGTCACCGCGCGTTGGCCGTCAGGCATCAAAGAAGGCGGCGAGTTCAACTTCAAAGCCATGGACTGATCCAAACGAAAGCGGCGGATCCACACAGCCCGGCCACCACTGGCCGGGCTTTTTTAATACACGGCCAAGTTTCGCTTGTGATGTTCGCTTCACAATAAATTCACTCAACACTCCCTAGGAAATCTGATCAGCAAAACATAAGTTACACGCAGTTTCGCGCGAGCAGTTCCTGAACCGGAGGCCAATTTGTCAGATCCCCGCATGACCCGTCGCTCTGCATTGTTAGGTGCAGCGTCTCTGTTGATGACACCTGCATTGGTGCGGGCTCAAAGCAGCGCCGATGCTTTCCCGCTCGACGAAGAGGCGATCAGCACACAGCTCGCTGTGCGGCGGAATGTCTCCTCATTCTCGCACCAGAATTGGCAGGATCACTTCGATGAGTTAGGTGTCGGCTGCCTGCTGGCAGATATCACAAGCCGCGCTGTACACTATTGGGGGGCTGACGGGACGTACAAACTGTACCCCAGCTCAGTCCCTATGAGCGAAGAACTCACAAGGCGTGGTTATACCGAAGTAGTACGCAAGCGCGAAAACCCAAGCTGGACCCCGACCGCCTCAATGCGCGAGCGCGACCCGAACCTGCCCATCCGAATAGAAGGTGGCGAGTCCGGGAATCCGCTGGGTACGCGGGCGATGTATCTGGGCTGGCCAGCATATCTGGTGCACGGCACGCACGATACACGCAAGATTGGTCGCCAAAGTTCTTCTGGATGTATTGGCCTTTATAATCAGCATGTTGAAGAATTGTACCCGCTGGTTCAGGTTGGCACCAAGGTCAGATTGGTCTGACAGAACGCCCCGGCCATAACGGCCGGGGTTTTTGCTTGAACACGGTGGTTGCCAATTATTCCGGCAGGATCACCGCATCGACGACGTGGATCACGCCATTGCTGGCCTCGATATCGGCCTGCACAACCTTGGCGCCATTCACTTTTACGCCGTTCTTACCATTCACACTCAGGCGATCACCCTGCACGGTCAGGACTTTGGCGCGCTTGCCAGCGATGTCACCTGACATGACTTTGGCCGGAACCACATGGTAAGTCAGGATTGCGACCAGTTGGTCTTTGTTCTCGGGCAGTAGCAGCGATTCCACCGTCCCTTCGGGCAGTGCGGCAAAGGCCTCATCCGTGGGGGCAAAAACGGTGAACGGACCGTCCCCTTTCAGCGTATCGACCAGACCCGCCGCTTGAACCGCCGCGACCAGAGTGGTGAATGATCCGGCAGATACGGCGGTATCCACGATATCGGCGGCCTTCGCTTGAACCGGCAAGGTAAGTGCGATTGCGGCGGCGGCGCTCAGGAAAGTACGGCGAAACATATTTGAGATCTCCTATCCAGGTTGTTATGGAAAGGGGTACGGGCGTTTCGCTGCACCGGATCAATTTAGTGTCAGATTTATTTGAACTGAACCCAAATACTTTGCGCGCGCCCATCTTTCAAAAACGGTAGCGCTTCGACCGCATCCTGGCGATCCTGTTGCAAGAAGTATCCAGGCCAAAGCATTGAATATGCACTAGATTGCAACAATGCATGCAACATATATTGCTCGCCCCATCCCGGGCAGTCATAGAAGAACCGCTTGGGGTATTCGTAGGGTAGAAAAACATCGTGCACATGGATCACAACGCCCGGTTTTAAGGCCGGTATGATGCGACAGAACAGATGCGCGACATCATTGCTCATCCGGACAACATGGCTGGAATCGATGAACAGGATGTCACCCGCTTCAAGCTGTTCGAAGAGGGCTGGATCGACCTCTTCCAACCGTTTCTGTTCGAATTGATCGACAACTTGCGCGATGTCCGCGCGCGGATAAGGATCAATCGCGGTGATTTGCGTCTGCAGCCCGCCATCCAATACAGCCTGCCGTGTCACGCGCGTTGAATTACCGCAGCCAACCTCAATCACCCGCTTGGGTTTGAAACGACGGACCATAAGATACAACGCATCCGCATCTGGGCTGTCATAATACCCGTTGCCGATCCTATACCCGGTTTGATTGCGGGACGGATCTTTCAATGCAGCCAAAGCGGCGGCATGTTCACCATATTCGGCTACCAGCTGCGAGATGTCGAATTCGGCCATTCCCGGTGACAACGAATAAGCCGGACGGGTCAGCCCGCCTGCCCTTTCGAACGCCTCCAGCCGGGCGCGCTCGTCCCGTTCCGTGACTTTGTCAATCAGCCTGACACCAAATCGGTCGAGAACGGCATTCAGCCGGGGGAATTTCCTGGGTTTCACACAAAGGCTCCGGGGTTCTTCTGAACTTTGACCCGTTCCTTACCGTTGCTAGCCCGATGACCGCAAGGACTCTGCCGGTAAACACTTGGCAAAAAGCGTATTTCCGTATTCACTGTTTCGCATAAAGCTAGAAAGAGGGCCGCCATGCAGCAGGAATACACGCTGGGCATTGAGGAAGAGTATCTTCTGGTCGACCGCGACAGCCTTGAACTTGCCCAAGCACCCGCTGCCCTGATGGAAGCCTGCCAGGCCGATTTTCAGGGCCAGGTCAGCCCTGAGTTTCTGCAGTGCCAGATCGAGGTTGGCACCCGCCCCCATGCGACGATCCGCACGGCCCGAGAAGATTTGAAACGCCTGAGGGCGGGTGTGGCGGATCGGTCCGCAGAATACAATCTGGCCCCGATTGCTGTGTCCTGCCACCCCTTTGCGGACTGGAAGAAACAGCACCACACGCGCCGAGAGCGCTATGACGCCTTGCAGCATGCCCTGGGCGGTGTCGCGCGACGGATGCTGATCTGCGGGATGCATGTGCATGTCGGTGTTGAAGAACCATCCTTGCGGGCCGACCTGATGCCGCAGCTTTCCTATTTCCTGCCGCATCTGTTGGCGCTCTCCACATCCTCGCCCTATTGGAACGGAGAGGATACCGGCCTGTCTTCCTATCGTCTGACCGTATTCGACAACCTGCCCCGCACCGGATTACCACCGGTCCTGGCAAGTTGGTCGGAATATGAACGTACGACAGGCATTCTGGTCGAACTTGGCGTGATCGAGGATACCTCGAAAATCTGGTGGGATTTGCGCCCCTCGCATCGCTTTCCAACGCTTGAAACACGCATCATGGACGTACAGCCGAGGTTGGAGCACACATTGTCGCTGGCCGCCATGGTGCAGGCGCTGGTCCGAATGTTGTGCCGTCTGAAAGACCGCAATTTGCGTTGGAGGCAATATGACAGGTTCCTGATTGGTGAAAACCGGTGGCGTGCGCAGCGTTACGGAGTCGGCGAAGGCATGATTGATTTCGGGGATCGATCCATCAAGCCCATGCCGGAACTTATGGGTGAACTGATGGGGATGCTGGCCGAAGATGCCGAAGCACTGGGCACCATGACTGAACTTGCCCGGCTACAGCAAATCGCACAAAACGGCACATCTGCCACGCGGCAACGACGTGTTCACGCCGAAGCGACGGCCAAAGGTGCGGATGCAGGCAGGGCTGTGGTTCAGCATCTGATCGAAGAATTCCATCAGGATTTATGACCTGCCTCGAAGTATGATCTAATCGTTTTCGCAATATCCCTGTCAGGAATTGCTGGGCGTGCAAAATTTCTGTAAGAATCAGGAAATAAACACTCGTTCAATTCATCCGGCGACGTGGGAGGAAACCAATGGATTTTGCACCAACCGAAGAGCAAACTGCTATCTTCGATATGGCCTATGAGTTCGGGCAGGAGCATATCGCACCCTTCGCCCGGCAATGGGAGGCAGAAGGCACTATTCCCAAAGACCTTTGGCCCCGTGTAGGGGAGCTTGGCTTTGGCGGTCTCTATGTGTCCGAAGATAGTGGCGGTTCCGGTCTTAGTAGGCTGGATGCGACGATGGTGTTCGAGGCCCTTTCGATGGCTTGCCCTTCAGTCGCGGCCTTCCTGACGATCCACAATATGTGCGCCAAGATGTTGGACACATTTGCCGCGGATGAGCTGAAATCGCGGATCATGCCGGATATTCTTAACCTGAACACAGTCCTCAGCTATTGCCTGACCGAACCCGGATCAGGCTCGGACGCAGCCGCGCTGAAAACTCGCGCCGAACGCACGAACGAAGGTTATTCGCTGAACGGAACAAAGGCCTTCATCTCGGGCGGCGGATACTCAGATGCTTATGTCTGTATGGTGCGCACCGGACAGGATGGCCCCAAAGGGATTTCAACCCTGTATGTCGAAGATGGCACTCAAGGTCTTAGCTTTGGCGCACTTGAACAAAAGATGGGCTGGAAAAGCCAACCAACGGCGCAGGTTCAGTTTGACGACTGCAAAGTTCCAGCGGGCAATCTGGTAGGTACAGAAGGTGACGGATTTAAATATGCGATGATGGGCCTGGATGGCGGTCGCTTGAATATTGCCTCATGTTCCTTGGGGGCGGCACAAGCCGGTCTGAACATGACGCTTCAGTATATGTCCGAGCGTCAGGCATTCGGGAAGTCGATTGATCAGTTTCAAGCGCTGCAGTTCAGGCTTGCGGATATGGAAATAGAATTGCAGGCGGCCCGGACGTTCTTGCGTCAGGCAGCCTGGAAACTGGACACTGGCGCACCGGATGCCACCAAGTTCTGTGCAATGGCCAAGAAATTCGTGACTGAAACCGGATCAAAAGTGGTCGACCAATGCCTGCAACTGCACGGCGGTTATGGGTATCTCGCCGATTACGGTATCGAAAAGCTTGTCCGCGACTTGCGCGTTCATCAAATTCTGGAAGGCACAAACGAGATCATGCGCGTCATTGTTTCTCGTCAGATGCTTGCCCAACGCTGAGACCCCGATGTCAGATATTGAAATTCACACTACCGGCCGCGCTGGACGCATCACTCTGACACGCCCCAAAGCTTTGAACGCGCTGAGTTATGACATGTGCATGGCGATAGATACGGCCATGCGTAACTGGCGCGAGGACGAGTCAGTTGACCTGATCATACTGGACGCCGTTGGCGATAAAGCATTTTGCGCCGGGGGAGATATCGCAGAACTTTATGATACCGGGTGCAAAGGCGACTATGCCTATGGGCAGACTTTCTGGCGCGATGAATACAGGCTGAATGCGCTGATTTTCGAATACCCCAAACCCGTGGTCAGTTTCCTACAAGGGTTTACTATGGGTGGCGGCGTCGGAATTGGGTGCCATGGAAGCCACCGCATAGTCGGTGAAACATCTCAGATTGCCCTGCCCGAGTGCTCTATCGGTTTGGTGCCGGATGTTGGTGGCTTTCTGATGCTCGCGCTGGCTCCGGGTCGACTGGGAGAA
Organism: Ruegeria sp. CDSA020; assembly: GCF_059612345.1. Taxonomy (NCBI): domain Bacteria; kingdom Pseudomonadati; phylum Pseudomonadota; class Alphaproteobacteria; order Rhodobacterales; family Roseobacteraceae; genus Ruegeria; species Ruegeria sp. CDSA020. The sequence goes on from NZ_JBXWQK010000001.1 coordinate 244,423, forward strand.
TACTTGGGCACAACAGGTCACCGAATGGGCCCTGCGGACGCCATTTATGCGGGCTTTGCCGACCATTTTATCCCCATTGAAGAATGGCCCGGCCTGATCGAACTGCTCGAAGCTTCCGGGAGCACAGACCTGTTGGTGGAGCATTCCCAGACACCACCCACAGGTAACCTTGAAAAGGTCCAGGCGGAAATCGACGTGCTTTTCAATGGCGAGGGGTTGAACGACATCCTCAACGCGTTGCGCTTTTCCGAAACCCCGTTCTCTGACGCGGCGCAAAAGTTGATGGGCCGCAACTCTCCACTATCCGTAGCTTGTACCATTGAAATGATTCATCGGCTTAAGGCGCTGGATCTGTCGATCCGAAAAGCCCTGGAGATGGAATACCGCTTTACGGCGCGCGCCATGGAACACGGAGACTTTCTGGAAGGTATCCGCGCGCAGATCATAGACAAGGATCGCTCTCCAAATTGGCGTCACCATGGCAAACCTGTTCCCGCCGTGGATATTTCCGCAATGCTGCGGCCCCTGGGCAGCGTCGCCCTGACATTCGAGGAGGATTAAAGAATGAAAATCGGGTTTATCGGCCTTGGAAACATGGGCAATCCAATGGCAGTCAATCTTGCCAATGCCGGGCATGAAGTCGCTGGGTTTGATATGGCCGAGGTGTCGGTTTCCGGTGTTACTTTGACTGGGTCAGGGGCCGACGCTGCAAAAGACGCAGACATCGTCATCACCATGCTTCCGAATGGCCAGATACTTCGATCCGTCGCAAATGAGATCATTCCAGCGATGAATGAAGGGGCCGTCTGGGTCGATTGTTCGACAGTGGATGTCGACAGCGCCCGAGCTGTTGCCGATATGGCATTGGCTGCGGGAGTTTTGGCCGTCGACGCACCCGTCTCGGGCGGTATCGGAGGTGCCTCGGCTGGGACGCTGACATTCATGGCAGGTGGAAGCGCCGAGGCATTCGAAAAAGCCCGGCCCTTGTTCGACATCATGGGGCAAAAGGCAGTGCATTGCGGAGACGCGGGCGCGGGTCAGGCGGCCAAGATCTGCAACAACATGATTTTGGGTGTCACCATGATTGCAACATGTGAGGCCTTCGCGCTGGCCGACAAGTTGGGGCTGGACCGGCAGAAAATGTTCGACGTTGTCAGCACCTCCTCGGGCTATAGCTGGACGATGAACGCATACTGCCCTGCCCCAGGCATCGGCCCGCAAAGCCCGGCCGACAATAGTTATCAACCCGGCTTTGCCGCCGAACTGATGTTGAAGGACTTGCGTCTCAGTCAGCAGGCGGCGGAAAGCTCGGATGCCGACACCCCAATGGGGATGATGGCGACCGAGCTGTATCAGCAATTCGTCGAAAGCGAAGATGGGCTGGGGCTGGACTTCTCGGCCATGCTTCCGCGATTTGAAAAGCGCGGTCGGAACTAGGATGCCCTTGGGCGGCTTCCTGCCCATAGGGTTGACCCCTTTCCTGCCGATGTCCATCTAATGGAGAGGTTCAGCATCGATTCTTGGGGCTACGATGACGCATAATTTGGTCAAAGCGCTTACTGTTCTTGCTCTGGTCGTGACCCCGGTGGCGGCCATTGCCGGTAACGGGAAGGGAAACGGCAAGAACAAGAATAGCAATAAGGTCATCCGCATTGCGCCTCAGGGCGGTATTGTTGCAACTGGAAACGCCGGCCACTGCCCGCCGGGTCTGGCCAAGAAAAACGTACCCTGTGTCCCTCCGGGACAGGCCAAAAAGCTGTACAGAAATGGCGAGTTTATCAATGGCGACTATCGCTGGATTGATGATCCGTTTCGGTATGGCCTGAATAGGGGAAGCTATGTCCGCGCAGGCGACTACGTGTATCGTGTCGACCCGGATACACGCAAAGTTCTGAACCTGATCGGCGCGGTTGCAGACATCCTGAACTGACAAGCACGGCCTGAATTCAAGCGGGCGAAAACCAACCTCAGTCGATTTGAGAAAGTAAGCAGGCTCGGGCATTTTCCGGCCTGTTTTAAAATTTTGACACGATCTAACATCATCATAAACCTCACTATTTCGAGGTTTTATTATGAATACTGAAAACGTGCTATTTGAGCCCCGCGGCCGATGGAACGTACCGATACATTTCAGCCAAAGCCTTATTTTTCTGGTTTTGATCGTTGTCGGATTTAACGGCGATCCGGTCAACCTGCCCTATGCGCTCGCCTTCGTGGCGATTTAGTTGATTTCGATTCTCCTGCAGGAGTTGGGCCACGCATGGGGCTGTCTTGTGCAGGGCGTGCCCGTCAATCGAGTCGTCCTTTATGGGGGCGGCGGATTCTGCGAACATCGCCGGTCAACCTCGGCATATGAAGACGAATTGATTGTGGCCATGGGGCCGATTGTGTACCTGACCCTGTGGACCGTGTGTTCATTGCTGGAACCGTTTCCAACTCGCCCGAAATTGGCTGGGTTCTGGTGGTGACGGCAGAGCTAAACCTGTGGCTGGCGCCGTTTAACATGCTGCCCCTGATGCCGCTGGATGGGGGGCGTCTGCTCTTTGCTTTGCTCACGCGCATTATGTCGGCGAACTCAGCCGCGCGTGTTTCCGGGATTATTGGGCTGGTTGGCGTTCTGCTGTGGATCCCGATGATGATTTTTGCCTATGTCAGCTTCGGCTTCGTGTTCCTGTTCTTTCCGCCAATACTGCGCCACTGGCAGACGCTGCGATACGCCAGATACTGAAGTTGCCGCGACGGAGGTTATTCCGCCGCGACCCGCTCGGGGTTCAGCAACTGTTTCAAATACCTGCCCGTATGGCTGCGTTCCACAACAACAACATCTTCGGGCGTTCCCGTGGCGACAATCTCACCACCACCATCACCGCCTTCGGGTCCGATATCAATGATGTGGTCGGCCGTTTTGACAACATCCAGATTGTGTTCGATCACAACAACCGTGTTACCCTGATCAACCAATTCATGCAGCACTTCCAACAGCTTGCGGACGTCTTCGAAATGAAGACCGGTCGTCGGCTCATCCAGAATGTAAAGCGTCCGACCAGTTGAGCGTTTGGAGAGTTCTTTTGACAGCTTCACCCGCTGCGCTTCACCGCCCGACAGGGTCGTCGCCTGTTGCCCGACCTTGATATACCCCAGACCGACCCGCGCCAGCGCGTCCATCTTATCGCGGATCGACGGTACGGCTTTGAAGAACTCTTGTGCATCTTCCACTGTCATATCAAGGACATCCGCGATGGACTTGCCTTTGAATTTGATCTCAAGGGTTTCCCGATTGTACCGCGCGCCTTTGCAGGTTTCGCAGGTTACATAGACATCGGGCAGAAAGTGCATTTCGATCTTGATGACGCCGTCGCCCTGACAAGCCTCGCACCGACCGCCTTTGACGTTAAAGCTGAACCGGCCAGGCTTGTACCCTCGCGCTTTGGCCTCGGGCAGACCGGCGAACCAGTCACGGATCGGCGTGAACGCCCCCGTATACGTGGCCGGGTTGGAACGTGGTGTACGCCCGATGGGCCGCTGGTCGATGTCGATCACCTTGTCCAGATGCTCGAGCCCTTTGATCGTCTCACACGGTGCAGGTGTCTGCCGTGCGCCGTTCAACCGCATTGAGGCTGTCTTGAACAGGGTTTCAATCGTCAATGTCGATTTCCCACCGCCCGATACGCCGGTCACGCAGACGAATTTGCCCAGAGGGAAATCAGCGGTCACCTTCTTCAGATTGTTCCCGGTGGCCTTGACCACAGTCACTTTCTTTTTGTTCCCCTTCCGCCGCTCGGACGGCACCGGGATTTCGCGGGTGCCTGACAGGTATTGGCCGGTGATCGAGGCTGCATCGGTCGCGATCTCGGACGGGGTACCATGGCTAACCACCTGCCCACCATGCACACCCGCACCCGGACCGATGTCAAAGACATAGTCGGCCTCGCGGATGGCTTCCTCGTCATGTTCTACAACGATGACCGTGTTCCCCTGATCCCTCAGGTTTTTGAGTGTACCCAGCAAGCGGTCATTGTCGCGCTGATGCAACCCGATCGAAGGTTCGTCCAGTACATACAACACCCCGGTCAGACCCGAACCGATCTGGCTGGCCAGACGGATACGCTGGCTTTCACCACCAGACAGAGTTCCACTTGAACGTGACAGCGTAAGGTACTCCAAACCAACGTTATTCAGAAATCCTAAACGCTCGCGGATCTCTTTGAGGATCACCCGCGCGATTTCATTTTTCTGAGCACTCAGATGGTTCGGAGCATCCTCAACCCAAGCCAGCGCCTCGCGGATCGACATCTGCACGACCTGCCCGACATGCAATCCGGCGATCTTGACGGCCAACGCCTCGGCCCGCAGTCGATAGCCTTCGCAACTGCCGCAGGACCGGTTGTTTTGATAGCGTTCGAATTCTTCGCGTATCCAGGCGCTGTCAGTCTCGCGATAGCGGCGCTCCATATTCGGGATAACGCCTTCGAAACTGCGGGTTACCTGATATACCCGGCCACCCTCGTCATAGCGGAACTGGATTTCTTCCTCACCCGACCCGCGCAGGAAAACCTGCTGCACCTTTTCGGGCAAATCTTTCCACGGCGTGTTTTTGTCGAACTCATAATGTCGCGCGATGGCTTCGATGGTCTGCAGAAAATACGGCGACTTACCTTTGCGCCAGGGTGCCAAGGCGCCGTCATACAGTTTCAGTGTCTGATCCGGAACGACAAGGCGTTCATCAAAGAACAGCTCGACACCCAGCCCGTCGCAATCCTGACAGGCCCCAAAGGGTGCATTGAAGGAAAACAGGCGCGGTTCAATCTCGGGGATGGTGAAGCCACTGACAGGACAGGCAAAATTCTCGCTGAACGTAATCCGCTCCGGGTCGCCTTCACGCGGTGCGGTTTCCAAAATCGCAATGCCATCGGCCAAATCAAGCGCCGTGCGCAAGCTGTCCGCCAACCGCGTTTCCATACCTTCGCGCACGACCAACCGGTCGACCACAACGTCGATGTCATGGCGGAATTTCTTGTCCAATGTCGGCGGCTCGTCCAGCTCATGAAACGCGCCATCAACCTTGACGCGTTGAAACCCCTGCTTGCGCAGCTCCAGAAACTCTTTCTTATACTCGCCCTTTCGGTCCCGAACGATCGGGGCCAGGAGATACCCTCGCGTGCCCTCCTCCATCGTCATGATCCGGTCGACCATATCCTGCACCTGCTGGGCTTCGATCGGCTTGCCCGTGGCAGGGCTGAACGGTGTACCAGCGCGGGCAAACAGCAGGCGCAGATAGTCGTAAATCTCGGTCACGGTTCCCACGGTAGACCGTGGGTTCTTTGAGGTCGTCTTCTGTTCGATGGAAATAGCCGGAGATAGACCACTGATATGGTCCACATCTGGCTTTTCCATCATATCCAGAAATTGCCGGGCATAGGCCGACAGGCTTTCGACATACCGGCGCTGCCCTTCCGCATAGATCGTGTCAAAGGCAAGCGACGACTTGCCCGAGCCTGACAGACCAGTGATGACCACAAGCTGGTCACGCGGAATATCCACGTCAATGCCTTTGAGGTTATGTTCGCGCGCGCCGCGCACCTCGATATTCTTCAGCTCAGCCATGTTTGGCCCCCAACACATAAGTGTCCTAGAGATAAGCGAGCCACACTGAGTCTCCAACAGAAAAGTTAGAACAAAATGTGAACGAGAGAGATGTTGCCGCCACCTACTGACAACAAAACCAATAGAGTCACCCGGTAAACGGCATGATTTCTGAAAACTAGTGGAAAATGGCGCGGTTGACGGGGCTCGAACCCGCGACCCCCGGCGTGACAGGCCGGTACTCTAACCAGCTGAGCTACAACCGCGCATCTATTTCGTGGCCTTTACCCTGGACCAAGGATGGCAGCGATGGCGCGGTTGACGGGGCTCGAACCCGCGACCCCCGGCGTGACAGGCCGGTACTCTAACCAACTGAGCTACAACCGCCCGCTGCCCGTTCGTTGCTGAACGTTGGGGTGTATTATGGCCACGCCCGGACATCGTCAAGCGGCGAATTGAAGTTTTTTCTCAGAACGTAATTTTTGTTAGAGATGTTTTCTCGTCACACGACGAATGGCCAAATAGAAACCAGCCGATAATTCACGACCCGCTGCCTTTGGCCAGACAAAAATATTCTGAAACCTTGCGCAGCACATCACCTGGCACGGGTCCGCTAGATCCAGATCTCAGGACAGCCCCCAAACTCTTCCCCAAGCTTATTCTGGCATAAACCCAAAGCGAACAGTCATATCAACTTACTGGCAGAGAGTTACCCAAAGCTTGCCGCGTTCTGCCTCATTTCAACCACAAATGGTCTGCAAGACGATTACAAACACCTCTGCCAAAAGAGACTTCATACGCTCGGTTGATCCTCGGGCCAAAACGTTGGAAATTTCTGATGCCAAAGGAAGAATTACCGATTCTAGAACCGGTCAAAATATACGGCGCTAATTTTGTATTCCGGAAAAACCGGGAACAAACGGCGTGTTAGACAAGGAAGAAATTTAAGATGTCAGTTGCCAGCACAACTTCTCCGGGTGCAAATGTTACCGGTCATGTTTATGTAGACAGCCTGATTTGGGGCACATCTTGGGACACCAGCGCCGGAGGCGTCAGTGCTCCGGGCACAATCACGTACTCCTTCGATGATGGATCGTTAGGTCGCCGTGGCTTTGCCTCCTACATGAAGGAAGCAATCCGCAAAGCATTTGCAATTATCGAAACGATCATTCCGATCGAGTTCAACGAAGTCGGCTTTCTGACACCAGCAGGCGAGATTAATGACGTTAACATCACCTACGCTTTGCTGACCCAAAACGATCTTGGCGGACCCGGATCTCTTGGTGTCCATCAAGTTCCGGGTGACGACCCTCTGCTGCAGGATTCTGGCATTGACGCCCTGTTCGGCATCTTTGCCTATGATACGCCTCTGTTTAGCAAAGAGGCCTTACGCAAAGGCGGTGAAGGCTTCGCGACAATCATTCATGAGATTCTTCACGGCCTTGGTCTAGCCCACCCACATGATGAAGGCGGCAGCTCGACTATTTTCCCGGGGGTTACGCAGCCCTTCGACGATTACGGGACAGATGGGCAGAACCAGGGTGTTTACACGATCATGTCCTACAACTCGGGCTATCCCGAAGTTGTTCCACTGAAGACATATAAGGCTGGCGGCACGGCCTCGCCCATGGCCCTTGATATAGCTGCACTGCAGGCGATCTACGGAACGACGGACCACAACACCGACGACAACGTCTATAAAATCAAAGGCAAAAATGGCGCCGGGACCTTCTGGACATCCATCTGGGACACCGATGGGGTCGATACGATTTCAGCAAATGGTGTTAAGCGCAGCGTCACGATCAACCTCAATGACGCGGATCTTGATGGCAGCGATGCAGGCGGCACTCCATCCCATGCCAAAGGCATAACCGGCGGATTTACGATCGCAAATGGAGTCGTCATTGAGAATGCTGTGGGCGGCAAAAAGGGCGATCTCATCGTCGGGAATGAAGCTGATAACCTATTGTTGGGTGTCGGCGGTAGCGATGTTATTTCTGCTGGCGAGGGTAATGACATTGTTCTTGGGGGTGGCGGCAATGACACCCTGACCGGAGGTCTTGGAAACGACGAACTGTACGGCCACAAGGGCACGGACAACTTTGTAGCCGAGGACAGCGACGGCGACGATATCATTAACGGCGGAGAGGGCCTGGATTGGTTGCGTTATATCGGCACAAGCGCCGTAACCGTTGATTTGTCTGACACCAATGCACAGGCAACCGGTTACGGAACCGATACCATTACGGGTGTCGAAAACGTCGATGGGTCCGAGCAAAATGACGACATTACAGGTACGGACGGTCGAAACATCCTGCAGGGTAATGGAGGGTCTGACCGCCTGGACGGGGGCCTTGGCAAAGATACACTGAATGGTGGCGCAGGCAGCGACACTTTGATCGGTGGTGCCGGAAGGGACATCATGACCGGCGGTGAAGGTGCCGATGACTTTGTGTTTACGTCAACAGATGAAAGTTCACGCAAAGCGAAATATGCCGACCGGATTACCGATTTCACTCAGGGTGAAGACAAGATCGACCTAAGTGCGATCGACGCAAGCACCGTAATTGACGGCGATGATTCATTTGTCTTCAACGGTACAACACCCGCCCAGACGTCGGACGAAGGCGAAATCTATTACGTCAAGAAAAACAACGCAGGCACCAAGAACGACTTCACACTTGTTCTTGTGGATACTGACGGCGACAAAAATCCTGAGATGGTTATCAAGATCTCTGGCTTGCACGATCTGACCCAGGACGATTTCATTCTTTGACATCAAAAAAGTGAAAGGGCGGCCCCACAAGGCCGCCCGTATATGGGCACCTCGACTGGGCATTTGCAGCGTAACCCCCGGGGCCCAAAAGGCGCAAAGACCTCTTGCGGCTTTGCTGAACTCCTTATAATACCCCTGCTCACGGGTGATTAGCTCAGTGGTAGAGCGCTTCGTTCACATCGAAGATGTCAGGAGTTCAAATCTCTTATCACCCACCATTTCTCTACTCTGTGATCCGACATGCAAAGCCAGTAATTGGCTGACTATTTGGTCTGACCAAAGAAAAAGGGCGAGGTGCTAACCCCGCCCCTAATTGCCATATTCTGACCTTTAGTGCGCCCTGGCGGACGGGGACGTGTTCTCAGCCGTTTTGGCTGCAGCGGCGGCGGCCTCTTCTGCGGCTTCGTCCCATTCGACAGGTTCAGGATCCCGAACCAGAGCGTGTTTCAGAACTTCCGAAACATGCGTGACCGGGATGATTTTCAGCCCCTCCTTCACGTTGTCAGGAATTTCGGCCAGGTCTTTCTCATTCTCTTCCGGAATCAAAACAGTCTTGATCCCGCCGCGCAGAGCCGCCAGCAGCTTTTCCTTCAAACCACCGATGGGCATCGCATTGCCGCGCAAGGAAACCTCTCCTGTCATGGCAATATCCTTGTGCACCGGGATACCCGTCAGAACCGATACGATTGAGGTCACCATTGCCAGGCCGGCCGAAGGACCATCCTTGGGCGTTGCCCCGTCCGGTACGTGGACGTGGATGTCCAGGTTGTCGAATTTGGGTGGCTTCACCCCGATCTTAGGTGAGATTGACCGCACATAAGATGAGGCCGCATCGATGGATTCCTTCATCACATCGCCCAGCTTACCCGTGGTTTTCATCCGCCCCTTACCGGGCAGTTTCAGCGCCTCAATATGCAGCAGATCGCCGCCAACGGAAGTCCAGGCCAGACCGGTTACAACCCCAACCTGATCGTCCTGTTCGGCCAGACCATAGCGGAACTTGGGCACGCCCAAGAATTCATCCAGATTGTCCGGCGTCACCATGACCGAATCCGCCTCTTTCTTGATGATCTTGGTCAGCGACTTCCGCGCCACCTTGGCGATTTCGCGTTCAAGGTTCCGCACGCCAGCTTCTCGGGTGTAGGTGCGGATAATCGATTGCAGCGCCTCATCGGATAGTTCGAACTCTTTGGCTTTCAAACCGTGGTTCTTGATCTGCTTACTGATCAGGTGCTGCTTGGCGATCTCGCTCTTTTCATCTTCGGTGTAGCCCGCCAGAGGAATGATCTCCATCCGGTCGAGCAAAGGCCCGGGCATGTTATAGCTGTTGGAAGTAGTCAGGAACATCACGTTGGATAGGTCATATTCAACCTCAAGGTAGTGATCCATGAACGTGCTGTTCTGTTCCGGGTCCAACACTTCCAGCATGGCCGAGGCCGGATCGCCACGGAAATCCTGCCCCATCTTGTCGATTTCATCCAACAAGATCAGCGGGTTCGTAGTTTTGGCCTTTTTCAGCGCCTGGATAATCTTGCCGGGCATTGAGCCGATATAGGTCCGGCGGTGGCCGCGGATCTCGGATTCGTCGCGCACTCCGCCGAGGCTGATGCGAATGAACTCGCGCCCAGTGGCTTTGGCAACGGATTTACCCAGCGACGTTTTACCAACGCCCGGAGGGCCAACAAGACACAGGATCGGGCCTTTCAGCTTTTTCGACCGCTGTTGAACCGCCAGATATTCGACGATCCGCTCTTTGACCTTCTCAAGCCCATAGTGATCGTCGTCCAGAACTTTCTGCGCACGGCCAAGGTCTTTCTTGACGCGGGACTTGGTGCCCCAAGGCAGGGCCAAAATCCAGTCGAGGTAATTGCGTACGACCGTGGCCTCAGCCGACATCGGGCTCATGTTGCGCAGCTTCTTCAGCTCACCTTCGGCCTTTTCACGCGCCTCTTTCGACAGTTTGGTCTCGGCGATTTTCTCTTCCAGCTCGGCCACTTCGTTCGAGCCGTCCTCACCATCGCCAAGTTCCTTCTGAATGGCCTTCATCTGCTCATTCAGATAATATTCACGCTGTGTCTTCTCCATCTGGGTTTTGACGCGGGTCTTGATCTTTTTCTCGACCTGCAGAACCGACATCTCGCCCTGCATCAGGCCGTAGACCTTTTCAAGCCGTTCGCTGACCGACAGTGTTTCCAGCAGTTCCTGCTTTTGCTCGACCTCGATACCAAGATGCCCCGACACAAGGTCGGCCAACTTGGCGGGTTCGGCGGTTTCGCCAACAGCGGTCAGTGCTTCTTCGGGAATGTTCTTGCGGACTTTGGCATAGCGCTCGAACTCGTCGGCAACGGTGCGAAGCAACGCTTGTGTAGTGGTCACATCACCCGGAATCTCGGTCAGATATTCTGCACGAGCCTCAAAAAACTCTTCGTTATCAAGGTATTCTGTAATCTGTACGCGCGCTTGCCCCTCGACCAGAACTTTCACGGTTCCATCTGGAAGCTTCAGCAGCTGCAGCACATTTGCCAGCACGCCCGAGCGATAGATTCCGTCGATTTCCGGATCGTCATCACCTGGATCAATCTGGCTAGACAGCAGAATTTGCTTATCGTCTTGCATCACTTCCTCAAGTGCGCGGACAGACCTTTCCCGACCCACGAACAAAGGCACGATCATATGAGGAAAAACCACAATGTCGCGCAGCGGAAGTACTGGGTATGAGGAATTCAGGGGCTCTTGCATGCTCAATCCTTATCTTTGGCAAGACGGCACTGGTCCCTCATCTAGGCAACCCCCGGCCGTCTCCTGTCTGGAAGGTAAAGGTGGTGCGCCAAGCGTCCTATTTCAACCTTACCTGTAGTGGACCTAACAATGACCGGAAGGTTGCGCCTCCGCAAGACGATAACATGATCGGTCTTGTCAAATTCTCAATTTGACCCCGCTTGGTTTCTTCGGCGATTGCCTGCCTGGAAATTCAGAAACCAACAGCAAAAGTACAACACTATCTAACAGGCAACTGCCCAAAGCCTGCCATCATTGCAAACAATATGATTGCATACCCCAACTTCTGATCGATTACTGTGAGTCGTAGAGATGACAAATCCAAAAAATACCAATGCTGCGGAATCCGACCATCAACGGTACTTATCTGCCCGCGACTCCGATCATGCGACTCTTTTAGCGCATGCCGCCAAAAGCTCTGGGCGCTCTGTTTTACAAGTCCAACGGAGCTTCAATCAAATGGCAAAGCCTCCCAGCCGTTTGAATATGGTCGAGTATGTGCGCAATGGCCTTCATCACGAAGACCGCTTTACCGACGCCGAACGCGCGGCATACATCTCCAATGATCTCCATTGGCCCATCGCCCACAAGTGTAACCATCATGGTTGGAACAGTGCCGCAGAAGACAAGATACTGGCTTCTACTTTGCTTGAAACAGCGGGTGTACCTGTCCCGGAAACCGTTGGCGTCATCGACCGTTCGAACCGACACTACCCCGGGGTTACGAAAATCAACACTCCTGAGGCGTTGCGCGATCTCGTTTGCAACCATCTGGAAGGTGGGCTTTTTGGAAAGATCGTCGAGGGGATGGTAAGCTTTGGGGCCTTTTTGATCGAGGACGCGGATCAATCCACTATCACTTGTGCGGGCCAACCGCCGATCACCTATGAGGCATTCCTAGACGAGTTCGTTGGGCAGAATTCATATGTCGTGCAACCTTTGCTCAAAAATCACTCTGCAATCCAAGACTACGCTTCAGCCCTTGCAACGGTGCGAATGGTTACTCTGGTAAGAGAAAACGACGTCTTTTGCCCAGTTGCCGTTATTAAACTTCCGCAGGGCCCCAATATTGCGGACGCCTTCTGGAGACCGGGGAACCTTGCTTGTTCGATCAATATCGAAACCGGTGTTATCGAAACCGTCGCGCGTCGCGCCAAGATGGAAACAGAATTCCTGGATGACCATCCTGACAACCCCGGTTTAATGGGCTTGAAACTGCCTTTTTGGGACGAATTGATCGAAATAAATGACCGTGCTGCAAGAACCTTTCAGCCAATTCGATACCAGTCGACCGACATCGCTATAACCGAGTCTGGTCCGGTCGTTGTCGAGCTGAACTATGGCGGTGGCTTCGACCTGCCTCAATATGCAAGTGGCCGTGGGATGTTGACCCCAGAAGTTCGTAGCTTTTTCGAAGGGTTTGGCTACGACCTCGATGCAAAACCACAAAAGAAGCGCTGGCTGTTCGGTAAACGCAGATAAAGCGCCCTCAATCTGGTGTCTTGTTAGGTCGACTGAAAAGGCGCTGAACCTAAATCTGTTCAATATCCCCTTGCGCGCGCTGCGCATGGAAGGTCGCCTGCCAGGCATCGAATGTACCAGCAGCAATGGCATCGCGCATACCCTGCATGATTTCTTGGAAATAGTGCAGATTATGCCAGGTCAGCAGCATGCCCGAGATCATCTCGTTCGAGCGGAACACATGGTGTAGATAGGCGCGAGAGTAGTTCGAACAAGCCGGGCATGAGCAGGCCTCATCCAGCGGGCGCGGGTCATCGGCGTGGCGGGCATTCTTTATGTTGACCACGCCGTAACGAGTAAACACCTGTCCTGTGCGACCGGACCGTGAGGGTAAGACACAATCCATCATGTCGATCCCGCGGGCGACAGCTCCGACAATATCGTCAGGCTTTCCAACGCCCATCAAATAGCGCGGTCTGTCGGCTGGCAGAAAGTCAGGAGCGTAGTCGAGGCAACCAAACATGGCCTCCTGACCTTCGCCCACGGCCAGACCGCCAACCGCGTAACCTTCGAATCCGATCGCTTTCAGCGCCTCGGCACTTTCTTCGCGTAAATCCTGTTCCAGCCCGCCTTGCATGATCCCAAACAACGCATGTCCAGGACGGTCGCCGAAAGCCTGTCGCGATCGATCGGCCCATCGCATCGACAAGCGCATTGATTCAGCAATTCGATCTCGATCTGCGGGTAGGGCTGGACATTCGTCAAAACACATCACGATGTCTGAACCCAGCAAGCGCTGTATCTCCATCGAGCGTTCCGGGGTCAGCTCGTGCTTGGACCCATCGACATGAGATTTGAAGGTCACGCCCTTTTCGGTCAGTTTGCGCAGACCAGCCAGGGACATGACCTGAAATCCACCGGAATCCGTCAGGATCGGGCGATCCCAGTTCATAAATTTATGCAACCCACCCAAACGGTCAATGCGCTCGGCCGTAGGGCGCAGCATCAGGTGATAGGTGTTCCCCAACAAGATATCGGCACCGGTTGCACGAACACTTTCCGGCATCATCGCTTTGACCGTCGCAGCAGTCCCCACTGGCATGAACGCCGGGGTACGCACCTCGCCACGCGGCGTGTGGATCACTCCGGCGCGGGCCTTGCCGTCGGTGGCCTTCAGGTCAAATGAGAAACGGTCTGTCATTGGGCATCCTTGGGTCGCTGAACCGGGCAGGATTTGCCCGATCTGCTCAGCCATTGCAAGTTGTCAGGGTAAAGAGGCAACCTGCCGGGTAAACAGATCAACAACCCCTGCCCCGTCAACATCCCGACATACCAGCACAGCCGGTCGCGTTGAGACCGGACGCGTAGCGCCGGATTCCGTACCACCCACAATTACCTCAACCCCGGTTTCGACCATCTCGAACATCGTGCCATGGGTGCAGGCGATCACAGCAGTCGAGTCATGCAGGCCGCAGCCCTCCAACCCGCCGATATCCTTGTAGAATTTCAGGTAAAATACCGAGATGTCACGCAGGAAAGCCCCCATATCGGGCGAGCGTTGGGCCAGACCGTCAAAATCCGCACTTTTGTACAGCGTTTTCAAAGTGACATCCAAACCAACCACAACGGTCGCCGGGGGTGCTGCAAACACTTCATTTGCGGCAAGGGCATCGTGATAGATGTTTGCTTCGGCATGTTCCGTGATGTTTCCTGGGCAGAAAACCGCCCCACCCATGATCACCAACTGTTTGATGTTCTGCGAAAACTCAGGGTCCAAACGCATCGCCGCAGCAATATTAGTCAAGGGGCCGATTGCACAAACCGTCAGCTCTCCCTTGTGGCGGCGCGCCATTTCCACCAGGAATTCCGTGGCATTCAAATCATGGTTCGCCCCGATTTCCGGGATATCGGTAATATCCCCAAAACCTTCGGGACCGTGAACATGTTCGGACGGTGCGTGGTGCCCTGTTCCCTGTGGGTAGGCCGCGCCTTGGGCGACGGGAATGTCCAACCCAAGTTTATCCATCAAAAACCGTGCATTGCGGCTGGATTGATGAACGTGGGTGTTGCCAAAAACGGTCGTCAGGCCGATCAAGTCAATCTCGGGGGCTGCAGCGGCATATGCAATGGCCATCGCATCGTCGATGCCGGGGTCTGTATCAATAATCAGTTTCATCCCAGCCCGATAGCGCAAACGCGAGGGGATGCAAAGCGGTCACAATAGCAAAAACTAACCAAAATCCATGGATCAGCGTTTTGAATCCAAGCACAATCCCTCCATACCAGAGTTGAAAAAGGGCGATTCAACCCCCAAATGTATACTATCGTACACAATAAAAGAGGACAGATATGACCGAAGACCAAATCATTGGATTGCTTTCTTCGAACATAATTTACCTGCTCGCGGCGGCATTGATCGTCATCATCACGCTAAAAGGCATTAAAATCGTGCCGCAATCAGAAAAGTATGTGGTCGAACGGTTCGGGCGCTTGCATTCGGTGCTTGGCCCTGGGATCAACTTTATCGTTCCTTTACTGGATGTTGCGCGGCACAAGATATCCATTCTGGAACGCCAGCTTCCCAATGCAACGCAGGACGCAATCACCAAAGATAACGTTCTGGTCCAAATCGACACTTCGGTCTTTTACCGCATCCTAGAGCCGGAAAAGACAGTCTACCGCATCCGCGATGTAGATGGTGCTATCGCGACGACCGTTGCCGGTATCGTCCGGGCGGAAATCGGCAAGATGGACCTGGACGAAGTTCAGTCGAACCGTGCTCAACTGATCACTCAGATTCAAGGAAGCGTCGAAACCGCAGTGGATGACTGGGGGATCGAAGTGACGCGCGCCGAGATTTTGGACGTTAACCTCGATCAGGCGACCCGTGACGCGATGCTGCAACAGTTGAATGCTGAACGCGCGCGCCGCGCGCAGGTAACCGAGGCCGAGGGCAAGAAACGCTCTGTTGAGCTTCAGGCCGACGCCGAACTCTATGCGGCAGAACAAACGGCCAAAGCGCGCCGCATTCAAGCCGAAGCCGAAGCCTATGCAACCAGTGTTGTTGCCCAGGCGATTAAGGAAAACGGTATCGAAGCGGCTCAGTACCAGGTTGCATTGAAACAGGTTGAGGCATTGAACACGCTGGGCACCGGCAATGGCTCGCAGACTATCGTTGTACCTGCCAATGCGCTTGAAGCTTTCGGAAACGCCTTCAACATGTTGAAAGGACGTACATAATGGCTGATCCCTTTTGGTTAACATGGTGGCTATGGCTGGCTGGCGCGTTGGCTTTGGGCATCCTCGAAATAGTCCTACCTGGGTTCATCTTTCTGGGTTTTGCCATCGGGGCCGGGCTGACGGGTATTCTGTTGGCAATCCCTGGCATAGTACCGTCGCTGCCGATCCTGCTTATGATCTTTGCGACTTTGTCGCTGATTGCCTGGCTGATCCTGCGCCGCGTCTTTGCTCTGCCCCATGGCCAGGTGAAGAAGTTCAGGCATGACATAAACGACTAAACTCGTATGGCACCCCTTAAGGGGGTGTCATTGTGCCTCTGGACGCTGCCCGAGGCTTTCCCTATATAATTCGTCAGGTAACAAACCCGAGGCACGAATGACTCATCCGAGCGAACAGTTTGAAGGCACACCTCTTATTGCCCCTTCAACGATTGAACACCCTCTTTATGAGCCGGTGGTCGACGCCTGCCGAACGGTTTATGACCCCGAAATCCCTGTAAACATCTATGATCTGGGTCTGATCTATACGATCGACATCACCCAGGAAAACGCGGTCAAGGTCATCATGACACTGACCGCGCCCGGCTGCCCGGTTGCCGGCGAAATGCCTGGGTGGATCGTCGAGGCAATCGAACCCGTGGCCGGCGTAAAAGAAGTTGACGTGGAACTGACCTGGGAGCCCCCCTGGGGCATGGAAATGATGTCAGACGAAGCGCGCCTGGAACTTGGATTTATGTAAGGCCAAGTGCGAAGGCCTGCTGTTATTGAATTCCGCAGGTCGATTTGATTTCGTCCGACCTCTGGTTAAGCTTCTGTATGTAATCTCCTGATAACATAGTTAGTTTTTTCTTTTCGGTTCCAGTCACAAGGCCTAGAAGCGCCCCAGCAGGTGTAATGGCAATTACACTTTTGGCCTGCTCTTCCTCCGCATGTTTTCGTTCGGTTGCAATCGCGCGCAAATCACCTTCTGCCGTTGCACAGTTTACCGGATGTTGCTTTTCTTCTGCGATCGCCGTCTGAGCCAAAAACACAGAGAGCATCAGAGAAGGAATTGTAAGAATATCTTTTTTTCTAAACCAAAGTCTTTTCATGCTATTCAGCCTCAAATATTTTCCAAAAGTGGATCATGGGTCAGGCTATGACGAGTGTAATTTGCAAAGCAAGCTTTGCTTACCCGCTGAGGTAGAAAAACTATTCCGACAGGAAAACTTAGGTAAGAAAACCTGCTATGTCTTGAGCCTGATGCCTCGGGGCACTACATTAGCAACTACGAACAACGACGGAGATCATGATGTTCGGCATCCCCGGCAAACAGGCCGTAACAATGACACCAAAGGCTGCAGAGCAGATTGCCCGCCTGATGACTTCGGGCGGTCATGCTGGTTTGCGTATTGGCGTCAAGAAAGGCGGCTGTGCCGGGATGGAATACACCATGGACTATGTCGACCAGCCTGACACCAATGATGAAGTGGTCGAGCAGGACGGCGCGCGGATCATGATCGCCCCGATGGCACAGATGTTCCTGTTTGGAACAGAGATCGACTATGAGGTCTCGTTACTTGAATCCGGTTTCAAGTTCCGCAACCCGAATGTTGTAGATGCCTGCGGTTGCGGAGAATCCATCAAGTTCGACGAAAGCATTGCAACTCAGCCTTAAGACGCTGCCTGCAAGTGCACATAGGTCTCGTTGAACCGACGCGTCAAGTGCTCTCCTGCCTGGATGACATTCTCTGAATGTGGCGGGGCAACATTGGTGTCATAAGACGGGTTGAAGAACAAAGGAACCGACAGCCTTTCAGCAGATCCACCGATCACACGGTGCAGAGTTGCCTTGACCGCCCCTGCCGTCCAGAGCTCCAGCATCTCCCCAAAATTGATAATGAATGTTCCGGGCTGCGCTTGGACCTGAGCCCAACTCTGGTCCGGCATCTGTACCTCTAACCCGGCTCGACCATCGGTGGCCAGCAGAGTCAGACAGCCATAATCAGTGTGCGCTCCGATACCGAAATCCTTTTCGCCTGCCCAGACTGGCCTTTGCGGGTAATAATTGCCGCGCAACAGGGCCATGGGCGTGTCGAAGGCAGTGTCAAAGCTGTTGGCATCCTTGCCCAATGCCACCGAAATGGCGCGCAACACCCGCATGGCAACCGAACAAGCGTCACCATAATAGGCCTCGATGATTGATCGAAACTCGGGCACAGCTTCCGGCCATTGGTTCGGGGCATAAACCGAGAGGTTCTTGCCAAAGTACCTATTGGTCTCAGCTAGCTCGTATCCGCAATCGAACACCTCTTTGAAGTCAGGATTTGCAGCTGGATCTACCTGTTCCGAGCGCGAGGCGCCCCACCCACGGTTGGACCCGGTCACAGCCATATCAACGCGCCGTTTCTCGGCCTCTGGCAGCCGGAAGAATGCGTGATATGCCGAGATGACCCGTTCCACCCGACAGGCGGAGATACCAGTATTGGACACGGTCAGAAACCCAACTTCACCGACGGCGCGGGTCAATTTGGCCAATTCCGCCGTGTCGCACCGATCCAGTTTTTCAAGATCAAGATGTTCGATCATATTGCTCATTCCTCATCGCGGCGGAAACTGCCGTTTTGCAACGGGCTCTGCAACCGGAATTGTCAGACCTGACTGGCAATGATATCCGGTCACCAGAAAACCGATTTATTTCAAGGGGACGCGATATGCGGCGTAAACTGGCGGCTGGAAACTGGAAGATGAATGGTAATGCTGCCGACTTGAGCGAGCTTCAGGCCCTTTCTCACATGCATGCTGCCCCGGCAGTTGATATTCTGATCTGCCCACCTGCCACCTTGATCCATCGGGCCAAAGAGAAGGTCCCGGGCGGAAACATCCAGATAGGCGGTCAGGATTGCCACGCGGCAAACTCGGGCGCGCATACAGGTGACATTAGCGCCCAGATGCTGGTCGACGCCGGAGCGTCAGCCGTCATTCTTGGCCATTCTGAACGCCGCGAAGACCATGGTGAACAGAATGAAGATGTTCGTGCTAAGTCTATTGCCGCTATGAATGGTGGGCTAAAGGCAATCATCTGCGTCGGTGAAAGCCTGGAACAGCGCGAGGCCGCCAATACCCTGGATATAATCGGCGGTCAGATGTCCGGCTCGATCCCGGATCAGGCAACGGGCGAAAACCTAATAGTCGCCTACGAACCGATCTGGGCCATTGGCACGGGCAAAGTGCCCACTCTGGATGAAATCGGTCAGGTGCATGACTTTATCCGCGCGCGGCTGGAACGGCGCTTTGGCGAAGGCGTTGGGCGTTCGGTCCGGCTGCTTTATGGCGGCTCGGTCAAGCCATCGAACGCCGCCGAGATTTTCGCCGTGTCGAACGTGGATGGTGCGTTGGTTGGCGGGGCAAGCCTGAAGGCTGACGATTTCTCGGGCATCATTCAGGCTCTGGAACAGGCCTGATCAGGCCAGTTTCATCGTCACCATCCCGGCAATGATCAAGACTGCCGCGCAGATCCGCGTGGCGGTCAGGGCTTCGCCCAAAAACAAGATGCCGACGGTAAACGCGCCAACCGCTCCTATTCCCGTCCAGATGACATAGGCTGTTCCCAAAGGCAGCGTCCGCATGGCCAGTGCCAGCAAGGTGAACGAACCCAGCATCGAAACCGCCATCAGGGCGGTCGGCCAGAACCGGGTGAACCCGGCAGATTGCTTCATCGCCACGGCCCAGACAATTTCAAGCAGGCCAGCAAACAACAGGATAATCCAGGGCATAGAAGAGACCTCTGATCAGTCCGGGTCGTCCCGGATACTGTCCCGTGATGGAGAGGTCGTCCTCTGCCTTTAGATAATCCCCATGGCGCCCCGTTCAAGACGCAGTGACCGGGCAGAGATCCCCTGCCCGGTCTTTTTCTCAGCGGTTGGACCCGCTAGTTTGTTATGATCTCCGGCCCCATGAAGGTGTTGGGCAGGAAGGTGGATATCCACGGGATATAGGTCACCATGATCAGGAAGACGAACAGGACCGCCAGGAATGGCAGGGCCGCCCGGACAACGCCCATCATCGGCATGCCCGCCACGCCCGAGGTCACGAACAGGTTCAAGCCGACCGGCGGTGTAATCATCCCGATCTCCATGTTCACAACCATGATGATGCCTAGGTGAATCGGGTCGATGCCCAGCTCGATTGCAATCGGGAACACCAGTGGTGCTACGATAACCAGCAGGCCCGAAGGCTCCATGAACTGGCCGCCGATCAGCAAGATCACATTGACCACGATCAGGAAAGTCACCGGTCCCAGACCTGCCGACAGCATGGCAGTTGCTATGTGCTGCGGTACCTGTTCATCCGTTAGAACATGTTTCAGGATCAGGGCGTTGGCGATAACGAACAGCAGGGTAACGGTCAGTTTCCCAGCTTCGAACAACGTCTGCTTGGTGTCGGGGTGAAAAATCGCCGTGATCAGCGCATAAGGCTTTCTGAGCAAAGAGATATTCTTTTCCTCACCCTCGGTGCTGAGGGGACCCATGTCCTTGTAGACGAAGCTGGCAATCAAAAATGCATAGACTGCGGCCACCGCAGCGGCCTCGGTCGGGGTAAAGATACCCCCATAGATGCCACCCAGAATGATCACGATCAGGAACAGACCCCAACCTGCTTCGCGTGCCGAGACAAGGATTTCGCCCCAGCCTTTCCATTCACCCTTGGGTAGGTTCTTGACCTTGGCCATCACATAGATGGTAATCATCAGCATCAGCCCAGCCAACAGGCCGGGGATCACACCGGCGAGGAACATGCGCCCGACAGAAACTTCGACAGCGGCGGCATAGACCACCATCACGATCGACGGCGGAATCAGAATACCCAGCGTCCCTGCGTTACAGATAACGCCAGCGGCGAATTCCTTAGAATAGCCAACCTGCCGCATGCCAGCGATCACAATCGAACCAATGGCCACCACCGTAGCCGGAGACGACCCCGACAGGGCCGCAAACAGCATACAGGCGAACACGCCCGCAATCGCCAGACCTCCGGGCAAGTGCCCCACGCAGGCAATCGAGAAACGGATGATGCGCCGAGCCACGCCGCCCGTGGTCATGAAGGACGAGGCCAGAATGAAGAAAGGGATCGCCAGCAGGGTAAAATGCCCTTCGAAAGCCTCAAACAAGGTACCTGCGACCGAAGCGAGCGAACTGTCGGAATAGATCAGCAGAAACAGGGTCGAACTGAGCCCCAGAGCCACCGCAATCGGTACACCGATCAACAGCAAGCCTACGACCATCGAGAACAGAAGAATGACATCCATCAGTTGTGCTCTCCTTGCTGAGCGCGGACTTCTTCAATCTCGTCCTCGACTTCGTGGCTAGCGACCATCCGATCGGCTTCGCCGCGCCAAATCTGTACCGCAACCTGCGCAAAGCGGATCACCAAAAGTAGCATCGACACGGGCAGAACCAGATACGGCACCACCTTGGGCAGTTTTTCATAGCCCTCGCCATAGTTGATCAGATCCTCCAGAAACCGCAGCGGGGCAACCATCGGAATGTCGTCGACCTCATAAAAGCTCTGACTGCGCGCATCGAAGTTGAACCCGGTAGGGAACCATCGCCCCGATGTGGGCGGCAGATCCGCGAACACGGCCCAATAGTCATATGCGCCTTTTAGCATCAGCAGAGAAAACACCAGACAGCAGACTACAGCGATCAGAGCCAAAATCCGTCGAGGCGCCGGGCTGAGCATGTTCAGGATGGCGTCCACTCCCAGATGAGCGTGTTTCTTGACGGCATAAGACGCCCCAAGCAGCACCAACCAGCCGAAGGCGAATACCGTCAGCTCTAGTGCCCATAGGATATTGGAATTAAAGAAATACCTTGCGATCACATTGGCAAATGTCACAGCCGTCATCAGGCCCAGCAACGATGCGATCAAGGTTTCTTCGATATGGTCGACCAGCCCGCCTTGGCCGGATTGCGCACCAGACATCTATCTGTCCCCACATTTTGTTGAGATAAGTGCTGTTTGGGCGGGCCAAATCGGCCCACCCTGCCTGCGCGTCGAATACTCCCCAGTCCCCGGACGCGCGGCGTATACCAGGATCAGAACCCGGCGTTGATAGCCTGTGCGGCGTCGATCTTTTCTTGACCCACGTCACCGGCGAACTGTTCCCAGACAGGTTTCATGGCGTCGATCCAGGCCTGACGCTGTTCAGGGTTAAGTTCACGGATGATACCGCCCGCATTTGTGATCGAGACCTTGGCTTCCTCGTTCACCGAGAAGGATTCTTTGTTCCGCTGTTCTGTCACTTCGCCCAGAATGGTCAGGAACTGTTCGCGCACCGCAGGATCCAGGCTGTCCAGCCAGTCAACCGATGTCACGACCAGATAGTCGATGACACCGTGGTTGGTTTCAGTGATACCGTCCTGAACCTCAAAGAACTTCTTGCCGTAGATGTTGGACCAAGTGTTTTCCTGTCCGTCGACGACACCTTGCTGCAACGCGCCATAAACCTCTGAGAAAGCCATTTTCTGCGGGCTTCCGCCAATCGCCTCCATCTGCGCGACCAGCACGTCAGAAGATTGGACGCGGAATTTCAGGCCATCGGCATCCGACGGATCGACCAGCGGTTTGTTGGCCGACATCTGTTTCATGCCATTGTGCCAGAATGCCAGCCCCTGCAGGCCACGGCGCTGCATGCTGTCTTTCATCGCCTGACCGTCAGCCGAAGCCTGAAATGCGTCTACCGCGTCAATGTTCTTGAACATGAACGGCAGGTCGAACAGGCGGAATTGCTTGGTGAACTTCTCGAACTTGGACAATGACGGGGCCGCCAGTTGCACATCGCCCTGCAACATCGCCTCAAGGACTTTATCGTCGTTATAGAGCGTGGAGTTCGGGTAGACCTCCATGCACATCACGCCGTTCATCTCATCATTAACGCGCTGTTCCAGCAACGAGGCTGCAATACCCTTGGGATGTTTATCGGTATTGGTCACATGCGCGAATTTCACGACGATTTCGCCGTCTTCACAAGCGGCCATGCCTGCGGTTGCTGTTACGGTTAGAGCGACGGCCGTCGCTGCCGTTGTCAAAAATTTCATCAGTCGAGTTCTCCCAGATACTTCACTACGTCTCCGGACGCGCAGAAGCCGTCCCATGGCGGCGAGTGAACCGAATCAGGGTCAAGCCCTCAACTTATTGTGGGCTTCACTATCGGGTAGTATTTTATCATTTATTTACTGAGTGTTACGCACTTTCTGCCTGGTATCCATTCGAGCCATTCGGGAAGCCGTGCGAGAATCCGCACATATATATGCGCCATTGTGTGGATTTCCGCACAAATATCGATTCGCCGAACGCGAATCGTTTACCAGGCTTTGGCTCTTCCCACGGTCCGCGTCAGCGGACTGCTACACCCAACAGCTTAACCGCATGACAATGCGGGAAAAGCTGGCAGGAGCTTTCACCTACGGTAGTCTTCCGGACGAATGTGATATCGCGCCAGTTTGTCGTAAAAGGTCTTGCGAGGCAGCTTTAGCGCCTTTGCGGCTTCTGATGCTTTGCCGTTATGCCGGCCAAGGGCAGCAATCAGCAGAGATCTTTCGACCCGTGCCATCTGCTCGCTCAACCCCAGTTCTGCGGCCTGCGAGACATCTTCGGGCATTCCCAGCACAAACCTCATTGCGGCTGACATCAGCGACCGTGCATTGCCCGGCCAGTCTCTGGTCATCAGCGATGCCAGATGGTCCGACGTGATTTCCGGTTCCTTTATCCCGGCCTGTTCGGCTGCCTGTGCTACATAGTGGCGGAAGATTACAGGTATATCCTCGGGGCGCTCGGCAAGCGACGGTATGCGAACGCGCATCACATCCAAACGATAGAACAAATCCGCAAGGAACCGTCCATCCGAAGACAATTCGGCCAGGTCAGTGGTCGTGCCCGCCAGAATTCGGGCGCCTACACCCTGTTCAACCATCTCCAGTGCTGCATATTGCGTGGCCTCGGGCATGGCCGAGATTTCGTCCAGAAAAAGGGAACCACCGGCTGCATCTTCGCAGACATGAACCAGATCGCTGGTCGACAAACCGGCGGATGGACGTTTGACAAATGGGCCCTGACTTTGCGGCGACATTAGGTGAACGACCTCGGCAACTTTGGACACTCCGCTGCCAGCCGGTCCGGTGACCAAAACTTCGGCCCCTGTCTGGGCTACCGTACGAACCCTTTCCCTCAGTTCTTCGGCCTTTGATGAGAGACCGAACAGCAGGCGTGCCGCTGGATCGCCGCGTTCGAGTTCGCTTTTCATTGCGCGTTGTTGCAGGACATGTTCTCGCGCTTCGGATGCCTTGCCCAACACCTTTAGCAGATCTGCCGCGGCGCAGGGCTTTTCCAAAAAGTCGAATGCGCCCTGCCCCATGGCCTGCACTGCCATTGGTATGTCGCCTTCTCCAGTCAACAGGATGACAGGCAGATCAGCATCCATATCGCGGGTGTAGGTCAACAGGTGAAACCCGTCCCGACCAGGCATCCGGATATCCGACACGATCACTCCTGCGAAATCCGCTCGGATATGATCCTTCGCCGCCACAAAGGACCCGGCTGTTACGGGTTCATAATCGGCAAGCTCCAGCGTTTGGGCCAGCGCTTCGCGCACTGCCGAGTCGTCATCGACCAAAAGCACTTTGCGGGTCATGCTGCCCCTACTTCCCTGAAATGTTCCAGTTCCACAGTGAATACCGCACCTGTCGGAGCGTTGGTGCCCCGAATATTACCACCAAAGCTTTGAACCAGACCATAAGAGATCGACAGCCCCAGCCCCATGCCCTCAGACGAACCGACAGCTTTGGTGGTATAGAACGGCTCGAACAGCTTCTCCGAGTTCTCGATCCCCGGACCTGTGTCGCTGACTGTGACCGTCAAGGTCTTGTCACTGTTTATCGAGATCTTGATCATGCGTTGTTGTTGCTCACTCATGGCATCGGCGGCGTTGTTAATCAGATTTACGAACACCTGCACCAATCTCACTTCGCCACCCCAAGCATAGATAGGGACATCCGGAGCCTGCCATTCCATACGAACGTTTTCCGAATTCAGCCGGGCCTCGGTCAGTTCCAACGCCGTTTCTATTACCTGAACCAGATCAACTCTGCCCATGGGCTCGTTTTCATTGCGGGCAAAAGCCCTGAGGTTCTTGATAATTCGCGCCATTCGCGCGGCCAAATCGGAAATTCTGGTGAGGTTCTCGGCGGCTTTTGACTCGTCACCTCTGGTCAGAAAAGCCGTTCCATTCTCGGCGAATTGGCGAATGGCCATCAGCGGCTGGTTCAACTCATGGCTAATGCCCGCCGACATCTGCCCGAGCGCACTCAACTTCCCGGCCTGTATAAGCTCTTCCTGCGCATGTTTCAGCGCCACCTCTGCCTCTTCCCGTTCATGGACCTCGCGCCGCAGGGCGGAGTTCGCGGCGGTAAGTGCATGGGTTCTGCGCGTCACGCGGCTTTCCAGCACCGCATTGGCCTCAGCAAGCGCGCGCCGGCGTTCGGTTGCCATAAACAAAAGCGCCCCGAAGGCCAGACAGATCGCAGCGACCGCCGCTGCTTGCAAATTCGCCAGACGGCGCGCCGGGGCCACATCCACCAGCACCTCGGCTGTCATGTCTATCACCGGTAGATCAAGTGTAAGGTGTAACGCACGCTGTGGCAGATACCGGCCCCAGTTCAAGGTCCAAAGCTCGTGCCGTCCGATCAGGTTCGACGAGAAATCGACCGTCTGCCCCTCGGGCGGAGCCAGACCCGGTTGGCCTTCGGTGCGGTGCCAGAACAACAGATCAGAACGGTTCGAGATGAAGACCACGCCCTCTGCGTCGACAAAGAAAATAGCCTCGGTACTGCCCCGCCAAGTTTGCTCGACATCTTGCACATCGGCGATAACCATCAATGCGCCTTCGACCGTTCCGGTGGGCCCAAAGGCGGGGGCTGCGTAAGAATAGGTCCGGTCGCCGCTTGCAGGCTCGACCCCGTGGTCGCTGCCCATCGCACCCTGCAGGGCACGCCTGAATGCGGGATGGGCTGCCATTGTCGGATCCAGCACCGGGTGGGCGGCGGCTAGCACCTTGCCCTGACGGTCCAGATAGAGAATGTTCACCGCGGCGGCTTTGTCTGCCACGTCCAGCAACACCGCCTGCGCGGTTGCGCGATCCTCGGGCGTGACCAGCGTTTGAACGGCTGGATGGCTGGCCATTAAAACGGCCAGTTCCTGATAGACCTGCATTTGTGTGCTCAGACGGTCGGCGGCCAATTCCAGATCGGCCTCAGCCTTATCGCTCAGCGGCGACAAAGCCTGACGAAAGCCGTATGACCACACCCCAACAGTGAGCAGCCCAACAGCAATCAGAAATGTCGAAATTAACCATACCCTTTGCATGACATTGGGTCTTGCATTCAACGCGCCTCATGGCAAGTGTGCCCGCCATGAAGACTTTGCATCAATCCCCTGTTGACCCGAATTTTGTCCAGAACCCTTATCCGATTTATGATGCGGCCCGCGCGCATGGCGACCTTGTGTATTGGGCCGACTACCGGATGCACGCTGCTGTATCCCACCGGGCGGTTCAGGCCTTGCTGAAGGACCGTCGTTTCGGTCGCGAAGTACCGGCGGAAATGCAACGTCCAGGTCCTGCGCATCTAGCCCCCTGGCTGATGGTCGAATCTCATTCGTTGTTAGAAGCAGAGCCGCCGCGCCACACCCGGCTTCGACGCCTGGTCCTGCGCGCCTTTACGTCACGTGCCATTGCGGCACTGGAACCAACGATCCAAGACCTCAGCCACAAGCTGATCGACGCCTTTCCGGATGCGCCCTTCGATCTTCTGGACACCTATTGCACGCAAGTTCCGGTCGTTACGATCTGCCGCCTTCTAGGCGTTCCCGAAGAGATGTCGCCCGAGCTTTTGCGCTGGTCCCATGACATGGTGGCGATGTATCAGGCCAGCCGCACACGCCAGACCGAGGATGCGGCGGCGGCCTCGGCAAAAGAGTTCACCGACTTTCTCTCGTCTTACGTCGAAAAGCGCCGGTCTGACCCTCGGGATGACCTGATTACCCGGTTGATCGCCGCTGAAGAAGATGGTGAAAAACTGTCGCGTGACGAATTGGTTGCAACTTGCATTCTGCTGTTGAATGCCGGTCATGAGGCCACGGTTCATTCTCTGGGAAATGGGCTTAGGACCGTATTGCGAAAAGGTGTAAAAGCCGATGCCTTTCAGCCTGAAACGATTGACGCCTCCGTCGAAGAAATCCTGCGCTTTGATCCCCCGCTGCATATGTTCACGCGCTATGCCTATGAAGAGATCGACCTGTTCGGGCACAGTTTTAAACGCGGTGACGAAGTCGCTTTGTTGCTTGGAGCCGCGAACCGTGATCCCCAAGTCTGGGCCGAACCTCATAAGTTCGATCCAACCCGCCCCATCCTGACCAACAGCAGCTTTGGCGCGGGTCTGCATTTCTGCGTCGGAGCACCGTTGGCCCGACTCGAAATGCGAATAGCGCTGGCGGCACTGTTCGAACGCTGTCCCAACCTAGCGCTCAGCGCGGAACCGGAATATTCCAACAGCTACCATTTTCACGGGCTAAAGCGGTTGATGGTTCAGGTCTGACCGCTAGTTCTCGATCAGGGCATTCAGCGGCAGCATGGTCGTCGACTTGATCTCTTCCATCGACAGCAGAGCCGTCACATTGTGGACGCGCACCTCGGAAATCAAAGTCTGATAGAACACGTCATAGGCGCGCGCGTTCTTGACCCGCACCTTGAGGATATAGTCGATATCCCCCGCCAGCCGGTGCGCCTCTTGCACTTCGGGGCGGTCCCGCAGGGCTTTGAGGAACTTTCGCTGCCAATCCGCCTCGTGTTCAGAGGTGCGGATCAGCACGAAGAACGTCGCCTCAAAACCAAGCGCCTCGGCATCCAATAATACCGTCTGCTGACCGATCACCCCGGCCCCTTTCAGCTTGCGGATGCGATTCCAGACAGGCGTCTTGGAACTGCCTACCCGGGCCGCTATTTCGTCCAGCGATTGGCTGGCGTCGCGCTGCAGCTCAACCAGAATTTTCCGATCCGTGTCATCAATCCGCACTGACATTCCAATTTCTTCCTCGTTTCGAAACTTTCGTATCGCTTGACCAACACAGCGAAACGCTTGTTCTTATTTATGCGCGCATATGGCGCAATACCGGGAATATTTCCTATATTGAGGGTCAAGTCAAACCAACCCGGACCGAAACATGCAAGTGACGCAAACATATCAGGACGCAGGCCATGTCGACTTTGTCGGCGCGGGCCCCGGTGATCCCGAATTGCTGACGCTCAAAGCCCTGCGCGCGTTCGAGCGCGCGGATGTGGTTCTGCATGACCGGCTGATCAGCGCCGAGGTGCTGGCCCTTGCCGGGCAAACGGCCGTTCTGGTCGATGTTGGTAAAGCCGGGTTTGGCCCCTCGTGGAAACAGGAAGACATCGACGCGCTGCTGGTAAAGCACGCCCTGAAGGGTCAACGGGTCGTGCGCCTGAAATCCGGTGACCCCACCGTATTTGGTCGTTTGGACGAAGAAATCGACGCTGTCGAAGCCGCTGGCATCTCGTGGCAGATTATCCCTGGCATCACCGCAGCCTCGGCCGCTGTTGCAGGCATCGGGCAAAGCCAGACGCGCCGCGGGCGCAATTCCTCGATCCGTTTCCTGACCGGGCACGACATCAAGGGCTTCGCCGATCACGATTGGAGCGCCCTGGCGCAGCCCGGTTCGGTGGCGGCGATCTATATGGGCAAAAAGTCTGCCCGGTTTATTCAGGGCCGCCTGATCATGCACGGCGCCGACCGAGCCACACCTGTGACGCTGATCGAAAACGCGTCGCGTCCCTATCAGCGCATATTGACCACGACGCTGGATCACATGCCCGCCGATCTGAACGCCTCGGACATGGACGGCCCCACCCTTACTTTTTACGGCCTTGCCCCCCGCCAGGCAGCCAAGGCCCTGACTGAATTCAAAAAGGAGCACGCCTGATGGCCCGCGCTTTTACCCCCAAAGTGGTAACCGCCAACGATCTTTTGGAAGGTGACGTCATCTATCTGACCGAGGACGACCGCTGGTCGCGTGAATTATCCGAGGCAGAGCTGATCACAGACGAAGCCCACGCACAGGTCCGTCTTCTGGATGCCGAACGCCAAGCAGGCAAGATTGTCGGTGCCTATCTGGCTGACGCCGTCGCCGGCGACAACGGCCCAGAGCCAACCCATTTTCGGGAAGACTTCCGCCGGACTGGTCCGTCCAACTATGCCCACGGCAAACAGGAAACTTCCCCGCAGCCCCGGGCCTGATCTCTGGCCCTCTCTCTCCCCTACAAAGGCCCCAGGTTCGGGGCTGCACTTAAGGACAGCTAATCATGTATCGCTACTCCGAGTTCGACACAGCATTTTTGGCAGAACGCAACAGACAGTTCCGCGCCCAGGTCGAGCGCCGCATTGACGGTTCGCTGACCGAGGATGAGTTCAAGCCGCTGCGGCTGATGAACGGCCTGTATCTGCAGCTGCACGCCTATATGCTGCGGGTCGCCATTCCCTACGGTACGCTGAACAGCGCGCAGATGCGCCAACTGGCCCTGCTGGCTGTAAAGTGGGACAAGGGCTACGGCCACTTCACCACGCGTCAGAATATCCAGTACAACTGGCCCAAGCTGCAGGACGTCCCGGATATGCTGGACGCGCTGGCCGAGGTTGGCATGCACGCCATCCAGACCAGCGGCAACACCATCCGCAACGTGACCGCCGACCATTTCGCCGGTGCCGCCGCGGATGAGGTCGCCGATCCGCGCCCCTATGCGGAACTGCTGCGCCAGTGGTCGACCGACCACCCGGAATTCCAGTTCATGCCGCGCAAATTCAAGATCGCCATCACCGGGTCCGAAAATGACCGCGCCGTGATCAAGGCGCATGATATCGGTCTGCAACTGGTCGAGCGTGACGGCGTTCTGGGTGCCCGTGTCATCGTCGGTGGCGGTCTGGGCCGTACGCCCATGATCGGTAAAGAGCTGTCTGACTTCGTCGCCTTCGACGACCTGCTGGCCTACCTTGAGGCCACCGTGTCCGTGTGGAACCAGATCGGTCGCCGTGACAACAAGTACAAGGCGCGCATCAAGATCACCGTGCATGAACACGGCATCGACGCCATCCGCGCCAAGGTGAACGAGCGTTTCCTGCAGGTCCGCCCGCAGTTCAAAGGCGCGGATATGAACCTGCTGGAAGAGATCAAGGGCCACTTCGCTGCACCTACCTTCCGCGAAGCGTCGGTTGCGTCGTTTGAAGGCGCCTACACCAATGATCCGATCTTCCGCTCGTGGGTGGATACAAACATTGCGCCGCACAAGAATGCGGACCACGCGATTGTGACAATCTCGATCAAGAAACACGGCGCGACGCCGGGTGATGCAACTGCCGAGCAGATGCGCGTGATGGCCGATCTGGCCGAAGAGTTCGCCTATGACGAGCTGCGCATCAGCCATGAGCAGAACGTGATCCTGCCGCATGTCCACAAATCGGACCTGCCCGCGATCCACGCAAAGCTGAAGGAATACGAGCTGGCGACCGCCAATATCGGCCTGATCAGCGATATCATCGCTTGCCCCGGCATGGACTATTGCGCGCTGGCAACGGCGCGTTCGATCCCGGTTGCTCAGGAAATTGCGACCCGGTTTGAAGACCTCAAACTGGAGCATGATATAGGCCACCTGAAGATCAAGATCTCGGGCTGCATCAACGCCTGTGGTCACCACCATGTCGGCCATATCGGCATTCTTGGTCTGGATCGTGCAGGCGTCGAAAACTACCAGATCACTCTGGGTGGTGACGGCACGGAAAACGCCGCAATCGGCGATCGTACGGGTCCTGGCTTTGCCTATGATGAGATCGTTCCGGCCGTTGAGCGCATAGTCGAAACCTATCTGGAGCAGCGTGAGGGCACCGAAGAAACCTTCCTCGAGACCTATCGCCGTGTCGGAATGGCTCCGTTCAAGGCGGCCCTCTACCCCGAGGCGCGAGCGAATGCCGCTTGATCTGATCCAGACTGAACTGGGCCGGGATAGACGTGAACTGACCGAACGGGTCAGTGAGTTGAACGCCCGGTTCCGCCACCACAGCGCGCATGACGTGATGCACGGAGCAATGGAAGAGATCGATGATCTCGCTCTGGTCTCAAGTTTCGGTGCGGAATCGGTGGTGTTGCTGCATATGGCGGCCGTGGTCGACAAGATGACCCCGGTGCTGTTCATCGACACGCAGATGCTGTTCACCGAAACGCTGGAGTATCAGCAGGAGGTGAGCGAGCGGTTGGGGTTGCTAAACGTCAAGATCATCCGCGCGGATGACGAGGATGTTCAACGCGACGACCCCTATGGCGCGCTGCGTCTGCGGGACATGGATGCGTGCTGCAACCTGCGCAAGACCTTCCCGCTGCAACAGGCATTGTTGGGATATGATGGCTGGATCACCGGGCGCAAACGGTTTCAGGCCGGGTCCCGCGCCACGCTTGATTTCTTTGAGGTCGAGGACGGCACAGGCCGGATCAAGGTCAACCCGCTGGCCCATTGGGCGCCCGAAGATGTGCGCGCCTATATGGAAGAGAACAACTTGCCCAGGCACCCGCTGGTGGCCAAAGGATACCCTTCGATCGGCTGTGCGCCCTGTACTTCGCCGGTCAAACAGGGCGAAGACCCCCGCGCCGGACGGTGGCGCGATCAGAACAAGGAAGAATGCGGCATTCATTTTGTAGATGGCAAGATGATGCGCGCCGGAGAGAACACATGAACGTTATCGTAACCGATGAGGGGTTCGCCCCCGATGATTGGACTGATGGCTATGTCACGCTGGAAGACGCGGCCAATGATGTGGTCGCGCTGGATGTCAGCTCAGACACGGATCCCGATGAGCTTGCCGAACGGCTGGGCTGCGCCAAGATGGTGCGTGTCGATTTCCCGTCCTTTGCGGATGGGCGCGGCTTTACCATCGCGCGGACCCTGCGCCTGAAAGGCTATACCGGTCGCTTGCGCGCCAAAGGTCATGTCCTTGCCGACCAGTATGCCATGGCGCGGCGCAGCGGCTTTGATGAGGTCGAGATTGAAGACACTCTGGCCGATCGTCAGCCCGAAGATCAATGGGTGGCTCGCGCCAACTGGCAGGACAACAACTATCAGGCCCGCCTGCGCGGCTAAAATCGCCTTTCGCAGCCTCAAATAGGAACGTAGGGGCAAAAGCCCCCTTTTCCTGACTTGGATCAAAGATTAAACGGAGATGTCGGTTTACTCCACCGGCAGTGAAACGATGACAGAGATGAAACCCGTGACCGAAGCAACCGCCGTGAAGGCCCCCGTTCTGCCGGACGCCCAGACTGTGACAGACGTCAAGCATTGGACTGACAGCCTGTTCTCATTCAAAGTGTCGCGCCCCGCGTCCTTGCGGTTCCGCTCGGGCGAGTTTGTGATGATCGGCCTGTTGGGTGACAACGGCAAACCCTTGCTGCGCGCCTATTCCATCGCCTCACCGTCCTGGGATGAAGAGCTTGAGTTCTATTCGATCAAGGTACAGGACGGCCCGCTGACTTCGAAACTTCAGCACATCAAACCAGGCGATCAGATCATCCTGCGGCCCAAGCCGGTTGGCACGCTGGTCCATGACGCCCTGCTGCCCGGTAAGCGCCTGTGGTTCTTTGCCACCGGCACCGGCTTTGCACCCTTCGCCTCACTGCTGCGCGAACCGCAGACCTATGAGGATTATGACGAGATCATCATCACTCATACCTGCCGCGAAGTGGCCGAGCTGGAATATGGCCGTCAGCTGATCGAAGACATTCGCCAGGACGAAATGCTGGCTGAGCTGATGGGCGAAGGTTTTGCGGACAAGATTCGTTACTACCCGACCACCACACGCGAACAGAGCCCCAAGATGGGCCGCATTACAGAGCTGTTGAAAGACGGCACAGTATTTGCTGATCTGGCGATTGAGGGCGGCATCCAGCCGGATACGGACCGCGCGATGGTTTGCGGATCATTGGCTTTCAACCTGGATATCAAAAAAATCCTCGAGGATTTCGGACTGCGCGAAGGCGCAAATTCCGACCCCAAGGAATTCGTCATTGAAAAGGCCTTTGTTGGCTAATCCGGTTTGCCGGTCTGATATGCGACATCAGATCGGCAAAAACGCGGGAATATCATGGGAAATTCACGCTGGTGGTCACTTATGCCGCTTGAAACGTCCCGCAGCCCAGTCTAAATTCCGGGCTTGAAATTCTGCAATCATCAAAGGAATGAACCCATAGCTCGCAGACCTCACAACGCGCCGCCTCAGAGAGACACCGGCCCGCGCGTCAATGATAAGATCCGTGCCCCCGAAATTCGCCTTATCGGCGCCGAAGGTGAAAATGTCGGGGTGGTTCATCCCGCCAAAGCCATGCAACTCGCGGACGAAGCCGGCCTGGATCTGGTCGAGATTTCGCCGAATGCAAACCCTCCGGTTTGCAAAATCATGGACTTTGGTAAATTCAAGTACGAAACGCAGAAACGCGAGGCCGAAGCGCGCAAAAAGCAAAAAGTCATTGAGGTGAAAGAGGTCAAGTTCCGGCCCAACACCGATACGCATGACTATGAAGTCAAAATGCGCAACGTGTTCAAATTCCTTGAAAACGGCGACAAGGTAAAGGTGACTCTGCGCTTCCGTGGTCGTGAGATGGCACACCAGAATCTGGGCCGTGAGCTGCTGGAACGTGTTGCCGTGGACACCAAGGAAATCGGCAAGGTCGAGAACATGCCCAAGATGGAAGGCCGTCAGATGATCATGATGATCGGCCCGCTGCCGCAGAAGTAAGCCCTGCGACAACTGAGTTATTCGAAACCCCCTCGGATTGAGGGGGTTTTATTTTGCGCTTCGGCTTTTGAACCAGACCCTTGCGTCATTCACATCAAATGCCAGCGAAATCAAGTCAATAACCAGTAGAAACACCAGAAATTTCGCATATCCAGTCGCCAGTTCGGCTTCGCTTGCAAATACTGCAATCACGACGAAAACCATTGGCACCCAACAGATGAGATGCGGAAATGCCATCGCTTTGCTCATCCCTCGTGCCGCCAGCATGATCGGAAGATTCAATGCCATCCCACCGATTGCGAGTGCTGCGATTAGAATACCATTTGGCTGATCCAGATACGTCAGAGGTGCCAGATTGGTCGGGATGAGCAGCACCACCAACCAGATCTGTACCCAGGCGGGCAAGTCCCGAAAACTCTTCCAGATGTCGACAATCATCATCGCTCCTTCAGGAATTGACCTTTTGTCGATACCCTATTGAGTAAAAAGAGAAAGTCAGATCAAAAGAGCGTCAGATCGCGGCTTTGAGTGCAACCCCCAGCTTATCAACCAATTCCTCAATCTGTGCGTCGTCGATAATGAAAGGCGGCGCCAACAGAATATGGTCACCACTTCGACCATCGCGCGTGCCAGACATGGGGTAACAGATCAGACCAGCGTTCAACGCCGCCTTCTTGATCTTGCCCGCGAGACCAAGTGAGGGATCAAACGGTGTTTTTCCGGCCCGATCCGAGACCAGCTCGATACCGCGGAACAGCCCGCGGCCCCGAATATCGCCGATATGAGGGTGCTCGCTGAACGCAGTTTCCAGCGCAGATTGCAGTCTATGCCCCATAAACTCGGCGCGCTGGGGCAGTTGTTGGCTCGTCAATTCCTTCAGCACCGCCAATGCCGCCGCAGTTGCCACCGGATGGCCGACATAGGTATGCCCGTGCTGGAAAAACCCTGACCCATTTTGGATCGCCTTATATATCCCGTTCGTACACAACATTGCGCCGATGGGTTGATAACCCGCCCCCAAACCCTTGGCGATGCACAGAATATCCGGGGCAATTCCATCGTGATCGCAGGCAAACAAATGCCCGGTGCGCCCCATTCCGCACATGACCTCATCCAGGATCAGCAAAACGCCATATTGATCACAGATTTCACGTATGCGCCCAAAATACCCTTCGACCGCCGGGACCGCCCCCAGCGTTGCCCCCACGACTGGCTCGGCCATAAACGCCATGACGGTTTCAGGGCCAAGACGCAAAATTTCGGCCTCCAATTCATCGGCCACCCGTTGACCATAGGCGTGGCTGCTCTCACCATCTTGCTTTTCGGCATATTCGTAGCAGGGCGCTATATGGGTCATTTCGATCAGCATCGGTGCGAATTGCGCACGGCGCCAGGCATTTCCCCCCGCTGACAAGGCCCCCAAAGTATTTCCATGATAGCTTTGGCGGCGCGCGATGACGTGGCGGCGCTCGGGCTGACCGATCTCAAGAAAATACTGCCGCGCCAGTTTGATGGCGGCCTCTGTTGCTTCGGACCCTCCGGATACGAAATAAACGCGATCCAAATCCCCGGGCGCATGATCAATCAGAAGGTCCGCTAGGGCTTCGGCAGGCTCGGACGTCATAAACCCGGTATGCGCAAAGGCGATCTTTTCAACCTGGCCTTGAACCGCCTCGATCACCGCCCTGTTAGAGTGGCCAAGACAGGACACAGCAGCATCACCGCAATCCAGATACCGCTTACCGTCAGCATCGATCAGATAGCAGCCTTCGCCGCCAACCGCGACTGGCAGCTGAGATTTCGTATGGCGTGGGAAAACGTGGCTCATGATCTATCCTCTTTCAATCTGGCAACAAGGGCCGCGACTGAGGCGGCGTTATTTTCCCAAGTGTCTCCGTTCCGATCTGCGATGCTGTTTTCAAATCCGACCCGGACATCACCGCCCAAGGACGCCGCATGTACCAGACAGTCATGCTCTTGTTTTCCAAAGGCACAGATCATCCAGGGCGAATCCCCGTCCGGAAACGCATCCAGATCCGAGGGCTTTGATTCCTGATCAGTCCGATAGCGCCCCAGAACAAGCAAACGGTCGGATTGCTGTTCGCGCACAACACCACGCTTTTGCCACCGTGTTAATAGGGCCGCATCTTCAGCGTCGTAAAGAATATGCTGAACCCGCGTCCCCTGATCCGCGCAAAGACCATAGATCCGGTCAGCCAGATCGTTATCGCGCGCGATTTCGCGGACCGAGATCGACGCCCAAGCCGGTCTAACCTTCCTCAGACATTCGAACTGGCTGCTTACATCAAAAATCCCTGCCGCCTCGGTTGTGATCTGGATGTCCAGGGCCGGAACCCTCCGCCGAAGTTCGGCAAGTGTTTCCAGATACTGTCCCGCGTCCAAAGAGTGACGGCCTTCTGTGTCCCGAATGTGCAGATGAAGACCGGCCGCACCGGCCTCATGGCATGCTCTGGCCGCTTCAAGAATTTGCACGGTTGTGACAGGCAGGGCTGGGTGATCTGCCGCACCTCGGCGCGCACCATTGGGCGCTGCCAGAATATAGGGTTCCGATTTCGACCGATGCTGTGACATTCGCTGCCCCCGTTTGCATGTTGCCGCATCTATGTAAGCAGCGTATGTTTTACATCTTCTACTTTCATAACATATGTTTTTTCATGACCGAGACCCAACACCAGCTGACAGATCATCTGAGGAAAAACATCGACCAGATGCCACCCCGGCTTCAGGCGGCAGCCAAATACATCATAGATCATCCGGCGGATTTTGGCCTCGACCCGATACGAGTCACTGCCGACAAGATCGGTGTCAGCGCAAATGTCCTTGTCCGACTGGCCCAGCATATGGGTTTTGGCGGGTTTCAGGCCTTTCGCGCACCGTTCCGGCAAAACCTGGCGACGGATACCGAAGAATTCCTTGGCGCGTCCTGGCAAACCCACATGCAAGCGAACGGCGCCCATGGTCAGCTTCAGGCTAGGCTTGCCCGCAACGAACAGAATGTCGTCGTCAGGTCCCTGCGATTGATGAGGCCCGAGACAGCGCATCTAGCCGTTGACCATATCCTCAGGTCCCGCCGTTGCTTCGTGACCGCCACCCGCGCCAGTTACGCGCTGGCCTATTACTTTTCCTATACCGGGCGCATGGCGCATCCGGGTATTCAGCTGATCCCCCGCCACATCGGCTCAGCCACGGATGATCTGCTGGATGCGGATGACAAGGACTGTCTGCTGGCAATCACGGTCAGCCCCTATTCGGCAGAAACGATTAAATCAATACGGTTCGCCCAAGAAAAGGGGCTTCGGGTCATCCTGATCTCGGACAGCGAAGTTATTGCGCCGGGTGTCGAGCCGGATGTCGCCTTTACCGTCAGCACAAGGTCACAACATCACACCTCAAGCTTTACTGGGGTCATGGCCGTGCTCGAATGCCTCATCGGCCATTTATTTGACGCAGGCGGCGAAACCGCAGCCCACCGCGTCGAGGCCTATCAAAAGGCGCGCGAAGATACCGGGGCCTATTGGCAGCCAAACAAGCTTCCGAAAATTCGCCGAAAATAGAAAAAGCCCCGAGGGACACACCCCGGGGCTTTGCGACTAAAAGCCGATTTAATTACATGCAGGCCAGCACAGCCCGCTTGGTCATCACACTGACCAGATGCGCGCGATACGCTTTGCTGCCATGAAGATCGCCGATCATGTTGGCCGGGTTGATGTTCAGCCCCATCAACGCGTCCGGTCGGAATTCAGTATTCAGCGCCTGTTCTGCTTCGGACCAGCGGAACACCCCATCCTCGCTGGCGCCTGTGACCGCCACACGCACACCATCGGCGAACCGGGCCAGATAGACGCCCACCAACGCAAAGCGCGAGGCTGGCTGCAAGAACTTCTGATAGCTCGCGGCCTGTGGCACCGGAAAGCGGATGGATGTGATGATCTCACCCTCATCCAGTGCGGTCGAGAACATGCCATCAAAAAACGCATCTGCCGCAATCTGACGGGCGTTGGTCACGATCGTGGCCCCGGATCCGAGCACACCCGCCGGGTAACAGGCCGCCGGATCGTTATTCGCAACCGAGCCGCCAATCGTGCCGCGGTTGCGCACCGCCGGATCACCGATCTGACCGGCTAATGCGGCCAGCGCCGGGTATGATCCCGCTGCCTCTTGAGCAACAACTGCATGCGGCGTTGCGCCACCGATAGAAACCGACCCGTCATCCCCAACACAGACGCCCTGCAATTCGGGAATTCCGCTGAGCGAGACGAGTGCCGATGGCGCCGCCAATCGTTGTTTCAGCGTCGGGATCAGGGTTTGCCCACCTCCCAACGCCTGCGCATCCTCAGCCCCTAAAGCGGCAACCGCGTCGGCTATGGTCGAGGGTTTCTCAAATTCGAAATTGTACATTTCGTCTTCCTTTCCGAAAGGCGCTGATCCGCCCTTCATCTGGCTATAAATATCTCGGGGAGCGCGAGGGGTTGACCCCTCGCACCCCAACCTCTCACCCGTGCATCGCGGTCCAGACACGCGATGGACTCACCGGCATATCGATATGATCGATGGCTTTGCCGCCTGAATTCAACGCATCCAGCACCGCGTTGACCACCGCAGGTGGTGAACCGATTGCCCCGGCCTCACCACAGCCCTTCACACCCAACGGGTTATGCGTACATGGCGTCTGGCTCGAGTGGTCCACCGCATAGAACGGCACATCATCGGCACGCGGCATGGCATAGTCCATGAAGGATGCGCTCAGCAGCTGACCGTTTTCGTCATAGGCACAGTTTTCAAGCAATGCCTGACCGATGCCCTGACCGATGCCGCCATGCACCTGACCATCCACGATCATCGGGTTGACGATATTGCCAAAGTCATCAGCGGCGGTGAAGGCTTCGATGGTGACCCGACCGGTTTCTGGGTCAACCTCGACCTCACAGGCATAGGCGCCAGCCGGGAAGGTAAAGTTGGCTGGGTCATAAAAGGCGGTCTCCTCCAGCCCGGGCTCGACCTCCAGCGGAAAGTTATGCGGCACATAGGCCGTCAGGGTGACATCACCCCAGGCCACCGACTTGTCGGTCCCTGCCACGCTGAACTGACCGTCCTTCAGCTCGATATCAGCCTCGGACGCCTCCAACAGATGCGCCGCGATCTTCTTGGCCTTGTCGATCACTTTCTCAGTTGCCTTTACCATCGCCGATCCACAGACCGCCAAAGACCGCGAGCCATAAGTGCCCATGCCAAACGGAATCTTCGACGTGTCGCCATGCACGATCTCGATCATCGACTCGTCGATACCGATCATGTCCGCCACAACCTGCGGGAAGGCCGTTTCATGCCCCTGCCCGTGGCTATGGGCACCTACCATGACGCTGATCGAGCCGGTGGCATTCACCCGCACAGTCGCCGCATCATACAGACCCGCACGGGCCCCCAGCATACCAACGATGTTCGAGGGCGCGATGCCGCAAGCCTCGATATAGCAGTTGACGCCCAGACCCCGCAGCTTGCCCTTGGCCTCGCTTTCAGCGCGACGCGCGGCAAAGCCTGCCAGATCAGCAGCGGCCTCAAGCTTGTCCATCGTCCCATTATAATCGCCTGTGTCATAGGTCAGCGCCACCGGTGTGTCATAGGGGAACTGGGTGATGAAGTTCTGCCGTCGAAGGGCGATCGGATCGACACCCAATTCACGCGCTGCCTTGTCCACGACCCGCTCCAACTGGAACGTCGCCTCAGGACGGCCCGCGCCGCGATAGGCATCCACCGGGACCGTATTGGTGAACATCGCCTTGACGTTGACCTGAATGACCGGCGTCTTGTAGTTGCCCGCCATCAGCGTCCCGTGCAGCCATGTCGGAACCGAGCTGGAGAAGGTCGACAGATACGCACCCATATTTGCATAGGTGTTGGTGCGCAGACCGATAAAGTTATTGTCCGCATCCAGCGCCAGTTCGATCTGTCCGACATGGTCGCGCCCATGCGCGTCAGACATGAACGCCTCGGACCGGCTCGAGGTCCATTTGACCGGGCGGTTACAAGCCTTGGCGGCGAAGGTGCAGAACGCCTCTTCGGCATAGTGGAAGATCTTGGTGCCAAAGCCGCCACCCACATCCGGCGCGACCACGCGAACCTTGTGTTCGGGCAGGCCCAGAACAAAGGCACACATCAACAGGCGGATCACATGCGGGTTCTGCGACGTGGTATAAAGTGTGTATTCTTCGGTGCCGCGGCTGTACTCGCCCACCGCCACACGCGGCTCCATCGGATTGGCAACCAGACGGTTGTTCACCAGATCCAGCGTGGTGACATGGGCCGCATTGGCAAAGACCTCATTGACCTTGGCATCATCGGTTTCGCCCAGCTGCCAATCATAGCAGATGTTGTTTTTCAGATCGTCATGGACCAGCGTCGCGCCTTCTTGCGCGGCGGCCTTCATGTCGATCACGGCGGGCAGCTCCTCGATATCAAGCTCGATCGCCTCAGCCGCGTCGCGGGCCTGTTCCAGGCTGTCGGCGACCACAGCAGCAATCGGATCGCCCACATGGCGCACTTTGCCCTGTGCCAAAATGGGATGCGGAGGTTCCTGCATCGGTGCGCCGTGCTTGTCGGTCACTTCCCAGCCACAGGGCATGCCGCCCACGCCTTCGAAATCCTTGCCGGTAAACACTTTGACCACGCCCGGCATGGCCTCGGCAGACAAAGTGTCGATACTGTTGATCCG
This sequence comes from Ruegeria sp. CDSA020, assembly GCF_059612345.1. NCBI lineage: Bacteria > Pseudomonadati > Pseudomonadota > Alphaproteobacteria > Rhodobacterales > Roseobacteraceae > Ruegeria > Ruegeria sp. CDSA020. The sequence continues at coordinate 284,869 of NZ_JBXWQK010000001.1, forward strand.
GCCATGCGCGATGTCGGACCGCAGAAAATGCACATAGGCCTGGCCATGCACGTTGATATCGTCGGTGTAATTGCCTGCTCCGGTTAAAAAGCGCACGTCCTCGCGCCGTTTGGAACTGGCTCCGATGCCACTGTCTTTGGGCATTGCTTGTTCTCCTCCCTGAAAAAGAATTTTCGTCGAAAATTCTTTACGTCGGTATTACTCGGCAGCGATGCCGCTTACGTCCTGGCCCGATGCGGCCATGATCGCTTTGACAATGTTGTGATAGCCTGTGCAGCGGCACAGGTTGCCTTCCAGATACTTTCGAATCTCGGCTTCGCTCGGGCGCGGGTTCTCTTTCAGCAAGGCGGCGGCGCTCATCACCATGCCCGGCGTACAAAACCCGCATTGCAACCCGTGATGATCCTGAAACGCCTGCTGAATCACGTTCAAAGACCCATCCTCAGCGGCCTGGCCCTCAATCGTGGCGACCTCGGACCCGTCCGCTTCCAGCGCAAGCATGTTGCACGACTTCACCGCCGCGCCATTCACATGAACAACACACGCCCCACATTGCGCCGTGTCACATCCAACATGCGTTCCGGTCAGCGACAGATGATCACGTAAAAATCCAGACAACAACGTCCGACCCTCGACCTCACCGCTAACAGACCTCCCGTTCACGGTCATGGTGACCTGTGTCATAAGTTCCTCCCATGTCATATTTTTCTCTGTCGAGTTAAACACGGGACTTATTGTTTGAGAACAAAAATTTCGCAGGGCGCCGTTTAGGACAGATCACAATGCCGAACAAAGCGGCCCGATCTGGGTCTTAAATTGATGTCAAACGCCTTACCGCTTGATAGATGCGCGTGGCTGTGGCCGGGTCGGGATTTCCTTGAGCAATCCACCGACCCCCATGCCTGCAATATGCGCCGCTGTCGTTTCAATCCCGCAAGCCACGCGCGACAAAACCCAATCCGCACCGTTCAGTGCAGGAGAGCGCGCACACCCCGGCAAACCGATTACAGGTCTGGCGTCCAGCAGACCGGTGAACAACAGGTTGCCCGGATCTACTGGCATTCCAAACCGATCCACCTGACCGCCTGCAACACGAACAGCCTGCGGCGCAACATCATGCGCATCCGAAGTTGCTGAGCCCGTCAAAATCAGGACAATATCCCCTTTGACGCCCGTCAATGCAGCAGACAGCGCCTGAATCTCATGTGGCACCACCCGAATGTCATCCAAACCCATACCCAGGGCTTCGACACGCCCTCGGATTGCGGCAATACCCTTGTCGTTCGAAACACCTCCGGGGATGTCTGTGACGATCAGGCCAGCACTGCGAAACACCGGGCCAGACAGGCGCACCGCCCCTTGTGCCAGCGCCGAGGCACGCACCACATCTTCGCCGGGAACGGCATAAGAAATGACTTTGATCGTCGCCACCATCCCGCCTGATCCCATCTGTTGATATTGGGGAACTGTGGCCACGGTAATCATTGGGTTAACCAAGTTGAACGCTTCCAGCGCCTGTACGTCCAGAACAGCGACTCCGGGGCCTCTCGCCAAGAGGTTAACGCGCCCTGTGAACGGCTCGGTGACGCGCAATCCCACGGTTGTCGGGTCCGGGGCCAAAGCCTCTGCCAACATCCGGGCAGCGTCGTTTTCGTGACAATCACCGGGTTCCAGCTGCGCAACAGTGACCGAGGTCAACCCGGCGGCGGCCATTTCATCCAGATGAGTTTGCGTGAGCAAAAGGCCCTTACGCAGCTTTGTGTCTTGGGCTTTCACTGAATGCGCCAGAATTGCACCGGCGGCATCGCGAAGAGGGACCGCGCCAAACTTCATGCTTTGCCCCGCAACACCGCAGTCATTTCGGCCAATATGGAAACCGCAATTTCCGCGGGATCGGCGGCGCCGATATCCAAGCCTACGGGACCGTGAACCTGTGAAATCTGCCCTTCAGTAAATCCGGCTTCTTTCATCCGGGTGACGCGTTTCGCATGCGTTCGACTAGACCCCAGCGCCCCAATATAGAACACACCGGCTCTCAGGGCGGCCTCTAACGCGGGATCATCCAGTTTTGGATCATGGGTCAGCAAGACAACAGCCGTTCGCGCATCCATTCCAAGCTTTGCAACGGCCTCATCCGGCCAATCCGTCAGCACGGTTTCCTGAGGGAATCTTGCGGCGGTTGCAAACGCATCTCGCGGATCCACAATCGCAGGGTCGTACCCCGCAATTCGCGCCATCGGGACCAGGGCCTGAGCAATATGAACGGCCCCGACCACTATCAACCGCAAGGGCGGATTGTGGACCGAAACAAATGTCTTCGCATCCTCTTCGAAACCGGACCGGTCCATGCGCATGCGTTCGGGATAACGATCGCGCTGCAACGCACGATGACCGGATTCGATATTCACTTCATAAGCCACAGGCTCGCGCTGCGCGCGTGCAGCGACCAGATCGCGCAATATGCTTTCAGGAAGGACCGATCCAATAGGTTCGACCAGTACCCGAATTGTTCCGCCACAGGCCAGCCCCACCGCAAAAGCATCTTCGTCACTGACCCCGAATTCAAGTAGGCGCGCTTCACCCTCTTCGATCGCTTCCAACGCCTCGACAACAACCGCACCTTCGACACAACCACCCGATACTGACCCCTCAAAGCGGCCATCACCTGCTATCACAAGCTGAGCGCCAACACGTCTGGGGGCACTGCCCCAAGTCTGAACAACCGTAGCCAGCGCAACTGGCTTTCCCGTTTCATACCAATCCAGAGCAGTCTCGGGGCTGTTGTCGAATCTGTCCATATCGCCCTCCTGGCGTTTCCCGCACCAACATAGGCAGGTTTGGCAGGATGAAAAGTAAACCATCAGGTTAACTCATGGGCCTTGAAAGAAATTCCAAATGCTATGCAAAGCCCCGCGGGTTTCAGCCGAACATCCCAAGCATTGATTGCCAGCCCTCCCGATTCTGACCTAAACGCGGATCATGCGCAGCTGTGACGCAGATTATTTTCAAAAGGAGACAGAGACTTGAAACACATTATTACACTCGGATCAGTATTGGGAATGCTAGCGGCGACAGTGGCCAGCGCAGATACCTTCCTGCGCTATGGCGAAGTGGACGGATGGAAAATCTTCATCGACGAAGACAAGAAATCCTGCCTGATCGAAGCTGTCGATGACGCGGAAAACGTGGTTCAGATGGGCCTGACCGAAGACCGCGGCGTGGGATATGTTGGCGTATTCACCAAAGCTGAAACCAACATCAAGCGTGGCGAAACCGAGGCTGTGGCGATCCTGCTGGGCAGAAACCTGTATCTTGGAGAAGCCACCGGCATGAAGGGCAACATCACCAAAGGCTATTCGGGTGGCTATGTGCTGTCGGATGACCCCAAGTTTGCCGAAGACCTTGCCAAACAGAAAGTTATGGTTGTGTTCCCCGAAAAGGAATTCGCCTTCACCGTTGATCTGACCGGTACGTACAAAGCGATGGAAATGGCGCGTAAGTGCAACGAAGAACAGCTTGGTTGAGACCTACTTCGAAAGCGCGGCCATCAACCGCGCTTTCTCACCCATGTCATCCGGTTTTGAGATGACTTTGGCCAGATCTTCCAGCGACGCAATGGAATGACCGGCCCGAAAGCTGTCAACATGGGGAAGCATCGCCGCCACCCCCTGCGCTTTTGGCGCAAAGCCATCCCAACGCAACAAAGGGTTCAGCCAGATCAAACGGCGGGCTGACAGATGCAGGCGCTGGATTTCTTTTCCAAGCACCTCGGGTTCGCCCCGATCCAGACCATCCGTAATCAACAACACCACCGCACCCTGCCCCAGAACCCGACGCGACCAGTCACGGTTAAAAGCGTGCAGGCATTCCCCGATCCGCGTGCCACCCTCCCAATCTTGCGCCTCGGCCCCTGCCGCCGACAGGGCAGCATCCACATCGCGTTGGCGCAGGTGCCGGGTGATATTCGTCAACCTCGTGCCGAAGGTAAACGCATGAACCTTGGCCCACCCTGCGCCCTTGACGTTTGAAACCGCATGCAGGAAATGCAGGATGATACGAGAGTACTGGCTCATAGATCCTGAGATATCGCAGAGAACGACAAGGTTCGGCCACCGTTGTTTCGGCTTCAAATACGCGATGTCCCGCAGTTCACCACCCTGCCGCATGAATGCGCGCAGCGTGCGGGCGCGGTCGATCCGATGCCCAAGGTGGCTGGCTTGGCCTCGGCGCGACTCGATTGGTTTTACCGGCAATTTCAGCTGTGCCAGAATGCGCTTGGCCAAGGCAATTTCTTCGGTGCTCATTTGCTCAAAGTCTAGATTGCGCAACCGTTCTTCCGAGGACGCGGTCCGCGACGCATCTATCTCCAGCTCAGTTTCTTCCTCGATGTCAGAGCTGTCAGGCAAGTCCCGTTCAACGCCGTCCAGCAGAGCCTCGGCCGCGCGTTTCTCTGCAGCTTCGGCCTTGCGCTCTTCCTGGACGCCGCGGATCGCTGGCAACATCATCGACATCATATGCTCCATGTACCGCGGATCGCGCCAATACATGCGAAAGATCTGTGCAAAGACCGCCCGATGCTCGGGTCGGGTCACGAAACAAGCGTGCAACGTCCAGTAAAAGTCGCGCTTCTCCGAGAAGCCCGCAACCTGAACCGCCCGGATCGCATCCACGACCCGCCCGGTGCCGATGGGCAACCCGGCCTTGCGCAAAGCCCGCGCGAAATGAGTGATGTTCTGCGCCAGTTTTGGGTTGTCGGGGATGTCGAGAGGGAGCTGTTCAGCCATCAGGCAGGTTCCAGCGACGCCTTGGCTTCATCCAGAATACGTTTCGCCTCGGACCCTTGCAGTTGCTGGATATCGTCCTGATATTTCAGGATCGCCCCCAGCGTGTCGCCGATCACTTCGGGGCTAAGGTTGATGACGTCCAGCGCCAGCAGGCATTTGGCCCAGTCGATGGTCTCGGCCACTCCTGGTTTCTTGAACAGATCCTCTGTGCGCAGGTGTTGGACAAAGGCGACGACCTCTCGGCTTAGCGCCTCGGCGACCTCGGGGGCGCGGGCGTTCAGAATTTCAATTTCACGGTCAAAATCCGGGTAATCGACCCAATGGTACAGGCAACGGCGTTTCAGGGCGTCATGCACTTCTCGCGTTCGGTTCGATGTAACGATGACAATCGGTGGCTCCGGCGCTTTGACAGTTCCCAATTCGGGGATGGTGACCTGAAAATCGCTGAGCGCTTCCAGCAGGAAGGCCTCGAACGGTTCATCCGTGCGGTCAAGTTCGTCAATCAACAGGACGGGTGCCCCGTTTTCATCCGGGCGCATGGCCTGCAGCAACGGACGCTCGATCAGGTAGTCGTCAGAAAACAATTCGGTCTGCAACGAACCCCGGTCAGCGCCGCCCGAGGCTTCGGCAGTTCGGATCGCCACCATTTGCGCCGGGAAATTCCATTCGTAAACCGCCGAGGATGCGTCCAACCCCTCATAACATTGCAGGCGGATCAGACGGCGGTTCAGACCAGCGGCCAGTGCTTTAGCGATTTCGGTTTTTCCGACACCAGCCTCACCCTCAAGAAACAGTGGACGGCCCAGTTTCAATGACAAAAACACCACTGTCGCCAAGGCTCGACCGCATACGTAACCCTGTGAGCCCAGCATCTGCTGCACGGTATCAATGGAATCTTGCTGCGTCATGGAACCCTCTTTCTTTCGTTGCTTAACAGGTCATGCAAGCGCAGGGGCGTCAAGGCCCCGGCCCCGCCACCCAGACGCCATCGCCGCAAATAGGTGAAGTTTTTGCACCAGATCCTCACGGTTTGGTTGGTCTTTGGCCGAGGCTGTGCTAGCGGGTGCGCATGACTGATACGCTGACCATTCGCCGCCCCGATGACTGGCATCTGCATTTGCGCGATGGCGCCATGTTGCAGGCCGTTCTGCCCGAAACCGCACGCCATTTTGCCCGAGCGATCATTATGCCAAACCTCGTTCCGCCAGTTGTGCGCGGCGATCAGGCCGCCGCATATCGCGACCGCATTCTGGCCGCCCTGCCCGAAGGCATGCCGTTCGAGCCGCTGATGACCTTGTACCTGACCGAAGACACCGACGCCGAGGATGTCGCCGCAGCCCATGCAAGTGGGCTGATCAAGGCCGTAAAGCTGTATCCCGCAGGCGCAACCACCAATTCCGCCTCGGGCGTGCGTGATTTCGACAAGGTCCGCCCGGTGCTTGAGAGAATGGCTGAGATCGGTCTGCCGATGTGTGTCCATGGCGAGGTGACGGATGCCGAGGTCGACATTTTCGACCGCGAAGAGGTTTTCATCGACACAATCCTTGATCCGCTGCGTCAGGCGACCCCGGGCTTGCGGGTGGTGATGGAGCATATCACGACCGCTCAGGGTGCAAGTTATGCGCAAACCGGCGGCGATGATCTGGCCGCAACGATCACGGCGCATCACCTGATCATCAACCGCAATCACATCCTGGTGGGCGGGATCAAACCGCATTACTACTGCCTGCCCGTGGCCAAGCGCGAGACCCATCGCCAGGCTTTGATGAGCGCCGCAACTTCTGGGATGTCTTGCTACTTCCTTGGCACCGACAGCGCGCCGCACACAGACGCGAACAAGGAAATGGCCTGTGGTTGCGCGGGATGTTTCACCGCTACAAACACAATGTCCCTTGTGGCCGAGATGTTTGACAAAGCCGGTGCGCTGGACAAGCTGGAAGGGTTCACATCATTGAACGGACCTGCGTTTTATGGCCTGCCGGTGAATAAAGTAACCATCACCCTGACCAAGGGCGACCCCGTTGAATATCCCGACAAGATCGAAACTGACGATGGCCCGGTAACAGTATTCGAACCCGGGTTCCCCTTGCACTGGCGCGTCGTCTAACGCGCCAGCATTTTCGCCAGATCACGGGTGCGGCCACCGGTACGCAGCATCGACCAGATTGCGTCTGCGTCCTCGGCACCGATCAGCTTGGCCGCCTTGCTTCTGACCCGGTCTTCCCGGTCGGCCAATGTTATAGGGCCAAGCAAATCGTGGCTGGCCTGTTTACGTGCCCCATCGCGGCGCAGCAAAGACAGATCCGCTTGAGTTTCAGACAGCGTCTCATCGGCTTCGACTGAAATCCGGTCCCGCAGCGATTGCAGGCGCCTATCCGCACATACCTTATCCGAAAAACTGTCTGGCAAGGCTGTCTCATATCCCAGCGCTTGCATAGCAATTACCGTCCGGTAGGAAAACTTGGCCCCCAACCCGGTGGTCGGAGAGGTTTGATTACACACTGTCATCCAACGTGGGTGAGTCTTGATCCTGATCTCGGCTACTTCGGGCTCTGCAATATCCAGGTCACGTGCGGCCTCTAATGCGGCGTGCAACCCATGACAGCAGGCATGAAACTTATGGCTTACATCTTTGAACAGCCACGTTTCTCCTATTCCATCCAGAGCAGCGGCCTTTTCGGACTGACCCATATGGGTTGCACCAAAACCATAGGGCCCCTCAAGCGCATCCGAGTTGGGATCAAACCCCTTGGACACCAACAGCGCAGCCTCAACCCCTGCAGCGGCAGCTAGCCCGGCATTATAGGGCTTTCCCATCGTGCCGAAATGAGCTTTCAGCCCTGCGGCGCGGGTGGCAGCCAGACCAAGAACCCGGCGCATCTTTTCCGTATCGAACCGCAGCACCCGGCCAGCGGCGACCGCCGCACCAAAGGCACCTGACGTCGCGGTCTGATGGAACCCGCCCTGGTAATGCGCACGCCCCAGCCAAAGCCCTACGCGGATCGAAACCTCCATCCCGACAAGAGCGGCCTCAAGGACATCGACAAGAATTCGGTCGTCCCAATCACAAAGGGCAAAGGCCGCAGGCATAACCGCGACCGAAGGGTGCCCGATATGCGCAAAATGCGTGTCATCATAATCCAAAGCGTGGGAAATGGTTCCGTTAACCAAACCTGCTGCCCTGACGGGAGCCAGCCCCCCGCCAAACAGATGGGCCTGCGGGTTGCCCCCTTCATCCAGAACCAGTGCGCGCACGGTCTGAGATACGGGTTCGCTAACACCGACGCGGCCAACAGCTACCCAATCCAGCGCGGACAGAGAGGTTACGAGACGGGCCTCTGACGAGGTCGCAACAGGCCCCGAGGCAAAATCGGCCAATGCTGTGGTAAAATCAGTCATGTGGCGCAGTCTAGCAAGCGCCGCTTTCGGGTAAAGACTTAGCTGTACAATTCCTCTGCCCGGCCCTCGAACGCCGTCACGATCCTGTGCATCGCCTCATTGAAGACCACTCCGATGATACCCTGAAGAATGGCATTCTTGAATTCGAAATCAACATGGAACGAAACGTTGCACCCGCCTTCTGCCGCGTCCTCGAAATGCCAGTCCGACTTCATGTATTTGAAGGGCCCATCCAGATATTCCGTGTCGATCCGGCGTTGTTCGGCAAACAGGGTAACCCGGCTGCCAAAGCGTTCGCGGAACACTTTGAACGAAATGATCAGGTCCGCTTCCATCACCTGTGCCTCTCCTGCTGCATATGAGCGTCGGATACGTGCAGCCGCACACCAGGGCAAAAACTCGGGATACTTTGCTACATCGGCAACTAGATCGTACATCTGTTGCGCAGTGTAAGGCAGGTGTCGCGTTTCCGAATGTATAGGCATGGCGTCCGGTTTTTGCAGGTGACAATGGCGCGTCATGTCGTATGTTGCGCGCCAAAGATCAAGGGGGCAGCGATGAGCCAGCGCGGATATGTGATTGATGAAATGATCTCGGCAAAGGCCATTGCCGCCAGGATCGAAGAACTTTGCCGCGAAATCACTGCCGAATTCGACGGAACCGACAAGCTGGTTGTTGTCGGCCTGCTGCGTGGTAGCTTTGTCTTTATCGCCGATCTGGTGCGCGAATTGGACTTGCCCATTGAAGTGGATTTCCTTGAGGCGTCATCCTACGGGGATGCGATGGAAAGCAGCCGGGAAGTCCGCATTCTAAAAGACCTGCGCGGCGCTATTGAGGGTCGCGACGTTCTGGTAGTCGAGGATATCGTCGACACCGGGCACACGCTGAACCACGTTACTCATCTGCTGCAAAGCCGCGATCCAGGAAAACTTCGCTCGATCGCACTACTGGACAAGCCCAGCCGGCGCGAAGTCGATTTCCGTTCGGACTGGATCGGGTTTGAAATTCCTGATGAGTTTGTCGTCGGCTATGGCATCGACTATGCACAGCGCAACCGCAACCTGCCTTTCATTGGCAAGGTCAGGTTCACCGAATAACCGCGGGTTGCCAGTCGCCGATTCCCAGAAATTCACAGATGCAGCACAGGACCCGTTCAAGGGCAACCAGTCAGTGGTGCCAGGTTTCTCTGTTTCTTTTGGTTGACTGAAAGCCGGAAAACTGCGCCTTTTCAAAACCTAATCCAATGTTCGGATGGCATCAGAAAAGAGGGCTCGAATTGAAAAACGCAATGCTCAGGACTGCCTCGCGCGCCATTTGTCGCCTGCCCGCGCCTGTCCTTCGCGTGCTGGGCGGCCCTCCGATCCAGAAAGATGGTCAGACCCTGGACCCCTTGATCAGCTACATCGTCAAGAATTTCTCTGACCCGCCCGGCGTTATCCCTCCGATCCAACAAAAGCGCTTGGATTACGACACCAAGGCCCATTGGCTGGCCTTTCCACTCAGCCCGGATGTGCCTATCACCAAACATGTCTTTAGTGGCCCAAACGGGCCCATAAATTGTGAAACCCATCGGCCCAATGGACTGCCCGAGAAAGCGCCTGTATTCGTTTTCTACCACGGCGGCGGATATGCGATGGGATCGCTCACGACGCATCGTGAGGTCTGCAACCGGATTGCATTCGAGGTCAACTGCGTCGTACTGGCCGTCGACTATCGCCTTTCGCCCGAGCATCAGTTCCCTGTCGGAATCATTGACTGTCTGGCCGCCTATGACGGGGTCGTTTCAGAAGCCGCCGAATTGGGATTCGACCCCGACCGGATTTCGATCGGAGGCGACAGTGCCGGGGGCAATATTGCGGCTGTTGTCGCTCAGCAGCGCAAGACCGCCGAACATCCGCCCAGGTTCCAGATGCTTTGGGTGCCTTGGGTCGATATGAGCAAACAGACGCGCTCCTATGAGCTGTTCGACCTTGGGTTCCTCCTCGAAAAGCCCGAGATGGAATGGTATACAGAACATTACCTTCGCACCGAAGCAGACGCTCTGGATCCCCTGGCCTCGCCTTTGCTTGGGGACGTCGAAGGAGTCTGCCCCGCAGCGCTGATGGTCGCCGGTTTTGACCCCCTGCGCGACGAAGGTCTCGCCTATGGCGAAAAACTGAAAGAAGCGGGCGTCAGGACGGACGTCCGGCTGAAAAAGAACCTGACCCACCCCTTTATTCACTTTGCCAAACACATCCCCGCTGCACGGGCCGCACATAATGAAGTGGTGCAGATCCTGCGCGAAAACATCTGACTGTCATGCAAACCAGTGAACCACCATCACCGGCAAAGGGTTGAATATGGTCTATGAGTTCAGCAGCGCGTCAATCACGGCGGTGAAAACACTGACCCCAACAGGTAGAGCCTGGTCAGGGAAGTCGTAATCGGGGTTGTGTAATTGGGGCTGATCAGCCCCTGATCCTAGCCAGAACATCGCCGTTTTTGCGAGCTTGCCGAACTGGCCGAAATCCTCGGACCAGCGCTGCGGGGTGTCACACATCTGCATCGGATGCCCGGATGAACGCCCCGCTGCTTGCAAGATAGAAACTGCCTCAGAATGATTGGTACAGGCGTCGAATATGTCATCATATTCGATTTTGCAGGTTAACCCTTCGCTGGTGGCAACCTGTTCAACCAGCGCGCGGGCATCGACTAAAAGCTGCGCCATGCGCGCGTCAGTAACTGTACGCAAAGTGGCCCATAACTCTCCCTGCCCCGGTGCGATGCCGAAACTGGCCTCACCCAGTCGCGCATGTGTCAGGGTGACCAAGGCAAACTCAGGCCCCAGATCATCACCTTCTGAAAGCGCCGTCAGAGCGGGCAGTAGGCGCGAGATCGCTCGGGCGGGCGAAACCCCATCCTGAGGCGCGGCAGCATGAGAGGTTTTGCCGAACAATCGGATACGCATCCCGCGCGAGGCGCAATTTGCCGCCCCAGAACACAGAGCGACCTGACCTATTGGCAACCCCGGCAGATTGTGCAGCGAAAATGCGTAGTCAGGCACGATTGAACTGAACTGCGGGTCTGCAATCACCTGCATAGCACCTTTGCCGGTTTCCTCCGCAGGCTGAAACAACAGCACCACCCGACCTTGGGCGGGACGGTTGACCGAAAGCCATTCGGCCAAGGCAATCACCATCGTCATATGCCCGTCATGTCCGCACAGATGGCCCTGGCCTTCGTGAATGGACCGATAAGGCTGGTTCGAGATTTCGGGGATCGGCAATCCGTCCAATTCGCACCGGATCAAAACCGTGCACCCTTTGGACACACCGTCGAAAACGGCGGCTACCCCGTGGCCACCCAAACCGGTTAGCAACTGATCGGGTTTACAAAACCGCAGTTGATTTTCAACCAATGCGGCGGTCTGTTCCTCGGCCCCTGAAATTTCTGGGATCCGATGCAGCGCTTGGCGCAGTTTGACCAGCTCAGCTAGACGCGCTGGCGTCATGCAAGCCCCAGCTTGTTGTTTCGGGCTTCGCGCAGCCGGGCGAAATCGTCTCCGGCGTGATAAGACGACCGGGTCAAAGGTGTGGCCGATACCATCAGGAACCCTTTGCCAAATGCCGCCTTTTCATAGGCTGCAAATTCTTCGGGCGTCACAAACCGATCGACTCCGTGGTGTTTGGGCGTGGGCTGCAGATACTGACCGATGGTCAGGAAATCAATTTCAGCGGCGCGCATATCATCCATGACCTGCCGGACCTGCTGACCATCCTCACCCAAACCGACCATGATCCCGGATTTGGTAAAGACCGACGGGTCCAGCTCTTTCACGCGCTGCAATAGACGCAAAGAGTGGAAATACCGCGCGCCCGGGCGCACTTCGGGATAGAGGCCAGGCACCGTTTCAAGATTATGGTTAAAGACGTCTGGCTTTGCCTCAACGACAACTTCTAGAACGGACGGCTCGCATTTCAGAAAGTCAGGCGTCAGTATTTCAATCGTCGTACCCGGAGACCGGTGACGCACGGCGCGAATGGTCTGCGCAAAATGCTCTGCCCCGCCATCTGCAAGGTCATCGCGGTCGACAGAGGTGATGACCACATGGTTCAACCCCAGCTTTTCAACCGCATGAGCAACGCGACCAGGTTCAAACGCATCCAGCGAATCCGGGCGACCGGTGGCGATGTTGCAAAAGGTACAGCCGCGGGTACAAATCTCGCCCATGATCATCATGGTCGCGTGGCCCTGGCTCCAACATTCACCGACATTGGGGCATCCGGCTTCTTCGCAGACCGTAACCAGATTGTTGTCACGCATGATCTTGCGCGTGTCGGCATAACCCTGACCACCGGGTGCTTTGACGCGAATCCAACTGGGCTTTTTCGGCTGCGAATTGTCGGGCCGATGAGCCTTTTCTGGGTGTCTTTGTTCGGGAATGTTCAGATCGCGCACGGCCTGTCTTTCTGACTTTGGGTCAATTCGGTTTACCCATAACATAAACTGACCTCTGCTATTACACCACCCATGCATATCCGCTATGCATCAGGGTGAAAGACTTTGACGTCTCAGGGACAAAATTCTAAATAATTTCCTATCATTAACTGCAACTTACGCGTTGTCAGGTAAATTCTGACGCACCTGGAACATCCGCCATTGAAGCGGATTTGGAATCCTTTTAAGTCCACGAAAACCGTACGTGATTCACAGGAGTTCGATCATGAAATCTGGCACCAAACTGCCCGAAGTGACCTTTCACACCCGCGTCCGAGACGCCTCTGTCGAAGGACCAAACCCCTTCCGCTGGGAAGACAAGACCACGGCGGACTATTTCGCAGGAAAACGCGTGATTCTGTTCTCACTGCCTGGCGCATTCACCCCGACATGTTCGACCTATCAGTTGCCCGGTTTTGAAAACGGCCACGCAGATTTCAAAGCCGCAGGTGTGGACGAAATCTATTGCATGTCCGTGAATGACAGCTTTGTCATGAACAAATGGGCACAGGATCAAGGCTTGAAAAACGTCAAGGTCATCCCTGATGGCTCGGGCGAGTTCACACGTAAAATGGGCATGTTGGTCGACAAAGATAATCTAGGCTTTGGCATGCGGTCCTGGCGCTATGCGGCCATCATCAATGACGGCATCGTAGAAGCCTGGTTTGAAGAGCCTGGACTGATGGATAACTGCCCCGAGGATCCCTATGGCGTTTCGTCACCGGAAAACCTGATGAAACATCTAAACGAAGTCAAAGAGCCGGAACTGGCCTGAGTTCGTCCTCAACAGAAAAGCCCGCTTCAGGCGGGCTTTTTTGTGACTAGCGCGTTTGCGTGACAATGCTCTCGCCGACGGTGCGAATGGTATCCGCCAGGCTTTCGAACCAATCTTCCTGCGAGGTAGAAGATCGACGAACTAGCCCCACTGTCCTTGCCGGCTGCGGCGAGGCAAATCGCATCAGCTCAAGACCCGGTACCGCGTCGGATTCGGAACGGGCGGCAAGCTCTGGCATGAGCGTCAATCCAAACCCTTCGGCAACCAAACGGGATAATGTCGCCAAAGACGAGGCACCCATGTTAATCAGACCGCTGCTGCGGTCCTGACCACAAACCTCCAAGGCCTGATCCGTCAAACAGTGCCCATCATCCAGTAGCATAAGCTGTGCATTTTGAAGGTCCAAAGGGCGCAAACGCTCTGTATCGCTGGAAAAATTGCGCAACCGTGCCGAACTTCCGGCCAATAAGAACCGATCCTCGAACAAGGGAAGTTCGAACAATTCGCTTCCCCCGGAGGGCAGCGCGATCACACCTGCGTCGATCTCACCAGCGCGCAGCATCGTCAACAGGCGCTCTGTCCGCGCTTCGCGTATCTGCACTCTCAAAGAAACATCGGCCGCCCTTAACCCGGCCAGAACACCTGGCAGAACATAGGGCGCAATCGTCGGGATTATTCCGATCGACAAAGACCGATGCCCGCTTGAGTGATCCTTGGCAAATTGGTCGAGCCTGTCCGAGGCACCAAGTATCTGACGCGCATATTCAAGCACATCCCGCCCCAAAGGGGTAAGTAATATGTCACGGGCCTTACGCTCGAACAGAGCACCACCGAGGGTTTCTTCTAACGCCTTGATCTGAACCGATAATGCCGGTTGCGAAACGTTACACATCTGCGCCGCCCGCCCAAAGTTGCGCTGTTGCGCAACGGCGTTAAAGTATAGGAGCTGTCGAAGGGTAAAGTTCATAACCCCTAGCTATCATTCCATCCTGAAACCGCAACCAAAACCGATCAAAGTGTTATCCGATCATACGGCTGCGCTCTTCCTGATCCTGGTAGTGACGTTTCAGGCGCTGTAATGCGATACGCAAAACGATTTTGCCGGACCGCGCTGACCACCCCATTCGCTTTTCCGCCAATTCCAACCCCTCCAGATAGCAACAGCAGCGCAAAGCCACGTCGCTCAGCCCCGGTCCAAGATCAGACAATGCACGCTCTACGCGGTCGCGCGCTTCTGAAGAACCCCGGTTGCCAGTGTCGTCGCTTCCAAAATTTCCGCGCCCACCGGCAGTCAAGAAATGGTCCCAGTTCTGTGCAACCTGAGGTCCGATCTGAGCCAGTTCAAAATCCTCGCGCAGGCGCTCTCCTGCCCCGACAAGTGCTTCATCTAAAAACGGCTTTCCATCCCGGTCCCGGCGTCTGGCCAGCGCGATAAGCGGGCTTTCCGCGGCGCTATAGCGCATTCTTCTGGAACGTTCTGGATGGGCGCGATTTGTCGTCGCGTGAGAGGGCGCCCCATGAAACGAAGCAGGCGCGTCTGCCATTCCATGTTCGTTGCGAGACCTTGCCTGGTTCTCGAAGTCGGCCATTAACTGGCTCAGTGCCGTGCGGCCCGCGCTGGTAATCCGGTAGCGCGATATCCGGCCTGGGTTGTCGCAGGAAATCCAGTCCTTCAACGCCAATGCCTGTGCGATCCTGCAATCAACCACTGCAGTCCTGGTCGCAGCGGCTTCGCCGGTATCGCGCACCACCACTGCTTTGTTCATTTCTTCAGCGACAGCCAGGACCGAACCGGTCTCACACAGTCTGCGCAGTACCCTTAGGGCCTCGTGGTTGAATTCTTCTTTTTCGACGTGTGAATTATGACTGAACGCTGAAACCGTGCGATCAGAAGCATCATTGACCGAAAAATGTTCTTCGGCCAACGACTGCAAAGCCGCATCCACCAATGGATCGTCACGACGCATCTCAATTCGGCGGATTTGTCTAAGAATGGTCGAAGCATGGCACCCCGCAGATCGCGCAATATCGCGGATCGACTGGCCGGTTTCTGTGTGGGCCAGGTATCGCTGTGCCCCCTCAGGTACCCAAGCCGGAATGGTGAAAGCCATGTTGTTTTCCATAGTTCTGTGCCCTCATCGACGAAACAATCTGTTCTCTATCGCCCCCGGTGACTTTGTTAACCAATTCTAACTAGAGTCGCTTTCGTTACTCGTTCGTTAACTGCCGGAGGTGATGACCAGATTTCATTCAAATTCATAAACACTCATGAAGCGAGAGTTCGGGGAGAACCCGATTAAGGCAACACCCGCTTAGGTTGTGTAACAAATTGGGCAACATTAATCCGACAAGTGGAGCCCAATGATGCAGGACCTGATGACCATGATTTCCGCCCTCCGCCGCCCCCGCCTATTGGCGCGGGCAGCCAAACACGGCGCACAGGACTATGATCGGGACCGCCACCTGCAACGCATACTTGGGTACGGATCGCTACCTGGGTCGGGTGCGGCGCTGATGCGTTTGATGGATATTGAACGAGAGGTTAACGCGCAGAGACTGGCAGAAGATGCAGGCTATTCGCTGGTCCGTCATTTGGACCTTCTGATCGCGCTATTGGGTGAGGCGCAGCTGTACAAGGCCAGCCGCGCCTCACAGTTTTCAGTTATCAGCTGAAAGCGTCCGGCATAGAGGCCTTTTTCTTTTCAACATATTCGGTCAAAGCGCTGTGAATTCCCGGGTCGAGTTCCGGTTGCTTGTAGTTGGCAATCAAATGCTCGACCCGAGACGAGGCCAACTGCCGCGTATCGCGCGCGCCCTCGTCTTCCCAGGTTTCGTAAGGTTTGTAGTCCAGCAGGTCGGACTTCCAGAACGCCTCTTTGAAGTTTGCCTGCGTATGGGCACATCCCAGATAGTGGCCACCCGGGCCGACCTCGCGGATTGCGTCCATGGCCTGAGCGTTCTCATCATAGGCCACACCCTTGGCCAGACCGTGCAGAACGCCAAGCTGATCTGCGTCCATGACGAACTTTTCAAAGTCCGCAACCAGGCCGCCTTCAAGCCAACCGCAGGAATGCAGCATGAAGTTCACACCCGCCATCAGCCCCATGTTCAGCGAGTTCGCGGTCTCATAAGCGGCCTGCGCATCGGGCAGTTTCGAGCCACAGAAAGACCCGGCTGAGCGGAACGGCAGACCCAGACGCCGCGCCAGCTGTCCCGCACCATAGGTGACCATTGACGCCTCGGGCGTGCCAAAGGTTGGCGCGCCTGAGTTCATGTCGATCGACGAAACGAACGCACCAAAGATAACAGGCGCTCCTGGGCGGATGATCTGACTGTACGCGACACCGGCCAAAACTTCGGCTAGAACCTGTGTCAATGTCCCCGCTATCGAAACCGGCGCCATCGCACCACCGACGATGAACGGCGAGATGATGCAGGCCTGATTATTCCTGGCGTAGACTTCCAGCGACCCCATCATCACATCGTCGAAGGTCATCGGCGAGTTGATGTTGGTCAGCGAAGTCATGACCGTGTTTTCCTGAACAAACTCTTTGCCGAACAGGACCTCGCACATTTCCACCGAATCCTGAGCGCGGCTGGGATCGGTGACCGAGCCCATGAATGGCTTGTCCGATAAGGTCATATGCGCCATCAGCATGTCCAGGTGACGCTTGTTCACCGGAACGTCTGTGGGTTCGCACACAGTACCGCCCGAGTGGTGCAGCCACTTTGACATGTAAGCCAGTTTCACGAACTTGTTGAAATCTTCCATGGTCGCATAGCGACGGCCACCCTGCGCATCACGCACGAACGGAGGGCCATAGACCGGCGCCAGAACCAGATTGCGACCGCCGATGACCACGGACTTTTCAGGGTTTCTTGCGTGCTGCGTGAACTCGCTTGGCGCAGTTTTGATCAACTCGCGCGCAAGGCCGCGTGGGATGCGCACCCGTTCGCCATCCACATCGGCGCCCGCGTCTTTCCAACGTTCCAGCGCCGCAGGGTTGTCGACAAAATTGACGCCGACTTCGGCCAGAAGCGTTTCCGCATTTGTTTCGATGATCTGCAACGCTTCTTCGTTGAGAACCTCGAAATTCGGAATATTGCGTTCGATGTACTTTGCGGTCTCGATACGAACCGCTGTACGTTCGGCCCGGCGGGCAGCGCCACCGCCACCTCTCGCCCTGCGCCGGGTGTTTGCCTCTGTCATGAGAAAATCCCGTATCAGTTGTTGAATTTACATGTGTGTTACAGGAACCCGCCGCAATGGCAGTCGTGGATAACGGCGCTATAGGGGAAAAAGCGACAAAATGTCGGGGACAACCGCCACAAATAACCCAGCACATGTTTTTAAAGTCGCGCGGGTCTTCGTCATTCGTTTCGAGACCGACCACCAGACTAGCGTGCCCTAACCGCGACTAACTGGCGTGTCTATACCACTTGAAATCCCTTGCGCTTATCATCTTCGCAACCTAGTAGCAGACCCATGACCCAAGACACCCATGACCGCCTTCTGATCATCGACTTCGGCAGCCAGGTAACGCAACTGATTGCGCGCCGCCTGCGTGAGCTGAATGTTTATTGTGAAATCCATCCTTATCAGAATGTTACCACGGACTTTGTTCGGAAAATGGCCCCAAAGGCCGTTATTTTCTCGGGCGGCCCCGATAGCGTGACACGAGAAGGGTCTCCGCGGGTCCCGCAGGAAATCTTTGACATTGGCGTTCCCATCCTTGGTATCTGCTATGGCCAGCAAGTGATGATGCATCAGTTGGGCGGCAAGGTCGAAAGCGGCCATGGCACCGCAGAGTTCGGCCGCGCCTTTGTGACCCCCAAAGGCCAACTGGATATTCTTGATGGCTGGTTCACCGACGGCGATGAACAGGTCTGGATGAGTCACGGCGACCATGTCAGTGAAATCGCGCCGGGGTTTCAGGTTTATGGCACCTCGCCCAACGCACCGTTTGCGATCACCGCAGACACGTCCCGCCATTTTTATGCAGTTCAGTTCCATCCCGAGGTGCACCACACACCAAAGGGCGCCAAGCTTTATGAGAATTTTGTAAAGCTCGCCGGGTTCAGCGGCGATTGGACCATGGGTGCCTATCGTGAGCAGATGATCGCGACGATCCGCGAACAAGTGGGCGATAAACAAGTGATCTGCGGTCTGTCCGGAGGTGTCGATAGTTCGGTCGCGGCGATCCTGATCCACGAGGCGATTGGCGACCAGCTGACCTGTGTGTTCGTTGATCACGGCCTGTTGCGCAAGAACGAGGCTGACGAAGTCGTCGGCATGTTCCGCGACAACTATAATATTCGGCTGATCCACGCGGATGAAAGCGATCTGTTCCTAGGTGAGCTTGAGGGGCAAAGCGACCCGGAAACCAAGCGCAAGATAATTGGCAAGCTATTCATCGACGTGTTCCAGAAACATGCCGACACGATCGACGGGGCCGAATTCCTGGCCCAAGGTACCCTCTACCCTGATGTGATTGAATCCGTTTCGTTCTCGGGCGGGCCTTCGGTCACGATCAAAAGCCACCACAATGTTGGTGGTCTGCCAGAGAAAATGGGCCTGAAACTGGTTGAACCGCTGCGCGAACTGTTCAAGGACGAAGTGCGCGCATTGGGACGCGAGCTGGGCCTGCCCCAAAGCTTTATCGGCCGCCACCCCTTCCCCGGCCCTGGTCTGGCAATCCGTTGCCCCGGTGAAATCACCCGCGAAAAACTAGATATCCTGCGCGAAGCCGATGCGATCTATATCGACCAGATTCGCAGACACGGGCTTTATGATGATATCTGGCAGGCCTTCGTGGCGATCCTACCGGTTCGAACCGTCGGCGTCATGGGCGATGGCCGCACGTACGACTATGCCTGCGCCCTGCGGGCAGTTACCTCAGTCGACGGAATGACCGCCGACTATTACCCGTTCAGTCATGAATTCCTGGGCGAAACCGCCACCCGGATCATCAATGAGGTCAAAGGCATCAACCGATGCACCTATGACATCACGTCGAAGCCTCCGGGCACAATCGAGTGGGAATGAAAACAAGCCGGGCCAGTGCCCGGCTTTTTTGTTTCTGCGACACAAATATTTGGTTACCAATCAACATTGTAGAACTCCTAATGCGCGAGCAACTCAATGGAAAGCAGCAAACCCCAAATCGGCAAAGCCGCGCTGTGGATGATCGGGGCGATCGCATCCTTTACGTCTATGGCCGTGGCCGGACGTGAGCTGAGCGTCACCCATGACACCTTTGAAATCATGTTTTATCGCAGCCTGGTCGGCATGTGCGTGGTCAGCCTTGTCCTGACGGTTACGGGAAAGTGGCATCAGGTATCGACCGAACGGATTGGCCTTCACGGGGTAAGAAATACCCTGCATTTCACCGGTCAGAATCTCTGGTTCTACGCTGTTTCCGTGGCACCACTGGCACAGGTCTTTGCACTTGAGTTTACGCAACCGATCTGGGTGATCCTGCTGTCCCCGATGCTGCTGGCCGAGCGGTTGACAGTCGTGCGGGTCCTTTCAGCACTTATCGGTTTTGCTGGTATCCTTATAGTCGCACGACCGGGGGCTGTTCCGTTAAGCGCAGGAATTGTCGCCGCCGCGATGTCGGCGGTGTTCTTCGCTTTGACTACAATTTCCACCAAAAAACTCACGCGTTCTGCAAGCATCGGGTGCATCATGTTCTGGCTGACCGTTATACAGGCCGGTCTTGGGTTGGGAGCCTCTGCGATCGACGGAGAACTTGCGTTACCAACGATGGCAACCGCGCCTTGGCTTTTGCTTGTAGGGCTTGCGGGCCTATTAGCGCATTTCTGCATTACGAATGCACTCTCAATCGCACCGGCTACGGTTGTGATCCCATTCGATTTTGCGCGCCTTCCTACAATCGCGATTGTCGGTATGCTTTTCTATCATGAGGCTCTCGATCAGTGGACGCTCGTGGGGGCTGCTGTCATTTTTGTGGGTATCTTCCTCAACGTTCAGTCGGAAAACCGTAACAGTTTAGCAACAGATTCTCGCAACACTCACTAAGGGTAACGTTCAGTCACCCGTTGACCAGCTATTGTTGAGAGAGTGAAATCCACCTGTAAGAATAACTCGGTTGTGCGCAGACACCACAAATTCGCGCAACTTAGCGATATAATTGGGAGGAATGGATGAAGAAGACGCTTCTACAGGCGTGTGCTTTGTGCGTGGGCGCAACAAGCATTCAAGCCGGTGGTCTGGACCGTAGTGGACAGGGAATCAATATCATTTTCGAAGAGGGATCCGTGGTCCAACTTCGTCTTGGATATGCGTCACCCGACGTAAGCGGTGAACAAAATGGCGTAGAATCAGGTGATGTGTCGAATGCTTTCTTCTCACCGGGCCTGGCTTACAAACGTTCATTTACTGACAAACTGGACTTTGCGCTGATCTATGATGAACCATTCGGTGCGGATATTGGGTATTCCGCCGACTATCCCCTGTCGCAGAATCCAACTGCAGCGTTTGGAGGACGCAGCGGGATTCTGAGGGCCAGCGCTGATGTCGACTCCCTCACCGCATTGTTGCGCTACAAGCTTGACGGTGGCTTCAGCGCCATTGGCGGTATTCGCGCGCAACGTGCTAGCGCAAAAGTCGTTGTACCGGCAGCAGCCGGATACGAATTTGATGCGGATGCCGATACTGACTTTGGTTATCTCGTCGGGGTTGCCTGGGAAAAACCTGAAATCGCAGCTCGGGTTTCGCTGGTCTACAACTCCAAGATCACTCACGATCTGTCGTCGACCGAGTCGTTCAACGTAGTGCCGCCCGTCCCCGCCGGGTTGCAAACAATCGATGACACGACCAGGGTCGAGACACCGCAATCCATCAACCTGGATTTCCAGACCGGGGTTGCCCCAAAAACGCTGGTGTTCGGATCGATCCGCTGGGTTGACTGGCCTCAGACAGTAGTGGCACCTGCCGCCTATGTCGGGATCGTTGGGGAC
Source organism: Ruegeria sp. CDSA020 (assembly GCF_059612345.1). Classification (NCBI taxonomy): domain Bacteria; kingdom Pseudomonadati; phylum Pseudomonadota; class Alphaproteobacteria; order Rhodobacterales; family Roseobacteraceae; genus Ruegeria; species Ruegeria sp. CDSA020. The sequence continues at coordinate 306,286 of NZ_JBXWQK010000001.1, forward strand.
AACCTCGTCGACTTTGACGACGACACATTCACCTATACTCTTGGAATGGGATATCAGTTCTCAGAGGCTTTTTCTGGCGCGATATCCACATCTTACGAAAAGTCGAATGGTACCGAAGTATCAAACTTGGGGCCGACTGACGGTTTCTGGAGCATTGGCGTAGGCGGTACTTACACCGTGGAAAATGCTCAGATCTCGGGCGGTGTCCGTTATACGGACATTGGCGATGCGACAACCACCACGGGTGGTGAATTCAGCGGCAACTCTGCCTGGAGCGTCGGCCTTCAGTTGACCTACTCTCTGAACTGATCAGCGGCAAAACTGTTCACAAGGCTCCGCCCTCCGGCGGAGCCTTTTTTGCATAGATCCGCATGATCACGAATTGAGATGATGCGGTCCTGCGTGGCAAGGAACAGATATCTACTCCCATTCTGGCATAACGAAACCTGTGCCCAAGACTGTTGGTTCTAAACAACCGCTGCACGCGCGATTGACGCCGCCCCCCGCCCGTTTTAGCAAGGTCGGAAAAGGGATAGTGGACAATGATCTACAACTCGGCAAAAGACTGGCGGGAAGCCGCGCGCAAAAAGGTGCTGTTTTTTGGCATGTCAGGCCTGGGAAAGACCTATGTGTCCAACGTTCTGCGCGATTCCGGGGACTGGTTCCACTATTCGGTCGATTACCGGATCGGCACGCGATACATGGGCGAGTATATCATCGACAACGCCAAAGCCGAGGCCATGAAGGTCCCTTTCCTGCGTGACCTGCTGTTGTCTGATTCCATTTACATCGGATCAAATATCTCGTTCGAGAACTTGACCCCTGTCGCCGCCTATCTGGGAAAACCGGGCAACCCGGCACAGGGCGGCATGGAGCTGACAGAGTATAAACGCCGTCAGGAACAATTCCGTTTGGCAGAAATTCACGCTCTGCTGGATACCGAGTATTTCGTGGATCGGGCGCAGAGATTGTACCAATACCCGCATTTCATTTGCGATACTGGCGGTTCGATATGCGAATGGGTTGACCCCAATGATCCGCGGGATCAGGTCCTGACTGAGCTGTCGCGCCAAACGCTGATGATTTGGATCAAAGGTGATGACGACCACACGTCCGAGCTGGTCAGGCGCTTTGACCGTGCGCCCAAGCCCATGTCTTATCAGCCCGAATTCCTGACACGTGTCTGGGACGAATATCTGACCCAACAGGGCTGTTCCGCCGAACAGGTCGATCCCAACGCATTCATTCGTTGGACCTATGCCAAAGCTCTTGCGCACCGGCAACCGAGATACAGGGCGATGGCCGACAACTGGGGTCTGACGATCGCTGCCAGCGACATGCACAGTATTCGCGACGACGGTGATTTCGATGAGTTGATCGAACGTGCACTTGAGACCCGGCCAAAGCGCGATTAACTACGGCACTTACACACTCAAACCAAAGGCTTGCATCCGATGCCGATCAAGATTCCCTCTGACCTGCCCGCATATGACGTTCTCACCAATGAGGGCGTCATGGTCATGTCCGAGGATCAGGCAATGCGTCAGGATATTCGCCCCCTACGGATTGGGTTGCTGAATCTCATGCCCAAGAAGATTCAGACCGAAAACCAGTTCGCGCGACTCATCGGTGCAACCCCTCTGCAGATCGACCTGTCGCTGATCCGTATGACCGAACATCGGACCAAGAACACCGCAGCCGAGCATATGGCCGAGTTCTACCGCCCGTTTCAGGAGGTAAGGGACCAAAAATTTGACGGCCTGATCATCACCGGCGCCCCGATCGAACATCTTGAATTCGAGGATGTCACCTATTGGGAAGAGATCAGCGAAGTATTTGACTGGACCCAGACAAATGTCCATTCGACCTTTGGCGTGTGCTGGGGCGGAATGGCGATGATCAACCATTTCCATGGGGTGCGTAAGCATATTTTGGACGCCAAGGCTTTCGGATGTTTCCGGCACCGCAATCTGGCTCCCTCCTCACCGTTTCTGCGCGGGTTTTCCGATGATTGCGTCATCCCGGTCAGCCGGTGGACCGAAATGAAGCAGGCCGAAATCGACAACGCTACGGGCCTGACCACCTTGCTGGGTAGTGATGAGGCAGGCCCCTGCTTAGTCGAAGATAAGGACCATCGCGCGATCTATATCTTCAACCACTTTGAATATGACAGTGATACGCTCAAGCAGGAATATGATCGCGATATCGACAACGGCACACCGATAAACGTGCCGATGAACTACTATCCAGACGACGACCCCTCGCGCCGGCCTCAGAACAGATGGCGCAGCCATGCGCACCTGCTCTATGGCAACTGGATTAACGAAATCTATCAGACAACACCGTTCGATATGGATCAAATTGGTTCTTAAAACCATCATAGCTCTTGCCCTGCTGATTGCTGGCCTGGCCACCGTAACAACTTGGCGCGTGTCACGGAACGAAGCTGTAGCCGAGGCCAGTTTCCCACCCGAGGGTCAGCTGATCGACGTCGATGGAGTCAGCGTTCATGCCGTAGTCATGGGGCACGGGCCCGATGTCGTGCTGATCCACGGGTCCAGTGGCAACACTCGGGACATGACTTTTGCCCTCGCACCAATTCTGGCAGAAGATTTCCGTGTCATTGTTTTTGACCGGCCCGGATTGGGGTATTCCGACAGCTTCAATCCGGACGGCGAAACCCTTGAAGAACAATCCGAAATCCTACGCCGTGCAGCTGTCAAGCTGGGCGCGGACAAACCCATTGTTGCAGGGCAAAGCTATGGCGGGTCGGTGTCGCTGGCCTGGGCGGTTACACAGCCCGAACACATCTCGGCGCTGGTGTTGATTGCCCCCGCCGCGATCCCTTGGGAAACGCCGCTGGATGGTTTCAACCGAATGGCCGCGACCAAGCCCGGAAACGCGCTTGTGCTGCCGTTGATCAACGCCTTTGTCCCCGATTGGTATGTCGAGCAGGCCCTAGACGGTGTCTTTTCCCCCCAAACTGCACCCGAAGGCTATGCCGAACATTTCGGCCCCGGGCTGACCATGCGCCCGGCTTCGATGCATGCCAACGCAATGCAACGCGCCAATCTGTTGGACGAAGTTCGTGCGCTGCAGCCGCGCTATAAGGATATTTCGGTCCCGACCGAGGTTGTGCATGGCACCGCCGACACAACGGTCGGGTTGGAATGGCATGCGGAACCCCTGATCGACCAAATCCCCGGCGCTGAACTGATCGAATTGCCGGGAATTGGCCATATGCCACAGATCGTTGCCGCACCCGAAGTAGCGGCCGCAATCATCCGGGCTGCTCAGCGTGCGGGTTTGCGTTAATTCCGAGGCTAATCCATAGTAAGATATGGATTTTATCGCGAGGTGACTCATGACACGAACTGGCAAAGGCACCATCGAGGAATATTACAAAAAACGTGCACCAGAAGAAGTCCGGAACGAGATCAAAGAGGCCGATAAGGATGACATTCTGAACCCTACATACCCCTATGACGAACGCATGAAGCGTAAGGCGTATGAGAAACAAATGCAGTCCCTGCAAATCGAGCTTGTGAAAATGCAGCTTTGGGTGAAGGAAACCGGCCAGCGTGTCGCTGTTATCTTCGAAGGCCGTGATGCCGCTGGAAAAGGCGGGACGATCAAGCGGTTCCGTGAGAACCTGAACCCGCGTGGGGCCCGGAACGTTGCGCTCAGCAAGCCATCGGATCAAGAGCGCAGCCAATGGTATTTTCAGCGCTATATCCCACATCTGCCCGCAGCCGGAGAAATCGTGTTCTTTGACCGCAGCTGGTATAACCGCGGCGTGGTGGAAAATGTGTTTGGGTTCTGCAACACAGAACAGCGTGAACGCTTCTTCCGCCAGGTTCTGCCGTTAGAGACCGGCCTGTGTGACGATGGTATCCGCTTGTTCAAGTTCTGGTTGAACGTCGGGCGGGCCGAGCAGTTGAACCGGTTTCTTGCGCGCGAAACGGACCCATTGAAACACTGGAAGCTAAGCCCAATCGATATCGCTGGTTTGGACAAATGGGATGAATACTCTGCTTCGATTTCAGAGACCCTTACACGCAGTCACAGCGAAGCCTGCCCCTGGACCATAGTTCGTTCCGACGACAAGAAACGGGCAAGGCTGGCAGCAATCCAAACCGTGCTTCATGCGCTGGACTATGATGAAAAGGACAAAAATGCGATTGGCGATATCGACACCAAGATATGTGGCGGGCCAGATATCTGGGATGCCTGATCTTTCTTGCCGGCCAAAATCATCACAAAGATTGGACGAATACGTGCTACCGGTTTATGTCTTAGTTCCTCAAGAATTGAACAAAAAAGGCGTCTGAATCAGGGATGACAAAACGCGGGTATCACCACGGCAACCTGAAACAGGCTCTGATCGACGCAGCTCTGACCCTGATCGAGGAAAAGGGTCCGACCGGGTTCACCCTGTCAGAGGCTGCAAAAGCTGCAGGCGTCACGCCTGCAGCTGTTTATCGCCACTATCACGGGCGCGAGGACCTGATCGCCGAGGCGGCGCGTCAAGGGTTCGAGATGTTCGCCGATCTAATTCAATTCGCTTATGACAAAGGCCAGCCTTCAGCGCTGGCTGCATTCGAAGCAACCGGGCGCGCCTATCTGGCCTTTGCTCGCAAGAATCCTGGTCACTATATCGCGATGTTCGAAAGTGGGATTTCCGTCAACCGCACCCCAGAACTTGCCCTGGCTGCAAACCGGGCCAGAGATGTTCTGGAAAAAGCTGCAGCCGATCTGTCGCAACATATTCCGCCGGAAAAACGTCCGCCGGCTTCAATGTTCAGCGCACACATCTGGGCGCTGAGTCACGGTGTAGTCGAATTGTTTGCCCGTAACACCGGCGCCACCGCACCCTTCCCGCCCGAAGATCTTTTGGAAACGGGGATTGGTATTTATCTGCGGGGATTAGGGCTGGTGCCTCCGGACGAATAAGGCCGTCAGAACACCGGTTTCCGTTGCGGAATGCTGAGACCGGATGTGACATTAATCAGATCCATCTCACCCATACCCTTGATGTCCACACGCCCGATATCAGAGACTTGAAACTCGTCAATCAGGGCGTATTTCATTTCTTCAGGCGCAACAATATTCATTGGGTTTGCAAAGACTTGTAGCCGGGAAGCGATGTTCACGGCGGGTCCGAAAACATCATAGACATATTTCTGAATACCAACCACTGATCCCACCGCCGGCCCCATACCCAGCCCCACACGTGCCTGCCACTTGTGCGGATGGCTTTCATTTCTCCGCTCAAGATAGCGAAGGAACCTGACCGCACAATGGGCAGCAGCAGTCGCATGATCTGGCGTAGCATCCGGCATGCCTGACACCGCAAGATAAGCATCGCCAATGGTCTTGATCCGCTCACATCCGAACTGTTCAACGATCCGGTCAAAGGCCGTAAAGATGTCATTCAACTCGCTTAGGGTAACCGTCGGGTCCGTCTTGGCGGCAAAATCCGTGAACCCCACAAAGTCCAGCATCACAACTGACACCTGATCGTAAAGCTGCGGCGTGACCACACCGAATGTCTTGAATTCTTCATAAACAGCGCGCGGCATCAGGTTCAGCAACAGCCTTTCAACCCGCTCCTTCTCACGTTCCAACTCGCGCGTGTTGCGTTCGACCATAGTCGAGTAGCTGTCAATCATGCTTTCAAGTTCGCGGATTTTGGTGATGTTCTGAAACTCGATGACCAGAACCTGTTCCGAAAGACCGTTTGCCAGAGAAACTGCCGTTGCGAAAACCAATGTCCTGCGTTTCGGCTTGATCTGCAATTCGACCGAGTATCTGAGCCCCGATTGCTTTACGTCTTCAAGTTCACGCGCATCAAGGTCAGGAAAAATATCCAACAATGTCTGTCCATCAGCCGGAGGGCCAAACCATTCCTGAAAAGGGCCGTTGCAGAATACGAATGTAAGATCCGAAGCCCGAACCACTGCGACACCAACACCGATCGCGCGCAGCAGTTGTTCATTGATCGCAAGAATGCTCATGCCGCATCGCGCGTAACAATAATTGCACGTTTGGATTCGATCGCTCCCAAGGCAATCTTTACGTGCCGATCTTCCATTCCATGTAAGGCCAGCGCTTCACCAAACAGATCTGCCATTTCGTCGAAATCTGCGTGCGAGATGTTCAGATTTCTGTGAACCGCTTCAATTCGATCATCACTAAAAGATGTCGGGCCACCGATCAGAGACGATACGAACTTGGTCTGGTGATCAATCAGCCTTGGCATGTCGATATCTTCGAAATGGTCACCGATCTGATCAGACTCCAGTGCCATTTCGTAAAAGGTCATAACGATCCGGCTGATCGTTTTGAAACCGCCATAATGCTCATAGATTGTCTGACCCACACCAACCCCAAACCGGAAAAACACCAACAACACTGGAAGATTATATCAATTTGACAGTTTTGTTAACGCTTATCGAGAATTACTATTTTTGCTTGGTTGGAAAGCCGTGATCAGCCCATGATCTAAACTAAACCCTCAGGTCTTCGGCACAGGGGATAAATCCGACATACCCCCCGCTTTCAAGCAATCGGGCTTCGCCTCTCTGGCGCCAATACAACTTGCGTTTCGCGGCCTGCAATTCGCGACGAATGCGAAACCACAGGGGTCCCTTATCCAGACCGCTATTGGTCTTTCTGTTTTGTGAACGTTCACTGACTTTCACGGAATCTTCAGCCTGAGCTTGCTGTTTCGACCAGATCATTTGAACACCGACAGCTGGAAAACACTGATACATTTGCCAATCCGGGCGGGGGATAGATACGAAATCATCCAGGTGATCCGAGTATTTCTCGGACCACTTCAGCAATTTACGGCAGGCCGCCTGCGACAGGATATATGCGGCCGCGCTGGGTGCCATTTCCAGCATCGGGCGAACCGGTACGCCGGATATCTGCTGTTCCGGGCCAAACCTCAGCGACCGGGGGGAATAGTCCAGCTTTAGGAAGTCGAACCCTGACCCTGCTTCGAGCAATCTGGCAATCACACCGCCAGCTTGGGTCGACATTTCGACATCGTCTTCAAAGATCGCAACAGCCTTCAGGTCTTGCTGAACGGCACGCTTCCAAACGGCGCGATGGCTTTCGAAACAAGCGACTTCACTTTGTTTCAGACCCCAGCGGCTGCCAGAACCGGCAACATAGCCGTGACCATCCAGTGCGCCTTCTTGTTGCGCGTCGGTCGCACTGAAACGCGCGGCCCCGATCAGCCCGGTATGGGCGAACTGTGCCTCCATAAAGTTGCGCCGCTCGGGTACCCGATCCAGATTGATATAGTAGACACCCGTTCCCGGTGGCAGTTCATGATGGCCCACGGCTGTTCCTTTATAATGCCTGCACCAGATACACTTCGCACAATCGGATAATCAAGCCCACAGCCCCCACCTATCGCAGCTTTGAATTCCTGTCTAAGCTGCCGTTGAACAGCAAGAAACGGGAAACTCGCCATGTCATCACATGGGTATAGCGGTGGGCGGCTTAATCTGCCTTTCGTCGGCATTTCGACCTTCGGCAAAGCGCCGTATGTCGAGGATTGGGACAATATCGACGCGGATGTCGCAGTCATGGGGGCGCCTTTCGACTTTGGCACCCAATGGAGGTCCGGCGCGCGCTTTGGGCCCCGTGCTGTACGCGAGGCCTCAACCCTGTTCAGCTTTGGCCATGCCGGAGCTTATGACCATGAGGATGACGCCACTTATCTGGATGGATCAGTGCGGATGGTCGATATTGGGGATGCCGATATTATCCACACCAAGACAGATGAGAGCCACGCCAATATTCAATACGGCGTCGAACGCATTCTGTCTGCAGGCGCCCTGCCCGTCACCATCGGCGGCGATCATTCGGTGAATATCCCCTGCATCAACGCCTTTGCCACAGATTGCGCGCAGAACGGTCCGATCCATGTGGTCCAGATCGACGCGCATCTGGATTTCGTTGACGAGCGTCATGGCGTCACTGCTGGCCACGGCAATCCGATGCGGCGGGCGATTGAAAAGCCTTATGTCGCCGGCATGACCCAGTTGGGGATCCGAAACGTGTCATCAACCGCCAAGGAAGGGTATGAGGATGCCCGCGCTCGCGGCTCGGACATCTTGTCCGTACGACAGGTGCGCAAGTTGGGCACCGAGGGTGTATTGGAGCGCATCCCCGAGGGCGCGCGGTATTACGTTACGATTGATATCGACGCGTTTTGCCCCTCAATCGCACCTGGCACGGGTACGCCCAGCCATGGCGGTTTTTTGTATTACGATGTGCTGGAAATTCTTCAGGGGCTGGCGAAACGGGGTGACGTGGTCGGGATCGACCTTGTTGAAGTCGCCCCAAGTTACGACCCAACCGAAAGCACGCAGATTCTGGCGGCGCAGGTGCTGCTGAACTTCATCGGGTTTATCTTTCACGAACGGGGCAAGAAGGGCTGAACGCCCTTCCCGCCCATGTGATCAGGCGCTGATCGTGTTGTGTTCAGGCCCATAGGGGAAGCCGGTGATGTTTTCAGCTCCGGCCTCTTCGACCACTAGAATGTCATGCTCACGATAGCCACCGGCACCGGGCTGTCCTTCGGGAATCCACAGCATCGGCTCGATGGACACGACCATGCCCGGCTCCAGCACCGTGTCGATATCCTCGCGCAGTTCAAGACCCGCCTCACGACCGTAATAGTGGCTGAGGATGCCGAATGAGTGCCCATAGCCGAATGAGCGGTACTGCAGCAGGCCCTCATCAGCAAAGAACCGATTGATCTCAGCCGTGATCCCCGAGCAGGTCGCGCCCGGTTTGATCAGGCTCAGCCCCAACTCATGCGCGGCGACGTTTGCCTTCCAGATGCGCAGGCTATCGGCGTCGGGTTCGCCCAGAAACAAGGTGCGTTCCAGCGCAGTGTAATAGCCCGAGATCATCGGGAATGTGTTCAGCGACAGGATATCGCCCTTTTGCAGCGCCCGCTTGGTGACCGGGTTATGTGCGCCATCAGTGTTCAGGCCGGATTGAAACCAGACCCAGGTGTCACGGTACTCGGCCTCTGGATAGGCACGAGCAATCTCGGCCTCCATCGCGTCACGGCCTGCCATGGCGATATCGATCTCGGTCGCGCCTTCGCGGATCGCCGCGTGAATGGCTGCGCCGCCCACATCTGCAGTGTGTGCGCCGCCTTTGATCAGCTCGATCTCTTCAGCTGACTTGACCATACGTGCGGCCATCGTGTCAGGTGCAATATCCACCAATTCCGGCCCGCCCAGCATATCCAGTGCGGTGTCGCGCATTGCCAGTGTCATGTGATCGCCTTCGATCCCGACCCGACCGGCTGATTCAATCAGATCAGCCACCGCGCGCCAGTAATTGTTCCGCTTCCAGTCGGTATAGATCACATTGTCTTCAACCGAGCGACGCCAAGGCTGGCCGGCGTCGATATTGGCCGACACAGTGGTGCATTTGTCCTGAGTGACAACGCAACCGTAAGGACGCCCGAACGAGCAATACAAGAAGCCCGAGTAATAGGCGATGTTTTGCATGGAAGTCAGCAGAACTGCTGGAATATCGCGGGCGGCCATCGTGGCGCGCAAGCTGGCCAGACGGCGTGCATATTCCGCCTTACTAAAGGGCAAAGGCGCCTTGTCACCGTTGTGGCAGGTAAAGAATTCGGGGCGATTGTTTAGATCATTCATCTTGGTCTCTCCTCGATGCCGGACAGGCAAAGCCCGGCCACAAGTCCCGGCGTTCAGGACAAGCGGCCTCGGGAACCGAGAGCCATGCACCCGCCTAGATGTCACGACGCCATCGTGACCGGGGTGCATGGTGAAATCGCTAAATCACCTTGTGAGTCGCGTCAAGCGGGACTGAGCCCCCGCAGGCGTTCAGACCGCCGCCGCAGCAGTTCTACCGTGGTCAACAGCGCAATCGAGATCACCACAAGGATGGTCGCTACTGCCAGAATGGTCGGGCTGATCTGTTCGCGCAGGCCGGTGAACATCTGCCATGGCAGTGTCTTCTGGCTGGCAGAGCCAACGAACAACACCACAACCACCTCATCGAACGAGGTGATAAAGGCGAAGAGGCCGCCCGAGATCACGCCCGGCAGGATCAAGGGCATCTGGATCTTGAAGAACGTCCGCACCGGGCCCGCGCCCATATTCGCCGCCGCCCGCGTCAGAGAGCGATCAAAGCCCACCAGCGTCGCAGTCACGGTGATGATGACGAAGGGGATGCCCAGAACGGCGTGGGCAAGGACAACTTTCACATAGCCCACGAAGTTCTTGTTCATGCCCAGCGTGCCTTCCATGAAGCGACCGATATCGCTGTAGAAGAAGAACATGCCGGTGGCCGAGATGATCAACGGCACGATCATCGGCGAGATCAGGACGCCCATGATGACGCGGCGGCCGGGTACGTGGCTCTGGCTGAGGCCGATGGCCGCCAACGTGCCCAGCGAGACCGAGATGATCGTCGCAATCGGCGCGATGATCAGCGAGTTCTTGAAGCTGCGCTGCCATTCATTGTTGGTGAAGAAATCGCGGTAATGCTTTAGCGAATACCCTTCGGGGTCCAGACTCAGCATCTCAGGGGTGAAGGTAAAGAAGTCCTGCGCGTTGAACGACAGCGGCAGAACCACAAGGATCGGGGTGATCAGGAACACGAAGATCGCACCGCAGATAACCCGGAACAGATAGTGATAGAATACCTGTTTTGGCGTCAGATAGCTGAGCAGTTTACGGCGATACCGGCCTTCATAGAGCCAATAGATAAAGAAGATAAAAAACCAACCGCCCAACAGGCCCAGAATGCCACCCATCGGACCTGACAACAGGAAACCGATGATGCCGAAACCCAGGATATTGATCCAGCGCGCCAGTTTTTCGTTCTTCAGAACGTTGATGTAGACCCAGGCCAGCGCGGCGATCAGAGCTGCGCCACCCAGAATGCCCAAAAGGATCGAGCCGTTGCCCGCGCCGACAAAGACACCGGCGAAGGCACCCGCCAAGGCGACACTGGGCAGAACCATGGAGAGCGGTTTGCGGGATATCGGTGTAAGTGCAGCCATGTCGATTATCCCAACTTCACGTTATCAATGCCCACGATCTTGTCGTAGACCCAGTAGAGCAGCATGACGACACCCAGCAGGATCGTACCCAAGGCCGCAGCCAGTCCCCAGTTCAGCGAGGACGAGATGTGATAGGCGATCCGGTTCGAGATGAAGACACCCTTTGTGCCGCCAACGATTTCAGGCGTGATGTAGTATCCGATCGACAGAATGAATACGAGGATCGAGCCCGCTCCGATACCCGGAATGGATTGTGGGAAGTAGATGCGCCAGAACGTCGTCCAGTTGGTCGCGCCCATTGATTTCGCCGCGCGCGTGTAAGTCACCGGGATCGTCTGCATCACTGAATACATCGGCAGGATCATGAACGGCAGCAGGATATGCGTCATCGCAATGATCGTGCCGATCTGGTTATTGATGATCACCAGTCGTGCATCATCGGCCACAAGTCCAAGCCAGACCAATGTTTCATTAATCACGCCCTGCTGTTGCAACATCACTTTCCACGCCGAGGTCCGCACCAGAAGTGAGGTCCAGAAAGGCAAGAGGACAAGGATCATCAGCAGGTTCGACACCCGCATCGGTAGGGTCGCCAGCAGGTAGCTAACCGGATAGGCCAGCAGGATACAGGACACTGTAATCACCAGCGACATGAACAATGTGCGGCCAAACAGCTTGATCAGAATCTGCTTGTCTTCAGGCTGCGACTGCGCGCCTTCGGGCGTGCGGCGCATATCGACCGCGTTCAGGAAATAACCATTGGTAACCGTTGGCGAATGGGTCTTGATCACGGCCCACGTCTTAGGATCACCCCAGCCCTCGTGAATCTCGATGATCTGTTCCTTAAAGGGTCCATCGGTTTCAGGGTCAAGCTTGCCCATTTTCCGGCCAGAGCGGCGGAACAAAGAAGACATGCCAGTCTCCTCGTAGTTCAGACGCGAGCCAAGGCGGGTGTGGGTTTTGCTATCAACGGCAACGACCATGTCGCGAACGAATGCGTCGTATACTGCTTCGTCCGGAAGCTCACCGCTTTGGGCGTCCCAGCTTTGCAGGGCTTCCACCGTAAGCGGGAGGGTCTCTGAAACCATGCTGTTTTCAACCGAGCGGAACAGCATTGAAGCAATCGGCACGATAAAGGAAAACATGACAAATAGCAGAAGCGGAGCGACGAGCATCAATGCTCGTAACTTCTGCCGCCGCAGTGAACGTGCCAGCGATTGCTTAAGCGGCGTTCCGTCCGCTGCCAGCATCGGCCCCGCATTTTGGCTTGCGTCAGTCATCTGTGCCCCTTGACTCTGCTTGGGTCTGGGGGCGGCGCACCGCCCCCGACTGTTTCATGAAATCAAACGATTATTTCGCAAGCCAAGCCTGGAATTTCGCTTCGATGTCATCGCGGTAATCCGCCCAGAACTCGTAGTTATACAGGAACGTGTTCTTGGCGTTTTCCGGATCGGTCGGCATGTGCGGCGCCATGTCGATGCCAAGCTCGGCATGCTGACCAACCAGCGGAGCCGACGAGGCACGGGCCGGACCGTACGAGATGTACTTGGCCTGATCCGCCAGACGCTGCGTGTCCGTTGCGAACATGATGTAGTCCAGCGCACGCTGCTGACGCTCTTCGCTCAGACCGGCGGGGATGATCCAGCCATCCAGGTCAAAGATCTGCGCGTCCCACAGCATGGCAACGGGCTGCTTCTGCTCTTCGATCACGCTGAACAGACGGCCGTTATAGGTCGAGCCCATGATGATCTCGCCATCGGCCAGAAGCTGCGGCGTGTCGGCACCCGCGGACCACCAGACGACGTTGTCCTTGATGGTTCCCAGTTTCGCCAACGCCTGATCCTGACCTTCAGGGGTCGCCAGAACGTCATAAACGTCATCTTTGGCGACGCCATCACAGATCAGCGCCCATTCCATGTTGTTGATGGCGCGCTTTTCCAGTGAACGCTTGCCCGGATAGGCCTCCAGATCAAATACGGCACAGACATCTGTCGGAGGTGTGTCACCAACCAGGTCCGTACGATAGCCAAATGTGGTCGAATACACGATCTGCGGAATAAAGCATTCGCTGACCAGCAGGTCACCGAAATCATCGGCAGCCGAAGTGCCGTCGGGCGCCGGGGCCAGCATGGTGTCGGGGTCGATCTCCATCGCCAGACCTTCGTCACACAGACGAATTGCGTCCGCAGCAACAACATCCACTACGTCCCAGGTGATGTTGCCCGCTTCGTTCATCGCGCGCAGCTTGGCAACCGCTTCGGCCGAGCTGTCATCGTTAAGGATAGTGATGCCGCTCTTTTCAGAATAGGGCTCGTGATACGCCTTCAGCTGTGACTTGGAATAGGCGCCGCCCCACGAGACAATCGTCATCTCCTCGGCCATGGCGCCTCCGGCCACGGCAACAATGGCGCTTGCCATCAAAGTGGTCTTAACTTTCATTGTTAACTCCCTGTTATACCCGTAAATTTCTGAACAGACCGGATCACGGGGCAACCCGGCCGCCATTTACCCCCAGCGATCCACCAGGGGACGTTCTGCATCAGGCGTCAAGTGCCCGGCAATCATGGGCCAACCAACCGATTTCAACTTCCTGGCCGGGCGACAACCGAATCGCGTCAGGGGCGTTTCGGGTCTTGATGATAAAGTCTTCATTACCCGCCACGGACAGGCGGAACCGGAAGACATCACCCATATAGATGAATTCTTTGACAGTCGCCTTGAGCGTATGCGCATCAGCATGCAGGCGATCTTTGTTGAATTCGACCCGCTCGGGACGGATTGAAACCTTGGTCCGTTCACCGGCTGCAGTGACATTGACCGGTTTGGCGTCGATTTCTGACCCATCATCCAGAGCAACCACGCAGGAGTCGCCGCTGATTGATTTAACAACGCCTTCCAACGTGTTGTTTTCGCCAATGAATTGGGCAACAAAGCTGTTTTCGGGCTCTTCATACAGCAGATCCGGCGGCGCAAGCTGCTGGATGCGTCCGTCGTCGAACACGGCCACGCGATCCGACATCGTCAGCGCCTCTGTCTGGTCGTGGGTCACGTAAACTGTCGTAATCCCCAGCTCATGCGCCAGACGGGTAATCTCGAACTGCATATGTTCACGCAGTTGCTTGTCCAGCGCGCCCAGTGGCTCGTCCATCAAGACCAGCTCGGGCTCGAACACCAAGGCACGGGCCAAGGCGATCCGCTGTTGCTGACCGCCGGACAGTTGCGCCGGACGGCGGCTGCCAAAGGCGCCCATCTGGACCATATCCAGCGCACGCTTCACTTTTTCTTCCCGATCGCTTTTGCCGATGTTGCGCACTTCAAGCGGGAACGAAAGGTTTTCAGCCACAGTCATATGCGGGAACAATGCATAGTTTTGAAACACCATGCCAATCCCGCGCTTATGTGGTGGAATGTTGTTGATCGGGCGTCCGTCCAACATGATTTCGCCATGAGTAGCGGTTTCAAATCCGGCCAACATCATTAGGCAAGTTGTCTTGCCAGACCCAGAGGGGCCCAGCATTGTCAGAAACTCACCCTTTGGCATTGAGAGGTTAAGATCTTTTACGACGAGTATCTCGCCGTCATAAGATTTTTGAACACGCTGAAATTCGACGAACGCTGCGTCATTTGACATTACCAACTTGGCTCCCCTGTGCGGTCTTTGCTTGCCCGGTTCATCCGGATCTCAAAGACCAGTCCACCCTATTTAAGGACATGGGGGACCAACCACGCAACCATAAATGTGACAGCTAGGCGACAAAGAATCCTGAAATTCACTTCTGCTCAACTGATATTTCGATATCTCGCCCGCAACGCAAGGCCTTGAATAGCGTAATTAACTTGCTTCATTCGCCTCTATTCAACTTCCTCACCCACAACATTAATATAATATTTTTAATAGGTTATAATTACAACCTAAACCACCACATCTCGCAACCCAGACCTCGGCATCGATACTGAGGTGCTGAGAGATTCGCATGTCGAAATTCCTCGACCGATTGGAAAACGCCAAAATTATCTGGCGCAATCCAATCTAAAAACCGCGCTTTGGGGGGCAATAAATCTCATTTTGATAGGGCGGAGGTTCGGATTTGCGCACCTCCCGTTTTCAGGCGCAATCGGATTCTGCCTTTGGGGGCAGTTGCACCCTCTTAACTTGCGGCTTCCTGCGCTTATTCCGGGGCAGGATTCAGATGTTTCTTGACCTTCTTCAATCCGGCACTTCGGATAAAATGCACAGAACTTGGGCATCGCTCCCAATGTTCAGGGCCTCGCAGACATCTGCATTCATCGCTGCTGCGACGCCCGCCCCGCCCGAAGCAGTTGTCGCCAACCCAGCCTCTGCCATGGCCGGTAAATACCGCACCACGTCGTCATCCGAGAGCGTCAGAAAACAGTCTGCATCCCGCGCCAGACCATTCAGCGCGATCAGCGAGGGTTCTTTACAGTCCAGCCGCCCCATGATGCTGTCAGGCCCATCCGCAAAGACGCAGGTACCTGCTTCGATACTGGCTTGCAACGCAGGGGCCGCTTCGGGTTCCACGACAATGATCTTGGGTCCATCCCCCCAGGCATGGCGCGCATAAGCTGCAACCGCCCCTGCCAGCCCACCTACCCCGGCCTGCAAAATGATATGCGTGGGCGCATTTGGGCATTGGCGCACCGCTTCTGCAGCCATCTGCAGATACCCCTCCATCAGGGTGTGCGGCAGCTCGTAATACCCGTCCCACGAACTGTCAGATAGCAATGTCCAACCGTTAGCCTGCGCCGCTTTGCCAGCAGCCTCCATACTGGCGGCATAATCCGTGCCTTGACGAACGACCCTGGCTTTTTGCGCACGAAGGCGTTCCGCGAAACTTTCAGGTACGGTTTCGGCGATATAGACCACTGCATCAGCCCCAAATATCCGTGCACCTGCTGCTACACTCATCCCGTGGTTACCCGCGCTAGCGGTGACATAGGTTATCCCGCGTAAAGTAAACTCATCCGGTGTCTGCGCCAGATCAGCAGCGTGACGGGCGATGACATAGGCAGCCCCCAAAGCCTTGAATGACCCGAGGTTCATGCGCCCACGCTCATCTTTGACCCATAGATCGGCGACATTGGCCAAATCCTTGGCTTCAACCAGATTGGTTTCTGCTGCTGCAGGGCATACTGTTAACAAATCAGCTACGCGAGCCGCGTTTATCGAAGGAAATGGAGCATCAGGAATCAATTTTTCCTTGCCGCGGTGTGGGTTTGAACTGAGTTTCAACAGTATTTCCTTCCTGAGTTGTCCATTGACGTGATCGGATTCGTAAAGTTCTGTCAACACGTCTCTAATCACGACACGAGGATCCGATGAGCTATGTGAATCCGGCATTCACACGGGGGGAATTTAACCGCCAGCTGTCCAAAACACGAAAAGCCATGGCCAAGGCCGGGCTGGACGCGCTGTTCTTCGAAGCCCCTTCGAACATGACGTGGCTAACCGGATACGAGGGGTGGTCGTTCTACGTCCATCAGGGCGTTTTGGTCTTTCATGACGCAGACCCGATCTAGTGGGGACGCAATCAGGATACTAATGGGGAACGACATACAGTGTGGATGCCTGATTGTCAGATACGTCCACATTGAAAGCCGCGCGTGCTGCGGCTATCCAGTGGGTCTGAGCTATCTCCCGGACTGGGGTGAGCGCACGATATCTCTGCGTCCCGAGGATGAGACAATCCTGGAACCTGGCAAGACGTTTCACTTTATGCCTGGCCTCTGGTTGAATGACTGGGGGTTAGAGATCACCGAGTCGATCCTGATAACCGATACCGGTCCTGCCGAATGTTACTGTAACCGCCCAAGAAAGCTGTTTGTAAAGCCATGACCCTGCAAAGAACCCAAGATATCCTCGCCGATCTGATCGCGTTTGAAACGGTATCTGCAGACAGCAATCTTCAGATCATCAGCTATCTAAGGGACAGGTTGCAGGCCTTGGGTGCACGCTGCATCGAAACCCAGGATGATACTGGCACCAAGGCCAATGTATTTGCTTCCATAGGCCCAGACATTCCCGGCGGCATCCTGTTATCCGGCCACACGGACGTGGTTCCCGTCGCGGATCAGAACTGGACATCAGACCCGTTTTTGATGACCGAGAAAGATGGCAGACTTTACGGACGTGGCACCTGTGACATGAAGGGCTTCATCGCCGCCGCACTTGCACTTGCCGAAACGCTGGATGCCAGAAAACTGACCCAACCGCTGCACTTTGCCTTCACCTATGATGAAGAAACCGGATGTTTGGGCGCGCAGAACATGGTGAACGATCTTTCCGAACGAGGAATTGTGCCAGATATCGCAATAATCGGAGAGCCCACCGAAATGTGCCTGATCGAAGGGCATAAGGGGTGCTATGAATACACGACACGATTTGTCGGGCTCGAAGGACACAGCTCGGCCCCTGATGATGGGGTGAATGCGGCGGAATATGCAGCGCGCTATGTTGGGAAGCTTCTTGAACTGCGCCAGATATTGAAATCCCGGGCCCCGACAAACAGCCCGTTTGAACCGCCCTGGACCACCATAAACGTCGGCTTCTTCAATGGCGGCGTCGCCCATAACGTCATTGCCAGCAAAGCCGATGTCGGTTGGGAAATGCGCCCGGTTCAGGCCAGCGATGCGGATTTCGTCAAGCAGACCCTGTCTGACTATGTGACCCATAGCCTGCTGCCCGAAATGCAAGCCGTCCACAGCGAGGCCAGCATCACGCAGGACATCACCGCCGAGGTTGCAGGCCTTGAGCCGATGGAAGAAAACGCCGCCCGCAAACTGGTGGCCGAGCTGACCGGCGCAAATGGCACCGGTGTCGTGTCATTCGCCACCGAGGCTGGCCTATTTCAGCGACTTGGCACCCACGCGATTGTCTGCGGTCCGGGCTCGATCACGCAGGCCCATAAAGCTGATGAGTTCGTCGAGATCGAACAGCTGGACCTATGTTGCCGGATGCTGGACCGGCTTGGGAAACGCCTGACCGCTTAGCCTGCCCCATGGGTGCGGTCATAAGCAGATCGCTGGGGCTGTACATGCGCATTTCGGGATTCTTCTCCGGGGTCATAGACCTCCATCACCAATGGGTAACAGGCGGCTGCGTCCGAGGAATGCTCGGACGAGCAATCGCCCCCGGGACACGCTGAAAGACCCACGATCAGGTCAATCTCGGCGTAGAACTCTAGGTAATCACCCGGACGCACCGGGCTTGCCTTCATAAAGTACTGGCCCGTTTCTTGCGTAAATCCGGTGCACATAAAGACGTTCAACACGTCGTGGACATGCATTTCGGCCTCGTGCAGAGGCAGGCCACAATGGCTGGCCAATGCGCGCGTTAGGTTAGAATGGCAGCAATAATGATAGTCATCGCCAGACAGCAATCGCCCGGTATAGGGGTCACAGCGCGTCCCGATCACGTCATGCACCGATCCGCCGAAAGCATCGAACCCATACCAATCCAGAGTATCCGTGACGATGGTCGCCATGGGCCGCATATTCGGGAAACTTGACCACATCCGGTCCCCGGTCGACAGATGCGTGCCATGCAGCGCGCGGGTCTTGCCGGAATAGAACCGCTCGGTCAGGTCGAGCTTGTTCCACATGTTCAGATCACCGACCTGCGGGCCATCGACCGATAACACCCGTACGAAGGCCCCGGCAGGTACTTCGATACAGGCCGCATCGCGCGGGGCGGCGATGGCTTCGGCGGTTTTCACCGCATGCTGCCTTAGGTCACTCAACGCAGCCAGATCAGGGTGCGGTATCGTTTCGGGCAGATAGCAAATGACCGGAGGGATCGACCTCCGGTCATTTGCGTCTGCCGGAGGTTCAAAATTCGGATGTTTCAACTTCATGACCGCGCTCCGATATCTGTCTGACAACAGACCTAGCGCATCACAAACGGGTTCGCCATCGGCTCTTGCGAGGTGCTGATCCAGGTGGTCTTAGTCCGGGTGTAATCGAGGATCGACTCAACCCCGGCCTCACGCCCATACCCCGATTGGTTAAACCCGCCAAACGGCGCGATGGGAGAGATCGCGCGATAGGTGTTCACCCAGCAAATCCCCGACTTGATCCGCTTGGACACCCGATGCGCCCGCGCCAGGTTCTGCGTGAACACGCCAGACCCCAACCCAAAGACCGTGCTGTTGGCTAATGCGATGGCCTCTTCTTCGGTATCGAAGGGCAGCAGAGACATAACCGGGCCAAACATCTCAACTTTCAACGTCTCGGTCTCGGGCGATATGCACTCGACCAGTGTTGGGTTCATGTAATTGCCGGGCCGATCCGCAGGTTGCCCGCCGAAATGGACCACGGCCCCCTGCTCCGCTGACTTGGCCAGGGTCTCTTCGATCTTGTTCACTTGCGCCATGGTACATAGCGGTCCGACATGGGTACCGGCCTCCAGCGGGTCACCCAAAACGATTGCACCCGCCTTTTCTTTGATGCGGCCGATCAGATCTTGCAGAACGGATCGCTGCACCAGCCCGCGCGTGCCCGCAACGCAACTTTGCCCTGACGCGCCAAAGTTTCCGGCGATCAGGCCATTTGCGGCCCCATCCAGATCCGCGTCTTCAAAAACAAGTATCGGCGATTTGCCACCAAGCTCCAGCGAAGTGACGGCGAAGTTTTCGGCGGAATTCCTGACCACATGGCGCGCTGTCTCGGGGCCACCGGTAAAGGCGATGCGATCCAGATCGGGATGGCGGGTCAGTGGAATTGCACAGTTTTCCGCATCCCCGGTGATGACCGAGACAACGCCCGCGGGGAATCCTGCCTGTTCAATCAAACGCGCGAACTCCAGCATCGGGGCCGGCGCGATTTCGGATGCCTTCAGCACGACGGTACACCCAGACGCAAGCGCCGGGCCCAACTTGGTCGCCGTCAGGAACATTTGTGCATTCCAGGGCACAATAGCCGCGACAACACCAATGGGTTCGCGCGTGGTAAACACATGCATATCCGGCTTGTCGATGGGCAGAACCGTCCCTTCAACCTTATCCGCAAGCCCTGCGAAATAGCGGTAGTAATCCGCGACATACCCAGTTTGCGCCGAGGTTTCTGCCAGCAGTTTACCGCTGTCTGTTGTCTCAAATTCTCCAAGCCGTGCAGCGTTTTCGGCAACTAGGTCGGCCAGGCGATAAAGAAGCTTGCCGCGCGCGGTGGCCGTCATGTCGCGCCATTGCGGATCATCAAGCGCACGTTTGGCGGCGGCGACTGCCCTGTCGACATCCTCAGGTGCCGCACAGGAAAACGTAGCCCACCCCTGCCCAGTTGCGGGATTTGCAGATGTCATAACCTGAGACGTCGCCCCCTCAGACCAGGCGCCATCAATGAAAAGCTGAAAATGCGGTAGATTTCCCATAGTGTTCCTCACTGAAAGGCTGGCATGACATCGTCGATGAACCGCGCCAAAGAGGCACGTTTTCGCTCGTTCGTCATCCCGCTGTCGACCCAGAACGAAAACTCATCATAGCCCAAATCTTCATAACGTTTGATCCGGTCGATAACCTGCTGCGCTGTACCAACCGTCAGGTCGCGCGCCAGCTTATCACTTGTGTACATCTGGTTGGCATCCATCTCGTCCGGGGTGATCCGTTGGATCAACCCTTGCTCGACCGGGCGTTTGTTCATGAACCAGGCACCGAAATAGTTGTAATACCGGCGCAATTCCTGAACGCCTTGCGCAACATCGTCTGTGTCCTTGCCAACATATGTATGATGCAACAGCATGATTTTGGGGCGCGGTCCGGTATTGCTGTCGCAGGCTGCATTGAAGCGGTCCATCAGCGTTTCAATCTCTTCCATGCCCTGCCACAGGGGGGTGACCTGGATGTTAAACCCGTTGTGGACACCGAATTCATGACTATTGGGGTCCCGCGCCGCGATCCAGATCGGCGGACCGTTTTTCTGAAACGGTTTCGGCGCAGATGTGGTCGCCGGAAAGGAATAAAACTCACCCTCATGCGCGCAATCGCCCTGCCAGATTTGCGGAAGCAGAGGGGTGGTTTCGCGCATCCGCTGGCCCGCCTCCCAGGCATCCATCCCCGGCATCAGGCGCTCATACTCGTACGAATATGCGCCGCGTGCGATCCCCAGTTCGATCCGGCCTTTGGTAATCTGATCTGCCGCGGCGGCCTCTCCGGCCAATTTGATCGGATGCCAGAACGGGGCGACTACCGTACCCGTCCCCAGCCGTACATTCCGGGTGTGATGAGCCAGATCGACTAGCGAGATAAAGGGGTTGGGCGCGATGGTGAACTCCATCCCGTGATGCTCACCCGTCCAGACGGCGCGCATCCCGCCCTCGTCCGCCATTTTCACAAGGCTGACGAATTCGTCATACAGAACGTCATGCGGCTGATCTGGCGACAAACGTTCCATATGGGCAAACAGGGAGAATTCCATAGACCTGCTCCTTTATCGTAAACTGTGAATGTCACCCTGCGAGGCGTCACCGAGGTAGAGAGCGAAATCCCCCTCTTTGGCTTCAATCGCATAGCGGGTCATCATGTGGCGGACACCGCCGGACACGTATTTCAGGGTCGGAAGATCATCCGTTTTGATCCATTCGGCGCCCTCAAGCGGCGTTGGCCGGGGGCAGCTGGCCAGAAAATAGGTATAATGTTGCTTGGTTTCGGCATCATCGAAGGACGAATAGACCTGTTCGACCTGCACCGTCAGCCCGCGTTCGGACAGGCCCTGGCTCAGCCGGTTTCGCTGCCCGCCGCGTTCAACCCCGGCGATCTGAATGGGACGATAGGCGCCGCTGTTCTGCTCAAGCAAAACGCTGTCGCCATTGCGGATGATCGCGCCGCAGATCGTGGGCACCATGGCGTCCACTTCCCGCTCAAGCCCAAGGCTGAAATACGACCCGCCAACATATCCAAGCCCCTGCCCGACCGAGTGCGAAAACTCAGCCACCTCTCCGATCAATACGGTATGATCGCCGGCCGGAAGGACCTGATGGGTCTTACAGCAAAACTGCGCCAGCGCCCCGTCGATCAGGGGCAGATCGAAAAGACCGTTGCTGTGCGCGACCTTTGCAAACCGATCCCCTTTATACCCGGCGAAGGTATTCGATATCTCTTGCTGCCCATCTGCGAGTATATTCACCGCAAACTGGTTGCAGTTGGCGAAAATATCGTGGCTGGACAGAAACTTCCCCGGACACACCAGCAGCAATGGCGGGTCAAGCGATACGGACGAAAACGAGTTTGCGGTGAACCCAACTGGCGCGCCCTGCGGATCCCGTGCCGTCACCACTGTCACCCCGGTCATAAAGCTGCCAAAGGCGTCACGCAAAGCTCGGGGGTCCATAC
Organism: Ruegeria sp. CDSA020; assembly: GCF_059612345.1. Lineage (NCBI taxonomy): Bacteria > Pseudomonadati > Pseudomonadota > Alphaproteobacteria > Rhodobacterales > Roseobacteraceae > Ruegeria > Ruegeria sp. CDSA020. The sequence continues at coordinate 328,699 of NZ_JBXWQK010000001.1, forward strand.
TTGTCATGGCTGGCACCCCCCCACAAATTCCAACAGCTGCGCGTTTACCTCGACGGGATGAGTCATCGGCAACATATGGGCGGCACCTGCGATGATTGCCGCTTGTCCCGAGGGAACCAAACGCGCCATGTCCCGAGACATTTCAGGCGTCGAATTCGGCTCATCCGCGCCGGTCATGAACAAGGCGGGACAAGCGATACGGGCCAGTTCATCATCGGAAGGACCGTCCGTTTCGGCAAAAGCGGTATACGCGGATTTGTAGGCCGCCGGATCAACCTCAGTCAGCCAGCGCATGCAGGCCAGTCGCTCGGCGGACGAGGCTTCGCCAAACCAACGTTGCAACGTGACAGTGGGATCATTTGGCCCCGATACGTCCAAGGCCGAGGCACGTGCGACGACGGCCTTGCGCGCGGCAGCCGGACGCCGATGGATCGCATTCAATGCCGCAACGCCAAGAACGCTATCTGGCACATCCGTCGCCAGTCGGAGCGCTATCAGGGCGCCCATTGAATGGCCGATCAAGACAGCGGGCTCTGTTAGCACGGACGCCGTGCGGTGCACGTATGCCTCCAAGCCAGTCGGATGATCAAAGCTCGACTGACCATGTCCTGACATATCCGGGCACAAGACACGATACCCCGCCGCGACCAGAGCGTCGATCTGCGCGCCCCACGCCTCGGCCCGCAGGCCAACCCCATGCAGCAGAATGACCAATGGCCCTTTGCCCTGATCAATCACCGCCAGGGTGCTGAGTTCAGACCGAGGCCGGGTTGTCCACGTCATGGCCCAAATCCTTGAGATCCTGATAACGGTCGCCGATCCGATGATGGGGACGGCCCGAGGTTGCACCACCCAGCACGACCACAATTTCATCCGCGCGCGGTGCGTCGGGGATTGCAAACTGCAGCGTCAAATAATGCGATCTACGCCCGGCATCATTCTTGTCCATCATGGGCACCATGATCGGAGTGTTCGCCGGACCGCGGGTATTGGTGAAGGACAGATAGGACTTGGCCCCAACCGCTTGACGATAGTAATTCCCGAAATGCAGCGTGTGGATCAGGCCCGAGGCATGTTCGACCTCGCCATCCAGCCCAACAACCGCCGCTTTGCCATAGGCTTCGACCACCTCGCCACCGCCTGCAAGCGTGACCATCCGGTCAGTCAACATTTGCCCCAGCACAGGCCCATAGGCCAGAATTTCCGGTCTCAGATCCTCGACATACCGGCCAGCCCAGGGGTTCGACACAACCGCCGCTACGGCAAACATGCGCCACGGGCGTTCCGCTGCCCGAAATCCTTCAACCAGAACCTCTTCGTCGAAAGTCACTATTTTTCTGATATTTGGCTGCACTGCCGTCTCCCCAAATCTGCCTGAGGAAATATCACCGTTAGAAACATCTTTTGACAAACGAAAGAACTTGAGCCTTAGGTATTAATAACAATAATAGGTCAGTTACCGATGGCAAAAACACTCCCTCCTCTAACGTGGTTTCGGTCATTCGAAGCGGCCGCGCGGCGGCTCAGTTCGACCGCGGCGGCAGATGAGATCGGGTTGACGCAATCCGCAGTCAGCCAACAAATCAAATCCTTGGAAACCCGTCTGGGCGTCGTTCTGTTCCACCGCCACGCGCGCGGTCTTTCTTTGACGGATGAAGGGCGGAAGCTGCTGCCACAGGTCGAGGCAGCCTTGGATATGTTGCACTCCGCAGCCTCACCCTATTTGGCCGAAGAAAAAGCTCGCCATATCACGGTGGCAGCCTCTATCAGCATCATCGAATGGGTCATCTCGCCGGCATTACCCGAATTTCAGGCCCAGCACCCCGAAACCTCACTCCGATTTGTCAGCACTATCTGGCCCGACGAATATGCAGCATCGCGCGCCGATATTGAGGTACGCTTTGGTTCAGAAAAACAAGTCGGGAAAAATGCGAAACCGTTGAATCCCAATCGCCTTGTCCCGGTGGTGTCGCCGAATCTAAGCGGCAATTGGCTTGATCTGCCTCTGATCGAATCCGTTGGCACATCGGACAGTTGGGCGTCATGGGGTGAAATCACCGGCCAGAAACTGCGCAAGCCATCATATTTTGTGGATTCCTATGGCCTCGCCCTGCAACTTTCTGTTTCAGGCAGCGGTGTTGCGCTGGTGAACTCTATCATCGCAGAGCACGCCCTGAAATCAGGCAAAGTCCGCCTTGCCAGCAAAGATTCCGCACCCGCCAGTGAGGGCTATTTTTTATCCGTCCTTCGCAACTCAGCCGAGGTATCGGATTTCACCGATTGGTTTTCCGGCCTTATTTCTTGTGCCTGAGGGTCTGATTCAGACACACCCATGTCGCATATGGGGATATCGCCGCGCCCGAAAATAATGAAGTTTGGAAGAAAAGGTCCGATTCATGAGATATTCCGGCTTTCGAGTTTTCAAAGAGGCGCTAACCGGCCACAAAGGGTGGAAACCGGTTTGGCGTGAACCTGAACCTAAGGCCCATTACGACATCATCGTAATCGGCGGCGGCGGGCATGGTCTGGCAACCGCGCATTACCTTTCCAAAATCTACGGCCAACGAAATGTTGCCGTAATCGAGAAAGGCTGGATCGGTGGCGGAAATGTGGGCCGAAACACCACGATCATTCGCTCGAACTACCTGCTGGATGGGAATGAGCCGTTCTATGAGTTCTCGCTGAAGCTGTGGGAAGGGCTCGAGCAGGACCTGAACTATAACGCAATGGTCAGTCAGCGCGGTATCGTCAATCTGTTCCATACAGACGGACAGCGTGACGCCTATACGCGACGTGGCAATGCGATGATCCTGAACGGGGCCGATGCCGAATTGCTGGACGCAGATCAGGTGCGGCGCGAACACCCTTATCTGAATTTCGACGACGCTCGCTTTCCGATCAAGGGCGGCCTTGTTCAACGGCGCGGCGGCACCGTGCGCCATGATGCAGTGGCCTGGGGCTATGCCCGGTCAGCCGACCTGCATGGCGTCGATATTATCCAGAACTGTGAAGTTACCGGGCTGCGGATCGAAGATGGCAAATGTCTTGGGGTCGAAACGACTAAGGGCTTTATCGGCGCCTCCAAAGTCGGATGCGCAGTTGCGGGCAGTTCGGGGCGCGTTATGGGGATGGCCGGACTGCGCCTGCCTATCGAAAGCCACGTTCTACAAGCCTTTGTATCTGAGGGGCTAAAGCCTGTCCTGCCCAGTGTCATCACCTATGGCGCGGGGCATTTTTATGTCAGTCAGTCCGACAAGGGCGGGCTGGTGTTTGGTGGCGATCTTGACGGCTATAACACCTATGCCCAACGCGGCAACTTGCCCGTGGTCGAGGATGTTTGCGAAGGTGGCATGGCATTGATGCCGATGATCGGACGCGCCCGGTTGCTGCGGATGTGGGGTGGCGTGATGGACATGTCGATGGATGGCTCTCCGATCATTGACCAAACGCCGGTCGAGGGCCTCTATTTCAACGGGGGCTGGTGCTATGGCGGGTTCAAGGCAACTCCGGCTTCGGGCTATTGCTTTGCACATCTGCTTGCGAAGGACGAACCGCACCCTGTCGCAACGGCCTATCGGTTGGACCGGTTCCGCACCGGCCGGATGATCGACGAAAAAGGCGCGGGCAATCAGCCCAACCTGCATTAAAGGGGACAGCAGACATGATAATCAACCACCCCCTTCTTGGGCCTCGCGACGCATCGGAATTCACCTATCTGGGCGACGCCGCGCTGATTGACCGCCCCGATTGGCAGGCGGAAAATGCCGCCGAGGTCTTTCACGACTATGCCTATCTGCGTGACAACCCGGCAGGCGAGCACCGTGAACTTTGGTACCACGAAACAGGTGACCGATCCTGGCTGGTAGTCACGCGCAACACGCTGACCCACGAGATTTCAAAGGTGGAACTGGCCCGCGATGTGGCCCGCGAACGGGGGCGCTCCAAATGACGCAGGTGAACCGGCTGAATGGCGGACAGATCGACCGCAATACAACGCTGAACTTCCGCTTTGACGGGCGCAGCTATACCGCCCATCCCGGCGACACTTTGGCATCTGCCCTGCTGGCCAATGATGTGCGTCTGATCGGGCGGTCTTTCAAATACCACCGTCCGCGCGGATTGCTGACCGCAGGATCCGAAGAGCCGAACGGCCTGGTCGAACTACGCTCGGGTGCCCGCAAAGAGCCCAATACCCGCGCAACAACCATCGAGATGTTCGAGGGGCTTGAGGCGCGATCACAGAACCGCTGGCCCAGCCTGAAATTCGACGCGCTGGCCGTGAATGACATGTTTTCCAACTTCCTGTCTGCGGGTTTCTACTACAAGACTTTCATGTGGCCTGCAGCCTTCTGGGAAAAGCTGTACGAGCCTACAATCCGTCGCGCAGCCGGGCTTGGATCGCTTTCGATGCAAGAGGACCCGGACGAATACGACAAGGGCTTTCGCCATTGCGATCTGCTGATCATCGGTGCCGGACCAGCCGGGCTTATGGCCGCTTTGACCGCTGGTCGTGCGGGCTCGGACGTCATTCTGGCGGATGAGGATTTCGCCCTTGGCGGTCGCCTGAACAGCGAAACACTCATCATTGACGATGCTGCGGCGTCTGACTGGGCGGCGCAGGCTGTGGCCGAGCTGTCCGCGCTTCCCAATGTGCGCCTGATGCCGCGCACCACGGTCATCGGCGCGTTTGACCACGGAATTTATGGCGCGGTCGAGCGTACGGGCGATCACCTGCCCAGTCTGCCCGCAGGCAAACCCCGGCAAATCCTGTGGCGTATCTATACCCAAAAGGCGCTGCTGTGCGCAGGCGCGACCGAGCGGCCAATCGCATTCGAGAACAATGATCGCCCCGGCATCATGACAGCCAGCGCCCTGCGGACCTATGCCAACCGGTTTGGAGCAGCGGTATCGCAGCGCGTCGCGGTCTTTACCAACAACGATGACGGTCACCGCACCGCAGCTGATCTGCACGCCAAAGGTGTGAAAATCACCGCGGTGATCGATGTACGCAAGGACGCGCCAATCAGCCACGAATACGAAGTTCTACAGGGCGCTCAGGTCACAAATACCAAGGGCCGTCTGGGGCTGAGTTTTGTCGAAGTCGCCCTGCCCGATGGCTCAACCCGGACATTGGAATGTGGTGCCTTGGGCGTTTCTGGTGGGTGGAACCCGAATGTCCACATGACCTGTCATCAGCGGGGCCGCCCCACCTGGGATGAGACGCTGGCCGCCTTTGTTCCCGGCGCGGACCTGCCGGTGGGCATGTCCGTTGCCGGCGCGGCAAACGGCGATATGTCGACCCACGGCGCGCTGCGCTCTGGCGCCGAGGCCGCAATCGCCGCTTTGGACCTTACCAGTGCCAAACCCGATCTGCCCGAGGCCGAGGACGCGCCCATCGCGCAGACACCATTCTGGTACGTCCAGGGCTGCAAACGCGCCTGGCTTGACCAACAGAACGATGTGACGGTCAAGGATGTCCGTCTCAGCTATCAGGAGGGCTTCCGTTCGGTCGAGCATCTGAAACGCTATACCACGCTGGGCATGGCCACGGACCAGGGCAAGACCTCGAATATCGGCGGGCTGGCGATCATGGCCGAGCTGGCCGGTAAGTCGATCCCCGAGACCGGTACCACCATCTTCCGCCCGCCCTATACCCCCGTCCCGATTGCTACTTTCGCAGGCCGGATGAAGGGCAAAGAGTTCCACCCTACCCGCCTGACGCCCTCACATCACTGGGCCGAAGAACGCGGCGCGGTGTTTGTCGAGGTTGGCAACTGGCTGCGCGCGCAGTGGTTCCCCCTGCCCGGCGAGACCCATTGGCGCGAGAGCGTGGACCGTGAAGTGCGTCAGACGCGTGCCTCGGTCGGGGTGTGCGACTGCACGACATTGGGCAAAATCGACGTGCAGGGTACCGATGCGGCAGCGTTCCTGAACCGGGTCTATGCCAATGGTTTCGCCAAGCTTGCGGTCGGCAAAACCCGGTATGGCCTGATGCTGCGCGAAGATGGCATGGCGATGGATGATGGCACAGCGGCAAGGCTGGCCGAGGATCATTTCGTCGTCACTACCACGACCGCAAATGCCGTAGTCGTCTATCGCCACATGGAATTCGTGCGCCAGTGCCTGTGCCCGGACATGGATGTGCAGCTGATATCCACCACAGAAGGATGGGCGCAATATGCAGTTGCCGGGCCCAATTCCCGTAAGCTGCTGCGAAAAATCATCGACCCGGAATTCGACATCTCGAATGAGGCCTTTCCCTTTATGGCCTGTGGAACCATCACCGTGTGCGGCGGTCTTCGGGCGCGGCTGTTCCGGATTTCCTTTTCAGGCGAGCTGGCATTCGAAATCGCGGTTCCCTCTCGCTATGGCGACGCATTGATGCGCAAGCTGATGGCCGAGGGCGAAGAGTTCGACGTTGTCCCATATGGCACCGAGGCACTGGGCGTGATGCGGGTTGAAAAGGGGCACGCTGCTGGCAGCGAGTTGAACGGCACCACAACCGCCCTGAACCTGGGAATGGGCCGCATGGTGTCCAAAAAGAAGGACAGTATCGGATCAACCCTGTCGGAACGCGAGGCACTGAATCAACCGGACGCTCTGATGCTGGTCGGGATCAAGCCGTTGGAACCCGAAAACAAAGTGACAGCTGGTGGCCACCTGATGAAGAACGATGGCCCGGTCGATGCGGCCCATGATCAGGGCTATGTCACCTCAGCCGTCTACTCGCCCATTCTGAACAGTAGCATCGGGCTGGGATTGTTGAAAAACGGCGGCGACAGGCTGGGCGAGAAAATGCGCCTTGTCTCGCCGCTGACGGACCTGACGGTCGAGGTGGAAATTGTCTCGGCCCATTTCGTTGACCCGGAAGGAGAACGTCTGCGTGGATAATCTGGTTGCGATAACCGCCCTCGGCGCGGCTGACCCTCGGGTAGACACGGTTGGGCCTGTCACCTGTTCCGAGATACCGGGCGTGGCGTTGGCATCAGTCGCGGCGCGGCTCGGTCAGGAAACAGCGGCCAAAGCCGCATTGAAGAAACTGATTTGCGCTGAGGCACCAAAGGTCCAGAGGTTTGAAGGAACCGCAATCACCGCCTTTTGGGCGGGGCCAGAGCAATGGATGGTTGAAGCACCGCATGACACGCACGAGGACCTTGCTACGCAGGTGAAATCTGCGGTTGGGTCTGCGGCCTCAGTCACGGAACAGACCGATGCCTGGGTGCGTTTCGACCTGGCTGGTGCGAACATTCAAGCAGTGCTGGAGCTTTTGTGCCAGTTGGATCTGCGCATATTGACTAAGGGAACGGCGGCGCGCAGCTCGATCCACCATATTGGCTGTTTCGTGCTGTGTCGTAGTTCGGATCACTACAGCCTGTATGGTCCGCGCTCGTCCGCCAAATCTCTGCACCATGCGATCCTGACGGCGATGCGATCGGCGCTTTAGCCAGCGCCTAGACCGAGGGCAAAGGGGCGTTATCCTCAACCCGGAAACGGTTGATGCGGCGCCTGTCCTCGCTGGGGCTCAGGCCAAAAGCCGACCGGTAATGCGTCACCAAGGGCGCGACAGATCCATAGCCGACAGCGGCCGCGATCTGGGAAATGGGGTCTTTGGTATAAACCACCATCTGACGCGCCGCCTTCATCCGCATTGCGCGGTAATAATGGCTGGGGCTGTGTCCGGTTGCCTGTTTGAATGCCCGCTCGATCTGACGAGGCGTGACGCCCATTTGTTTCGCAACTTCAGCAATCGAGATCGCTTGACCTAAATTGGCGGCAAACATTTCAACGCTGCGTGAAACAAGCGGTGGAAGGCGGTCTCCCGTTTTCGGCGCTGTCGCATTGGGCACCTGCTGACGCACTGCCGCACCGCGCATCATCGGATGTTGAAACCAGCACGCAACCTCATGCGCAATGTCACCGCCCAAGCGATCGTGAACCAAATGCAGTGCCAGGTCGAACCCTGCTGCTGCACCGGCGGCGGTATAGCGCGTCACGGTGCGCACGATCACTTCGCTCCGGGCGTCCATATCGGGAAACTCGGCCTCAAATGCCGCCTCATAGCACCAGTGGACCGAGACCGGCTGACCTGCCATTGCACCGGATCGCACAAGAGGGAATACGCCACCGCTGATCCCGCCCAGAACTGTTCCGTGCCTCCCAAGACCACGCAGCAAGGCATTGCCGCTAACAGCGTTGTCAAAGACCGAAGACGGGCTGCTGAGCAGGAATAGAATGTCGATATTCCTGCAGTCCGCCAACGCGCGATCTGCTTCGAACCCAACCCCTGCGCTTGACTGAACCTTTTGACCACGTTCAGAAACCAGCGACCATCTAAACGCTTGATGACCTGCGATTTCATTGGCCGCCCGCAGGGGTTCGATCACCGATGTCAAACAAGCCATCGGAAAGCCATCAAACAGCAGAAAGCCGATATCGATTCTGTCCTGATCCGTCATAGATCCGTCCTAACAAGTTCCTGGCGGCAACCCTACACCAAGTTTATGCCCAACGGATCAGTCCAATAATGGCAGAGGTCGCATAGAACGCCTGCAACAGCAAAAACGTCCAGCGCCGATCAATCAATGCCCATGCGGCAAACAGTGCAGACGACACCAACAGTAGAGAGAATCCAAGAATCTCAGCGCCAATATTCGAAGCAATCAGCAAGGCATAAGCCATGGCCAGAACCGATCCGGTGATCTCAAACAGTGTTGTCAGGCGGCGGTTAGCTGTTCTGTCTTTCGTCATCAGTTACACTTTCCTTTGCCGAAAGAAGAAGACAGCGTCAGCGGACCAGATTTGCATGCCGATTGATGTTCGAAGTCTGTGATATCCTCCGGGTATAGATTGTTCATTTCGAAGCTCCGCGTACATTGTGTTCGCGATACCTAATCTGACATTTGCCTTTGCCGCAAATGAATGATTATCATTCAATGATCAAAATCTGTCATGGGAAATCATGAACGAACGTTTGGAAATAGACGCCTTGCGCGCGCTGCTCGCAATCGCGACCTATGGTGGTGTAACCCGTGCGGCCCGACATCTGGCGCTTTCGCAATCGGCAGTCAGCCATAAGATCGGCCGTTTAGAGCGCGCACTGAATTGCAAACTGCTGACTCGTCGCAAAGGTGCCCCCCTGTTCACAGAAGACGGGCTGCGTCTTTGTGAATACGCCCGTCGAATTACCACTCTGCATGACGAAGCGGTGGCCTCACTTGGTAACAGGCCGCTCACCGGCCACTTGCGGCTTGGCATGACCGAGGATGCGACAACCAGCGGGATCGCCCAAATTCTTGGACGTTTCACGCGGCTGTACCCCGATGTTCGCGTACGAACCCGCACTGGTCAAAGCCTGAATGTTCAGGATTGGTTGAAGGCCGGTGAATTAGACTTGGCGGTGATTCAGATATTTCGCAACGACGTGCAGCCCGAAGATCTGATCCTGTTTCAGGATTCCCTTCATTGGGTCAAATCACCCGACTATCGCCTGAATCTGTCAGAACCGGTTCCGTTTCTGTCCTTTGACACACAGTGTTTCTACCGAAGGTGGGGAATGGAAGACAGTCAGCAGCAGGACCACCGTTTTGACAATATCCTGGAATGTCCAAGTGCAGCAGGAATCCAGTCGGCTGTTCGATCAGGGCTGGGCATAGCGCTATTGAACGGGATGCACATTACGCCAGACATGGAAGTCATCAACGATGTCTTTCCGACCCCTCCAGAGCTTGCCTATGTCGCGCGGGTTCAGATGAACAACCGCAACGCCGTGACAAAAGCGCTGATTGCGGAGATAGCAAAAGAGGTCGAACGCGCGTTTCCCTTGCGCGTAGCAGTTTAGTGGTCAGGTCTTCATTAAACCAAAGCCACTCGACATCCTCTGTCGCCGACGGTCGATTGACTTGCGAAACGCTGTTTCGCTGACCAGTGACAGCGGAAAAAGAACCCTCTCGCCAACGCCGTCAATCACGGTCAGCTTGCCGCCTCTTTCCTGCGCACGAACGATGTTTTCGAACCCCATGTCACCCACAATGATCCGGCCACTTTCGAGATCGTCAAACAGTTCCATCAATTCGGCATGAAGACGTTCACGTCCGGCCTGATCCTTGGCCAGCGCGACGCGTTCCGAATGCAGGGTTGGCGCAAGATCTCCGTCCGGGCCGGTCAGTTTTTCCACCACTATCGCCGGGCCCGCTGATGTTGGCGCATATCCCATGAATTGCGCCAACCTTTCGATCTCGGGGCATCCACGGTTGAGCGCCGCCAGATATTCGTTTGCTTCGCGGTTCCATTGGCGCAGATTGCCATAGCGCCATTCGGCATAACGCGGCAAAAAATGGCTACGCACAGGTTCGTCCACCCGCACTTTCAGCAGCGCCCCTTCGACCTCGGGGTGCTGATAAATCAGATAGTTGCGACTTTTTCGCAGAGGTTTGTGGTCGCTCAGGTCAATCATGTCCGGGTGTTCCAACAGGGGTTGGGGTCTGTGTCCTTGAATGCCGGACAGCCCAAGTGGGCGCATTCATAGAATTTTCTCAAACCTGTTACAACTCACCTTTTGATCAGGGCCCCAGATTGGGACGCGGCAAAAGGATAAAGGCCTGGTCACCAGTTGATGCGACAACAGGCGTCGAGACCCAGTCGCCTGGATCGAACGGAGGTGTAATCCCATCGCATCTATCGGGCTGCTTCCAGCACATGATGATCTCGGCCCCGGTCAGATAGTTTAACCGCAACCGCAGCCCCCGTTCGAATTGAACTCTGGCGTCTGCCGCGCCATTCACGCCAAGAAAATGCCCATAGATATATACGGTTTCGACCTGTTCAGGCAGGCTTTGCGCCAATGCGCGCGTTGCTTTTTGCCAAGGCGGGATGAACATAAACGATGTTTTGCCAATGAGCATCAAATTGATCATCAACACGCACATCAACAAGATACGCGAAACACTTAACCATCTTTTTGAAGACTGCAGAAACTGAACCCCACACGAAGTCAGCACCACCCCAAACAAGATCCAAAGCCAGTTCAACGCCCGAACCGGGACCTGCACCCCCGACATCATCGCCTTGAGGATAAGCGGTGCCAGACCAGCAAGTGCAGCCATCAGGATCGCGACGGCAAACATCCGTCTTCGGGTAAACATGAACCCCCAGGCGCCTGCAAATAGGGCCAAGAGCATCAAGCCATAGCTGATTGTCCCTCCGCCCATCGTATAGATGATGGATCGGAGGAATACTTTGACCTTGGTAAGGTTCAGCAGCAGGTCATCGACCGAATTGACTTCGTTCGGCCCACGCCATTCAGCAACCGGAATACCGAATATGCCATGATAGAAGTAGTTCAGGGTGTAAACACACAGGAGCGCCAGAACCAGGCTGACAAAGAAAATGATCAGCGTAACAGCGACGCTGGTATAGGTTTTTGGCGCCTTGTTTGACAGTAGGATCAGTGTCAGCAACAAGAACGGATAGGTCGTGTAGGCCATGAAGGATAAGGGCACTGCCAGAACCAACAGGGCCAGCGACACACGATGCGGAAGAAACAGAACTGCCAGGCTGTACAAGGTGATAACCCAGATCCCCGGCAGCAACGTGTTGAACCAGTATGAAATCAGGAATGCTGGAACCGAAAACGCAATGAATAGCGCAAGATAGCCTTTATACCAGATCGGGTCCGAACGCTCCATGATCGCGACTGCCGCCGCAGCCGAGAACAAGCCCCAGGCTATGTTATAGAGATACATGCTTATCTGTGAGGGCCATAGAAATGGCCGGAACTGCCACCAGTAGTTCAACCAACGACCTTCATCCAAGGCCTTGTGGTAGGCAATCTCGGTCCAGCCCAGCAGCGCCGGGAAATCATCATGACGTACGAAAGGGTCGAAAAGCTGTGGCCAGTTGATCAGGAACAACGCAGCGGTGCAAAGCAGGGACAGAAAAAGAAACTCCTGCCGAGGTGTTTTTTCCGTCATGATTTGTCGCCATATGACCTTGCAATAACAGAGGCCCGGACCTGCGCGATCGCGGTGACAGCCGACCGGGGCAAGGCACGCACAACCAGCTTGCGTAGGGTCCAGCCTAAACTGCCGACCTCTTTCAACGCGCCGGGCGCGACTTTGGTATCCAGCACGTCCTGAGACAGCCGGACTGCCCCTGATTGGTTCGCATAGAGGACAGAATTATACCGATACCAGGGTTCGATCGATTGATCCCCGAACATCTCAGGCCGCAAACAATCATAGGCCGTGTATCCCCGTTCAGCGAACAAACCCTGCCAAAAGGACAGGCGCTGTTCATTTATGTGAAACTCGCCGCCCTGCCCCGGAACGGCGGCTGAGAACAGGACCAGATCGCTATGTGTGGTCAGGCTCTGAACCAGGCTGGCCGACGCGTCATGCGGCAAGTGTTCACCGACCTCAAGCGACTGAGCCAAATCAAACTGGCGTCCAAGCTCGACCGGTTTGGACAGATCTGCACCGATAAACGCCTCAGCCGGTATCGCAAGCTTGTCACGATCCACATAGTCGCCATCGACACCGGCAATATCCTTGCAACCCGCGGCCTGCCACTCCGACAGCCACACACCCCGCCCGCAGCCAAAGTCCACGACACTGTCCGCAGAGATTTTTCCTAGAAGGCAAGCAATTAGCCTGTTTGCGGACCGCCGGGCGCCCTGGTCAATATAGTCAAAGAACTCGTTTGAATAGATATGCGACATTGCCAATCTCTAGGTTGAATTCTGCGGTTTATAGACCCACAGCCGTAGGAACGCGAAGTTGATCACAGGCAGAACAACTACAACGACAGCGGCCGAGACAACTTCACTCAGGCCAAAACGAGGGCCGGCCAGTCCGGTAATCGCAGCTGAAACCAGCAGCCCAATTCCGACCATGCAAAGAAACCGCCCAAACTGTGCAGGAACCACCAGCGCCTGCCCGAAGGTCCAGACTGTTTGCCCAATATACTGGATCAGGATTGCGGACCCAAAAGCCAATGCATTGGCGATCCAGGGCGAATGAAACACACCCAACAGGCCCAGATAAGCCAGCATGTAGTAACCAGCCACGCCTAAGCCCACGATGGCAAACCGGATTATGCGGCGCCGTTCGTTCATTTCTGCGCGGTCTTCTCTTCTACTATGGTGTCCGAAATCTCTGAGGTCTCTTGATCTACAAAATAGAGTGGTCGGTTTTTGGCCTCGATATACAGACGTCCGAGATATTCCCCCATGATTCCAAGCGTCAACAGCTGGATACCCGAAAAGAAACTGATCACCAGAACCGTCGACGCCCAACCCGCAACTGCGTTGTAAAGGATCAAGGACCAAAAGACGTAGACCGCCATCAGCGCGGCGATAATCAGTGTCAGAAAGGCCATTCGTGTGGCGATCTGCAGCGGTTTGATCGAAAAACTTGCCAGTGCATCAAGCGCAAAGCGGATCATCTTGGACATCGGGTATTTTGTCTCGCCCGCGATCCGTGGGTCGCGGATGTATTCGATCCCGATTTGACGGAAACCAACCCAAGCGAACATGCCCCGAACGAACCGCGCGCGTTCCGGCATACTCAGAACCGCATCCAGCGCCCGACGGCTGACAAGCCGGAAATCGCCCGTGTCATTTGGAATGGGTACGTCCGAAAGCCGGTTCAATATGCGGTAGAAACCATGAGCTGTTACTTTCTTAAACCAACTTTCGCCTTTTCGCTCACTCCGACGCCCGTAAACCACATCATAACCCTGATCCATCATCGCCATCATGTCCGACAAAAGCTCCGGCGGGTCTTGCAGATCGGCATCCAACATGAAAATCCGCTGCCCTTGGGCTGCATTCAGCCCCGCTGTCAGAGCGATCTGGTGACCGCGGTTACCCGATAGCTTCAAACCGCGAATACGCGGATGAAACTCGCTTTGGGCACAGATTGCGCGCCATGTTTCGTCATTAGACCCATCATCCACCAGAATAATCTCGGATTCGGCGTTCCACTGTTCAGTCGCAGCGATCAGGCGCTCCACCAGTATGGGGATCGACTCCTCTTCGTTCATGCATGGAATGACGACAGACAGTAACATCTAACCTCCGGGCGCAATTTTGCTGCGCACCTATCGCAAAACGGACCAGCCAAGGAATAACGTTCACTTGGCGTTGTAGATGTATTGATATCTCAACACACGCATCAGCGAACAAGCCGGGCGCCGAGTTTTCACCTGTAGTTACCCAACCGACACAGGAATAGGCCCTAACCAACATTTTGACTGCCTCGCATCCTGAAATTCCCTTGCCTGAAAGAAACAGTAATTCGGGGCCATCTAAATTGGATAATTTCGCTCAACATGGGTTTTGTGAAACGCTTACCGAGCCTTTTTTGCTCCGGGCTCCAAAACAATGTCTGAGATGTGAAACACCTAAGCGTCCAAGACAAGAGCTGGTGTTGTGGCGGAGAGACAGGGATTCGAACCCTGGAGACGGTCTCCCGCCTACACACTTTCCAGGCGTGCGCCTTCGACCACTCGGCCACCTCTCCGTGCGGGCGTTATTTGGACTATCGCCTGGGGATTTGCAAGGCCCGATTAGTGTAAAATTCTCTGGCTCGATTCAGGCCCGAACTTGCCTCAGGGTTCGTCACCATCACCGTCGGAAAGATCAGCCTCGGTCAATTCGGCGGGCGAAGAGGCCGGGGGCGCTTTTGTCTCTGAAACAGGCTCAGATGGGGGCATTTGCGCGTTACCTGACGATTGAAGGGCCTCGGGGTTTCGCAGCCAGACATCACGCTGAGCAAACGGTATCTCGATCCCCTCTTCGACAAAGCGGCGATTGATCTCATGGTTCATGTCGGACTTCACCGAAAGAACCCAATTCACATCCCGCAAAATGGCGCGGATTTCAAAGTCCAGAGAATCCGCACCGAACCCCTGAAACACTACGCTGGGTGCCGGATTCGCCAATACCATCGGATGTGCGTTGGCGATTTCGCCCAGGATTGTCTCGACCACGCGGGTATCGGTACCATAGGCTACCCCGACCGGGACAATGACGCGTCCGATCGTGTTTCCACGGGTATAGTTGGTGACAACACCGCTGATCAGGTCCGAGTTCGGGACAATGACATCTGTTCGATCGAAGGTCTCAATTCGGGTCGAGCGTACCGAGATGTCGCGCACATAACCCATCATCCCGTTTACGTCGATCCAATCGCCTTTTGAGATCGGACGTTCGACCAAAAGAATAATGCCGGACACAAAGTTCGAGACAATAGTTTGCAGACCAAATCCGATCCCGACAGATAGCGCCCCGGCCACGATGGCCAGAGACGACAGATCGAAACCCGCAACCATGATGGCGACCAAGGCTGCCAGGAAGATACCGACATACCCCGTCCCAGAAACAATCGCGTTTTGACCACCGGGATCAATGCTCGTCTTTGGCAGCAATGAGGTCCGCAACCCACCCTGCAGGGCGCGTGTCAGCCCGTATCCGATCAGGAAGACCACCAGAAAAGTAAAGAAATTACTGGGCGAGACGGTCACGCCCCCAATGTCGAACCCCAAAAGGAGCCGCGACCATGCCTCTAACAAATCGGTCTCGCGTGCGCCCCAGATCAGCGCCAGAACCGGCAGGGCCAAAATGGCCATGGCAAAGCCAATCAGAACCGAAAACAATGTGTCCCGGGCTGCCTCTCCCTTGCGGGTTATCAATCCGTAAACCGAAGTCAGGAATCGTTGAAGGATGATCAGTGCGGCAATCAGGATCAACGATTTTACTGCTGGAAAAACAATGGCCTCAGCCGCGTTGTTATAACCGATGGCGGCCAGAACTGGGCTGACAACTCCCAACAGGAACAATGCTCGGCGCAAGAATTCGACCAGCTGGATAACACCGGTTCCACGGGCATTGCCATCAGGTTCTGCCTGCACCTCGGCAAGCCGTATCTGCCGCGCACGCAACAGAACCAGAGCAGTTGCAAGAATAACTGGGAAGCCCACAACCGCGCGCGTCGCATCCGAAGTATTCTCGATCTGTTCGAAAAGGTTCCCAAGATCGTGCAAAATGAGAAAAACGGCAAGCAGATCCAGGTAGATTCGAAGCTCGGTGATCCGCTTTGGCGAGAGCTTTCTGAAACCCTGCGCCTGCTGCATTACATAGACCTGACGACCAATCCAGTCGTAGTACAGAACAATGGCCGCCCAAAACGGTACGTTTTCTATCAGAAGGGTTCCCCGCAATCCCAATATCCCCGTCAATACGACGGCTTTTACCAGCAACAAAACACCCAGCCATGGCAGAATTATCCGAAACAGCGATGTCAGGAATGTCCATACACCAGTTCCCTGCCCCCCTATGGTACGCAGATAGTTCCCGGCAGCCTCGGACCAACGTTTTCCATAGCCCAGCAAAACAATGGCCACGAAGACCAGCAAAAGAATTCCAAGCCCCTGTTTGCGAAGCTGCTCATGCACCACGTCTGTTTGGTAGTTCTGCACAGCCTCGTTGAAAAGGCTTCGGCCGGCTTCAGTCAGGTCAACCCAGGCTGGTCGCCAATAGCTGGGGTTCAGTGGCGATGGGCCGCGCTCCAACAGCTCTTTTTTCTGCCTATTTCGCAGGATCTGGTCAATTTCTGCAATCAGTCCGTTGGCGCGACTGAAGGCCTCGTCGGAAATGATATGCGGCACCCGCAGCGCGTTCAGTTGGTTTTCAAGATGTGAACGCAGCGTAGCAATGTCTTCCGGTTCGGTTGCATCACCTTCCGGTCCGGGACCCAAAGCCTTGATCTGGCTTTCCAGGGTCTGGATACGTTCGGTATTTGCACCACGCGCGCTGTTGAAAACATCTCGATAGGTATGAATTTCCGATCGCAGATTTTCCAGCGAAGCGTTCGAGGCCCGATTGGCCTCGATCACATCTTCGGCCCGATCCGCCGTTTTTACCCAACCCTGATAGTAGTCACTTTGCCGATCCGAAAGCTGGGCCGTTGCAGGGCCAGACAGAACTGCAAACAAAAGTGAAACAAGGGCCAGAAACAGGCGGACCTGCCGCAACATCATACGTCCTCGAAAACGCCCGGAATGCTACGCGGCGCCTCGGTCATCCAATCAGGAACAGGCAATTCTTTTTCGCGCAGGAATTCCGGATTGAACAGCTTGGATTGATAGCGCGTGCCATAATCACACAGAATCGTAACAATGGTATGGCCCGGACCCAGATCCTTGGCCAGGCGCACGGCGCCAGCCATGTTGATGGCGGTCGATCCGCCCATGACCAGACCTTCGTCGCGCAGAAGGTCAAAAATATAGGGCAACGCTTCGTTATCCGTCATCTGATAGGCGAAATCCGGTTTGAACCCCTCAAGGTTCTTGGTGATCCGCACCTGCCCGATACCTTCCGCGATCGAGCTTCCCTCCATCGCGATCTCACCGGTTTTGTAATAGGAATACAACCCGGCCCCCATCGGGTCGACCAATGCGATCTTGACGCCTTTGGGCTGCAGGGCCTCGGCCACACCGGCCAACGTGCCACCTGAACCAACCGCACTGACAAAGCCGTCGACCTTACCGCCGGTTTGCTCCCAGATCTCGGGGCCGGTGGTCTCGACATGGCTCTGACGGTTGGCGACGTTGTCGAACTGATTGGCCCAGATTGCGCCATTGGGTTCCGTCTGCGCCAGTTCTTCAGCTAGACGGCGAGAGTAATGTACAAAGTTGTTCGGGTTGCGATACGGCGCTGCCGGGACCTGAACTAACTGTGCGCCCGCGAGACGCAGCATGTCTTTCTTTTCTTCGGACTGGGTCTCGGGGATCACGATCACGGTCTTGAAGCCCATCGACGCCCCGACAAGCGCCAGACCGATACCAGTGTTTCCGGCGGTGCCTTCAACGATGGTGCCCCCAGGTTTCAGATCGCCCCGTGCTATGGCATCGCGAATGATATAAAGAGCGGCACGGTCCTTGACCGATTGACCAGGATTCATGAACTCGGCCTTGCCAAGAATTTCACACCCGGTTTCCTCACTGATACGGCGCAGCCGGATCAACGGAGTTTTCCCTACTGCGTCGGCAAGGTCTTTCGCAATGCGCATGGCGCCCTCATTTCTTTACGTATCAACGAAGATTTACAGATGCTGCGCAACAACCACAAGCCGCGATCACGCCCCACGCAGCCTGTCTCTGTGCCGAGCCAGCCAATGCGCCAGTGACAATAGCGGCAAATCCTTGAACCCATGCCCGTCGACTTGATCCATGAACTGAGCATAGGGAATGATTTTGGTGCGGATATCCTCACCTTCCGAGGCAAGCCCGCCATCGTCTATCGTTTTCTCAAGATCGGCCAACCCTACGTAAAGATAGACGTATTCGGTGGACGATCCGCTGGACGAATAGGCCTCTCCGGCAAATTCAAGCGACTTGAGGCTGATCTGGGCCTCTTCCATCGCCTCACGCCGCGCTGCCTGTTGCGGCGTTTCACCCGGGTCAATCATGCCTGCAACGGGTTCCCACATCCACGGCTCGGGGTCTTCGATCAGGAAAACCGGTGTCCGAAATTGTTCAACCAAAAGCACCGCGTCACGCCCCGGATCATATGGCAGAACCACCACAGCACTGCCCTGCATCAATCCGTTGCGGTTCAGCACCGACCCCATCGTGCCGTCATTCCGGCGGTGTTGAAGCTGAACCTCCTGCATGCCGAAATAGTCAATATAGGCATGGGTATGCTCGTGTACGATCACATCCTTCTTCGGATCACGCGCGTCACCGGTTCCGCGTTTGCGTGCAGCCAGCTTGGCCCAGGCGCGGGTTCGGATCGACGGAAAACTGCGCGCGATCTTGACGGCATCGGCCTTGCCGTAATAGCCCATGACCTCTTGCGCGGCGGTTAGGGTCAGATCCCCCCACGCGTCTGCCCAGTCCTGCAAGGACCATAGCTCACCAGGCGACCACAGGTCAGGCTCGGGAAAGAACACGCTGACTTCGTCAACAGAGCCATCGGGCAATTCAGCGGGCTGCCGCTGCAGATCATAATCAAACCCCCCTTCATAGAAAATCAGTCGCCTGAAATCCTCGGGTTCGAGGCCCTGAACCAGAAGGCCATCCGCAACGGCCCCACGTTCTGGCTTGATCATCGGAAATGCCTCGTCGCGCACGCCGTAAACCGCGTGATCCTTCAGCTTGGCCTCTGACAAAGTCAGGCGTGACAGCGGACGGCCAAGCACCAGTTGCAGCAGTGGCAGATGCCGAAGCGTGCCATAGAAAAACAGATCGTTCACAAGGGTATCTCGCGTTGGTGTTTGGGTGCTAGCGCCAGCGGCGGCTTGCTTCTTCCGTCGCCAAACCGGCGATAAGAGCGCCAATAGCCAAAGTCCACAGAATTTCCGGAGCTAACAACTGTTCGCCATAGCCAACACTGATTTTGAAAATCGCAGTAAGGGCCTCGAACGGTCCATCATAACGGTGGCGCATGGCCAAGCGGAACATCTCATAGGTGCCCTGAACGAAAAGACCCCAAAACACCAGCGAAGCAATGCCTGTCAGTCCGTTATTGACGGCAGCGGTCCACCCTTTGCCGGTCCGTTTACCCATGATTTTCCAACCACACGCGACCCCTAGGGCCATGTTGACGACAGTGAAGTAGCCATAGCTTTTGCCTTCTTCACCATTTGCGATGATCATACTGGAAACCAAAAATGCCACCACCGCCAGACAAAGGGCTGCGACAAGACGTGAGGCGCTGGGCATTCTAAAGGTCCGTTTACTAAGTAGGTTTCGCTATGGTGATCTGTGTCACATCACAGTTGCCGGTGTCAAAGGCCGCGCCGCAAGCGGTCAAATAATAATTCCACATGCGGCGAAAACGCTCATCAAACCCCATTCCCGAAATCTCGTCCCATTTGTCATTGAACGTCTCGTACCAGCGGCGCAGTGTCAGATCATAGCTTTTGCCGAATTCTTTTGACTTCACCACGGTCAAACCCGCATTCGCCACCTGCTCCTGCAGAATTGTCGGAGCCGGAAGCATCCCACCCGGAAAGATATATTTCTGAATGAAATCAACACCATTCTTATACACATCCCAGCGATGATCGCCGACGGTAATGATTTGCAAGGTTGCCTGTGCGCCAGGTTTTAAGCGATCACGGATAGTGTCGAAATAGACCGGCCAATATTTCTGACCAACCGCCTCGAACATCTCAATAGAGGCGATCCCGTCATATTGGCCCCGTTCGTCACGATAATCCTGCAGCTTCAGATCAACTAAATCTGTAAGTCCTTCTTTTTCAATGCGTTGACGGGCAAAGCTCAACTGTTCCTTGCTGATCGTCAAGCCTGTGACCCGCAGGCCACGCTCTTTTGCTGCATATTCGGCGAAACCACCCCATCCGCAGCCAATTTCCAGAATATGGTCACCGGGTTTGGCACCCATTTCATCAACCAGACTGGCGTATTTAGCGGTTTGTGCCTTTTCCAAGCTTTCCTGTCCGGTTTCGAACAAGGCACTGGAATAGGTCATGGTATCATCTAGCCATAACCCATAGAATTCATTACCTAAATCGTAATGATAAGAGATATTCTTTTTAGCCTGTCGACGGTTGTTTCGATGCAGCCAAAAGCGCAAGCGTTCATAGGCCTGTACCAGAAATTTCCCGGTGAAATCGTCGTACACGGTCTCGGTACCCAGATGCACTAGATCCATGAAGGCACGCAGATCTGGTGTACTCCAATCGCCTTCCAGATATCCGTCTGAAAACCCCAGCTCACCCTCCCGGACAAGTCGTGCAAATACGTCCGGATTGTGAATATCGACCCGTGCGACAGGCCCAGGGCGTTTGCCTTCGGTTCGAAATACACGACCGTCTGGCAAGGCAATATCAAGCTGCCCCTGCTCCATCTGGTTCAGCATATTCAGAACATGTGCAAAATATCTTGGCAGGTCTGTCTGCCCTTCGATTGTAGTTAGAACCATCCGCTCTCCCCTGTGCGGTTGTTGTAGAAGGCTAAAACGAGTTTGTGTTTCTGGCAAGTTTTCAGTTCTTTACCGGCTTTTTCGGCCCTCGTAGGCCGACAAGGCGCGCGCGCGCCCTTCTGCCAAACCCACAACAGGGTTTGGGTATGGCGCAGACGGATCAAGACCCCACTTGCAGGGAATGGCTTCAAAATAATCAAGTGCGCTCGAGGGCGGGTTTGACTGTCCTTCGGCCACCCATTTCCGCACATAGTCGCAATAGGGATCATATTTTTTTTGCTGCGCCTCGGGGTTAAAAATACGGAAAAACGGGGACGCATCTGGGCCGGACCCAGCAACCCATTGCCAACCCATCGCATTTGAGGCCGGATCCCAATCGGTCAGGCAATCGGAAAACCAGCCCATACCGATTTTCCAGTGCGCCATCAGATGTTTGGTCAAATAACTGGCGACAATCATCCGTGCGCGATTGTGCATGCGACCTGTGACGTACATCTGTCGCAACCCAGCATCGACCACGGGAATGCCTGTCCTTGCCTGCTTCCAAGCAATGATCTCGGGGCTAGAGACGTTCTGGCCCCAAGGGAACTGATCCCATTCCGGTTTCCAGTTGTTGCTTAACAAATGAGGCGTATGGAACATCAAATGATAGGCAAATTCACGCCAAACCAACTGTCGCAAATAGGCTTGGGTTCCGGACATGCCGAACATCTCTGCGCCCTGAAGGGCGTGCCAGACGCTACGCGGTCCAATCTCACCAAGCGATAGATATTCGGAAATGCCCGACGTTCCATCCTCGGCCAGCTGATCCCGGGCTTCGGGATACCCCGAAAGCCGTTCCAAGAACCGATGGAGCGTTTTGAACGCTGCGTCTTCCCCTGGCTGTACATAGCGGGCGCAAACTGATGCCCCGCGGTTCATTCCCGCGGCCATTCCCCACGACTCCAGAGTATCTGTATGCGGCCATTCCTTCGGTGGGGTCAGCGCGGCGGGTCGCGCATGTGGGAATGGAACCTCGCGTTTCTGTACCGATCGCCACATTGGTGTAAACACGCGAAAAGGCGTTCCGGTCTTGGTCTGGACGGTCCAGGGCTCAAAAAGCAGGTGCCCGGAAAACGATTTGGGCTGTACGCCCAATTTGGTCAGAGCCGTCTTGATCCTTGTATCTCGGGCAATCGTGTCCGGATCGTAAGCCCGAGACCAATTGACCTCGGTGGATCCGGTTTCCTTGATCAGGTTTTGCAGAACCTCCAATGCATCCCCGCGCCGCAAGATCAGACGGCTTCCCAACTGCGCCAACGCGCGGTCAAACACCTCAAGGCCCTTGCCGAGGCGCCATTTAGGAGCCGCACCCAAGGCCTGCCCAAGATCGTCGAAAATATAGACCGGAATGATTGGCCGCCCGGTTGCCGAAGCAGCGCTGAGTGCAGGATGGTCCGACAGTCGCAAATCCTGTCGGAACCACATAATTATCGGCGGGCTCTTGGGTCCCATGACTGCTCCGTATTGTTTACCTTTCTACGCAGCAGTGTCAGAACTGGATCACAAAACAGCGTCCAACGCATTCAAAAGCTGATCAATTTCCTGTTTCGATGTGTAATGCGTAAAGCTGACTCGCAAAACACCTTGACCCAGATCCACACCCATGGCCTGCAAAGGACGCACGGCATAGAAATCTCCGCCACCGGCCATAACCCCATGCGAGGCAAGACTGGCAGCAACAGATTCAGCATTTCGGTTCAGCGCCAGCGCCACCGTTGGCGCACGCCGCGAGGCATCAGAGGTTCCGATCAGACGGGCTGCATTGCGATCTTTAACCGCATCCAGAACCGGTTGTAGCAGGGCGATCTCGTGCCCGCGCATCAGGTCGTGGACAAACGCCCCCCGCGCTGCAGCACCAGTTCCGGGTCCGTCATGATGCTCGCATAAAAGATCGACGTAATCCGCCATCCCCGCACTGGCGGCGATCTGTGCGTGATCCGGCCCTGCAGGGGTAAAGCGTTGATAAAGAACATCGCCGTTGAAATAGTGCCCCTGATTGGGCAACAGCTCACCCAATGCCCGGCGGATCACCATGCATCCCTGATGAGGACCATAGGTTTTATACGCCGAAAACAGATAGATATCCGGTCCCAGATCACCGACATTCGGAAATCCATGCGGCGCGTAAGAGACACCGTCGACGCAGACAAACGCGCCTGCCGCATGTGCAATCGCAGTTATCTCGGTAACCGGATTGATTTCCCCGACCACGTTCGAACAATGCGGAAAACAGACCAGACGCACCTTTTCGTCCAGAATGTCCTCAAGATCCTGCGGGTTCAGAGACCCGGATTCGGGGTCTATCTGCCATTCGCGAACCTCTATGCCCTCATCAGCAAGACGGCGCCAAGGCCCCGAATTGGCCTCATGATCTTGATTTGTCACGACAATCGCATCACCCGGCTGCATCCACTGTCGGAATGCCTGCGCCAGAACATAGGTGTTCTGCGTGGTCGACGGGCCAAAGCTCAGTTCATCTGCATCCACACCCATGATCGCAGCCATTCGGGCGCGGGCCTCGTCCATTTCCTCTCCGGCCAGACGGCTGGCATCATAGGGGGCATAGGGCTGTACCTTGCGCTGGGTGTAATAGCGCGTCAAACGATCAAGCACCGGCTTGCAAGTATATGATCCACCAGCATTTTCGAAAAATGCCTGCCCCTGCAGGCTGGGTTCGGAAAAAGCCGGGAACTGCGACCGAACAAAATTGATATCCAGAGTGCTCATAGCACGTGCCTCCTTGATCATGCTTGCCTATCCAAGAGGTGCCCGAGCATGATTTCGGAACCCTCAGAAATCATGGCAGGTCTTCCAGCCCAGCCGACACTTTCAGGTGCCCGCAGAACCTGCGCCTTTGCCGCGCAAGTACGCCGACAAATTGCCCACAGCTTTTGCCATCGTCAAGAACACTGTGCCCTGAACCAAAGAAAAAGCCGGGCAATTATGCCCGGCCTTGAAAATGAGTATCGTTCGGGTGTCAGCCCTGAACTTTTGTGTAGGTTCCCTCACCGGCCAGGATACCGCGGAAACCGCCCGGCTCATCCAATCCGAATACGATCAGAGGCAGGTTATTGTCGCGCGCTAGCGCAATGGCCGATGCATCCATGACTTTCAGCCGCTTTGCCAACACGTCATCGTAGCTGACCGAGTCATAACGCACCGCATCCGAATGTTCTTTGGGGTCTTTGTCATAGACACCGTCCACGCCGTTCTTACCCATAAAGATCGCCTCGCAAGCCATCTCATTGGCGCGCAGTGTCGCTGCGGTATCTGTGGTGAAATACGGGTTCCCTGTTCCAGCGGCAAAGATGCAGACCCGTTTCTTTTCCAGATGCCGCACAGCGCGGCGGCGGATGTAAGGCTCGCAAACCTCATCCATACGAATGGCCGAGATCACACGAGTAAATACGCCAACCTCCTCAAGCGCCGATTGCATGCCAAGCGCATTCATGACCGTAGCCAGCATACCCATGTAATCCGCCGTCGTCCGTTCCATCCCCTGAGCTGAACCGCTGAGACCGCGAAAGATGTTGCCACCACCGATGACCATACAAATCTCGACCCCTAGATCGTGAACTGACTTTACCTCTTGCGCGATGCGCTGAACGGTGGGCGGATGCAGGCCAAAACCCTGATCTCCCATCAGCGCCTCGCCCGAAATCTTCAGCATCACTCGGCTGTATTTCGCCTTGGTTGTATCGACAGTGTCGGTTGTGGGGGAAAGGGTCATGTTGCGCTCCGGGCTGGCACGGGTTTAATTCCGGCGCAAAATGAAGCAAAAGCTCCGCGGGTTCAATGCGGATGATGAGGAATGAGGCAACCTGAATGGCCAATGCCAAGATGACGCAGTTTTGGGACCGCCTTCCCCCTATTCCTGACGACAAACCCGTCTTGATCGCCGGGCCCACCGCATCGGGGAAATCAGCATTGGCGCTGAAGATCGCCGAAACGTTCGGCGGCGTGATCGTCAATGCAGACGCAAGCCAGGTTTATGATTGCTGGCGCGTGATCTCGGCGCGTCCCTCCGCCGAGGAAGAAGCCCGCGCGCCGCATCTGCTTTATGGTCATGTGCCTTATGATCAGGACTATTCGACTGGCCACTGGTTGCGCGAGGTCAAGCCATTGCTGTCCGGCGGAAAGCGCCCCATCATTGTGGGCGGTACAGGTTTGTATTTTTCTGCCCTGACCGAAGGTATGGCCGATATCCCGGCGACTCCGACCAAAGTTCGGGCTGCCGCGGATCAACTGGACCTAGCTACACTGATTGATGGGGTCGATGCCAAAACCCTGGCCGGGATTGACACCCGGAATCGCGCCCGCGTTCAACGTGCGTGGGAAGTTCAGCAAGCCACCGGGCGCAGCTTGCGGGACTGGCAAGCCGACACCCCTCCTCCGGTTCTGAACCCGCAAGACGCCGTGCCCATTGTGTTTGATGTCGACAAAGAATGGCTATTGGATCGGATCAGGCGCCGGTTTGACCTGATGCTGGAAAGTGGTGCTTTGGAAGAAGTTGAGGCGATGCGAAACCGGTATGACGCCTCGCTGCCGTCTTTCAAGGCCATCGGCGTTCCCGAGTTGGTAGCCTATCTTGAAGGCCGTATCACACTGGATGACGCGCGCGAGCGCGCCACAATCTCGACCCGTCAATTTGCCAAACGTCAGCGCACGTGGTTTCGCGCACGCATGAAAAACTGGATTCGCGCTGATTTATCAAAGTGATACTTAAGGTCGTTACAAACCCATTTTCAGGACACCAACCGAAGATTCGAAGTGATCGAATCTGATTGGCGGTCACTTATTTGAATTACCTAGAGCACAGATTAAGCATCCGCGATGACGGAAACTTCGGCCCCAACATGTCGCTTTTGTGCAGTTGATGACGATTTCCGACATTGACCTCATGGGAAATCTGGTGCCGAATGACGCCATGGGGATGCTGCATATCCAAAAAAGAACACACGAACCTGCTGCCTGGCACCAACTGGTCTGAGCGGTTCAGAGCTACTTCATCAAAATCGATGTCACAGGGAGAGACATTAATGAAACACCAAACCATTACCGGAGCGCCGATCCATCGTGCCGCGGAAATGCACGCGCAAGAGTACCGCGACGGGCAACTAAGCCGCCGCGAGTTTCTGGCGCGCGTGACGGCATTGGGGGTTACCGTCCCCGCCGCCTATGGAATGATCGGCCTGGCGTCTCCGGCACAAGCACAAGAGCCACCGCGCGGTGGAACTATCCGCTATCAGATGGAAGTGCGCGGCCTGAAAGATCCACGTACTTATGACTGGACGCAAATTGCGACCTTCACGGCTGGCTGGCTGGAATATCTGGTCGAATACAACAATGACGGTTCGTTCAAGCCGATGTTGCTGGAAAGCTGGGAATCCAACGATGACGCGACTGAGCACACGCTGAACGTTCGCAAAGGCGTCAAGTGGAACAATGGTGATGACTTCACCGCAGCGGATGTCGCCCGCAACATCGAAATGTGGTGTGACGCGGCAGTCGAGGGGAACTCGATGGCATCGCGCATGTCATCCCTGGTTGACGAGGCAACCCAGAAAGCGGGTGAAGGTGCAATCACTGTGGTCGATGATCACACGGTCAAGCTGACCTGCAACACGCCCGATATCACGATCATTCCTGGTATGGCCGACTATCCGGCAGCCATCGTGCACAGCAGCCACGATCCCAACAATATGCTGGCCAACCCGATTGGCACTGGCTTCATGATCCCTGAAAGCCACGAAGTGGGCGTAAAGGGTGTACTGGTCCGCAATGAAGAGCACGACTGGTGGGGATATGCTGCGGGCAAGGGTGGCTATATCGATCGGATCGAATTCATCGACTACGGCACAGACCCAGCGGCCTTCCTGGCTGCTTATGAGGCCGAAGAGATCGACATGAACTGGGAGTCGGTCGGCGAATTCGTAGACATCTTTGACAGCATCGGTCTGACACGGTCCGAGATCCCATCGGGCTTTACAATCGTCATCCGCCCGAACCAGCTGGCCGAAGATGCCGACGGCAACAAGATCTACGCCGACAAACGTGTGCGGCAGGCCCTGGCCATGGCCGTCGACAACGCCGTCTGCCTGGAGCTGGGCATGTCGGGATACGGCATTCCTGCCGACAACTGCCATGTTGGCCCGATGCACCCGGAATATGACTCGGCTGTGACCCGCCTGCCCTTTGATCCCGCAGCGGCCAAAGCGCTGATGGACGAGGCCGGAATGGGTGACTTCGAGCATGAGGTTCAGTCCATCGACGACGACTGGCGCCGCAATACGACCGCAGCCGTGGTCGCTCAGTTGAACGATGCTGGCATCAAGGCACGTCATACGGTTCTTCCGGGTTCGACCTTCTGGAACGACTGGACGAAATACGCCTTCTCGTCGACCAACTGGAACCACCGCCCGCTGGGCACGCAGGTTCTGGCGCTGGCCTACAAATCGGGCGTAGCCTGGAACGAGGCTGGTTTCGCCAATGACGAGTTCGACGCGCTTCTGGCCGAGGCAAACTCGATCGCGGATGTCGACAAACGTCGCGAAGTCATGGCCAAGCTGCAGGCGATCATGATCGAAGAAGGCGTGACCATCCAACCCTATTGGCGGACGGCGATGCGTCACCACCGGGACAATATGGTTGGGGTTGAAAAGCACATCGCCGACCTGCCACAAATCTATAAGTTCGGCATTCTTTCCTAAGCCGACAGATACAAGCCGCGCCGATTGGGCGCGGCTTTTTCGTCCGTATCGTGGCGACCAAAAAACAGCGAAGTGTGGGGCTTTTGACACCTGCACTGGCCACCAACAGGGGCTAATATGGGACTATTCATTCTAAAGCGTGTCGGCATCATGCTCATCACAGCTTTGTGCCTGACATTCTTGGTCTTCTTCCTCACCAACCTGTATCCAAACCTCGAAAAGCTTGCGAAAACGCAGGGCAATTTTCGTATGTCCGACGAACAGGTTGAAAGCTATCTGCTGAAAAACGGGTATCTGCAGCCGACGCCGATCAAATACGGCGAGTGGTTGGGCGTGCTGCCATCCTATCGGCACACCAACGACGACGGCAGTGTGCAAGGAAGATGTATCCTGCCCGGCGAAACTGCAGAAAGCTCGCCAAGTTTCTGCGGCATCCTGCAGGGATACTGGGGATACTCGTCCGTTTTCAAAGAGGAAGTTTCGAAAGTTGTTGGCACTCGGCTGGCCCTGACCGGTCGGTTGATGCTTTGGGTTATGTTGCTGATGGTCCCCTCGGCGCTGATCCTTGGGGTTCTGGCGGGTATGAAAGAAGGATCGGCCACCGACCGGACCCTTTCAACATTCGCCATCACGACGACAGCGACCCCTGAATATGTCTCGGGCGTGATCTTTATCGCGATCTTCACTTCGTCCGCCGTTGGCCTGAAATGGTTCAAAGGCACCGCGACACAGGCGATGGAGAACCCGACCTTTGAGAACTTCTTTCTACCGGTACTGACTATTGCTCTCTACGGGATGGGCTATATCGCTCGTATGACCCGCGCCTCTATGACCGAGGTGATGACGGCGCAATATATCCGTACCGCGCGGCTCAAAGGTGTTTCCTTCCCGAATATCGTCATGAAGCACGCGCTGCGAAACGCGCTGATCGCACCGTTCACAGTCATCATGCTGCAGTTTCCCTGGCTGCTGAACGGCGTGGTGATCGTCGAGACCCTGTTTAACTATAAAGGGTTCGGCTGGGCGCTGGTTCAGGCAGCAGGCAATAACGACATCCAGCTGCTGCTGGCGATTTCGGTCGTGTCGGTCTTTGTGGTGCTGGTAACGCAGCTGATCTCGGATATCGGCTATGTCTACCTCAACCCACGCATCCGAATTTCGTAAGGAGGGACAGAACATGGAACCACTTACCTGGACCGGCTCTATCGCCATTCTGAACCCCTTGCTGATGATCGCACTGGTTGCACTAGGGGTATCAATCATCGTCTGGATCTTGGGCAGCATCGTGTTGCCCGAAACGCCGGTCGTCGTGAATATCGACGGCACAATCAATGCAGATACCGGCCTGCGCGGCCTGACGCAGATCGCGCTAAGATACAGCTTTTTCGCCTGCGTTGCGCTGTGTCTGGCATATGTGGTGCTTGGCATTTTGATGGGGACAAGCGCCGGGATTATCGGAGCGATCTCTCGGCAGTTTTTACCTGTCTGGATGTCGCTGATCATCCTGTTTGCAATGTCGATCGCCTTCAAGCGCAAGCTGGGCCTTTACGGCAAACTGTTCGACAGCCCCATCGGCATGATCGGTTTTGGCCTTGTGATGTTCTGGGTCTTTACCGGCATTTTTGGTGCGTTGGACCTGATCGTCACGCATGATCCGCTGGCGCAAGTTTCAGGTATGAAGAACAAGTTGCCCGGAACTCCAATGCCCAGCACCGAGGACGGAACATATTCCTGGTATCTGCTGGGTGGGGACAATCTGGCCCGCGATGTGTTCAGCCGGATGGTCAAAGGGGCATGGATCGTGGTGCAGATCGCACCGATGGCAACCATATTTGCCTTCATGGTCGGGATTACTCTGGGCCTACCTGCGGGGTTTTATGGCGGACGTCTGGACACGTTCCTGTCCTTCCTGGCAAACCTGATCCTGGCCTTCCCGGTAATCCTGCTGTTCTATCTGCTGGTCACGCCCGAGATCGTGGCAACCGGTGTGCCGAACTATATGGCAGCTGTGTTGTTCGTCTTTCCGATCCTGTTTCTTTGCGTCCTGCTGAATTCGCGGTTCTATACGCGGCCCAATTTCCGCACACCTCTGCTGATCGGAGTGTTGGGCATCGCGATGTGGCTCTATCTATCTCTGATTTCAACAGACGGCTACATCATCGAAACCAACAGCTACAACATCTGGGGACTGCCCACCTATCTGGACCTGTTCAATATCCCCGGCGGCATTCTGGTCGTGTTCGTTTCGGTGGTTTTCGTAAACTCACCCACGGTATTCCGTATCGTGCGTGGCCTGGCGTTGGACATCAAAACCCGCGATTATGTTGCCGCAGCGCAAACCCGTGGTGAAGGTCCATGGTACATCATGCTTTGGGAAATCCTGCCCAATGCGCGCGGGCCGCTGATCGTCGATTTCTGTCTGCGCATTGGCTATACGACCATCCTTTTGGGAACCTTGGGATTCTTTGGCCTCGGGCTACCACCCGAAAGTCCCGATTGGGGGTCGACGATCAATGAAGGGCGCAAGCTCTTGTCGATCTATCTGCACCCTGCCCTGCCACCTGCGCTGGCGCTGTTGACACTGGTTCTTGGGTTGAACCTGTTGGCTGATGGCCTGCGCGAAGAAAGTCTGAAGGACTGATGTATGAGCGGCCGGGGGCCCTGCCCCCGGACCCCCGAGGTATATTTGGCCAGATGAAGGGGATCCCCGGGATCTGGTGAGGAGCAACACAGATGACCAAACTTGCGTCCTATGAGGGCCCGATATTGGAGATCGACAAGCTGTCGATTTCGTTTTTCACGCGGTTGCGCGAGATCCCTGCAGTGATGGATTTTTCGGTCAGCGTGCAGCCTGGTGAAGCTGTGGGGCTGGTTGGGGAATCGGGGTGCGGGAAATCCACCGTTGCGTTGGGCGTGATGCAGGATCTGGGCAAGAACGGGCGTGTTGTTGGCGGATCCATCAAGTTCAAGGGTCGTGACCTATCCGAGATGACGGCCGAAGAACTGCGCGATATTCGCGGCAATGAAATAGCCATGATCTATCAGGAACCTATGGCCAGCCTGAACCCCGCGATGAAGATCGGTCGGCAGCTGATGGAAGTACCGATGATCCACGAGGGCGTCAGCAAGGACGAGGCCTATGCCCGTGCGCTGGAAGTGGTCACCGATGTACGCCTGCCCGACCCTGAACGGATGCTGAATTCTTTCCCCCACCAGCTGTCGGGAGGCCAGCAACAGCGCATCGTGATCGCGATGGCGCTGATGTCCAAGCCATCGTTGCTGATCCTGGACGAGCCCACCACCGCGCTTGACGTGACCGTCGAGGCCGCGGTGGTCGAGCTGGTCAAGGATCTGGGCAAGAAATACGGCACCTCTATGCTGTTCATCAGCCACAATCTGGGGCTGGTGCTGGAAACCTGCGACCGGCTGTGCGTGATGTATTCCGGCGAAGCGGTCGAGCGCGGCTCGATCAAGGATGTGTTCGACGAAATGCAGCACCCCTATACGCAGGCGCTCTTCCGGTCGATTCCACTGCCGGGTGCGGACAAGAACGCGCGCCCGCTGGTGGCCATTCCGGGCAATTTCCCCCTGCCCCATGAGCGCCCTCCGGGCTGCAACTTTGGCCCACGCTGCGACTATTTCGAGGAAGGTCGCTGTGACGCGCAGAACATTCTGATGGAGGCCGTGCCAGGCAATGACCGGCATCATACCCGCTGTCTGAAATTTCAGGAGATCGACTGGAACGCGCCCATCACTCTGGCCGAGCAAAAGGAAAAAGGTGAGATTGGCCGCGTTGTTCTAAAGATGGAAAATCTCAAGAAATACTATGAGGTTGCGGCAAATGCACTGTTCGGCGGCGGCGAAGCGAAGGTAGTCAAAGCCAACGAAACGCTGAGCTTTGAGGCGCATGAATCCGAGACACTCGCCATAGTGGGCGAATCAGGCTGCGGCAAATCCACCTTTGCCAAAGTTCTTATGGGGTTGGAGACGGCCACGGACGGGCAGATCCTGCTGGACAACCGCAATATCCAGGACGTGCCCATCGAAGAGCGCGACGCCAAGACGGTGGGCGAGGTTCAGATGGTGTTCCAGAATCCATTCGACACATTGAATCCTTCGATGACCGTGGGCCGTCAGATCATCCGCGCTCTGGAAATCTTTGGCGTCGGTAAGTCCGAGGCCGAGCGCAAGAAGCGGATGCTCGAACTGTTGGACTTGGTGAAACTGCCCCGCGCCTTTGCCGAGCGGATGCCGCGACAGCTATCGGGTGGTCAGAAACAACGTGTAGGTATCGCCCGCGCCTTTGCCGGGGATGCGCGGATCGTGGTGGCGGATGAGCCGGTCTCGGCGCTGGATGTATCGGTGCAGGCGGCGGTAACCGACCTGCTGATGGAGATCCAACGCGAGCACAAAACCACACTGCTGTTCATCAGCCACGACCTGTCGATCGTGCGCTATCTCAGCGACCGGGTGATGGTGATGTATCTGGGCCATGTGGTCGAGCTGGGCACCACTGATCAAGTGTTTGCGCCGCCCTATCACCCCTATACAGAAGCCCTGCTGAGCGCGGTCCCCATCGCCGATACATCGGTCGAGAAGCAGCACATCGTCTTGGAAGGCGACATCCCATCAGCGATGAACCCGCCTCCTGGCTGTCCGTTTCAGACCCGCTGTCGCTGGAAATCCGAAGTCCCCAACGGTCTTTGCGAAAGAGATGTCCCACCCGTGAAAACCCTGGCAGACGGTCATCAGGTCAAATGCCATCTGGCAGACGACATCCTGGCACGTATGGAACCCGTCATAAAAATCGCCGCTGAGTAATGGGATTGGGTACGCAACAAGGGCGTCGGTAAGGTGGTTCCGGCGCCCTAATTAAGCGACACGACCTCGAGCAGCCAGTCACTGAACGCGCTGATTTGGCCAAGCCGCATCACCTGTTGATCCGGCAATTCATCGGGCGGCCTAACCGCCCCAAATCACCTTCACGTAATTCTGGGTTTCCTTGTAGGGTGGTACGCCACCGTGTTTTTCAACAGCCTGAGGTCCGGCATTATAGGCGGCCAGCGCAAGCCGCCAGGATTTGAACTTGCGGTATTGCCAGGACAAATACCGGGCCCCACCTTCAAGATTCTGTTTCGGGTCGCGCGGGTTCACGCCCAATAATTGCGCGGTCCCGGGCATCAACTGGGCCAGACCCAACGCGCCTTTATGTGACACGGCATGCGGATTCCATCCACTTTCCTGCTGAACAAGGCGCAGGAACAGCTCTTCGGGAACATCGTGTTTACGAGCCGCTTGCCGCGCCATCGTCAGGTACTCACCCCGATAGTTGCCGGAATATCGCTTACTGAATTGTGGTTGAGGCGTCTTAGGTTTCAACCGATCTGAATCGCGGTACTGGGTGGCCGCACGGCCGTCCAAATATTTGGATTGCTTCAGAAAGATGTCCTTACGGCTTTTGGTAGACAGCGTATCCGCCGCAGCGAGTCCACAGGTCAACGCAAAGCATAGAACCGATAAAAAACCAAATCTGAAACGCATTAATGCCTGTCCCGCACTGTCACGAACCCGAGTGAGTATATGTATTTCAGCCAATAATGAAAGCATGGTAAATTTTCTCTGTGCAAACTCCCGACCAGTTCATTTCTCATGATCCATGTTCCAACCATGGTTCAGGGCGTATAGGGTCTCAGAAATACACAGCGCCAGATTCGGGCGCACTCAAGTCAGTTAAGAACGGGGAAATACATGGCGGGTTCTGTCAACAAGGTCATTCTGGTGGGAAATCTGGGGCGCGATCCCGAGGTACGGTCGTTCCAGAACGGTGGCAAGGTCTGCAATCTGCGCATCGCCACTTCCGAGACCTGGAAAGACCGCAACACCGGCGAACGCCGCGAGCGGACAGAATGGCACTCGGTCGCGATTTTTTCAGAACCATTGGCCCGCATTGCCGAGCAATATCTGCGCAAGGGCAGCAAAGTTTATATCGAAGGTCAGCTGGAAACCCGCAAGTGGCAGGATCAGTCCGGTCAGGACCGCTATAGCACTGAGGTGGTTTTGCGCCCCTATCGCGGCGAGCTGACTTTGCTGGATGCGCGTGGAGAAGGCGGCGGCGGTGGCGGTGGTCAATCCGGCGGTTACGGTGGCGGCCAGGCAGGTGGTGGCTATGGTGACCCCTATGGCGGACAATCCAGCGCCCCGGCACCCGCATCTGGTGGAATAGACGACGACGAGATTCCGTTCTAGGCACACCGGAGACACATCATGACATGGTCCTTCTCGCTCGGCCGACTATTGGGGTCGGAACTGAAGGTCCATGTCACTTTTTTCCTCTTGTTGGCATGGGTTGGATTCGCTGCCTATTCTACCGGAGGGATGCAGGCCGCGATCGGGAACCTGATTTTCGTGCTTGCCCTTTTTGCATGTGTGGTCGCGCATGAGTTTGGTCATGCGCTGATGGCGCGGCGCTATGGCATAAAAACTCCGGACATTACTTTATTGCCGATCGGCGGTCTTGCCCGATTGGAACGGATGCCAGAGAACCCCATGCAAGAGGTATCGGTGGCTTTGGCCGGTCCTGCGGTAAACGTCGTCATCTGGATCACCCTCGTCTTTTTGGGCGCAGGAATGCCATTTGAAACACTCGCCAAAATTGATTCACCCGAGACCGGGCTTTTGAACCGCCTCGCCTATGTGAACCTTCTTCTGGCTGCCTTTAATCTCATCCCCGCATTCCCGATGGATGGTGGACGCGTTTTTCGCGCACTGCTCTGCCTGAGGATGGATCGGGTCAAGGCCACGCGCATTGCCGCATTTGCCGGTCAGATAGTGGCGGTAGGATTGGGGTTTCTGGGGCTAAGCACAGGCAATCCGTTGTTGGTTCTGATCGCGGTTTTTGTATTCGTTGCCGCCAATGCAGAAAGCCAGGACGTCGCAATGCGATCAGTGGCGCGTCAGGTTCTGGCCCGCGACGCCATGATCACCGAGTTTCACGCCCTATCGCCAACCGACACGCTTGCGACCGCCGCTCAAGCAGTTATTCACACCACTCAGCATGAATTTCCATTGTTGGATGCAACAGGGAAACTGCAGGGCTTTGTCACGCGCGACCGGCTGTTTGCTGCCCTCGCCAAAGATATTCCCCGGTCAGAATTGGCCAGTTCAATCATGGTTGAGGATATCCCGACAGTGACCCTGAGCAGCGGGTTGGAAGCGGTTCTGAAACAGTTCCACGGGGGTGCCCCCGCAGTTGCCGTCTGCACGCGGTCAGATCAAATGGTCGGCTATATTACCCGTGAAAATATTGGCGAGTTAATGATCATTCGCGGGCGTTGATCAACCCAGCGCGTCCTAGAGGACACTCAAAACCGCATCCCGCGGAACATCCGACGTGACAAATGCCTGCCCGATGCCTCGGGCCAGAATGAAACGCAGCTGGCCATCGATAACCTTCTTGTCCTGCGCCATCAGCTCGACCAGCGCTTCGGCGTCGGGCAAATCCCCGTGGATATCGGAAATGTCGGTTTTCATGCCCATCGCACGCAGATGTGCCCGAACCCGGCTTGGGTCCTCTTGCGAACATAAACCAAGTCGCGCCGACAGTTCGAATGCCAGTGCGCATCCAATCGCAACGCCTTCTCCATGCAGCAAACGATCAGAATACCCGGTCGCAGCCTCAAGCGCATGACAGAACGTATGCCCGAGATTCAGCAGGGCGCGATCCCCCTGTTCGGTCTCATCACGAGCGACGATGTCGGCTTTCATCTGAACGGATCGGGTGACGGCCCGAACCCGCGCGGCCATATCCCCGCCCGAGACATCGGGGCCATGGCCCTCGAGCCATTCAAAGAATGCCGCATCCCCCAACAGCCCGTATTTTACGACCTCACCATAACCGGACAGGAAATCCCTGTCGGTCATTGTGCCCAGAACCGAAGTATCCGCCAGCACCAGTGAGGGTTGATGAAATGCGCCAATCAGGTTCTTGCCCTGCGGTGCGTTGATCCCGGTTTTGCCGCCGACCGAACTGTCGACCTGCGCTAGCAGCGAAGTTGGTATCTGAACAAACCGTACGCCCCGGCGCAAAACGGCCGCGGCAAATCCTGCGAGATCACCTATAACCCCACCTCCGAACGCAACCACCACGTCACGCCGCTCGATTTTCTCGGCTAACAACCATTCGACCGCACGCTCAAAATGCGGCCAGCTTTTGGTGGCTTCGCCCGCGGGCAGCGCCAATGCGGACATTTCGATCCCTGCGCTGGCCAACCCATCCCGCAACGCGTCAAGATGCAGGCTCGCCACGTTTTCATCGGTCAGAACCGCTACTTTGGGTCGCGGCAGCAAAGGCGCTATGCGCTGACCGGCCTGCGTCAGCAGATCGGGGCCGATCTCAACATCATAGGACCGATCCCCAAGCTCAACATGTACGGTTTGGTGCATCTATTTCCGTTCCAAAACATCAGGTCGCGTCATCAGAGCTTTGACGACACGCTCTACCATATCTTCAATCGAGACATCCCCGTCGGACGAAACCGCCAGATCGGCGCGTTCATAGATCGGAACACGCTGATCGTACAATGCACGAAGGGTCGCAAACGGGTTTTCGGTGCGCAAAAGCGGGCGCGTATCCTTGTGGCGAACCCGGTTCCACAACACGTTCAAATCGGCGCGCAACCAGACCGACACGCCGCGTTGAGTGATCATGTCGCGGTTTTGTTCGGCCATAAAGGCGCCGCCGCCGGTAGAAAGGATACCTTTTTCCTCGACCAAAAGCCGCCCGATGACCTGACTTTCCTTGCTGCGAAAAAAGGCTTCGCCATCACGCTCGAATATCTCGGGGATGGTCATGTTGGCCGCTGATTCGATTTCAGCATCGCTATCGAGGAAAGGAACCCTCAACCGAGCGGCCAATGCGCGGCCTACGGCGGTCTTTCCGGCCCCCATCATACCTACAAGCACCACTGTTTTGTGCAGTGTATAGTCCGAAACGGCAGATGCCGCATGGGTGTTATGCTTAATTTCGCTCATTTCATCGTGAATGACGTGATCTTAGGAAAAATGCCAGTTATAACTTGGTCAAAAGAGAAAATTGAGGCAGCGTTTGACCATGGGCCGTCTGATCAAGTTCCTGATATATCTGATTTGCCTGTGTTTCATCGGGCTGGTGGGATATGTCTACCTGGGTGAGTTTTTTGGTGCAGATTTCTCTGCGCCGCAAAGCGAGGTCAGGGAGCCGGTAATACTGAATGTCGAATAAAGTGGCGGTGGTTGCACTGTTTCTTGCAGGAACAGCGCAGGCGCAGCAGGAACCCCTTTCTGTTATTGAATGGCTGGCCAATCCTCCGGAAAATCTTCCGGGGACGGTTTTGCTTGAGCCACCCGTGGCGCAGCCCGGCGGTCAGCCCGATGTTCTTGTGACCCCACTTCAGGCATTGTCACAACCCCTGGGCCTGGTTGCTTCGACTGTCACAGGATTGCCTGTCGACATGTGGCAGAACAGCGATCCCCAACGCCTGTCCGAACTGATCGAAAGCGTCCCGGTCAAGTATAACCCTGCAATGCAGCGTTTGCTGTTCACGTTGCTTTTAACCGAAGCTCGGGCACCGACGTCCAGTAAAGGGGAAGAGATTTTGCTTTTGGCGCGGCTCGACCGCCTCATGCATCTTGGCGCTGCAGACCCCACGCAATCATTGGTACAGCTGGCAGGCCCGACGAACAGTCTTGACCGATTTCAACGCTGGTTCGACGCCACCCTTCTGACCGGGGATGAAGATCGCAGTTGCACGGCGCTGATTGCTCAGCCGCATTTGTCACGGGACTATGCCGCTCAGATTTTCTGCAAGGCCCGGCGTGGGGATTGGGACTCGGCCGCTCTCACGCTTGAGGCAGCCCATGCCCTACAGGTTCTGGCACCACAAGAGCTGGAGGTTCTGGACAGGTTTCTAAGCCCCGAACTGTACGAAGATGCCGAGTATCTGCCGCAACCGGACGACCCGTCGCCCCTGATGTTCCGCTTGTTCGAAGCTATTGGCGAACGTTTGCCCTCGGCTGCTTTGCCTCGCGTCTTCGCAAATGCGGATCTGCGGGATGTTGCGGGCTGGAAGGCTCAGGTCGAAGCCGCAGAACGGTTGACCCGCGTTGGGGCGCTTACGCCAAATCAACTGCTGGGGCTCTATACAGAACGGTCTCCGGCTGCGTCTGGAGCCGTATGGGACCGGGTATCGTCGATACAGCGGTTCGAAAAAGCACTGGATTCTGGCAATTCGGCAAAGATCGCCAAAGCTCTGCCGGTGGTTTGGAACCAGATGCGCAATATCGGCCTGGAAGTGCCATTCGCTGAACTTTTCGCCGGGCGCCTCTCTCAGGTCAAACTACAGAAACCCGCGGCCGAGGATCTGCGGTGGCGCATTCTGTTGCTGTCAGATCTATATGAAACAGCGGCGTTGTCGGCTCCGGACAATTCTGAAGAAAGTCAGTTTCTGGCTGCGCTGGCTCAGGGTGATCCGGGGCGCGCGCCCTCCCCTTCGCCGCTGGCGGATGCCGTTGCAGAGGGGTTTGCATGGGCGGCGCCGGTGCCAACCGATATTGGCAACATGCTGGACGAAGGCCGCCTCGGTGAGGCGCTTCTGGAGACGATGGTCCTGTTTGCCCATGGATCGCGGGGAAATCTGGTCGACCTGACAGCTGCCATGGCAACCCTGCGCCGGGTCGGTCTAGAAGATACCGCGCGCCGCGCCGCGCTGAACCTGCTGATCCTGCAGGGCAAGTGATCATGACGTCTCCGGGCTCTGACGAAATCTGGATTTCGACCTTTCTGGAAGCACAGGCCGCCGAGTTAGGCGCTGCCCAAAATACGCTTGTTGCCTATGGCCGCGATCTCAAGGATTTTGCGGCCTGGCTGCGGCGCCGGAAAATTGGGTTTGCCGAGGCCGACGCCAAGCAGGTTGAGGATTACCTGATCAGTTGCGACGCACAGGGATTGGCTCAATCCACCCGCGCCCGCCGTTTGTCTGCCATAAAACAGATTTATCGGTTCGCATTCGAGGAAGGCTGGCGTTCGACAAACCCCGCGATCAAGATCAAAGGCCCAGGACGGCCAAAGCGGCTGCCGAAAACTCTGGATGTATCCGAGGTGGACCGGTTATTGGTTGCTGCGCGCGAAAGCGGGCGAAACAACATCGAAAAGCTGCGCAATACCTGCCTGATGGAAATCCTGTATGCCACCGGGATGCGTGTCACTGAACTGGTATCGTTGCCGGTGTCATCGGCGCGCGGCGATCCGAGGATGCTCTTGGTATTGGGAAAAGGCGGCAAAGAGCGGATGGTTCCACTGTCCCCTCCGGCTCGACAGGCGCTTTCGGCATGGTTGGCGGCTCGGGATGAGACTGAGGAAAAGCGTGTTACAAAGGGTGGGCAGAGTTCCCGATTTCTTTTTCCCTCACGTGGCAAGGCCGGGCATCTGACACGGCATATGTTCTATCAT
This sequence comes from Ruegeria sp. CDSA020, assembly GCF_059612345.1. NCBI lineage: Bacteria > Pseudomonadati > Pseudomonadota > Alphaproteobacteria > Rhodobacterales > Roseobacteraceae > Ruegeria > Ruegeria sp. CDSA020. Next base: position 367,883 of record NZ_JBXWQK010000001.1, read on the forward strand.
CTGATCAAGGAACTGGCGGTTCACGGTGGGGTTTCGCCCGAAAAGGTTACACCGCACACCTTGCGTCACGCTTTTGCGACACATCTTCTTGCCAACGGTGCCGATTTGCGATCGATCCAAACATTGCTTGGTCACGCGGATGTGGCGACCACAGAAATCTATACTCATGTCCTGGAAGAACGGCTGGCTGAACTGGTGTTGCAGCATCACCCATTAGCTAAAGATCCAGTTGAAAAGGGCTAACTCCTTGATCCAGTCAAGCCGCGCCCCCATAACAGACGCAGAAACACAAGCAGCTAAGGACCGATGGAACCCTCAACTTCTCTGATCGACGGCACATTCTGGCTTACGTCCGGTGCCATATTGCTATTGCTCTTCTTATCGGGGTTTTTCTCGGGTTCTGAAACGGCTCTGACGGCCTCGTCACGCGGCAAGCTGCGGGCGCAGGCGGACAAAGGGTCGCGCGGGGCGCAGAAGGCGCTGGACATCACCGACGACAACGAACGGCTGATCGGATCGGTTTTGCTGGGCAACAATCTGGTCAACATTCTTGCGGCCTCGTTGGCCACAGCGATGTTCACGCGCCTCTTTGGCGAAAGCGGCGTAGCATTGGCAACCCTGGTCATGACCTTGCTGGTTCTGATCTTTGCTGAAGTTTTGCCCAAGACCTATGCCATAACCAATTCGGAAAAAGCGGCATCCGCCGTTGCTCCGATCATCAGCGTGGTTGTCACCTTATTCTCACCGGTCGTTTCGGCCGTACGCCTATTGGTACGGGGAGTTTTACGCCTGTTCGGTGTACAGATCGACCCGGATAGCAACATTCTGGCCGTGCGCGACGAAATCGTTGGGGCCCTGCATCTGGGCCATTCCGAAGGCGTGGTCGAGAAGGAAGACCGTGACCGTATTCTGGGCGCCTTGGATCTGGGTGAACGTGCGGTTGAAGAGATCATGCTCCATCGTTCGAATATCGAGATGGTTGATGCGGATGACGCTCCCGAGGCGATCCTGAAACAATGCCTTGAAAGCCCCCATACACGCCTGCCTGTCTTTAGGGACGAACCAGAAAACATCGTTGGGGTTGTTCACGCCAAAGACCTGTTCCGCGCTATGTATGCTCATGCAGGAAGCAGCGAACGTGAAAACAACCGACTGAAAGAGTTCGATGTCTCAAAGGTAGCGAACGCCCCTTATTTTGTGCCTGAAACGACCACTCTGGACGATCAGATGCGGGAATTCCTGCGGATGCATAGCCATTTTGCGCTGGTGGTCGACGAATATGGTTCACTCAGGGGTCTAATCACGCTTGAAGATATCCTCGAAGAAATCGTCGGCGAGATTGCTGATGAGTTTGACATTGATGAGGACGTCCCGGTAACGCGAACCGAAGACGGCCAGTACCTTGTTGAAGGCGCCATGACGATCCGCGATGTAAACCGCGCAATGGAATGGTCTTTGCCCGACGAAGAGGCCAATACCGTGGCCGGTCTGGTCATCCACGAAGCGCAGATGATCCCGATCACGGGTCAGGTATTCTCGTTCCACGGTTTCAGATTCGAAGTCGTCGCGCGCGAAGGCAACAGGATCACAGAGCTGAAGATCCGTCCCCTCTGATCCTCTCGCCGCGACAGCCTATGTCGTGAACGGAACAGTATCCCTTGTACTGCGATTGCAGGCTTTGACTATATCGCAAGGGGAGTCTGTGACGTGAAGACAACAACTCAGGTAGCTGTAATCGGTGGCGGCGTTGTCGGGTGTTCGGTTCTTTATCACCTGACCAAGCTGGGCTGGTCGGATGTGATGCTGCTGGAGCGGTCCGAATTGACCAGTGGCTCGACCTGGCACGCGGCGGGTGGTTTCCACACATTGAACGGCGACACTAATATGGCCGCACTGCAAGGCTATACGATCCGGCTGTATAAAGAGCTGGAAGAGATCACCGGCATGTCCTGTGGCCTGCACCACGTTGGCGGCATAACGTTGGCCGACGACCGCGACCGGTTTGACATGCTCCTGGCCGAACGTGCCAAGCACCGCTTTATGGGGTTAGAGACCGAAATCGTAGGCCCTGAAGAGATAAGGAAAATCGCACCGATCACCAATACCGACGGCATCATCGGCGCGCTCTATGATCCGCTGGACGGGCATCTTGATCCGTCCGGAACCACCCATGCCTATGCCAAAGCGGCGCGGATGGGCGGCGCAACAATCGAAACCCATTGCATGGTGCACGAAACAAATCAGCGCGCCGATGGCACCTGGGATGTGGTCACCAACAAGGGCACGATTCATGCTGAACATGTGGTCAACGCTGGTGGGCTCTGGGCGCGCGAGGTTGGCGCCATGGCCGGTGTCTATTTCCCGCTGCATCCGATGGAACATCAGTACCTGGTCACCGACTCGATCCCCCAAATTGAGGCAATTATCGACGCAGGTGGCGAACATCCCCATGTCATGGATCCCGCCGGCGAAAGCTATCTGCGGCAAGAGGGACGCGGTCTGTGCATCGGCTTTTATGAACAAACCTGCAGGCCCTGGGCTGTCGACGGCACCTCGTGGGATTTCGGTCACGAGCTTCTTCCCGATGATTTCGATAAGATCACCGATAGTATTGAATTCGCCTATCGCCGCTTTCCTGTTCTGGCCGAGGCTGGTGTGAAATCGGTGATCCACGGGCCGTTTACCTTTGCACCGGACGGCAATCCTCTGGTCGGGCCGGTTCCGGGGTTGCGCAACTATTGGTCGGCCTGCGGCGTGATGGCCGGGTTCAGCCAGGGCGGCGGCGTTGGTCTGACACTGGCGCAATGGATGATTGAGGGTGAGCCAGAGCGCGACGTCTTTGCGATGGACGTGGCGCGGTTCGGGGATTGGATCAGCCCGGGCTATACCCGTCCAAAGGTCATCGAGAACTATCAGAAGCGGTTCAGCGTCTCTTATCCGAACGAGGAATTGCCGGCAGCCCGCCCAGCCCGCACAACGCCGATGTATGATATCTTTACCGATCTTGGTGCTGTGTGGGGTCAGCAATACGGGCTTGAGGTGCCCAATTACTTTGCCCAGGGGGATGAACCCGGCTATGAAACGCCCTCGTTCCGCCGATCCAACGCATTCGATGCCACCGGGCGCGAAGTTCGGGCCGTGCGATCAGGTGTTGGCATCAACGAAGTGCACAATTTTGGCAAATACCGCATTGTTGGACCTGCTGCCCGTGATTGGCTGGATCGGATCATGGCGGGCCGAATCCCGAAACCGGGCCGCGTGTCGCTAACCCCGATGCTATCACCAAAGGGCAAGCTGATCGGTGATTTTACCGTTTCCTGTCTTGATGAGACCGAGTTCCGCCTGACCGCCTCCTACGGCTCTCAGGCGTTTCACATGCGCTGGTTCCTGCAAAATGCGCAGAATGGCGTGACTGTCGAAAACATCAGCGATCGGCAGAACGGGTTCCAGATCGCAGGCCCAAAAGCCACGCAGGTTCTGGCGGCCTGCACCCGTGATGACCTGAGCGGATTTCGGTTCCTCGATCTGCGCCGTATGACCGTTGGGATGACCGACTGTATCGTCCAGCGCGTCAGCTATACCGGCGATTTGGGGTACGAGATTTACTGCGATCCCATGGCACAAAGGCAGTTGTGGTGGACCTTATGGCAGGCCGGGCAAGAACGCGGCATCGTTCCATTTGGCATGCGCGCGATGATGAACCTGCGTCTGGACAAGTTCTTTGGATCCTGGATGCGAGAATTCTCGCCTGACTACACAGCCGCGGAAACCGGTCTGGATCGGTTCATTTCCTTCTCTAAGAACGCCAATTTCATTGGCCGCGCAGCTGCCGAGGCTGAACGCGCCTCTGGCCCTGCCCGCCGACTGGTCGCGTTCGAGCTTGATGCCGAGGACGCTGATGTCAACGCGTATGAGCCGATATGGCTGGACGGAAAAGTCGCCGGGTTCTGCACTTCGGGTGGCTATTCACACTATGCAGGCAAGTCCATTGCCATGGGGTTTCTGCCAACAGACCGCGCTGTGGACGGGCTGGAAGTAGAAATCGAAATACTTGGCCAGTTGTGCAAGGCACGCGTGATCTCAGAACCGTTATTCGACGCCGAGGGCGCGCGTATGAGGGGATGACACTGCGTTCATACGTCTGCATTGTCGGCGCATGACGCAAATACCCATCATCCTTCTGGCCGCCGGACAATCCCGGCGTATGCGAGGCGCAGATAAGCTGCTGCAAGAGATTGATGGCTGCCCGCTGCTGCTCCGTTCCGCCCAGACAGCACGGGCCGCATCGTCGGTTATTGTTGCCCTGCCGTCCAAGCCTCATCCCAGGTACGACGTGTTGCAGGGGCTGGACCTGCATCTGGTCGAAATCGCAGATGCGGAGGAAGGTATGAATGCCAGCTTACGAGGGGCCCTGTCTGCTGTTGGGCCAGAGGCCGAAGCCGCCATGGTTCTGCTAGCTGACCTGCCTGAAATCACTCTGGATGACCTTCAGACGCTGATCAAGGCGACTAAGGCGTATCCGGATAAGCTGATCTGGCGCGGGTCGACGGCGTCAGGACAGCCTGGCCACCCTGTGATCTTCAGCCGTCTCCTGTTTGATCAGATCAGCCGCCTGACCGGAGACGAAGGCGCACAATCTGTGGTTCGGGACCATCGGGACAAGGTCCATCTGTGTGTGCTCCCCGGCCAACATGCCGTGCTGGATCTGGACACGCCCGAAGCATGGGATATCTGGGCAAAATATCGCAACAGTTAAAACGAGTACGGCCCGGTCAATGAAGACCGGGCCGGTTACCCAATTAAGGACTACCACTTTTCACTGATCCTGAAAGCGCGTCCAGAACACACTAGGCATTCCGAATATTCCGCAACCGAACCTAAACAAGACCCCCTCGTTAACATGCCGCTCAGCGCTTCCAGAGACTGTGACAAGCCGTTGGCACCCCCTAGTGCCGCCGACTTCCCTTCGCTTGGGCAAGACCATCGTCACCTATCAGATGCTCTCAAACAACGTAAAATTGGCCCAAACTTGCATTTTCTGATGTTTCAGTTTGGTTTTTACGCAACATCTCTCTCAATGCGTTTCTACTATAGGTTGTTCGTCCGAGAAAATCTAAAAGCGAGTACACTCCAATTTTCACAGACCATATATATAACATGTTCATAATATGATATGTTTCCGGCAAATTCAGCCTATGACACCAGATCCACTCACAACCAATGGCTGTGTCATAAATCCATCAATTTCTGAGAGCTCGCTTTGTTTATCAAACAGATTTAATTCAACTAAAATCATCATTTGACTGCCGAACAGGCAACAATCCACCGATTCTAACCTTATGATTCGGAAGATTTCCGCGAATCTTTGCCACCCGACGCCGGGATAGAGCCTCTCGTTTGTGGCAAAATTAAGATTTATTAACCAACCAATCAGGAAAGTCACAGACTGATGCAGCATCTCTTGATCCAAGGCGCGGCCAGTGTCGCGTGCTTCAATCAGGAGACCAAAATGAGCATCCGTAAATCCTCTCTTCTTATGCCACGCACATCAAACTGGATAGGCGTCTCAGCGCTGAGTGCGGCTTTGTTGGCGACGACCGCCCTGCCCTCGAAAGCTGACGAAGCGCTGGCTGATTTAGTTGAGAGCGTGTCACCTTCTGTCGTGACCATCATCGCGGAACAAAACGCCGCCAAGGGCCCGGAAACCGGACAGCAGTTTGATTTCGAAGGCCAACCATTCGGTGAATTCTTCAAACGCTTTGGCGTGCCTGAAGGGTTCGATGCCCCCCGTCGTGGTCCGTCTCAGGGTTTGGGGTCAGGTTTTGTACTGGATGAAGCCGGGTACATCATTACGAACCATCACGTGGTCGACGATGCCGCGACCGTGACCGTGCGCCTGAATGATGACCGAACTTTTGAGGCTGAGGTGATCGGTACCGACCCGTTGACCGATATCGCGGTTCTCAAGATCGACGCGGGCGAGCCACTTCAGGCCGTAGAGCTTGGCAATAGCGATGTGATCCGTGTGGGCGAGGATGTTGTCGCCATCGGGAACCCGTTTGGCCTCAGCTCGACCGTGACGACCGGGATTGTATCGGCCAAGGACCGCAATATTTCGCAGGGACCTTATGCCGAGTTCATCCAGACGGATGCGGCCATCAACAAAGGCAATTCCGGTGGCCCGCTGTTCAACATGGATGGTGAGGTTATCGGCGTGAACTCGGCCATCTATTCCCCGAGCGGTGGGTCGGTCGGGTTGGGTTTTGCCGTCACGTCGAACATTGTGGACCATATTGCCGCGGATCTGCGCGATGATGGCCAGGTCAGCCGCGGTTGGCTGGGTGTGTCAATCCAGAATGTCAGCCCTCAGATCGCTGCGGCGATGGGAATTGATGCCTCTAACGGCGCATTGGTTTCGGACGTTGTTGCCAACAGCCCTGCCGAAGGCATCCTGGAACAGGGCGACGTCATCCTGACCTTTAACGGCGAACCCGTCGCGTCCAGCAGCGACCTGCCGATCCTTGTCGGGACTACCAAGGTTGGAACAGAAAGCACGCTTACAGTTTTACGCAACGGCAGTGAGCAAGACATAAAGTTGACGATTGGACAACATCAGTCCGCATCGGCCGAAATGGACAAGTCAGTGGATGAAGGCATTTCGGGCACCGCCCTGGGCGTCACCGTTGCACCACTAACAGAAACCAATCGTGCGGAACTGGGCGTGGCCGAGAATATTGACGGTGTGATCGTCACGGACCTGAAACCGGACAGCCCTGCAGCAAAAGCCGGTCTTCAGCGTGGCGACGTGATCGTGAAGCTGGGCAACCAGGATACGGCCACACCTGACGCGCTGAAAGAAGCGCTGGATAGCGAAAAAACCGATCCCGCGCTTGTCCTGATCAACCGTGGCGGCAACCAGATCTTTGTTGCGGTGGAAATCGCCTGATCGAACACCTGCGCGCGCCACGTGATGGGGAGATCTGGCGGGCGCCTCTCTGGCATGATTGAATTGTCCGCAATCTGCCGGAGCAGCCGGGTGCGCAACGACGCACCCGGCATCTAAACCGGTCAAATCTTGTACTTTGTTTGAAAAATTGTGTTTAAGTTCCGGTAGAAAGGATTTCAGATCATGAGCCGACGCCTGTTGATCGTTGAAGATGATGAAGACACCCGGGAATTCATAGCAAAAGGATTCAGCGAGGAAGGATATGTCGTCGAACAGGCCGCGGATGGGCGCGAAGGGCTGTATCACGCCACAGATGGTGGCTTTGACGCCATCGTTCTGGACCGAATGCTGCCCGGTCTAGACGGCCTGTCACTGATCAAATCCATGCGCGCCGCGGGTCTGAAAACTCCGGTTCTGATGTTAACCGCAATGAGCGCGGTCGATGAGAGAGTCAAAGGCCTGAGGGCCGGTGCAGATGATTATCTGGTCAAACCGTTCTCTTTTCAGGAACTGCATGCGCGGATCGAAGCTCTGTTAAGACGCCCGCAGGAATCTGAGGAAAACCCGACCCTGACCTGCCGCGATCTGGATATGGATTTGCTGACCCGCAAAGTCACTCGCAACGGGCGAGAGATTACCCTGACACCGCGTGAATTTCAGATTTTGGAGTTCTTCCTGAGACGCAAGAACCGCGTGGTGTCACGCACTATGTTGCTGGAAGGTGTCTGGGATTATCATTTCGACCCGAACACCAATGTGGTTGACGTCCATATCTCGAAACTGCGCCGCCAATTGGATGAAGGCGGAGAGATCCCGTTGATTGAAACAGTCCGGGGCGCAGGTTACATGATATCTGATGGATAACCTGCGGCTTTCGTTCAATAATTCCAGAACACGTTTGGTTCTGGCCAGCATGGTTCTGAGCACATTGCTGACAGCCACCGTGCTGGCCCTTGTCTATGTCACCGCAAATCGCAGTATCGAAAGCGAAACCCGCTCGGTGGTTTCCGCGGAATTGACCGGTCTGGCCGATGAATACGAAAGGCGCGGGCTCATCGGTTTGCTGACAGCCATCGAACGCCGTATTCCCACCGCCTCTGAACGGGATGCCCTCTACTTATTGACCGACCGCAACGGGTCGAAATTGGCTGGCAACCTGAGGCAATGGCCCGATGACATCACTGCCGGAAGTGGTTGGGTCCAACTTGAGCTGCGACGCTCGGACAGCGAACAGCTGGTGCCAATCTCGGCTGCATCCATTCGTCTGCCGGGCGGAGAACGCCTGCTTGTCGGGCGGGATGCGTTGGCACGACAGCAGTTTGACCGTGTTCTTTTACGCTCGGTCGGCTTCGCGCTGGCAATCGCGCTGGCGCTGAGCGTCCTGACAGGCTGGCTGTTTACCAGGCTCGTCTTTTCGCGCTTGTCTGACATCGCCTCGACCGCAGAAAATATCGTTTCAGGCGACCTGTCGCGCAGGATGCCCTTGCGCGGGACCGGTGATGAATTCGATCAAGTTTCAGGTACGCTCAATACGATGTTGGACCGGATCGAGGAGTTGGTCAGCAATCTACGGACGACCTCGAATTCGATCGCGCATGATCTACGCTCTCCTTTGTCGCGGTTGAAACAGCGGGTCGAATCCCTGTCAGATAGCCGCAAATCCGAACAGGATCGCGAAATCGACATCGCGCGCGCGACGACCGAGGTTGATCATGTCCTGCGGGTTCTGGGCCAACTGACTGAGATTTCGCGTGCCGAAGCAGGTGTCGGGCGAGAGCAGTTCGAAGATGTCGACCTTAAGCAACTCGTGGCGGACGTGGTCGAGCTCTATGATCCGGTTGCCACGGATCAGGGCGTAACACTTGAAGTTACAGGGTCAACTGCCCCCCTTCCCGGCCACCGCCCCCTTTTGTCTCAGGCACTGTCCAACCTGTTAGAAAATGCTCTGCGATACGCGCCTGATGGTTCGACCATCACGATCAATATTGCGGATGACGGCCTGTATACCAACCTCAGCGTGCGGGATCACGGCCCCGGTGTACCACAGGACGATCTGGCCCGCCTGCAGATGCCCTTTGTGACACTTGATCCCGCCCGGACCGAGCGCAATGCAGGTCTGGGCCTGGCTTTGGTCGCAGCGATATCGCATATGCACAAAGGCATGTTCGACGCCCGCAACTGTGATCCGGGCCTTGAAGCTACTATTCGTCTTTCGCGCAAACCCTGATCCGGTAATCATGAACCGCAAAGGTAAAAAAGGATCGGGTGACAGTAATTCTGACACCGGTTAAAACGTCGATTATGTCTGACCCGATCTCAACTATCCGTAATCTCGGCCCGGCCTATGAACAGGCTTGTGCGCGTGCCGGTATCCACTCGGCCCAGCAACTGCGCGAGATAGGCCCCGACGCGGCCTATGCAAAACTTTTGCAGGCAGGATCGCGCCCTCATTTCATCGGCTATTATGTTTTGGTGATGGGGCTGCAAGGCCGCCCCTGGAACGATTGCAAAGGCGAAGAGAAAAAAGCCCTGCGGCAAAGGTTCGACGCAATCAAAGCCAGCAACAGCACTGCGCCGCAAACGAAGATGATCGCCGACTTGGATGCGATCGGCGTCCGGATATCTTCGGACGACTTGAAACCCGCATAGGAAAAGCCGCCCCCGACCCCGGGAGCGGCTTTATAGGCTTGATCTTAAAACAGATTAGCCGACCAGTTCGATGCCCGAGAAGAAATAGGCGATCTCAACCGCTGCGGTTTCCGGTGCGTCTGAACCGTGGACCGAGTTCTCGCCAACCGATTCAGCGAACTCAGCGCGGATGGTGCCGGGGGCCGCATCTGCGGGGTTGGTTGCGCCCATGACTTCGCGGTTCTTGGCAATGGCGCCTTCGCCTTCCAGAACCTGTACAATAACCGGCTCGGACGACATGAATTCGCACAGTTCGTCATAGAACGGGCGCTCGGCGTGGACGTCATAGAACTTGCCAGCTTGTGCTTTGGTCATGTGAATGCGCTTTTGCGCTACGATGCGCAGACCGGCCTCTTCAAACTTGGCGTTGATCTTGCCAGTCAGGTTGCGGCGGGTTGCATCGGGTTTGATGATCGAGAATGTGCGTTCCAGTGCCATGTCGGCCTCTCCTTAAAATAGGGCGCGGGGCCCGCGCCGAAATCCATCGCGGGCCGCGTATCATGGTCTGTAGCTTATGAAAAGTGTTATGATGCCCTGCTCCGGCGCTTTGCCGGTCACAATGTGCCGGGCAACGGGTCCAGACTGTCGATCCTACGAACATAGAGCACGGCCAGAAGGCCGATAAAGCTGCACCCGCACATCATGCCAAGCACAAGAAAAGGTCCGTTTTCAGGGCTGACAAAGGCGCCGGTGATCGTCGTCAGAACCGCCCCCAGCGCAACGATCATTGCACCTGACAGGCCCGCCGCGCTGCCTGCCAGTTTGGGACGAACCGACATCACGCCCGACGATGCATTGGCGTTGGTCAGTCCATTGCCGAAACCGACACAGATGGCCGAGCCGAAAAAGACCCAAACCGTACCAAGCCCGACCCAAAACAGAAGCAGCCCGCAAAGCGGCCCTGCCGTGGCCACATTCCGCCCTATCAGGATCATCGTTGTTAACTGCGTCCGCGCCGCCAATCGGCCAGTGACAAAATTCCCGACCATGAACCCGCCGGTGATAATGCCGATCCCAAGACCCAGCATCGCGGGGCTCAGATCAAACCAAGCAGCTGCAACCAACGGTGCACCGGTGATAAAACTGAAAAAGCCGCCGATCGAAAATGCCGCGCATAGGGCATAACCCCAAAACCTTCGGGCGCGGAACAGATGCGGATATTCCTTCAGCTGCGCCGCGAATGTTGGGGCGCGGTTTATATTGGTCTCTCCCATATCAAACCACAGCAAAGCCAGCAGACCGGTGCCAAGTACGGAATACAGAACAAACCCCGAGCGCCAGCCGAACAGCATGTCCAGCGCGCCGCCCAGCATCGGCCCCAGCATTGGCGCGAGCGCCATGGCCATTGCGACATAGCCCAGTTTGCTTGCGGCCTCGTTCGGGGAATAGCGGTCGCGGATCGAAGCGCTGGACAGCACCGAACCGGCGACAACCACGGCCTGCATCAGGCGAAAACCCAGAAACATCCAGATTGACCCAGCCAGCACACAGCCGATGGATGCGACCACGAAGATCGACATGCAGATCAACAGGACCGGTCTGCGCCCATATCGATCCGACAGAGGACCCATGATCAGTTGCAGCACAGCAGAAACCGCCAGATATCCCGCAACCGCCAGATTCATAAGGCCGTAATCCACCTGAAAGTCCACGCTCATATGCGCCAGCGATGGCAGGAACATATTCAGCGTCAGTACCGACAACGCCGTGGCAAAGACCAGCGTGACCAACGACGGAGGTGTTCGGGCTGTATGCATGATGGAACCGTGTGAAAACTTCAGGCAAATCAGCGCTAACACATCGAATGCCGGTTGAACATGCAAGCTGCTGGCGGCGGCATAACGGCTCTGCTAAGAGCAGCATATGTTACGGATTCAAGACATCACCTATGCCGTTGAAGGCCGCCCTTTGTTCGAGGGCGCAAGCGCAACCATCCCCGATGGCCACAAGGTTGGGCTAGTGGGGCGCAATGGCACCGGCAAGACCACCCTGTTTCGCTTGATCAGGGGGGAACTGGCGCTGGAATCGGGCAGTATCGCTGTCCCGAAACGGGCGCGTATTGGTGGCGTGGCGCAAGAGGTGCCCTCGTCCGATGCCTCACTGATCAATACCGTTCTGGCCGCCGATACCGAGCGCAGCGCGTTGATGACTGAAGCCGATAGTGCCACGGACCCCGGACGCATCGCCGATATTCAGACCCGGCTGGCCGATATAGACGCCTGGTCGGCCGAAGCGCGCGCAGCCTCGATCCTCAAGGGGTTGGGGTTCGATGACGAGGATCAGTTGAAACCCTGTTCGGACTTTTCCGGCGGCTGGCGCATGCGCGTCGCGCTAGCAGCGGTGCTGTTCTCGCAGCCTGATCTGTTGCTGCTGGACGAACCGACCAACTATCTGGATCTGGAAGGCGCTCTGTGGCTGGAAAGCTATCTGGCGAAATACCCGCACACGGTGATCATCATCAGCCATGACCGCGGGTTGCTGAACCGCGCTGTGGGGTCGATCCTGCATCTGGAAGACCGCAAGCTGACCTATTACGCGGTGCCTTACGATAAATTCGCGGAACGCCGCGCCGAACGTCTGGCACAGGCGGAATCGGAAAACACCAAGGCCAAGGCGCGCATCGCGCATCTGCAAAGCTTCGTGGATCGCTTTCGCTATAAGGCGTCCAAAGCAGTTCAGGCTCAGTCGCGGCTGAAGATGATCGAACGCATTCAGTTGGTCTCGACCCCGCAAGAGGCTGCTCTGCGCGCTTTTTCCTTCCCAGAACCCGAAGAACTGTCGCCCCCGATCATTCAGATCGAAGGCGGTGTGACGGGATACGGCGAGACCGAGGTGCTGCGCAGACTGAACCTGCGCATTGATCAGGATGACCGTATCGCGCTGCTGGGCAAGAACGGTCAGGGCAAATCGACCCTGTCCAAGCTGCTGTCTGATCGTCTGCCGTTGATGGCTGGCAAGATGAGCCGCAGCACCAAGCTGCGCATCGGCTATTTTGCACAGCATCAGGTGGATGAGCTGCATGTGGACGAGACGCCCTTGGATCATCTCCGCCGATTGCGCCCGAATGAAGCACCGGGCAAGTGGCGCTCGCGTTTGGCCGGGTTCGGATTGAATGCCGATCAGGCAGAAACCAAGGTCGGGCGGCTGTCCGGCGGTCAAAAGGCGCGCCTGTCGCTGCTGCTTGCCACCATCGACGCCCCGCATATGCTGATTCTGGACGAACCGACCAACCATCTGGACATCGAAAGCCGCGAGGCGCTGGTTGAGGCATTGACCGCCTATTCCGGGGCCGTAGTGCTGGTCAGTCATGACATGCACCTACTGTCGCTGGTGGCGGACCACCTCTGGCTGGTCTCGGACGGATCCGTCAAACAGTTTGACGGGGATCTGGAATCCTATCGGTCCCTACTGCTGGGCCGCGACAAACCTGTTAAGGAAAAGCCGCTGACGGCCAAGCCCAAACGCCCATCGCGCGAGGTGGTTCTGACCCTGCGCGCCGATCTGCGCAAATGCGAGGAACGGATCGAGAAATTGACGGATATGCACGAAAAGCTCTCGGCCAAACTGGCGGACCCCAGTTTGTATGAAGACGACAAGATCAACGACCTGGCAATCTGGAACCGGAAATTTGCCGAGGTGGTCAAGGCCATGCAAAAAGCCGAGGCACTTTGGGTGGTTGCAGCAGAGCGGCTGGAACAGGCAGAGACCGCAGCATGATGGATACAGCCTTTCTCATCACCTCGTTTACAACATTGCTTGTGGTCATTGATCCGCCAGCACAAACGCCGATCTTTGTGGCCCTGACACAAGGCATGGATCGGCATGCGCGTTATACAATAGCGGTGCGCGCCTGTCTGACAGCGGCTGGGATTCTGGCCATGTTCGCCGCATTCGGCGAGGCGGTTCTGGGCTTTATTGGCATCTCGATGGAGGCGTTCCGCGTTGCGGGCGGAGTTCTGTTGTTCCTCACAGCGCTGGACATGCTGTTCGAACGGCGCACCAAGCGGCGCGAAAACAGCGCCGAAGAAGAAGAGCATCCTGATCCTTCGGTATTTCCGCTGGGTATTCCCCTGATTGCAGGACCCGGCGCGATTGCCACAATGATCCTGCTGGCCGGGCAGCATCCGGGCATAGAGGGTCTGGCCGTGGTGATCGGCATGATGTTGATCGTAGTGGCGATGGTGTTCGTCACCTACTTGTCTTCAGGCGCGGTGGCACGAATTCTGGGCAAGACCGGGCTGAATGTGCTGACCCGCCTGTTGGGCATGCTGCTGGCGGCCTTGTCAGTTCAGTTTATCTTGGATGGGCTAAAAGCCTTTGGATTTGCGTCATAAATCCCCATATTGGATTCGAGTGACGCAGTAAGGTAGCGGTATGGACGGCGACAGCATCGCAAATCTGGTCTATCTTGGATTGCTGGGCGCAGCGGTCGTGGCCTGGTTTATCTCTCAGAACCGGCAAAGCCTGAACAAAACGTTGCAACAGGCTCTGGCCTGGGTGTTTATTTTTATCGGTATCATTGCCGCCTATGGACTGTGGGGCGATATCCGCAGCACTGTGGGCCCTGCCCCGCAGATGACCGTGACCGGCGAAAGCATCGAGGTGCCGCGCGCCTATGACGGGCACTACTATCTACCGGTTCTGGTCAACGGAGAACCCATCACCTTTTTGGTCGATACCGGCGCCAGCCAGATTGTGTTGAACGAGGCGGATGCCAGACGCATCGGTGTTGACCCCGATCAGCTGAACTATTTCGGGCGGGCCCTGACGGCCAATGGCGAGGTGCGCACCGCCCCGATACGGCTGGACAGCCTTGAACTGGGGCCGATCACGGATCGCAATGTCTCGGCCTGGGTGAATGAAGGGGCGCTAGATCAGTCCTTGCTCGGCATGGATTACTTGCACCGGTTCTCGAATATTCAATTCGCGGATGGGCGTCTGATCCTGTCGCGCTGATGCCCTCTCGATATTGAGAACATAATGAGAACATGCTAGAGTAATAGCATGTCCACACATCTTCTTGGCCGCAAGCCTGCACGACAAATGGCGGGGCTGCAGCTCCATCCGCAGATCACCCTGCAACTGGCCCGCGTGCACGAGGCCTGCGGCCCCGCCCGGCGCAGCTTTGCCATGTGGTTGGCCGGTCAGGCACAGGGGCCGGTGTTGTGGATTTCCCCCGCGTGGGAGGCCAGCCAGTTGCACCCGGGTGGGATGATGGCCTTTGCCGATCCTGCTCGGTTCCTGTTTGCCCGCCCCAACCATGCCGAGGACCTGCTGTGGTGCATGGAAGAAGCGTTGCGCAGCGGGGCAACCCCACTGGTGATCTGCGATCTGCCCGAGGCGCCCGGCCTGACACCGGTCCGGCGGATGCATCTGGCCGCGGAACAAGGCGGCACGATGGGGCCAGCCCCGCTGGGCCTGTTACTGACCCCTGGCGATGGCGGCGCACAGGGGGTTGAAACCCGCTGGCACATGGCTGCGGATCATCACGCCGGGGTTCCCTGCTGGACCCTGACTCGCCGTCGCGCCCGCGCCCTGCCCCCGGTCAGCTGGCAGGCCACCCAGACCAAGCCACATGCCGGGCTGAACCTGACGCGGATCAAGGCCCAAGATGTGTATTGGGGGGAGTAAGTTACGCGACTCACGGCACTTGTGACTAGCCAAGTGCCACATCCAACCCTAGCGTTCCGGTATGAGCCATCCAATCCATGACAGCCGCTATTCTTGGCTTCGCCTTCTGATCACCCTCGCAATCGCTACGGTGGCGAATGTGGGCATGTGGGCAGTAATCGTCGTGATGCCTGCGATCGAGGCGCAATTCAGCGCCGGTCGGGCCGAAGCCTCATTTCCCTATGTCTTGTCGATGATCGGGTTTGCACTGGGGAACATGTGGCTGGGGCAACTGGTTGATCGGTTGGGCGTGACCAAGGCACTGATCGGTGCCGCCCTTCTGAGCGCGGTCAGCTATCTGTTGGCAACATGGGCGCCGAATATGCTGCTCTTGTCACTGGCCCATCTGCTGTTGGGGTTGGGCACGGCTGTTGGTTTTGGCCCTCTGATCGCGGACATCTCACACTGGTTCATGAAACGCCGCGGGATTGCGGTGGCGTTGGTTGCCAGCGGAAACTACCTGTCCGGGGCGATCTGGCCAACGCTTCTGTCAGGCATCCTTGCACGTGAAGGATGGCAGCAGGTCTATCTGACGCTGGCGGTCATAACGCTGCTCGTTGTCATCCCCCTGTCTCTGCTGCTGCGCCGGCAAGTCCCGATTGAGGCCCATCAGACCGCCGCCGCCAATGCCCAGATCAACGCGCGCAGCGTGGGAATATCGCCGCGCAGCTTGCAATACGTTCTTGGTCTGGCCGGAATCGGCTGTTGCGTGGCCATGTCGATGCCGCAGGTCCATATCGTGTCCTACTGCGTCGGGCTCGGATATGGCCCGGCGGTCGGGGCGGAGATGCTCTCGCTGATGTTGCTGGGCGGCGTGGTCAGCCGAGTGATCTCGGGGTTGGTCGCCGACAAGCTGGGCGGGTTGATGACATTGCTGGTCGGCTCTTTCCTGCAATGTATCGCCCTATTTCTGTTCCTTCCCTATGACGGGATGGCCTCACTTTACATTGTCAGCCTCATGTTCGGTCTGGCGCAGGGCGGCATTGTCCCCAGCTATGCGCTGGTCGTACGTGAATATATGCCCCCGCAAGAGGCCGGAGCACGCGTTGGCTTTGTCATGATGATGACCATCATGGGCATGGCACTGGGCGGATGGATGTCCGGCTGGATTTACGACTTAACCGGAAATTATCAACTGGCCTTTATCAATGGCATCCTCTGGAACGGGCTGAACATCGCTATCCTGCTGATGTTGCTAAGGCGATCGCGGCCCCGCAGGCAGGAGGTCATGATATGACCCAACTGACAAGGCGCGCTGTACTGTCCGGGTTGACCGCCCTTCCATTTGCGCACCCGGCTCTGGCCGGGTTGCGTCCCTATGAACTGGTCCGCAATGGCACTTCCGTAGATTTTACGTTCGAGCTGTCCGGCATCACACAGTCCGGAACCATGCCGATACAATCTGCAGATATCCGAATTGACATGACCGACCTGGCCAACAGCCGGGTGGATGTCTCGCTAAACGTCGCCAAGGCGCGCACCAACCTGCCCTTCGCCCGCAAACCGATGCTCAGCGCTGGGGTTCTGGACGCCACAGGATTTCCCACAATTAATTTCACCTCGACCGATATTCAGCTTGGCAACGGTGGGCGTATCTCGAACGGGGCCGAGATCACAGGAGATCTGACCTTGCGTGGCGTAACGCGACCAATCACATTGCGCGCCAATATATTTCGCCCGCCCGGCAGCGCCCGAGACAACTTGAATAACCTCTCCATCCAACTCAGCGGTTCACTGAACCGTCACGAATTTGGCGCCTCGGGTTATTCCGACCTCGTAAAGGAAACTGTTGGCCTTGATATCCGGGCCAAGATCAAAAAGACTGGATAGATCAAAAACGACGCCACAAAGTCGATAAGCCGCGCGCACCGCGCTGGAAATATCGCAATCTGAGCCCATCATGCGCACGATCATTTCCTTTGCCGCCCTATTTCTTTCCGTCATTCTGCTTCAACTGTCCACCGGTGGCGTTGGCCCGCTGGATGCGATTTCCGGCCTGACCCTGAATTTCACCACCGGGCAGATTGGCCTGTTGGGCTCGGCCCATTTCGTTGGCTTCTTTGTCGGATGCTGGTGGGCCCCGCGCCTGATGGGAAGCGTCGGCCATTCGCGGGCATTTGCCGTTTGCACAGCTTTGGGCGCAATGGGGTTGCTGGGGCACACACTGACCGACGACCCCTATATCTGGGCGATGCTTCGGATCGCGTCAGGCGCCTGTGTCGCCGGGTGCTACACAGTGATCGAGGCCTGGCTGAACGCAAAGGTCACGAATGAGACGCGCGGGCGCGCCATGGGCACCTATCGCATCGTCGATATGGGCGCGTCCCTCTGCGCCCAGCTGATCATCGCAGTTCTGCCGCCAGCATCATATGTCTCGTATAATTTGCTGGCGATCCTGTGCTGCGCTGCCCTTTTACCACTGACACTGACACGCGCTAGCCAACCAGAAACACCAGACGCCCCGCGCCTGCGCCCCCAACTGGCATGGAATAGCTCTCCGCTGGCGGTGGCCGGCGTGATTGTTGCCGCGTTGAGTTCCGCGTCCTTTCGGATGGTTGGTCCTGTTTACGGGCAAGAAGTGGGGCTTGGCGTCGATCAGATCGCGTTCTTCCTGGCTTCCTTTGTCCTGGGCGGCGCGCTGGCTCAATATCCTATGGGATGGCTAGCAGACAAATATGACAGGCGCTGGGTTTTGATCTGGCTTTCTGTTGCCGCAGTCCTAAGCTGTGGCGTAACCATGGCCGCCAGTAACACCGGTACCGTTGGTGTTATGTTGTCTGCAAGTTTGTTCGGCTTTACGACCTTCCCAATATTCTCGGTCTCGTCCGCGCATGCCAACGACTTTGCGACAACCGAACAAAGGGTCGAGCTGTCGGCCGCCCTGATGTTCTGGTATGCGCTCGGAGCGATTGCGTCTCCCTATCTGTCATCCACACTTATTCAGTCCTTCGGACCCGGCGCGCTTTTCGCATTTGTGGCACTTGGCCACGTCTTCCTGATCATCTTTGGACTGGCGCGGATGCGCTCACGTCCGACCCCCGAAGAGCGCACCAACTATGTCTATTCGCCACGAACTTCTTTTACTATCGGGCGCCTGTTGAAACGTTCGCGCGAGAAGCAGTAAAAAGGGCCGGGAAATTCCCGGCCCATTCTTTTAGTGTTCGGTTCGAGGTTTCTGATCAACCACTTCGGCCTCATCTGCTGGTTTAACAGTGGGCTCTAGCGCGCCGTTGACGATGCCCCCGACCCCGTTTTCCATCGACAGGCCCAGCTCTTCGCCCAGCTTTTTCAACGCGGGCATCTGAACGGCCATGCCCATGATCGAATCCAGCGCCTGATTCACAACAGGCTTGTCACCACTCGCGGCTCCACCACCACCGGTTGCTCCAATCCCGCCGACCTGATGGATCTTGATCGAGTCGATCTTTTCGGCGGGCTTGACCATTTCCGCAATGATCGTCGGCATCGCCTCAATCCGGGCCAGATCAACCTTCAGACGGATTTGATCGACGGACAGGGCATTGTCAGCCTCGACAATCGCGCGCTTACCTTCCGCTTCGGCCAGCATGTCGTTCTTCTTGGCCTCGGCCCGAATGTTCAGCGCATCCGCTTCGGCCTGCGCCTCTTCGCGGCGCGCCTCAGCACGGTCAGCGGCGGCCTCTTTCTCGGCTTGGGCGGCCAGACGGATAGCTGTTGCCTGACGCTCGGCCTCACGCGTCGCTTCGATCAGAACGATCTGCTTCTGACGCTCGGCCTCGGCCACATCGCGGGCAGTAACCACGGCTTCGGTCGCTTTGGTCGCCTCGGCACGGGCCAGATCAGCGGATGCACGCGCGCGGCTTTCCTCTTCGGATTTCTGCGCGATGATGATCTGACGCTCTTGCTCGGCAACCTCCAACTCACGCTCTTTCGAGATCTCGGCCTCACGGATTTTACGCTCGCGTTCAATGTCAGCCGCTCGAATTGCTTCCTCGCGCGCAATCCGGGCACGCTCGGTTTCACGTACAGAATCCTCGGTCCGCGCGGCGATCTCGGCCTCTTGCGCCACGCGCAGGGTTTCGATCTGTTGCGTCTGTTCGATGCGGGCCTGCTCTTCGTCCTTGTCGATCAACAGCTTCTGACGCTGGGCTTCCATCGCAGCACGGCGCACTTCAACCTCGGCATCCGCATCGATCTGCGCGCGCTCTTTTTTCGAGGTCGCAATCACCTCGGCCAGCTTGCGCATACCCACGGCGTTAAAGGCGTTGTTCTCATCCAGCGCTTCGAACGGTGTCTGGTCCAGCGCGGTCAGCGAGACCGATTCCAGCGACAGACCATTTTTCAGCAAGTCTTCGGAGACGGCATTCTGCACCTCTTGCACAAAATCGGCACGGTTTTCATGCAGACCGTCCATGGTCATCTGCGCAGCCACGGCACGCAGACCGTCGATCAGCTTGCCTTCGATCATCTCACGCAGCTGCTCAACATCGAATGTACGGGCGCCCAGGGTTTGGGCCGCGCGTGCGATGCCCTCTTCGGTGGCCATGACCGAGACATAGAACTCGACTCCCACGTCAACACGCATCCGGTCTTTGGTGATCAAAGCGGCCTCGGCGCTGCGCTGCACCTCAAGACGCAGGGTCTTCATGTTGACGGGGCTGACCTCATGCAACAGCGGCACGACGATGACGCCACCATCCATGATCACTTTCTTACCGCCAGCACCGGTTTTCACCAGGCTCACCTCGCGGGTTGCGCGGCGGTACAGTCGGGCCAGTACAAGGCCAATGAACATAACGACCGCTAAAATGGTCACAACTGTGACGGCTAGGAATGTAAGTTCCATGCAAAATCCTCCGATTTGGGGTTGTTGAATTGGTTAGTTTGACAAGCCGACCAGAACGAACCGGTCGCGCCGTCGGTCGCGCAGGACAAGCACTTCGGTGCCTTGTTCCAGCGTATCCTTGTCCTGCAGGGGCTCAGCGCGCAGGTAATGCGCATTGCCAAAGCGGTCCATGACCCGCACTTCGGCCGGGCGGCCTCGGGATGCCGTCCCTTGCGAGATGAAACCGCGACGGCGGGCCAGCATCCGTTCTGACATCGCCTCGGTCTCGGTTTTCGGCAGCAGGCGGGCAAAGACCACGCTAAAGCCACGCGCAAACCAGATGCCAAAGGCCCCGGCCGGGATCGCAGCCATCCATGAGGGCAGATCAAAGCCCATCACATCACGCAGGCCCAGTTGCAGACCGATGCCCGACAGGCCGAAACCAGCCAGCAAAACCACCAGCCAGATCATGAAAGGCACTTTGCCAAAGCCCAGCCAGCTTGCAGGACCGTCCGAGGTCACAACCGGCGTTTCCGCCGCAACCTCGGCCAGCTCGAACTCACCCAGATCGACATCCGCGTCCAGATCAAGTTCGAAATCACCGATGTCCAATTCCGGAGCCTCAACCAGATCAAGGTCAACGTCGCCCTCACCCGCCATCAGGCTTCCACCCAGCAACAGCGCCACCAGTTCCAGCCCCAAAAGGCCAAACAACAGCGCAATCGCAATGGTAAAGGGCACAAATGCACCCTCGAGTAGAAAGCTGAACATCAGTGGGCTGTCTCCGTTATTGTATACGATGGTATGCAGTAAATATGGGGAGTCATGACAAAGTTTCAAGAGGTTGTGATTCTATATTTCAACCTATGGGTAATTAACATGGTGACACAGCGGCAGTCGGGAAATCCGTTCTTTGGGGTTTTTTCGGTGCCTGGGGCCGGAAAGTGGCATCCGTGCAAAAGCCGGGCTTTTGCTGGGCAGTGACATACGATAGACGAGCCTGCAGTTACATACGCGGAAACGGAACATGGCTCGGATTCTCATCACCTCGGCGATCCCCTATATCAACGGGATCAAGCACCTCGGCAATCTGATCGGCTCGCAATTGCCTGCCGACCTATATGCGCGGTATCAACGCGGCCGGGGGAATGAGGTCATGTTTCTCTGCGCCACCGACGAACACGGCACTCCGGCCGAGCTGGCCGCCGCCAAGGCAGGCAAGCCGGTCGCTGATTACTGTGCCGATATGCATGGTGTGCAGGCCGATATCGCACAGCGCTTTGGCCTGAGCTTTGATCACTTTGGCCGCTCATCCAGCGCCCAGAACAAAGCGTTGACCCAGCATTTTGCGGGCAAGCTGGAAGACGCCGGGTTGATCCGCGAAGTGAGCGAGAAGCAGGTCTATTCCCACGCCGATGGCCGCTTCCTGCCGGATCGCTATATCGAAGGCACCTGCCCCAACTGCGGCTATGACCGCGCGCGCGGTGATCAGTGCGAAAACTGCACCAAACAGCTGGACCCGACCGACCTGATCGAGCCGCGCTCGGCCATTTCCGGGTCGACCGACCTTGAGGTGCGTGAGACCAAGCACCTGTATCTGCGTCAATCCGCGATGAAGGATCAACTGGATGCCTGGATCGACTCCAAGTCCGACTGGCCAATCCTGACCACATCCATTGCCAAGAAATGGTTACATGACGGCGACGGCCTGCAAGACCGTGGCATTACCCGCGATCTGGACTGGGGCGTGCCGGTCAAGAAAGGCGATCAGGACTGGCCCGGCATGGAGGGCAAGGTCTTTTACGTCTGGTTCGACGCGCCGATCGAATACATCGCCTGCGCCAAGGAATGGGCTGATGCGACCGGCAAAGCGAATGCCGAGTGGGAGCGCTGGTGGCGCACTGACAAAGGTGCCGATGACGTGCGCTATGTTCAATTCATGGGTAAGGACAACGTGCCTTTCCATACCCTGTCCTTTCCGGCGACCATTCTAGGTTCGGGTGAGCCGTGGAAGATGGTCGACCACCTGAAATCCTTCAACTACCTGAACTATGACGGCGGCCAGTTCTCAACCAGCCAAGGTCGCGGCGTATTCATGGATCAGGCACTGGACATCTTGCCCGCCGATTACTGGCGCTGGTGGCTGCTGAGCCATGCGCCTGAAAGCAGCGATAGCGAATTCACCTGGGAGAACTTCCAGCAATCGGTGAACAAGGACTTGGCCGATGTGTTGGGCAACTTCGTCAGCCGGATCACCAAGTTCTGCCGCTCAAAATTCGGCGAGGCGGTGCCCCAAGGCGGCACCTATGGCGACCGCGAGCAGGCCCTGATCGAGGAGCTGACCCGCCGCGTCCGCGCCTATGAAGGGTTCATGGAGGCGATGGAAGTTCGCAAATCCGCCCAGGAATTGCGCGCCATCTGGGTTGCCGGGAACGAGTATCTTCAATCCGCGGCACCCTGGTCGACCTTCAAGGAAGATCCCGAACAGGCCGCGGTACAGGTGCGTCTGGGTCTGAACTTGATCCGGCTCTATGCCGTGCTCAGTGCGCCGTTCATTCCCGAAACCAGCGCCCGTATGCTGAGCGCGATGAACACGCTGGATACCGCCTGGCCTGACGATGTTGCGGCGGCCCTGTCCGCCCTGCCCGCAGGCCACGACTTTGCCGTTCCCGATGTTCTGTTCGCCAAGATCACCGACGAACAGCGCGAAGACTGGCAGGACCGTTTTGCAGGTGTCCGCACCTAAGACACCCGACCGGGAAAAAAATACAGGGGGCTTAACGGCCCCCTTTTTCATTTTGCATTTGATCCAGATTGCCGGAAACGCCCTTGCCAGATCAGGAAACTAGCCCTGGCCGATTTACGTAAACCTGCCACCCTACAGAAAAATATCCTTGGGTAAGCGATTGCCTTACGGGCTAACACGCTTGAGAAACCTACCAAAACCAGCCATCCTCACAAAGAGTTTAGGCGACTCGGACCGCTGGCGGCGACCCGAGTTGTGTCCAGTTTTTGTTTCAATGGGGCTTCTGCCATGATCCTTGCATCAACACTTTTCAGCTTTCGACCGAATGACCCCATAGCCAAATCCGTTTGGTATGCCGCAGCTTTGGCCCTATGTGGGTTGGTGGTGCCAGCTGCCGCGCAGGATAAAAGTGACGCCCCACCGCCCAAAGTGTCCATCGCAGCGGCCTACACACAAGAAATCACGGACGAGGCGACTTTCATCGGTCGAGCTGAGGCGCTGAACAAGGCCGATATCGTCGCCCGGGTCAGCGGTTTTCTGGACAGTCAGAATGTTGAAGACGGCGCGATGGTGAATGAAGGCGACCTTATGTTCACGATCGAGCCGGACCTGTATCAGGCGACACTAGATGCACGGAATGCCGATCTGGACCGTGCCGAAGCAAATCTTGAGCTCGCCAAAGTTGACCTGGCCCGTAAAGAAGAACTTTACAAACGCGATGCCACTCCGGAAAGCGAACGGGATATCGCCCGTGCCAACGAACTTGTGGCCATTGCCGAAGTCAAAGCCGCGAAAGCCGCGATCCAACAGGCCGAACTTGATCTGAGCTATACTAAGGTCCACGCACCGTTCACCGGCCGTATCGGGCGGGTCGCTATCAGCGTCGGGGACGTTGTCGGCCCGAACAACCCACCATTGGTGAATATCGTCAGCGAGGCACCAGTGTATGTGAATTTCTCGTTGAACGAGAAACAGTTTACCTCGGTTCTTGAACAATATGGCGAGAATGCATCGTCGCTGGCCGAAAGCCCCAAAAGCCCGAATGTGCATGTAACACTGCCCAATGGATCGGACTTGGGCGAAACAGGTTCGATTGTTTTCGTTGACAACCGTATCGACCCGCTAACTGGAACGATTGCAATGCGGGCCGAATTCACAAATGCCGACCGGCTGATCCTCGATGGTCAGTTTCTGAGCGTTCATATCGAAGCGCTGGAGCCGACCTTGCAGGTTCTGATCCCGCAGGCGGCCTTGTCACGTGATCAGCGCGGTGATTTCGTTCTGGTCGTTAACGATAAGCAAATGGTCGAACAGCGCTATATCACCACCGGCGACAATGTCGGAACTGCTGTGATCGTTCTGGACGGCCTGCGCGAAGGAGAAAGCGTGATCGTCGAGGGCCTTCAGCGCGTGCGCCCGGGTGTGGCAGTGGATGCTGTCACCGCATCCGAGCAGCCGGGAGAGTAACAGATGTTCTCATCCCTGTTCATCAGCCGGCCCAAGCTGGCCCTAGTTATTTCGCTTGTCCTGACGATCATGGGCGGGA
The DNA here is from genome assembly GCF_059612345.1 of Ruegeria sp. CDSA020. Taxonomy (NCBI): domain Bacteria; kingdom Pseudomonadati; phylum Pseudomonadota; class Alphaproteobacteria; order Rhodobacterales; family Roseobacteraceae; genus Ruegeria; species Ruegeria sp. CDSA020. The sequence goes on from NZ_JBXWQK010000001.1 coordinate 392,283, forward strand.
TCGGCTATATGGTTCTGCCGGTCGCCCAGTTTCCTGATATTACGCCACCGGTCGTCAGCGTTTCCGCCACCTATACCGGTGCCAATGCCGAAACGGTCGAGAACACCGTCGCCGCGCCGATCGAGGCGCAGGTCAACGGCGTGGATGACATGATCTACATGACGTCCACCTCTTCGGACAACGGCTCGTATTCGTTGAATATTACCTTCGAAGTCGGCACCGATCCCGACATTGCATCCGTCAACGTACAGAACCGCGTTGCGCAGGCCATGTCTTCGCTTCCGTCAGAGGTGACTTCGTCGGGTGTCGTTACGCAGAAGGCATCGACCAATATGCTGATGCTGGTCACGCTGACCTCACCCAAAAGCACCTATGACAGTGTATTCTTGTCGAACTACGCTTCGATCAACCTGAAAGATGCGTTGGCGCGGGTACAGGGTGTTGGTAAAGCCGATGTTCTGACCAACCTTGAATATGCAATGCGGATCTGGATGGATCCCGACAAGATGACCGCCCTGTCGATTTCACCGGGTGATGTCATAGACGCTATCCGAGAACAGAATATCGAAGTGTCTGCCGGTTCGATAGGCTCGCCGCCTGTCCCTGAGGGACAGACATTTCAATATACGATCAAGACCAAGGGCCGACTGACCTCGGCCGCTGAATTCGGCAATATTGTCATCCGTACTGGTGATGCAGGGGCAATCGTACGCATAAGGGACATTGCCAGAACCGAACTTGGAGCGCAGTTCTACTCGGCTTCGGGGTATTTCCAGGCAGAACCCGCAACGGTTATCGGTATCTATCAAGCCCCCGGTGCCAATGCGTTGGCTGTTTCTGATCGTGTTCAGGCCGAATTGGACCGGCTGTCGCGTTCGTTCCCAACAGATGTTGAATATCAGGTTCCGTTCAACACGACCGACTTCGTGGAACAATCTCTGAACGACGTGGTTTCCACCCTGATGCTGACGTTCGTATTGGTGATTTCGGTCGTATTTGTCTTTTTGGGCAGTTGGCGTGCCACGATCATTCCAGCGGTTGCTATTCCTGTTTCGCTGATTGGCACGTTCGCGTTCCTGCTGGCGTTTGGGATGTCCCTGAACACAATTTCTTTGTTCGCGCTTGTACTGGCCATCGGGATCGTGGTCGATGATGCCATCGTGGTGGTTGAAAACGTTGAACGCATTATCGCCGACGAAGGGTTGTCCCCGCCTGAGGCGACACGGAAAGCAATGGGCCAAATCACCGGACCCGTCATCGCAACCACACTGGTTCTGCTGGCCGTTTTTGTGCCCGTAACCTTTATGCCTGGCATCTCGGGGCGACTGTATTCTCAGTTTGCAGTCACCATCTCGACTGCGGTCGTGATTTCGTCAATCAACGCTTTGACCTTGTCTCCGGCGCTTTGCGGATTGGTTCTGCGCGCACGCTCGGGTCCGCCCAAGGGTATTCTGGCCCTGTTTGAGCGTTTCATCGGAACGCTGCGTGACGGTTATGTCGTCATTGTGCGCAAACTGTTAATTCTGCCAGTCGCCGGACTGGGCGTCATCGTTGTTCTGGCAATGGGTACAGGGACGATCATGTCGAACACATCAAGCGGTTTTATTCCGCTTGAAGACAACGGCTATCTCTTTGTGGACATCCAGTTGCCAGATGCGGCAACGCTGGAACGCACCGAGACTATCGCAGGTCGGGTCGACGACCAGATCCGCGATATCTCGGGGGTCGCCAGTACGGTTCTGATCAACGGGTTTTCGCTGCTGAACGGCACAACCACAAATGGAGCGACCGTTTTTGTGAACCTCGACAATTGGGACGAACGGCAAGATCCCGACCTGTCTGCCGATGCCATTCTGGGCAAGGTTCTGGCGATTGCAAATGGCGAATCCGCAGCTTCGATCGTGGCCTTCAACCCGCCACCGATTCAGGGCCTCGGCATGTCAGCCGGTGTGGAAATGGAGGTTCAGCAAGTCGGGGGCGGTACGCCTCAGGATCTGGCCTCGGCCGTTGGGTCCTTCGTCTATGCTGCAAACCAGCGACCCGAGATTGGTCAGGCCTATACAACATTCCGGGCCAATGTTCCTCAGCTATTTGTCGATCTGGACCGTGAGAAAGCGAAAACCCTGGAAGTGTCTGTTGCTGAGATTTTCCAGACGATGCAAGCCCAACTAGGCTCGTACTATGTGAACGATTTCAACCTGTTTGGCCGCGTCTACCGCGTGATGATTCAGGCCGAGGGGAGCTATCGGAACAAGGTCGAAGATATTTCGAACCTGTATGTGCGCTCGACCAAGGGCGATATGGTTCCATTGGGTACGTTGATCGACGTGGAAAACGTGTTGGGGCCAGTCCTGTTAAAACGGCATAACCTGTTCCGTTCGGCAACAGTTACAGCTGTACCTGCGCCAGGGCTGTCCAGTGGCGACGCTATCACTGTGATGACAGAAGAATCCGCCAACGCCCTACCCTCGGGATACGCGTTTGAATGGACAGGTACCGCGCAACAGCAGCTTGCATCCGGCAGCCTTGTGATCATTATCCTCGGGCTTGCTGTCCTGTTCGCTTATTTGTTCCTGGTGGGGCAATACGAAAGTTGGTCGATGCCGGTGTCCATTCTTCTATCTGTTATTGTTGCCCTGTTCGGGGCGGTTGCGGCGGTGGCCATCGTGGGCAGCGACATAAACCTGTACACGCAGATCGGGATGATCATGCTGGTGGGGCTTGCGTCGAAGAACGGTATCCTCATCGTTGAATTCGCAATGGAACAGCGTGCCAATGGCCTTTCGATCAAAGATGCTGCAGCCGAAGCCGCCCATCAACGTTTCCGCGCGGTGATGATGACTGCCCTCTCCTTCCTGTTGGGTGTTGTACCGTTGCTTGCCGCGAATGGCGCGGGTGCGGCTAGCCAGAAGGCCATCGGTGTCGCCGTCTTTGGCGGAATGCTGGCGGCGACTCTGGTTGGCGTTATCCTTGTGCCGGTACTTTACGCCCTGATGCAGGGGCTGAGGGAATGGCTCAAAGGGACAAAGAACGACCCCGACCCTTCGGAAGAAGCCGCATAAATCAAAAAAAGCCCCGCCAAAAACGCGGGGCTTTTCTTTAATGGGCCAGGCGCTTTTCGATCCAGCGCTGGATGGCAGCGATCTGATCGGCATCAAGTCTTAGGCCCAGCTTGTTTCTGCGCCAGATGGCATCTTCAGCGCAGCGCACATATTCCTTGGTGACCAGCCATTCCATTTCGCGTTCGGTCAGAGTCGCCCCGAACTCTTCCCCCAGATCCTCAGCGGTCTTTGCATCGGCCAGAATAGCGCGCGCCTCGGTTCCATAGGCGCGCACCAGCCGTTCCGCCCATGTGCGATTCAAAAAGGCATAGTCGAATTCCAGACCGGCAATAAGGTCTTGCACTGCGCTAACGGGAAAATCGCCACCCGGCAAAGAAACACCAGCGGTCCATGGACCGGGCAAATCCGGGAAGTACTCAGCGATTTTCTCAACCGCACTTTCGGCCAATCTGCGATAGGTCGTAATCTTGCCGCCGAAAACATTCAAAACCGGAGCACCGCCAAGCCCATTGACCTTCAGAGTATAGTCTCTGGTCGCGGCCGTTGCGCTGCTGGCCCCATCGTCATACAGAGGGCGCACACCGGAATAGGTCCAGACGATGTCTTCGCGGGTCACAGGCTGCTCAAAATATTTTGACGCAAATGCACACAGATATTCCTGTTCAGACTCGGTACAGACTGGAGGAACCGATGGGTCTGGGTGATCCTGATCAGTTGTTCCAATAAGGGTGAAATCTCTCTCATAGGGAATGGCAAAGATGATGCGTCCGTCTTCACCTTGGAAGAAATAGCATTTGTCATGGTTGAATAACCTGTGGGTTACGATATGGCTGCCGCGGACCAACCGAACCCCCTCGCGCGAGTTCACATGGATTTTTTCCTGGATGATATCGCCAACCCAGGGCCCACCGGCATTGATCAACATCTTTGCCAGGACGATACGGGTATCGTCATTTTGGTTATCGCGGATCGTCACATGCCAAACATCATCCACCCGCTCGGCTGAAAGAACTTCGGTCCGAACCAGAATATTGGCGCCACGGGCCTCGGCATCACGGGCATTCAGAACAACCAGACGGGAATCTTCGATCCAGCAGTCGGAATACTCATACGCGGTTTCGAACCTGTTTTGCAGCGGGACACCTTCTGGCGCGGAACGCAAATTCAGCGCAGAGGTCCCGGGTAGAATTTTCCGCCCTCCAAGGTGATCGTACATGAACAGGCCAAGACGGATCAGCCAGGCTGGACGACGACCACGCATCCAAGGCATCACTGTACTCAGCAGCCGTGAGGTCGGAGTGTCCGAGTCAAATCGCATCCCATCGTGGTAGGGAAGCACAAAGCGCATCGGCCAACTGATATGAGGCATTGCCCGCAGCAGCGTTTCCCGCTCAATCAGCGCCTCGCGGACCAACCTGAACTCAAAATATTCCAGATACCGTAGGCCGCCGTGGAACAGTTTGGTCGAGGCCGAGGACGTGGCCGATGCCAAGTCGTTCATCTCGGCCAATGTCACCGACAATCCCCGCCCGGCCGCATCACGCGCGATCCCGCATCCGTTAATACCGCCACCGATGATGAATAGGTCAGTAACCTGGCCAGTCTGCTGTGCCATTTGCAGGTCAGTCCTTTTGCTGAAAACGTGCGGCAATTAACCCGTTCGATACTCGGTTCGTCAATGTGGATTTTCGTTTTTTTTCGCGTAACGAACAAGACTAGCGATTTTTTGTTGTTGTCCAAACGATGTTTGATTTCTGCCGGTTGCAATATTGCGAAAAAAGGAACAAAAACGAAAGAACCCAATAACCGGAGCTTCCCTTGTCTCTTTCGTTCCGCCAGTCAGACATCATAGAAATCGCCAAGCAGAATGGTCGCGTCATGGTCGAGGATCTGGCGTTGCAGTTTGGTGTCACGGTCCAAACGATCCGGCGCGATCTTTCCGAGCTTGCGGAATTGGGCAAGCTGGACCGGGTTCATGGCGGCGCGGTCCTGCGATCCGGCGTTTCGAATATCGGTTACGAGGACCGGCGCGCCCTGAATGCTGAAATCAAGACCCGTATCGCACAGGTTTGCGCTGCCAACATACCGGATGGTGCATCGCTTTTTTTGAACATCGGTACATCGACCGAGGCTGTCGCGCATCAGTTGCTAAACCACAAAGATCTTATGGTGGTGACAAATAACATGAATGTCGCGCGTATCCTGGTGGAAAACACGAACTGCCAGATCGTCGTCGCCGGCGGTGTTCTGCGCCGGTCGGACGGTGGTCTGATCGGCAACCTGACCAATTCAACGATTGAACAATTCAAGTTCGATTATGCGGTAATCGGGTGTTCCGCACTGGACGCCGATGGTGATCTTCTGGATTTCGATTTCCAAGAAGTCCGTGTCAGCCAGACTATCATTGCACAGGCCAGACACAGCTTTCTGGTTGCCGATCATTCGAAATTTCAGCGCTCGGCCCCTGCCCGTATTGCCTCAATGTCCGAAGTTGACGTTTTCTTTACAGATCAACCTCTTCCAAGTGGGCTTGCACGTAAATGCAAGGAATGGGGAACGCGGGTCGTATACAGCTGCCGAACCACCGGAGATTCGCATTAAACGCGTAATTCCAAACGTGGTTCTTGTCATAGGCGACCGGCCCTGACAGTATCGCAACATATTGCAATCAGTGCACGGCAAGGGGGAGATCCGGGCCATGATCGCGCTTTTATTTGCGTTACTCACAGCCACTATGGGGCTGAATTATTATAGAAAAACCAAAGCGGCCAATGTTGTGTTCTTCATCACCATGGCCCTAAGTGTTTATTGGCTGAAGTTTCATGCCACCAGCCAACTGACCATTCAGCTGTAGGAGGCCACAATGACACCCGAGCTTTCCCGCACCCTGAACGCGTTGGGAACCCTGGCGGTCAGCCTCGTTCTTGTGCTGGCCTTCGGATACCAGCTGGCGCTGAACGAACTGCCCTGCCCGCTTTGCTTATTGCAACGGGTCGGGTTCGTAGCGGTGGGCGTTGGTTTGGGCCTGAACCTGCTATACGGAGCCCGGCCGCAGCATTATGCGTTGATGTTGCTTGCGGCACTGTTTGGGATCAGCGTTTCCGTTCGCCAGATCTTGCTGCATATCGTACCGGGTACCGGCCACTATGGTTCGCCTGTTTTTGGGTATCACTACTACACATGGGCCGCGATCTGCTTTTTTCTGATCCTGCTGGGCACGGCAATCATGCTGCTTTTCGACCGTCAATATCAGGACACAACCGTCGATCAACCACGGTTCGGGGGCAGTACGCTGGCCAAAACCGCGTTCTTTGTGATGCTAGGGCTGGCCGCGCTGAATGCGGGGTCGACCTTGTTGGAATGTGGCCCAGGTATCTGCGCTGACCCGCCAACAAGCTACAAATTGATTGACGAACTGGACACCAACAACTGAGGATGGATAAACCTTCCCTCATGGAGGCATCGGAATGGGATTACTGGGGCAGCCGCTAGGCTATTATGACTATCTGACATTTATCGCACTTATACTGCTGCTGGCCGCTGTAATGGCGCTGTTTCTGTTCATAATGGGACTGCCCGGCCGCATCGCAATCAAACGCAACCATCCCCATGCCGAGGCAGTCAAGATCATGGGCTGGATGGGGTTTCTGGCCGTCGTTCCCTGGATTCACGCCTTTATGTGGGCTTTCCACGATGCAGCCACTGTCGATATCCGCCGTATGCCTGATGATGAACGCGATGCGATACGGAAGGACATCAAACGGTTAGGCGGTGATCTGACCGAAGAATATCGCGATCCATTGGACCCGGACGAAACACAAAAAAGCTAAGGCTAAAGGAAGTCCCACAATATGTTTGTCGCTCTTGGCATTACGCTTTTCTACATCATTTTTGTCTGGCTGATCTTCTTCAAACTACAATGGCTTAAGTTCAGCATCGCCTGGGGCATCGTTTCCTTCTGGGTGGGTGCTCATCTGTTATTGATCTTTATGGTTGCGCTGCGGTTCTTCCAGCCATTTTCGATCGACAGCCACGTGGTCCGCTCAACCATACAGATCGTACCGCGCCTGACTGAACCAACCATCCTTTCCGAGGTTCTGGTCGAGCCGAATACAGAGGTGAAGAAAGGGGATCCGCTGTATCGGTTCGACGACACCGTCTTTGCGCTTGAATTCGAAGAGGCATCCGCACAGTTGGTTGCAGCCCAGCAGAACGCCAAAATTCTGGAACAGGATGTGATCGTCGCGGGTGAAGCCGTCGAGCGAGCAAACGCGCAACTGGCATATGCACTGACCCAGCAGGCACGGTATGAAAACCTTGTCCCTGCGGGTGGTGCCCGAGAGGATGAGCTGGATCGCTGGAACGAGCAGGTCACGGAAGATCAGGCCAAGATAAAAGAGGCCGAAGCCAATCTGGAAAAGGCAAAGCTGGCGCTGGATTCGCAGATCGACGGGGTCAATACCGGAATCGTTCAAGCTCAGGCTCAGTTGGAAAAGGCCCGGTACTTTCTGGACAATACTACGATCTACGCGCCCGAAGATGGTATGATCGTTTCACAACAGGCACGCCCGGGTCTGGTTGTCGGTGATATCCGATTGGGCGCAATCGCCAGCTTTGTGACCAAGGAAAACCCCTATATTCTCGCCACTTACCGGCAGCAGAACTTGAAATTTGTGAAACCCGGGCAACAGGTTGAGGTCGCGCTGGACTTATATCCCGGAGAAATCCTGACCGGCAAAGTCGAGGCAATCTGGTGGGCAACCCGCCAGGGTCAATATCTGCCATCAGGCCGCCTGCCCGGATTTGAACTGCCAAAAATTCCTGGACATATTGCCGTGCAGATTTCGGTCGATATTCCAGATGGCCACGTCTTTCCCGCCGGTGGACATGCCGCGGTGGCAATCTATACCGGCCAGGGCAAAAGCTTTGAGTTCCTGCGGCGCATCAATATCCGCCTCTATTCCTTCGCAAACTTCATCCGACCACTGGACATTTAAGGACACGCTGTATGACACGGGCCAGGCTAAACCGCAGTTTGATGGGCACAGCCCTGTGTGCCGCGCTGCTGGTGGGATGCGCACCTGTCGGTCCTGATTTTGTGCGACCGAACTCTCCTGTCGTGAAGGAATGGATCGAGGTAAACAACCCCTCAGTCGGTCCCAGCGGCCTCACCTCGCGTAGTGCCCCTGTGGCAAAATGGTGGGAGACCTTCAACGACGCCACTTTGAACCGGTTGATCGCCGAAGCCTATGCCCAGAACCTGGCGCTACAGGTGGCCGGTGCGCGCGTATTACAGGCCCGCGCACAGCTTGGGATTGCCTTTGGTGAGCTTTACCCCCAATCGCAGGCCATCGGAGGTTCGATCGAGCGGCGCCAGATCAGCGATAATATCGGGCCGATTTCCGATATCAATCGGATCATCCCTCTGGATACCGAATTCTCGACCTCGCAGGTTGGCTTCGACGCCCAATGGGAACTGGATGTGTGGGGACAGCAACGCCGGGGTGTGCAGGCCGCACGATCCAATCTGGCACTTCAGGTCGCTAATTACGATGACGCTTTGGTCACGCTGACCGGCGATGTAGCAGCGTTATATGTAAGCTTCCGCGCGCTGCAAGAAACTCTGTTCGTGGCACGAGAGAATATCAAGCTGCAACAGGAATCGGTTGATCTGACGCAACTGCGTTTCAACAACGGCGTCACCACTGAATTGGATGTGCAAGAGGCCACCGCCCTGCTGAACAATACCATGGCGCTGGTGCCGGAAATTGAAAGCGATCTTCAACAGACCAAGAATGCTTTGGCTGTTTTACTGGGAACAACACCCTCGCGCATGGCCGGGTTGCTGGGTAATTCCGGTCGTATCCCTTCGGCCCGATCCAACGTCGCGGTTGGAGTACCAGCGGAATTGCTGCGCCGACGCCCGGATGTACGCGCCGCAGAACTGGCCGCTGCCACACAGTCTGCGCAAGTTGGGATCGCGATTGCTGACCTGTATCCCCAGTTCATCCTGTCCGGTTCGATCGGCCTGCAGGCCTCGGGCAGTCGGGACCTGTTTTCATCCGCCAGCAATACTGGGCTGGCCAGTGCCGGAGTGGTCTGGAATGTGCTGAATTATGGGCGGATCAAGAATAATGTCCGCGCCCAGGACGCAGCTTATCAGGCATTGATCGCCAACTATCAAAACACCGTCCTGACCGCCTATTCCGAGGTCGAAAGTGCTATGGTCGCCTATACGCAATCACGCAAACAGGTGACATTCTACCAAAACAGCGTCACCGCATCGCGCAAAGCTGCCGAGATAGCGGTGAACCAATACCGGGATGGCATCGCCAGCTATTCCCGCGTTCTGAACACGCAAACCGCATTGCTGCGATCACAGGCCAACCTGATCGAAGCCCGCCAGCAGGTTTCGAGCAATCTGGTTGCAGTCTACAAAGGTTTAGGCGGTGGTTGGCAAATCCGGCAAAATCAGGAGTTCCTGCCGGAAACCGTGCTGGCCGAAATGGCCTATCGCACCGATTGGGGAGACCTGCTGCAACAGGCTCCGACCCAAGCGAGCCTGAACTGAGCGCTATTTCGTCAGACCGCGCAAACCGCCCGAAATCAGAATGTTGACCTCGTACAGAATACGCGGCGCGGCCAGTCCTCCGGGGCTGGCCAAATAGTTCGGGCTCCATTCTGGTTCGAATTTCTGCTTGAACGAGCGCAGCCCCTCGAAGTGATAAAACTGTTCGCCATGTTCATAGACAAAGCCGCCAATGCGGTTCCACAGCGATGCCAGTTGCCGGTTTTCGATCCCGGAAAACGGTGCCGCCCCCAGCGAGAACCAGTGGAACCCCTGCTCGGCCCCCCATGACATCATCTCGGCAAACAGCGCGTCCATAACAAAACTTGGGCTATCTGGTTCATACCGCATCAGATCCAGCGACAGTTCTGATTTTTGCCCGCCCTGAAACAGGTTAGCAAACGCGACGATCTCACCTGTTTCGCCATTCCGCAGCACCGCGTGGTCGAAATAGGACAGATAGGTTTCATCAAATCCGCCAAGCGCAAAACCTTTCTCGGCCCCAGCTTTTTGTGCCAGCCAGTCATCCGAAATCTTGCGCAACTCGGGCAGGATCAGGGTTAGTTCCTGTTTTGGAATAATCTCGAAAACATACCCTTCGCGTTCGGCCCGGTTCTTGGCCTGACGGAACCGCTTGCGGGATTTTCCGTCCAGCGAAAAATCTTTCAGCGGCACCCGCGCTACTTCGCCAATTTTCAGGATCGACAGGCCAAGGTCTAGAAAGGTCGGCAGGTATTTGGTGGAAACGCTGTAGAAGGCACAAAGTTTACCCTCACGGTCCGCCATCTCGCGCAGCTGCCATATCAGCTGTTTACCGGCGGTTTCATCCCCTACTGGCTCACCTTTGGTGACTAGCGCGTTGCCGGTATCGGCATAGGCCAGAAAAGCGGTTTCATCCGGCGCGATCAGGAATTGTTTGTCCCCGGTCAAAGATATCTGGGATTCTGTGTCTTCGCTTTCCATCACCAGACGCTCGACTACTTCGGGGATTTCTGTGCGGACTGGAACAGGAATCTCGCGCCCGAACAGTGAGCTAACGGCAACCACCCCAAGGATGACCGCAACCACAAGGCTGGATCGTAGGAAACGCGAGGCGTCGCCGTTCCAGGCAAACTCCCACCACAGGGCATTTTGATATTCGACATGGGAATAAGCAAACAGACCCACCCAAAAGATCACGGCAAGCAATGCAAGAACGCTGACCAGCCAGGGTATGTTCAACCTGAAGATCGACGCGCCGCTAACCCGATAGAACGCATCCCGGAACATCGCCAGCAGAACGATGCTACCCACCATGCTGAGCGCTTCGTGCGTATCCAGCCCTTTGGTCAGCGAAGCGACAAAACCGGCTAGCATCAACAGCATGGCCACAACCCAAGCCCGGTAAAGCTTGCGAAACAGCCCCCGTGACACAAGGATTAGCAAGACCCCTACCGCGCTTCCGGCCAGGTGGGACGCTTCGACAAAGGACAGGGGCAGGAAATCCCGTAGCACACCCAGGTTACCGCTGCTTGCAGGCAACGCGCCGGAGACCAGAAGTATCACACCGGCCACTGCGGCCACGCCTGCGGCCACCATGGGCACGATCGGACGGATCACTCGATAAACCCAAGTGGCTGCACCAGTAATATGTCGACGATGGGTCAATGCCGATGCCACAGCGATCGAGAGTGTGACGATGACGAAGGGAAGAAACGTATAGACCAGGCGGTACAGCAGCAGCGCGGCAATGACATCCGACCGGCCGGACGCGCCAAGTCCCGCGATCATAGTCGCCTCGAATGCGCCAATTCCGCCTGGTGCATGGCTGAGGATGCCGACCGCAATCGCGCCAATATAGATGGTGAAGAAATACGGGTATCCGATTCCAAGGTCTGTCGGCAGCAGCACATACAGAACCATCGAAGCACCATACACATCACCCAACGCCGCCAGCGTCAGAAACCCGGCCAATTTGCCGCCGGGAAGGTTAAACCCTACCCCGCCATAGGCCAGCCTGCGCCCGCCTTTCGACAGCCAAATGAACAGCGTTGCCAGAGCGATCAAAAGGCCCAATCCTATGACCGTCTCGACCGTATCGCTGATTGGTAAAACCTTCGATATCCCGTCGGGATGAAAGGTCAGCAAAGCCCCCAACAGCAAGGTCATGCCAGACCAGAAAGCGATCCACGAGGTCGCAATAACCCCAGCGACACGCCCCAGATCCAGCCCCAAAGAGGCGTAGATCCGATACCGGATCGCCGTGCCCGTGATGTAGGAAAACCCAAGGCAGTTTGACACCGCATAACCACAGGCCCCGGCCATGCCCGCAACCGGCAAAGGGACCTCACCGTCGGCAACGCTCTGGACTGCAAAGACGTCGTATAAAGACAGGGAAACAAAGCTAAAAGCGGTCCAGCACAGGGCGATGAACAACAGCGTCCAAGAGGTGCTCGCCACATCCGTCTGAACGGATGACCATTTCACATGTGCAGACAGTTCATGCAGCACGGTCAGGGCGACCAGCATGACAATTACGGGAATGGCGATTCTGACCAGGGGTCGTTCGAGAAAACCGGATACTCTTTCGGCAAGTCGGATGGCCCAGAGTTCTTTGCCTGTATCCTGATCAGTCATGTGATTTCCCTGTTTCAGGTTTGCAGCTGCCTTTGCGCGGGTGGCGAACGCATCGTAACTTTTACACATATTCATTGCTGCTCAAAGCACTACAGCAATCAGACGCGGCCTTTCCGAGTAGAAAGAAGTAAGTTGGTTTCGGATCGCGTAATCCCCTCGATCCTGCGGATGCGAAACAGGATTTCATCCAGTTCGGCCAGGGTCTCGGTCCCAATCTCGGCAATCAAGTCCCAACCGCCATTTGTCGAATGGACAGCCCGCACCTGTGGCATGGCGGCAATTTGGGCCATGGTGCGCTCGGTGCCGCGCCCTTCGATTTCCAGCATCATCAACCCTCTGACCGGGCTTTGCGCCACATCCTGCCGTGTCAGAACCGTAAAGCCCACAATCTCGCCGGATTGCTTCAAACGTTGCAGACGGCTGCGCACTGTTGTGCGTGTGACCCCCAGTGTTTCAGCCAGTTCCGAGAGTGAAGCACGGGCATCCCGGTGCAGAGCGCTGAGAAGCTTGCCATCCAAATCGTCCATTCAATACTTCCGTTATGTCACTTGAGGTTCCATTTTGAGCATTTTGATCCCTATCCGCAAGCCACATTGCCGGAGTAGTATTCCATATGGATACAAACAACGTAATTCTGGTTGGCGCCCCGATGGATTCGGGCAAGCGTCGACAAGGCTGCCGGATGGGCCCCGATGCCTATCGGGTTGCGGGGCTTCAATCAGCTCTTTCCGATCTCGGCCTTCACCTACGGGATCTCGGCGATATCACACCTGACATTCCGGATATGTCCGAACATTCGCATCTCTTCGCGCTGCCCGAGTGTGTCGGCTGGACCAAGGCTCTCAGCCGTGTTGCGCAGGATGTCGCCCCACAAGGCCTGCCAATTTTCATGGGCGGCGATCATGCACTTTCGATGGGCACGGTTTTGGGCATGGCACAGCACGCCGAGCGGATCGAACGCCCACTGTTCGTTCTCTGGCTGGACGCGCATAGCGATTTCCACACACCCGAGAGCACCGATAGCGGCAACCTGCACGGGACACCCGTAGCCTATTTCACCGGACAGCCCGGATTTGACGACTTCCCACCGGTTTCATCGCCAGTTCCGACCGACCGGGTCGGCATGATCGGTCTGCGCTCGGTCGACCCAGCCGAACGGGCTCGGCTGGAACAGGATCGCGCAATGCTGGCCGATATGCGAAGCATCGACGAAAACGGCATCAAAGCACCGCTGATGGCCTTTCTGGAGCGGGTCCGGGCAGCGGATGGCATCCTTCATGTTTCGCTGGATGTGGATTTCCTTGATCCGTCCATTGCTCCTGCAGTTGGCACAACAGTTCCAGGTGGCGCGACCGAACGCGAGGCCCATCTAGTGATGGAACTGCTACACGAAAGCGGTCTTGTCTGCTCGCTGGATCTGGTAGAATTGAACCCGTTTCTGGACGAACGCGGCCGCACTGCAAAGTTGATGGTCGATCTGGCCGCCTCATTGCTGGGTCGCCGCATCTTTGACCGCCCTACCCGGAGCTTCTGATGCAATCTCTACAAGCCCCACCAGCCGTTGTGATGATCCGGCCCCATGCGTTTGCTTCGAACCCCGAGACACGCGACGACAATGCGTTCCAGACCTTGGCCAACCGCTCAGCAGCGGCCACGTCTGTCCAAGCACGCGATGAACATGATCAGGCGGTGGCGCTGCTGCGCGATGCGGGTGTTAAGGTTCATGTCTTCGACGATTTCGGAGACCTCGACACACCAGACAGCGTATTTCCGAACAACTGGTTCTCGACCCATCCCGGCGGGCATGTGGCTATCTATCCGATGTTTGTGCCGTCGCGCAGGCGCGAACGTCGCGCCGACGTCATAGAAATGTTGAAACAGGAGTATCGTGTTCAGGACGTGATCGATTATTCCGGGCTTGAACAGGACAGACTGGCGCTGGAAGGCACTGGAGCGATGGTTCTGGACCACATTGGCCGCGTGGCCTACACGGTCAAATCCAACCGCGCCGACCCCGTTCTGTTGGAGCGTTTCTGCACCCATTTCAACTATGAGCCCATCGCATTCGAGGCGCATGATGCCGCAGGACGTGATGTCTATCACACGAATGTTCTGATGGGCATCGGCTCCAAATACGCGCTGATCTGTCTTGATATGATCGCGGACCCCGAACGCCGCGCGACGGTGAAAGCCAGGCTGGAAGAATCCGGTCGCACGGTCATTAACCTGACCCATGATCAGATCGCTGAATTTGCTGGCAACGCCATCGAACTAAGCGGCCTGAATGGTCTCGTGCTGGCGCTGTCCAGCCGGGCACTTGCCGCCCTGACCCCGGAACAAATCGCTACAATCGAAGCCAGCGCGACACCTCTGCCGCTTTCGATTCCCACCATTGAAACTGCCGGTGGATCCGTGCGCTGCATGATTGCGGGCATCCACCTGTCCCGTCGATAGGAGCCCCTAATGCAACCATCTGAAAAGGCCCTCGTGCCGTTTGTGTCTGTCGACAATATGATGAGACTGGTCCATCACATCGGCGTCGAACGGATGATCACCGATATTGCGGCGCAGATCGAAGCTGATTTCAAACGGTGGGAAAGCTTTGACAAAACACCCCGTATCCCTGCCCACTCGCCGCATGGGGTGATTGAACTGATGCCAACCTCAGACGGTGAGGCCTATGGGTTTAAATACGTCAACGGCCACCCCAAGAACACCTCCGAGGGCCTACAGACCGTTACCGCATTTGGACTGCTGGCAGACGTCTACACAGGCTATCCGACCCTGCTGACCGAAATGACCATGCTGACTGCATTGCGCACCGCAGCTACCTCTGCCCTGGTCGGCAGTTATCTTGCGCCCAAATCGGCCTCGACCATGGCAATGATCGGGAATGGCGCGCAATCCGAATTTCAGTGCCTCGCCTTCAAGGCCATGTGCGGGATTGATACTGTTCGCTTGTACGATACCGACGCGGCTGCCACCGAAAAATGTGCGGCCAACTTGGCGGGCTCTGGCCTCTCGGTCGTGAAATGCAAATCCCCTGAGGACGCCATCGAAGGCGCGCATATCATCACGACCTGCACAGCGGACAAGAAAAATGCCACGATCCTGACCGATAACTTGGTCGGCCCAGGCGTCCACATCAACGCGATCGGCGGCGACTGTCCTGGCAAAACCGAACTGCACAGAGATATCCTGCTACGCTCTGAAATATTCGTCGAATACCCGGAACAAACCCGTATTGAGGGCGAGATTCAGGCCCTTGAAGACGATCATCCCGTCACCGAGTTGTGGCAGGTCATGACGGGTCAGGCCGAGGGTCGTAAAGATGATCGTCAGATCACGTTGTTTGACAGCGTAGGCTTCGCGATCGAGGATTTTTCAGCCCTGCGCTACATCCAGTCCGCAGTCCGGGGCACAGATTACTACGAACCCCTGGACATGCTGGCAGACCCTGACGACCCGCGCGATCTGTACGGAATGCTGATGCGAGCGAAATAGAGATACCCTGCCCCCGTGCGCCAGCCGGGGGCAGGTATCACCAAAGATTGACTTCGCCAGATGCCAATTACCCGGCCAGCGAAGGCAGGTACAGAACGATGCCCGGAAAGGCGACCAGCAGCGCAATCGTCACGGCGTCGGCGATGAAAAACGGCGTCACGCCCTTGAACACGTCCTGAACGCTCAGATCAGGGCGGACGCCGGCAACGACAAAGCAATTCAAACCGATCGGTGGCGTGATCAGGCAGAACTCGGCCATTTTCACTACCAAAATACCAAACCAGATGGCGCACATCGGACCGGACATCCCAAACGTACTTTCCGCAGCGGTGACGGCCTCGCCCCCGTTCAGCGCCATAACTGCCGGATAGACAACCGGCAGAGTCAGCAGCAGCATCCCGATGGCATCCATGAACATGCCGAGCACCGCATAGGCCAGCAGGATGCAGATCAGGATCAGCATGGGTGACATGGTCAGCGATGTGATCCAATCGGAAAACGCGTTCGGCAAATCGGCGAATCCCAGGAACCTGACATAGATCAGCACACCCCAGATGATCGAAAAGATCATTGCGGTCAATTTGGCTGTCTCGAGCAGTGCGGATTTCAACTCTGCCCATCTCATGCCGTGGAACAAGGCGAAACAGAATACGATGAAGGCACCTATTGCGCCGCCCTCGGTTGGTGTGCCCCAGGCTTTCTCACCAAAGGGGTTATAGACAAAACAGATGATGATCAGGATCACCGCCACAATCGGCAGAGCGCCAGGCAAAGAAGCAAAACGCTGTTTCCAGGTAAAGCCAGTGACCGGTGGGCCGACATTCTTGAACACCACCGCGATACCGACGATCAGCAACCCGTAAATAACCGCCGAAAAGGCTCCCGGTATGAACCCGGCGAGCAACAGCTTGCCCACATCCTGCTCTACGATGATCGCATAAATCACAAGGATCGCAGAAGGTGGGATCAGCGAGGCTAACGTGCCGCCTGCGGCGACAACGCCCGCCGCAAATTGTTTGTTGTACCCTACCTTCAGCATTTCCGGGATCGCGATCCGGGCAAATACCGCAGATGTCGCGACCGATGCCCCCGAGACCGCAGCAAAACCAGCGGTGGCGAACACGGTTGCGACCGCAAGCCCACCCGGAACCCATGCCACCCAGCGCTTGGCCGCCTCGAACAGCGCGCGCGTCAGGCCTGCGTAGTAGGCAAGGTAACCGATCAGGATAAAGGTCGGGATCAGGCTGAGCGTATGGGCTGCAACCTTGGAATGCGGCACTTGCCCTGCGGTTTTTACCGCAACGGTCAGCGCCTTGCCAAATCGGTCAGGATCATATCCGAATTTGGCCCAGAATATCCAAACCAGACCGATCAGCCCCGCCAAAGCCGCGGCAAAAGCCACACGCATTCCGGTGATAACCAGAACCAGCAGACCACCGGTGACCCAGAGGCCAATCTCAATCGAGTCCATTTACTAGTCCTGCCCTTCGAATTGTTCGGCTTCAGCGGCAGCCTGCGCAGCAGCGTCCTGTATCATCGGCACCGCAACTGGGTTTTGTAGGCCCAGCACAAAGGCCCGTCCATAACCCCAGATTTGCAGCACAAGCCGCAAGCAAAGTACCGAAAACGCAATAGGTGCCAGTAACTTGGCAGGCCAGAGCGGGATGCCAATGTCGATCGAGCTGTCCCGGCTCCACAGAGGTGCGCCAAAGTCGAATGATCTGTCGAAATGGGACCAGCTGCCCCAGACCAATGCCAACATGAGCACCAGGATGAGAACGACCGAAATCAACTCGAACAGCCACAAAGCCCGTCCGTGTAGCCGCGAAATGACAATATCCATCCGGATATGGCCCCCATCGCGTTGTACGTAAGAGATACCTAGAAACGCAATCAAAGGCATGGCTTGCTCGATCCAATCGACATAGCCCGGCAATGGCGCGTTATAGGCGTTGCGCCCGCTCACCGAGACAACTGCCAGCACCATTAACCCGAACACGGCAATTCCGCTGATCAGTGCAAGCGTACGCTCGGCCCTTAACAGCAGCTGGTCCAGCCTGCTCAGACGGCTATCATCCGCAAGCACCGTCGCCTGTCCTGCCATTCCGCTGGCCCTTTCTGTATTGGAATCAGTGTCCGGGTACCGCGCTGGGTACCCGGAACGCGTGATCAGTTCCCGCCACGCTGTTGTTTCAGCGTCAGTTGAACAAGATCATATAGATCCTGCGCAGGCAGACCCTGCGCGGACATGTCAGCGATCCATTGCTCGCGGATCGGATCAGCAGCCTTGGTGCGGAATTCCTCCAGCACGGCCTCGTCGATCTGAACTTTCTGCACGCCTTTTTCGGTCAACACACCATCCCACTGCTCCAGCAGACCGCCGTAATTGGCGAGATAATGGGCAATGGCCTCGTCGACAGAACTGTTAAGCGCTTCACGATGTTCCGCAGGCAGAGCTTCGTAGGCGTCGATATTGACCACAACCGGACAGTTTACAGTGCCGGGGTTCAGGTTGGCCGTCCACCAGTCGGCTTCGTTGATAGTGCCGAAAGACAAATGTGCGTGCTGAGCAAAGGCCACTGTATCAACAACACCAGATTCCATCGCATTAAACGCCTCGGTCGCGGGCACCGATGTTGGAACACCGCCAACGGCCTCAAACGCCTTGCCCAGCCCGCCAGTCGCACGTACACGCATGCCGTCAAAATCGGCAAGCGTTGAGCGCGGATCACCGGTTCCAACGATATTATACTGGGGCATTGGCGACGTCATGATGATCCGGGCATTCCACTGAGCCATCTCATCCTTAACGGCGGGATGATCATATACAGCGTGGCTGACGGCCACCTCTTCTTCCAAATTGTTCACACCCAGGAACGGCAGTTCAAGTACAGTGATCGCCCGATTTTTGTCGCGGTGATAGCCTGCGCAGAACTGCGCCATCTCGAATGCACCGATCTCAATCCCGTCCAGATTCTCTTTCGGCTTTGACAGCCCGCCATAGCTGACATTGATCGTGAATTCGCCACCGGTTTTTTCGCTGACCAGTTCAGCCAGTTTCTCGACATGTTCGGTAAAGGCCCGGCGTTTGCCCCAGACCGAAGCATTCCATTCTGTTGCTGCAGCTTCGGTAACGAATGCAACAGTCAGGGCGGCGACGGCGGCACCGCTCAACATTTTAGTCATAGTGATTTCTCCCATTGATGCGCCCCCTTTTTTGGGTCGCTTGCGCGTAAAGCTAGCGCCAACATCGATATGTGCCAACCCCTGCCAGACCACCCACCAAAATCTGCAATCCGCCCGCCAGCGCTAACAATCATAAGGTGTATATGAAATGTGTAAATTTCACGGGCGAGCACTTTGAAAACAGTTGAAATGTGGTTAACATCTATATTGCTGTTTTAAATATGTTTTTTTACTATCTTACGATTTCCTTTACAAATCCCCCAGAGGGAATGAAATTTATTAACAAATAAACCCTGCTATTTCTGTAATTTATTTCTTTGTTTTCTGATCTCCGTATTATCCTGCATCGGGAGGAAACAGGTCGACATTGCCTGTTCAGCGGGCAAGATTGTCCCAGTGAATTTAAGTCCAGAGGGAGGAACCTCAGAATGACAACCGCTGCTCAGGCAGATGCCAAAGTTTATCCGCCATCCGCAGAAATTTCTGCGCGTGCGCATGTCGATGCCAAGAAATACGGCGAAATGTACACGGCTTCTATAAACGACCCCGTTGCATTCTGGGGCGAACAAGGCAAACGCGTTGACTGGATCAAACCCTATACCCAAGTGAAAGACGTCAGCTATGATTTGGGCTCGGTCGGGATCAACTGGTATGCGGATGGCACTCTGAACGTTTCAGCCAACTGCCTGGATCGTCATCTGAATACACGCGGCGATCAGACTGCGATCATCTGGGAACCTGATGACCCGAATGAACCCGCCCAACACATCACCTATGCCGAACTGCACCGCCGTACCTGCCGGATGGCAAATATCCTGGTTTCCATGGGCGTGCGCAAAGGCGACCGTGTGGTCATTTATCTTCCGATGATCCCCGAGGCTGCATATGCGATGTTGGCGTGCGCACGTATCGGCGCAATCCACTCTATTGTTTTTGCAGGGTTTTCCCCCGATGCCCTGGCTGCACGCGTCAACGGATGCGACGCCAAGGTTCTGATTACAGCTGATGAGGCCCCTCGCGGCGGCCGTAAGACACCGTTGAAGTCAAACGCAGACGCGGCCCTGCTGCACTGCAAGGACACGGTGAAATGCTTGGTTGTCAAGCGTACCAACGGCCAGACCACATGGATCGACGGGCGCGACTACGACTATAACGAAATGGCGCTCGAGGCGGATGACTATTGCGCGCCTGCGGAAATGGACGCCGAAGACCCTCTGTTCATTCTGTATACCTCCGGTTCGACCGGTCAGCCGAAGGGTGTCGTGCACACGACCGGCGGATATCTGGTCTATGCGGCAATGACGCATGAGATCACCTTCGATTACCATGAAGGCGACGTCTATTGGTGTACCGCCGATGTCGGCTGGGTGACCGGCCACAGCTATATCGTCTATGGACCGCTGGCCAATGGCGCGACCACGCTGATGTTCGAAGGTGTTCCGACCTATCCGGATGCATCCCGCTTTTGGCAGGTCTGTGAAAAGCACAAGGTCAATCAATTCTACACGGCCCCTACCGCCTTGCGCGCCCTGATGGGGCAAGGCAATGAATGGGTCGAGAAATGCGATCTGAGCGATCTGCGCACGCTGGGCACTGTGGGTGAGCCGATCAACCCGGAAGCGTGGAACTGGTACAATGACGTTGTCGGCGGTGGGCGCTGCCCGATCGTGGACACCTGGTGGCAAACCGAAACCGGCGGTCACCTGATGACCCCCCTGCCCGGTGCCCACGCGATGAAGCCCGGCTCGGCCATGAAGCCGTTCTTTGGCATTCAGCCCGTGGTTCTGGACCCGCAATCCGGGGTCGAGATCGAAGGCAACGGAGTCGAAGGCGTGTTGTGCATCAAGGACAGCTGGCCGGGTCAGATGCGCACGGTCTGGGGCGATCATGAACGGTTCGAGAAGACCTACTTCTCGGATTACAAAGGATATTACTTCACCGGTGACGGCTGTCGTCGTGACGAAGATGGCGATTACTGGATCACCGGACGTGTGGACGATGTGATCAACGTTTCTGGCCACCGGATGGGTACGGCCGAGGTCGAGAGCGCTCTGGTGGCACATGCCGCCGTGGCCGAGGCCGCGGTTGTGGGCTATCCCCATAATATCAAAGGGCAAGGCATCTATTGCTATGTCACCTTGATGAATGATCGCGAACCCTCGGACGAGCTTGTGAAAGAGCTGCGCACCTGGGTTCGGACCGAGATCGGACCGATTGCCAGCCCGGATGTGATCCAATGGGCTCCTGGCCTGCCAAAAACCCGCTCGGGCAAGATCATGCGCCGTATCCTGCGTAAGATCGCCGAGAATGATTTTGGATCGCTCGGTGACACATCGACCCTGGCTGATCCGTCCGTGGTCGACAACTTGATCGAAAACCGCGCAAGCAAGTGAGGATGTGATGGACGCTGCCACGATCACTACACCCACCGTACTGATCCTTCTCGGCCCCCCGGGCGCCGGGAAGGGTACACAGGCCCGTATGCTCGAAGACAAGTTCGGGCTTGTCCAACTCAGCACGGGTGACCTGTTACGGGCGGCAGTTGCCGCGGGAACCGAAGCCGGAAAAGCCGCCAAAGCTGTCATGGAGGCAGGTGATCTGGTCAGTGACGATATCGTAATTGCAATCCTGCGGGATCGTCTGGCCGAACCGGACTGCGCCAAGGGCGTCATTCTGGACGGCTTCCCCCGCACCACGGTTCAGGCACAGGCGCTGGACGCGCTGCTGTCAGAGACCGGTCAGAAGATCAACGCAGCCATCAGTCTTGAGGTTGAAGACGCTGAAATGGTGATCCGTATTTCCGGCCGTTACACATGTGCCGGATGTGGCGAAGGGTTCCATGATCGGTTCAAAACGCCCGCAGTCGAAGGCAAATGCGACAAATGCGGCAAGACCGAGTTCAAGCGCCGCGCAGATGACAATGCTGAAACCGTCGCCTCACGGCTGGCTGCCTATCACGCGCAGACCGCGCCGCTGATCACTTATTACCAAGACCACGGCGTTCTGAAAGGTCTGAACGCAATGGGCAATATCGAAGACATCGCCGGCAATCTGGAACGGATCGTCAGCGACACAATGAACTAGGGGAATATGGCCCGCCCTCAATAAGGGCCTAATTCCTAAAGGAAAACTTCAAAGGACCCGCTCTGGCGGACCAGAGAAGTCTTGCCTGATGCCACCTGGCATCAAGCATATCGAAAAGTGGCCCCGCGCGCTGGAGGGTTAGGACAACGGGCCGCTCAAAGAGAAAGCGAAGGAGGAACCCGCGATGGCGGATCAATCAACACACTCCGCGCAGACTGCCGAAGCCGATAAGGGCTATTGGCAGGCCAACCTGCGTCTTATCTACATCAGCCTGGTAATCTGGGCGCTGGTGTCGTTTGGATTCGGCATTTTGCTGCGTCCACTTCTGTCCGGCATTTCCGTCGGCGGAACCGATCTCGGCTTTTGGTTCGCTCAGCAGGGATCCATCTTGGTCTTTCTGCTGCTGATCTTCAACTACGCCTGGCGGATGAACAAGCTAGACGCTGAATACGGCGTTGAGGAGGAGTAAGGCCCTATGGACCAGTTTACCATCAACCTGCTGTTTGTGGGCGCGTCCTTTGCGCTTTACATCGGCATCGCGATCTGGGCCCGTGCTGGGTCCACATCAGAATTCTACGCCGCCGGTCGCGGCGTTCACCCGGTCACCAATGGTATGGCGACAGCGGCAGACTGGATGTCTGCGGCCTCGTTCATCTCGATGGCGGGCCTCATCGCCTTTACCGGCTATGACAACTCATCCTTCCTGATGGGTTGGACCGGTGGTTATGTGCTGCTGGCGCTGCTTCTTGCCCCTTACCTGCGTAAGTTCGGCAAGTTCACCGTGTCAGAGTTCATCGGCGACCGCTTTTACAGCCAGACCGCGCGTATCGTGGCGGTGATCTGTCTGATCGTAGCGTCTGTGACCTACGTGATCGGCCAGATGACCGGCGTTGGCGTAGCTTTTGGCCGCTTCCTTGAAGTGTCAAACACCACCGGGTTGTTAATTGGTGCAACCGTTGTGTTCGCCTACGCGGTGTTTGGGGGGATGAAGGGCGTGACCTACACACAGGTCGCTCAGTACTGCGTGCTGATCACCGCCTACACAATCCCAGCCATCTTTATTTCCCTGCAACTGACTGGCAATCCGGTTCCGGCTCTGGGTCTGTTTGGTGATACCGCCAGCGGTGAACCGCTGCTGACCAAGCTGGATGCGATCGTGACCGAGTTGGGCTTTAACGAATACACCGCCCACCACTCGGACACGCTGAACATGGTGCTGTTCACGCTGTCGCTGATGATCGGTACGGCCGGTCTGCCGCACGTTATCATGCGTTTCTTCACCGTGCCGAAAGTGGCTGATGCCCGCTGGTCTGCCGGTTGGGCGCTGGTGTTCATCGCACTGCTGTACCTGACCGCCCCTGCGGTTGGCGCAATGGCCCGTCTAAACATCAGTGACATGATGTGGCCAAATGGCGGCATCGAAGGTGGCGCCGTATCCGTCGAAGATATCGACAACGACGCCCGTTATGACTGGATGGCCACATGGAAGAAAACCGGCCTGCTGGACTGGGAAGACAAGAACGGCGACGGCAAGATCCAGTACTATAACGACAAGAATGCCGACATGCAGGTGCTTGCGGAAGAGAAGGGCTGGGTCGGAAACGAGCTGACCAAGTTCAACCGTGACATCCTGGTTCTGGCCAACCCCGAGATTGCCAACCTGCCGGGTTGGGTGATCGGTCTGGTCGCTGCCGGTGGTCTTGCGGCTGCTCTGTCGACCGCTGCGGGCCTGTTGCTGGCGATCTCGTCCGCGGTGTCACACGACCTGATCAAAGGCGCGATCAACCCGCAGATTTCGGAAAAATCCGAGCTTCTGTCGGCGCGGATCGCAATGGGCGTGGCCATTGTTGTGGCGACATATCTGGGCCTGAACCCTCCGGGTTTTGCAGCGCAGACCGTTGCCCTGGCGTTTGGTCTGGCAGCTGCCTCGATCTTCCCGGCGCTGATGATGGGGATCTTCTCGACCCGCATCAACAACACCGGTGCGGTTGCTGGTATGCTGGCTGGTCTGACTGTGACCCTGGTCTACATCTTCCTGCACAAGGGCTGGTTGTTCATTCCGGATACCAACTCGTTCACGGATGCTGATCCTCTGTTGGGTACGATCAAGTCGACTTCGTTCGGCGCGATCGGTGCATTGGTCAACTTCACTGTCGCCTATGTGGTGGCTGGCATGACCAAAGAAACCCCGCAAGAGATCAAGGATCTGGTCGAAAGCGTCCGCATTCCCCGTGGCGCGGGTGCCGCTCAGGATCACTGAGTAGAGATGCGGCCCCTGCGCACCTTGCCAAAGGCCGTGTCTTTCGACTGACTACTCCCGCCCGGCATTCCACCGGGCGGGATTTTTCGAATAGAAACCGAGGAGTATCCGATGCCCCTGCCCAAAGCCGAGATCACGCGGTTTCTGAAATCCGTTCACCCTTATGACGCCCTGCCCGCCGATGATCTGGCAACGCTGTCTGATCAGATCGAAGTTTGGGAGGTCGAAGAAGGATCCCCGGTGTATCAACTGGGCGCGCCCCTGCCCGGCGTATTCGTCATTTACGAAGGACAGGTTGAAATCACTGACAGGAACGGCGCGATTGTCTCTCATCTGGGACTGCGCAATTCTTTCGGGGAACGCGGTTTACTGAAAGACGGTAAAGCCGCGACCAAAGCGCAGGCACACGCAAACTCGGTTTTTCTGGTGATCCCGCCCAACCTGATCCGAGACCTCATTGACGAACATGAAATCGTCGCCAAATTCTTTGATCGGACCCGCACGGAACGCTCCAGCCCCCAAAGCCTTGCAACCAGCGCTATCGACGTTCTGATGGCACATAACCCCGCAACCTGCCCCCCTAATACCACAGTTCGCGAAGCGGCGCAGATGATGAGGGACAGACATATTTCCTCTCTCTGCATCACCAAGGGGGACATTCTTTTGGGGATCGCCACCTTACGAGATATCTCGGGCAAATACGTTGCCGATGGGATGTCTGTGGATACCCCTGTATCGGCAATAATGACGGCAAACCCGGTGACGCTGTCGCCGTCTGATATCGGATCGGATGTTCTTCACATCATGATGGAGCGCGGCATCGGCCATATTCCGGTATCCGAAGCTGGGCGTCTGGTCGGAATTGTCACCCAGACAGACCTGACCCACTATCAGGCGGTCAATTCCGCCGAGTTGGTGCGCCGGATAGCAAATGCGCAAACCGCGCAGCAGATGGCAGAAGTGACCGAAGAGATTCCCCGGCTTCTGGTCCAGCTTGTCGCTGCCGGAAATCGCCACGAGATCGTTACACGCCTGATTACCGATATCGCCGACACAGCCACCAGACGTTTGCTGGCAATGGCGGAAAAACAGCTTGGACCACCACCTGTGCCTTACCTATGGCTGGCCTGCGGATCGCAGGGACGACAGGAACAAACCGGGGTGTCGGATCAGGACAACTGCTTGATGCTGGATGACAAAGTAACCGATGACGACATGCCATATTTCCAGGCACTGGCAAAAATCGTGTCGGACGGGCTGGATAAATGTGGGTACTTTTATTGTCCGGGCGACATGATGGCGACAAATCCACGCTGGTGCCAACCGGTAAGTGTCTGGCGTGATTATTTTCGCGGGTGGATCGCCAAACCAAACCCCGAGGCGCAGATGCTGGCCTCAGTCATGTTCGACCTGCGCCCCATTGGCGGCGCATTTCACCTGTTCGATGACCTGCAGTCCGAAACGCTGGCCGCGGCCCAAGCGAATTCAATCTTTGTGGCGCATATGATCTCGAACTCGTTAAAGCACACGCCGCCGCTGGGCCTGTTACGCGGGTTTGCCACGGTACGCTCGGGTGAACATCGCAACACGCTGGATCTAAAGCATAATGGCGTTGTGCCTGTGGTTGACCTGGCCCGGATATACAGCCTTCAGGGGCAACTGTCCCAGGCCAATACACGTGCCCGCCTGAAAGCAGCTGGGGCGGCAGGCGTCCTCAGCCCCTCAGGTACCCGCGACCTGCTGGACGCTTACGATCTGATCGCCGAAACGCGGCTGGACCATCAGGCCCGTCTGGTGAAAGGCAACAAGAATCCGGACAATTTCCTGCCCCCATCCGATCTTTCGGACTTTGAGCGAAGTCATCTGCGAGATGCCTTTGTCGTGGTAAAAACAATGCAATCGGCGGTCGGCCACGGTAAAGGTATGCTGGGCTAAACCCTCAGGAACCTTGGAGAGTATTCATGTTCTTTGAACTGATCGGCACCATATTTGCAGGCGTCGCGCTAGCCGGCATCGTGATGGTAATCAACAAACTGACGGGCGGACGCCTGCCTCGTTGGTCCGCACCAGTCGCGGCCGGCATTGGTATGATCGGGATGACGATCAACAGCGAGTATTCATGGTTTGACCGCACGCGCGATACGCTTCCAGATGGTCTGATCATCATTCAAGAGGTCGAAAGCCGCGCTTTGTACCGTCCCTGGACCTATGCGATGCCCTTTGTTGATCGTTTTGCCGCAATCGACACCCTATCTGTGCGCACCAATGACCAAGTGCCTGAACAGCGCCTCGTTGAACTGTATTTCTTTGGCCGTTGGGCACCGGTTTCAAAATTGCCGGTCGCTGTGGATTGCGACAAGAACCAACGCGCCAATCTGGCGGATGGGGCAGAGTTTGGTGACAACGGCCAGTTGCTGAACGCCGATTGGGTAACAGGTTCTACCAACGATCCGATCATCGAGGCCACTTGCGGAGTGTAACATGCTGACCCGATTAAGCCTGCGCCTGCGGATTTTCCTGTTCTTCTGCCTGCTGGCGGTCGGCGGGGTTGCCGTCAGCTCGGTTGCGCTTTGGGTCAGCTACAGGCGGGCGGCGGATCCGACCCTTTTCGACGCGTTCATCTTTGCAGAGATCGTCATCGGGTTCGGTCTGCTGGCCCTGATCGCCGCTGTCTGGCTATTGTTCGACGATAATGTCGCCAAGCCGATCGAAAGGCTTTCCGCTGAACTGCGCGCACGAGCGCATGCCGGTGTCAGCCGCGACCTCGATCTGCAAGCCGCGCGGTATCTTGGCGACCTGGCCCCTGCGGCTGCCGGTCTGGCCAACCAACTGTCCGACAAGACCATGGGCGTGGCAGAGGCTGTCGCTGCTGAAACCGAGCATCTGGCTGTGGAACAGCAAAGGCTTAGGGCGCTTTTGACTGAAATTCCTGTAGCCATATTGCTGGCTAGCCCCTCTCACAGGCTCGTTTTGTATGACGGACAGGCGGCCGAGGTTCTGGCACAGATTTCGCATCCACGCCTGAATGCGCCACTGTTCGATTACTTCCAGCCAGACGCGCTGCAGAAAGCCTATGCCAAACTGGCCAAGACCGGGATGGAGGCATCCTGTTCGCTGACCAGCATTGATGGGGCGCAGACCTATTCAGCCCGCATGAAACCGCTGGGGGAAACTTCCGGCTATATGCTAATCCTAGATGACAGCGCCGCCAATATAGCGCCTGAGGCTGCCAGACCTCTAGTCTATGACTTTGGTTTGCTGAACACATCCACCGACCAATCATTCGAGACATTGCCTCTGCGCGAGCTTTGTTTTGTTGTCTTCGACACCGAAACCACAGGCCTGCTGCCGCACAAAGACGAGATCGTCCAGATCGGCGCAGTCCGTGTGGTAAATGGACGGATGGTCGAAGGCGAAAGGTTGGATATGCTGGTGAACCCGGTCATGCCGATCCCTGCCGCCTCGACCAAGGTTCACAAGATCACGGATCGAATGGTCGAAGGCGCGCCGGAAATCGCCGAAGCCGGGCGTATCTTTCACGAATTCGCGCGAAATGCCGTAATCGTGGCGCATAATGCACCTTTTGATATGGCGTTTCTGCGACGCCACGCCGACCGTATGAAAGTTGAGTGGACGCATCCCGTACTGGATACGGTCCTGCTATCTGCGGTCCTGTTCGGCGCCAGCGACACGCACACTTTGGACGCGCTGTGCGAACGGCTGGACATTACAATTCCGCATGAGCTGCGCCATACGGCATTGGGTGATGCAGTTGCCACCGCCGAGGCGCTGGTTCGGATGCTTCCAATGCTGCAAGCGCGCGGGATGAATACGTTTGGCGAGGTCATCGAAGCAACCCGCCGGCATGGTCGTCTGCTTGAGGACCTGAACTGAGGGCGAAATATGCACCTCAAGCGCAGCTTTTCATGGACAATCCCGGCTTGCCATGGCACCTGAGGCGCGGCCACAGAATGAGCGTGAGATGACGGACCGCACCTTCACCCCAACCCCGGACAACAGCACCGCGTTTCGCGAGGCATTGGGGTGTTTTGGAACCGGCGTCACCGTTGTCACCACCGAAACATCGCTGGGGCCCCGCGCAATCACGGTCAATTCGTTTTCCTCGGTCTCGCTGACGCCTCCGCTGGTGCTGTGGTGCCTGGCGAAGGATTCAAACCGGTTCGACGCTTTCAAAGACTGCGATCACTATTCGATCCATGTGATGGCTGAGGAACAGCAGGAACAGGCCCTAAAATTCGCGCGCGAGGGTGCGGATTTTTCACATGCCAACTGGGCCGCAGATCACCGTGGTCGCCCTCGTCTGGCGGATTGTCTGGCACGGTTCGACTGCCAGCTTCATGCCCGGCACGAGGCAGGGGATCATCTGATCATCGTGGGTGAAGTAGAACAGGCCATGTACCGCACCGGCAAAGGTCTGATCTTCAAACGCGGTCAGTTCGGCGGGTTTGCCGATCTTCTTTAAGCCCTATTCGTCCAGCGATCCGTGGACGGCCAGCGCCTCAAGCTGGGTTTTCTGCGGTGTGATGATGCGAAACGCCTCAAGCACCCCGGTTTCAGACAGCTCACGGGCGACCGTCAGCAAGGTATTGGCGGCGTGATCATCGCATAGCTCTGCCATATGCGCGATCTCTTCCTGCGCAACACCCATGGCGGCCTCGACCGATGGGGCTCCGTAGAATTGCACGAAATGTTCCGCCAAATTCCGGGCAATCTGGTCGATCTCGGCCTGTTCAACCTGCGTCACCGCTACAAAGGTCACCCGGCCGAATGTCTCAACCCCTAACCAACCATTCGCAAAGGCCTGGCGGGCTTTACCCTCCAAATCGCCTTCGCCCCAATTCGAAAACTCGAACCCGCCGGAAATGCACCACTCACCCGTTCTCGCCGGAGAATGAAACACATTCATGTCGCTTTCATCGAAATGGATCGCACGGGCCAATTTCATTATCCGTTCTCCAGTAAGTTAGTCAGCGGGTGCAGGCGGGTGTCCGCACCATTGCGGATAAGCATACCAAACCGTTCATCAGTGCCCAAAAAGACCCCGATCTCGCCAAAGGGTTCGCCAACACCACGCAACAAACCCAACCATTCGCTGTGCAACGGCGCGTTGCCGTCTTCTTGCCAGCGGTTGAGCCATGTCAGCATATGGCGCGACCAGCTTTCGATCAGTTGGACAGGCTGGACCTCGGCACACCCTTCATCGTAGAGCGCTGTGATATCCGGGGTCTGGCCTGGCGCGGTGCTGGTCTGTAGCAAGGCCAGCTCCCAGCCGACAATCAACCAGTCAGGCTCAATCTGAGGGTCTGAAGTCGACGCAGCAACCTGAAACTTGCCGCAGGTCGCACCATTCACACAGATAGGGCCGCCCCAGTCCAGATGAACGGCAACCTCGGGCGGGGCCAGAGCGCCCAGCGCATTCTGAAACCCAACTCCGCAAAGCGGCAACATCACCATGGCGTCCTGCAATGAAACCTCAGGTGCAAATACAATGGCAACGCGCAAACGGTTTGCCTGAATGTTGTAGACCACCGTTCCCGCATCACAGCCCAGCGCTGCCATCGCCTGGGCGCGTTCGAACGGGTCTTCCCCGCCCTGAACGGCATGTCCAGTCAGCAACGGAGGAAAGACCGGCTGGGTCATGCATTGCCCTTGGTGATCATGTCGCGGGCAATCTTGCGGAAAGCTTCGGCCTGTGCACTGTCCGGCTTGCTGACAACGATGGGCGCTCCCCCATCCGCCGCAACCCGGATATCCAGATGCAGCGGAATCTCACCAAGCAGCGGAATGCCCAGCGCCTCGGCCTCAGCGGCGACGCCTCCATGTCCGAACACATGTTCCTCATGCCCGCAGTTGGAACAGATATGGGTCGACATATTCTCGATCATCCCAATAATCGGCGTCTTGAGCTGATTGAACATATCGATCCCTTTGCGCGCGTCGATCAGGGCCACGTCCTGCGGGGTCGACACCACGATGGCCCCGTCCACCTTGAACTTCTGGCTGAGCGTCAGTTGCACATCGCCGGTGCCCGGCGGTAGGTCGACAATCAAAACATCCAATGCGCCCCATTGCACCTGCCCCATCATCTGCTGCAGCGCCCCCATCAACATCGGGCCGCGCCAGACGACCGCCTGACCTTCGTTGGTCATCAGCCCCATCGACATCATCGTGACGCCGTGATTGCGCAGCGGCAGGATCGTCTTGCCATCTGGGCTGGCCGGACGGCCCGACACACCCAGCATCCGGGGCTGTGAGGGGCCATAGACATCCGCGTCCAACAGACCAACACGACGCCCTTCCGCTGCCAGAGCACAGGCCAGATTTGCGGATACGGTAGATTTGCCAACGCCGCCCTTACCGGAGGCCACAGCGATGATCCGATCCACGCCCGGAACCGCCTGCGGCCCGGTCTCCGACGGTTTCGGCTTGGGCTTAAGCTCGGGCGGGGCCTTTTCGGAATGCGCGGTCATCATGGCGGAAACCTTGTCGACCCCCTCCACTAACTGCGCAGCCTGCTCGGCGGCGGCGCGCACCGGCTCCATCCGCTCTGCCTGTTTCGGATCAATCTCAAGCACAAACCGCACTGTATCGCCATCGACATTCAACGCGCGGACAACTCCGGCGCTGACGATATCCTGGCCTGAAACCGGATCGGTGATTTTCTTCAGGTTCGCCAGAACCGCGTCACGAACACTCATGCCATTACCCTTTTGGTTTGCCCGGTCGTTGGGATACGTTTCATTGCATGTGTCTCCGTCTTTTTTTCGTTCATTTGACGCATTCGGGCGCAGGCCGATAAGCTGCCTTTATGCGGGTTACCTTCTTTTGCCTGAGCTTGCTGCTCTCTGCTACCCCCTCTTGGTCGCAAGAGGCGCTGGGGCTTGCCGCCCCGGATGAGGTTACAGACTCTGGTCTGTTGCAACATATTCTTCCGCGTTTTTCTCTCAAGACCGGGATACGCGTCGTTGCAGACGATTCCGGCGCTATGGCTTTGGGCGGTTCACCGCCAGGTGATCCGGTATTCGAGCGTCATGGCGTCACCTATCACCTGCGCATTGTGGACGACCCAAGGCAGATTCGGTTTCGGGAGTGGCTGCTTTCTGACATCGGCAAACGCACCGTTGAAAGCTTTAGCCCCGATAGCGGCCCGTCCTATTCGGCCAGTTTCACTGTCGAAGCCGCAACAGAGGGTCCGAAGATCGAAGGCGACGCTGTCCTGGGTGCGGAAATGTCGATGACCCATTGCGGGCGGTGCCATGTGATCGGTCCAGAGAACCAAATGAACGGGCTTGGCTCCACCCCCTCTTTCGCCGTGCTGCGGGCTATGCCGGACTGGTCCGAACGGTTCGAGGCCTTCTTTGCCCTGAACCCTCATCCCGCTTTCACGCAGATTGAGGACATAACCCCACCCTTCGATCCTCTGCGTCCCCC
Source organism: Ruegeria sp. CDSA020 (assembly GCF_059612345.1). NCBI lineage: Bacteria > Pseudomonadati > Pseudomonadota > Alphaproteobacteria > Rhodobacterales > Roseobacteraceae > Ruegeria > Ruegeria sp. CDSA020. The sequence goes on from NZ_JBXWQK010000001.1 coordinate 424,015, forward strand.
TCCAATCCACCCGGTCGAGATGACGCTGGAGGAGTTAGAGGCGATTATGGCCTTTGTCTCGGCCATCAAGGCAGCAGATCTGGGCGCGCCGCTACAGCTTCAATGATCCTTTCTTTTCGAGAAATAGTCCTCGGTCGTGACGACTTTGGGTTTCGGGTTTGACTGAAACGGGTTGTCCTTGTGCTGGAACTGCGCGTTCACACGACAGTTGTCACACATCTGGATCATGCGCGCCTGCTCGGATGTCGCAAACATCGGATGCGTACCAGACAGCTTTTCCATGATACGTTCGACGGTCGATTTGACACCAAAGAGGGCACCGCATTCCACACATGCAAAAGGGTCTTCTTCGTTCAACACGTCCTGAGACAGGGCCGCATCACCTAAATCCAGTTGCGGAACCAGAGTTATTGCATTCTCGGGACAGATTGTCCGGCACAGACCACATTGCAGACAGGCGTCCTGCTGGAAATTCAACTGCGGCATATCCGGGTTGTCGGCCAAAGCGCCTGACGGACAAAGGGACACGCAGCTGAGGCACAATGTACAGGCATCCGTATCCACCGCGATGGCCCCATAGGGTGCATTCTCGGGCAAGGGCAACGGGGCTGCGGCCTGCGGGTTCAGCGCCTGTGCGGCCAGTCGCGTAATCTGCCTGCGATTTCCCAGCGGCAGAACCGGGTCGGCCAAGGGGGGCGGCACGTCCTGCGCATATAGCAGGTCGGACAGCGCATCGGGATCAGCCTGGTCGATCAGTGCCATCCCTGCAGTCCCAGCGATAGCCTGCGCCAGCGCCAGTTCGCGGTCCAAGGCATCCCTTTCGGTTGTTGGGGCCAGCAGCACATCAACCCGCGCAAACCCATGCGCCAGCGCGGCCAGCATCTCGGCATGGCCAAAGCCCGAGATCACGTTCAGTTCTAGCGGGATCACATCCGCTGGAATCCCGCGTCCGAAACGGGCGGACAGACGGATCATTTCGGCCCCATGCGCGTCATGCACCAACAGTCGGGGTGCTTGCCCGCCTGCACGCCGGTAGGTTCGCGACAGAATGTGCATCCGTGACAGCAGCGCAGAAACGGGCGGATCCTCGTAAGTTATCGCGGTAGATGGGCAAACCGCCGCGCATTCTCCGCATCCCGCGCAAACCATAGGGTCGATGGCTACATGCTCGCCCGCAGGGGTGATCGCCCCGGTCGGGCAGATATCCAGACAATTCGTACACCCGACCTGTTCGGCACGGGAATGCGCACATAGAGATTCTTCCAGCCGGACATAGAGAGGTTTTTCAAATGTCCCGACCAGTTGCATGGCCTCGAACGACAGACGCTCCACGGCCACCGCATCTTTGGGATCTGCCCGCAAATACCCTTCGCGCTTGGACGGGGCCTGCACCAGAGGCATGCCGCCCGTTAGATCCACAACTATATCGCATGAGGAGTTCGCCCCGTCGCGTGGTTCGGTCCAACCAAAGGCCCCGCGTCCTCCGGGTTCAAGCTGCTGCAACGCATCCAGCTTTATCGAAAACCCGCCCAGCGCACCGGTCACCAAACGAACGCGCCCGCGTATCACATCAAAGCGGCGCGACATGGGCTCGGTGTCATCAGTGGTCAAAACTGTCACGGCCAATATGTCCGAGAGGCGTTCAGCCAACTCCAAACTTACTGCGCCGGGCCCGACTATGAAACACGTCCCTTCGCTGACCACATCGACACTGGGTGTGATCGGCTGAGGCAACACCGCCTCAGCAGCCAGCGCGGCCATTTTGGGGGCAGCATCCTGCCCTTGATCAGACCACCCGGCACGATCGCGAAGATCGACAAACCCTGGCACTTCGACACCTAACTCATCGGCCAATGCCAGGAAAACATCCTGCTCTTGCATACAGGCAATTACGACGTTGCCCTCTTGCAGCGGCTTGGCGGCGGATTCCAGTTCTTTCGTACATAATGCGGTGTGAATTCTGGAGCAGGCGACATCGCAAGCTGACGATAGCTTCTCAGCGTCAATGGTTTGCGTTCCCGCACAGTCACATAGCAGCAATCTCGTACCCATAACCTCCCCCGGATGTCCTCCCCAGTCCAAGGTCAGCTTAGAACCTCTGAAGAAAGTAGCAATGCCCGTGGGGGCCGGATCGCCGGAACAAAGCCCGATAAGAGCCGCGAGGACCGTAAACAATCGGTGAAGGGTGCATATTCGACCACCCAAGGACTTGGCAGGAAGCTACTTTGTGTACCATAGTAGACCCTGAGGAAGGCAGGGGAGAGCTTTCCAGGGAGGACTTAGTGGCCAAGGCCGCCAGCCAGATTGAAATGCCAATCGGCGTCGTCGTGCGCAAAACACCCGGGGTTACACGCTGGGCGCAATGGAACTGGCGCGCCGTCGCCGTGCTGCCCGGCGCTGGACCGGCCGATTGGTTGGAGATGCGGCGCGAGGGTGAAGCGGTCGAATACCACGCGGCCACCCTGCCCCTGACCCTGTGGTCAGATGAGGCCGAAGCCTACATGGTCAACCTGTCGGACGGGCAACCCTCGATCTATCTGGTCCTGCGCGATGCGCTGGATGGAACACAACCGATGGACGCTGTGCTGGTGACCGCCTCACCCTTCGAAGGACAGGACTACGCCGATACCGGCGAAGAGCTTGTCGAGAAAATCCCAATGACTGATGGGCTGATCGCTTGGGTACGTGATTTCGCAATGGAGCATCATCGCAACGAAGTCTTCGTCAAGCGCCGCCGTGATAAGAAACGCACCGATCTGGTTGAGGACGGCAAAGGGGATGTACGCATCCGGCAGGACTCGGATGTTTTCCGCGCCCCGCGGAGGATCGTGCAATGACCGAAACCCGCGATTTCTGGTCGCGCCGCAAGGCCGCCGTTCAGGCTGAGGCCAAAGCTGAGGTTGTAGCAGCACAAGAACAGGCTTTCGCTGAACAGCGGGGCGAGCTGGAAGAAAAGACTGACGCTGAAATTCTGGCGGAATTCAATTTGCCCGACCCTGATCAGTTGCAAGTTGGTGACGACGTCTCGGGTTTTATGGCCAAGGCAGTGCCTGACCGATTGCGCCGCCGCGCCCTTCGGCAGCTCTGGCGCCTAAACCCGGTTCTGGCCAATGTCGATGGGCTGGTGGATTACGGCGAGGACTATACCGACGCCGCCTGCGTGATCGAAAATATCCAGACCGCCTATCAGGTCGGCAAGGGAATGCTGGCCCATATCGAGGCTTTGGCCGCTCAGACCGAAGAGGAAGACGCAGCGCCTGAGGTTGAAGACCCAACACCAGAGCCTGAGCCTGAGTTGCCCGAAACGCCCGAGGTACACTCGGCAGAACCTGTAATGATTTCTGAAATCGACGACCCGGAAGAGGCAGAGCTTACGCCTGCCCCACGCCGCATGAAGTTTGAATACGAAGGATAACCGTATGACCGCAAGCAACGCGCAAAACCTGGACGTCTCAGCCGAGGATCGTCTGCGCGCGGATTTCTATAACTTCCTTGGGCTGCTGCTTGCGGCGCCTCCGGATCAGATGCTGCTTTCTCAGGTTACTGGTCTGACCGGCAATGAAACCGATCTGGGTCAGGCTATCAAGGCCATGTCGCGGGTCGCCAAGGTGACCAAACCCGCGGCTGCCGAACGCGAATTCAATGCCCTGTTCATCGGGCTAGGACGCGGAGAACTGCTGCCCTATGCCAGTTTCTACCTGACTGGTTTCCTGAACGAAAAACCGCTGGCGCAACTGCGCAACGACATGGCGGTTCGTCAGATCACACGGGCGCAGAACGTGTTTGAACCCGAAGACAATATCGCCTCGTTGATGGAGATGATGGCGGGCATGATCGTCGGTCGCTTTGGCGCGCCCGCCTCATTGGAAGATCAAAAAGCGTTCTGGAACAAACACATCGGCCCCTGGGCCGCACATTTCTATTCAGATTTGGAAGCTGCGGAAAACTCGGTTTTCTATGCCTCGGTCGGCACCGCCGGTCGGGTTTTCATGGAAATCGAGCGTGAAGCCTTTCGAATGACGGCGGGATGATCCCGCCATTCGCCAGCGCCCCAAAAGGCGCTAGATCGCAATTGGGAAAGGAGGATCCCATGAGCAAAACCAAGGAAGAAGGCGCCACGCGCCGTGACTTCTTGAAACTGGCCGGAACCGCAGCGCCCGCTGCAGTCGCCGCCGCCAGCCTGAGCGGACAAGCCGAAGCAGCCGAGCTACCGACGGATGAAACCCGCATTCAGGACACCGCGCATACGCGCGCATATCTGGACAGCGCCCGGTTCTGAACCCCGGACGTTGTCACCACCCGACTGACGGTTGCGATTGGCCCTGACGTCGGCACCAACAGGACCAAGCCAGCCATGGAAAACATGGCCAGCAAGGGAGGAAAGAAATGCTTAGGAAAAAGACCAACGGGGTTGCGAGACGCTCCCAGCGGACAAGTATCCTGTCCCAGGTCGGCGAGAAAACCGTCGATCGCCGCGCATTCCTGCGCGGATCGGGCCTGACGATCGGCGGGTTGGCCGCGATCAGCGCCACGGGTGGAACCGTGACGCCAGCCAGTGCCCAGTCAGCGGCCAATCAAGCCGTTGAAAACATCAAATCCATATGCACGCATTGCTCGGTCGGCTGTACCGTAGTGGCCGAGGTGCAGAACGGCGTCTGGATCGGGCAAGAACCCGGCTGGGACAGCCCTTTCAACCTGGGTGCGCACTGCGCCAAGGGGGCCTCGGTCCGTGAGCACGCCCATGGTGAACGCCGCCTGAAATATCCGATGAAAAAGGAAGGCGGCGAGTGGAAGCGCATCAGCTGGGAAGAGGCGATCAACGAGATCGGCGACGGCATGATGAACATCCGCGAAGAATCCGGACCGGACAGTGTGTACTGGCTTGGTTCCGCGAAACATAACAACGAACAGGCCTATCTGTTCCGCAAGTTCGCCGCCTATTGGGGCACGAACAACGTGGACCATCAGGCCCGTATCTGCCACTCGACCACTGTTGCTGGTGTTGCGAATACATGGGGCTACGGCGCCATGACCAACAGCTATAACGACATCCACAACTCCAAGGCTATCTTCATCATCGGTGGCAACCCGGCTGAGGCACACCCTGTCTCTCTGCTGCATGTTCTGCGCGCAAAAGAACAGAATAACGCGCCGCTGATCGTTTGCGACCCGCGCTTTACGCGCACCGCCGCGCATGCGGATGAATATGTCCGCTTCCGCCCCGGCTCTGACGTCGCACTGATCTGGGGTATCCTCTGGCACATCTTCGACAACGGCTGGGAGGATAAGGAGTTCATCCGCACCCGTGTCTGGGGCATGGATCAGATCCGTGAAGAGGTCGCCAACTGGAACCCGGAAGAAACCGAGCGTGTGACCGGCGTACCCGGATCGCAGCTTAAGCGCGTGGCGCGCACCATGGCCAACAACCGTCCTGGCACGGTGATCTGGTGCATGGGCGGCACCCAGCATACCAATGGCAACAACAACACACGCGCCTATTGCGTGTTGCAGCTGGCTTTGGGCAACATGGGAACGTCGGGCGGTGGCACCAACATCTTCCGTGGCCACGACAACGTGCAGGGTGCGACGGACCTTGGTGTTCTGTCCCATACCCTGCCCGGCTATTATGGCCTGTCCGCAGGGGCATGGGGCCATTGGGCGCGCGTTTGGGGTGAAGACCCTGAATGGCTGTCCGGCCAGTTCGCCTCGATCAAGGACAAGGAGGGCAAGGATAAACCGCTGCAGAACGAGCGCGGCATCCCGGTCTCTCGTTGGATCGACGGTGTTCTGGAAGACCCCGCCAACATGGATCAGGACAACAATGTCCGCGCCATGGTTCTGTGGGGGCACGCTCCGAACTCGCAAACCCGTGGGCCGGAAATGAAGACGGCGATGGAAAAGCTGGACATGCTGGTCGTGATCGACCCGTATCCCACCGTTTCCGCCGTTCTGCATGATCGGACCGATGGCGTTTACCTACTGCCGGCCTGTACGCAGTTCGAAACCCGTGGCTCGGTCACGGCCTCGAACCGGTCGTTGCAGTGGCGCGACAAGGTGGTGGATCCGCTGTTCGAAAGCCTGCCGGACGAGGTCATCATGGCCAAGTTCGCCAACAAATTCGGCTGGGCGGATCGGTTCTTCCGCAATATCGAGATGGAGGATGCCGAAACCCCGAATGTTGAAAGCATCACGCGTGAGTTCAACTCGGGCCTCTGGACCATCGGCTATACCGGCCAGTCGCCAGAGCGTTTGAAAAGCCACATGGCCAATCAGCACACGTTCGACAGAACCACGCTGCAAGCTATTGGTGGACCAAACGACGGCGAATACTACGGTCTGCCCTGGCCGTGCTGGGGAACGCCAGAGATGGGTCATACGGGGACACCAAACCTCTATGACATGTCCAAACCGGTGGCCGAAGGTGGCCTGACCTTCCGCGCGCGCTTTGGCGTGGAACGTGATGGTGACAACCTTCTGGCCGAAGGGGTCTATAGCGTTGGATCGGAAATTCAGGACGGTTATCCCGAATTCACGATGCAGATGCTGATGGATCTTGGTTGGGACGGCGATCTGACGGCCGAAGAACGTGCGGCCATTGACGCCGTTGCGGGGCCAAAGACCAACTGGAAAACCGACCTGTCGGGCGGCATCCAGCGGGTTGCGATTGCACATGGCTGTGCGCCCTTTGGCAACGCCAAGGCCCGCACCGTGGTCTGGACTTTCCCGGACCCGATCCCACTGCATCGCGAGCCGCTCTATACCAACCGGCGCGATCTGGTAGAAGACTATCCGACCTATGAGGATCGTCAGTCCTATCGCCTGCCAACCCTGTATGCCTCGATCCAGAAGAACGATTTTTCAAAGGATTACCCGATAATCCTGACGTCAGGTCGTTTGGTCGAGTATGAGGGCGGAGGTGAGGAATCCCGGTCGAACCCGTGGCTGGCCGAACTGCAACAGGACATGTTCGTCGAGATCAACCCCCGTGATGCCAACAACCTGGGCATTCGCGACGGGGCTCAGGTCTGGGTCGAAGGGCCTGAGGGCGGCAAGGTCAAGGTGATGGCGATGCTGACCAACAGGGTCGGTGCCGGCGTGGCCTTTATGCCATTCCACTTTGGCGGCCATTTCCAGGGTCAGGATCTGCGGGACAAATACCCCTCAGGCGCTGATCCCTATGTGCTGGGAGAAAGTTCGAACACCGCCCAGACCTATGGCTATGATTCAGTAACCCAGATGCAGGAGACCAAAGCGACTCTCTGCAAGATCTCAGCAGCGTAAGGAGGACGACAATGGCTAGAGCAAAGTTTCTCTGCGACGCTGAACGCTGCATCGAATGCAACGCCTGCGTAACCGCGTGTAAGAACGAGCACGAGGTGCCCTGGGGCATCAACCGCCGCAGAGTGGTGACGATCAATGACGGCGACCCGGGCGAACGCTCGATATCGGTTGCCTGTATGCATTGCTCGGATGCGCCCTGTATGGCGGTGTGCCCGGTTGACTGCTTCTATCAGAACGAAGAAGGGGTCGTCCTGCACTCCAAGGACCTGTGCATTGGCTGCGGCTATTGCTTCTATGCGTGCCCGTTCGGCGCGCCGCAATACCCACAGGCAGGCAACTTCGGATCACGTGGCAAGATGGACAAATGTACCTTCTGCGCCGGTGGCCCCGAGGAAACGCATTCGACCGCAGAGTTCGCCAAATACGGTCGCAACCGGATCGCAGAAGGCAAACTGCCCATCTGCGCCGAGATGTGTTCCACCAAGGCCCTGCTTGCCGGTGACGGCGATGTGGTGTCGGCCATCTACCGCGAACGCGTCGTGGCGCGCGGTTTCGGGTCTGGCGCCTGGGGGTGGGGCACAGCCTACGACCAAAAAGACGGCTGATCCTTGGCCAAACCTTCCCCGGCGCGCAAACCGTGTGCCGGGGAGCACTAAGATTTTTCGACGAAAAATCTTTGCCCGCCCAGAAAAGGGCCTACGCCAATGACCGCGTCACGAGGTTCATATGACTTTCCTGCGACTTCTGTTCTGTCTCATTGTTTTGACTGTTCCTGCCCTTGCTCAGGATGCTCCGGATCGCAATTCGACGGGTGGTGCGACCACGCTCGAGGATATCTTGGCCCGGCAGCGTGGCGAGACGGTCGATAACGGTTATCGCTCAGGTAACACCGGTCAGGGCAACGCCGAAGGTCTGATGGGCCAGTTGGGCACACGTGGCGTGGCGTCTGACAGCGACGTCTATCGCGCTTTGCGGTATGGCTCCGCGGATGTGACCGTTTCGTCGAACGGTCCTGCGGCCAGCGTCTTGATACAGGACGGTGGCATGTGGTGGTTGAATTTCCGAACAGGCCCATTGCGCGATTACGGCACGTATATTCTGGCCGGGATGCTTGGCATTCTGCTGCTGTTCTTCTTGATCCGGGGTAAAATCCGCATTGATGGTGAAAAGACGGGACGCACAGTTACGCGTTTCTCGGGCTTTGAGCGGTTCGGACATTGGCTGTTCGCGGGCTCTTTCCTGATCCTTGGCCTGACCGGTTTGCTGACCCTTTATGGTCGAGACTTTCTGATCCCAATCTTCGGGAAAGAAGGCTTTGCGGCCATAGCGCAGGGCTGCAAATGGCTGCATAACAACCTCGCCTGGGCCTTCATGCTGGGTTTGATCATGGTCACTGTGAACTGGATCGCCCACAACATCCCCAACCGCACCGACCTGAAATGGCTGGCCGCCGGCGGCGGGTTGTTCACGAAAGGCAGCCATCCTCCGGCCAAAAAATTCAACGCGGGTCAAAAGATCATCTTCTGGGCCTGTATCCTGCTGGGCGTATCGATCAGCCTGTCGGGCCTGTCTCTGCTGTTCCCGTTTGAGATGCCGCTGTTTGCTAAGACCTTCTCAATCGCAAATGCCACCAGCATACCGCAGATGTTGGGTCTGAACCTTCCGGTGCAGATGTCCCCCCAAGAAGAGATGCAATATGCGCAGGTTTGGCACGTGATGGTCGCCTATGTCTTCATCGCCATCATCATCGCGCATATCTACCTGGGCTCGGTGGGCATGGAGGGCGCTTTCGACGCGATGGGCACCGGCGAGGTCGAGGAACAATGGGCGCGTGAGCACCACTCGCTTTGGCTGGAAGAGGTCCAGGAAAAAGAGGCCAATAAGGCAGTGGCCTCGCCTGCGGAATAGATGCGCGGTCTAATCCTTGCACTGGTATTGACCCCCCTGCCCGCAATGGCCGAGTTCTTTACACTCAAAGGTCATGGCGGTCCGATCATGGGGATTGCCTCCGCGCGGGACGGCCGGATTGCGACGGCCAGCTTCGACAACTCCGTCGGCCTGTGGTCAGACCGCACGCCGCAATGGCTTGAAGGGCACGAGGCTGCCGTGAACAGCGTCGCCTTTGGCGACACAGCGATCTATTCTGCTGGTGACGACTTTACCCTGCGCCGGTGGCCGGATGGCCAAATCCTCGGGCGGCACAAGGGCAAGATCGTCGATATTGCTGTTTCAAACTCCCACATCGCCACTGCCAGTTGGGACGGCACGATAGGGGTTTGGCCGCTTGACGGGTCAAAGCCAAGGATATTGGGGCCCACAGGCAGCGGTGTGAATGCTGTTGTGTTCACACCAAACGGAGATGCGCTGTATACCGGCGGGGTTGATGGGGCGGTTCGTCTTTGGGATGTCGCAACCGGTCAGGAAAAACTGCGACTGGTTGATAACGGGTTCGGCATCAACGAACTGGTCCTGAACCCCCATGAAAACTGGATTGCCTATGGGGCCGTCGATGGCGTCACGCGCATTCGTGATCTGACTACAGGCGACGAGCATGATTTCACCCTGGACCGCCGTCCAATCCTTGCGCTGGCTCTCAGCCCGGACCGCAGCTTGCTGGCGGTGGGGGATGGTGAGGGTCATATCATGTTGGTCGATACCATCGACTGGCGCATCGCACAGGATTTCCGGGCCACATTGCGCGGCCCGGTCTGGGCGCTGGCCTTCTCAACCGATGGTAAAAACATCTATGCAGGTGGTATAGATGAGGCGATGTATAGCTGGCCGGTATCTGACCTTGGCGACCAACAACAGATGGCCGCGACTGAACCAAGTTTTCTGAAGAACCCTGACCAGATGAATAATGGCGAACGCCAATTCGTGCGCAAATGCTCGATCTGTCACAGTCTGACGGCGGACGGGCACAGACGTGCTGGACCTACGCTCTCTGGTGTGTTTGGTCGCCGGGCGGGCAGCTTACCGGGATATTTCTACTCGGACACGCTGCAAGACTCTGATATCATTTGGAATGACGAGACGATAAATGCCCTTTTCGACCAAGGACCAGACCATTACATTCCGGGATCGAAGATGCCCATGCAACGGATTACACAAGCGGATGACCGCAAAGATTTGATCGCCTTTCTGCGCCGCGTCACGGCACCGGAAAACTGAACCGGAGGTAAATATGAAAGCCTTTCTAGCCGCAGTTGCCACGATGGCTGTAATTGCCGTCGCTGCGCCGTTTGCCTTAGGCCAATTCGGATTCAGCGCGGCGAATGTCAGCGCGGGTTCGGCCGTGCGCCTCGACTGAATGTCAGAATACCTGACCACCAAAGAACTGGCGGACCTGCTGCGCATTGGCGAGCGTAAAGCCTATGACCTTGCCTCATCCGGCGAGGTCCCCTGTGTCCGTGCCATGGGCAAACTCTTGTTTCCAAGGGCTGAAGTCATTGCCTGGCTGAACGCATCACGTAGCGGACCGCAGGTCGCAGAACCGTCGCTGCCGCCGATCGTGGCGGGCAGTCATGATCCGCTGTTGGATTGGGCTCTGCGGGAAAGCGGGTCGGGCCTGGCAACTTATTATGACGGCTCATTTGACGGCTTGAATCGTCTGAAAGAACGATCAGCGCAGGCTGCGGCGCTGCATATCCACGAGACAGACGGATTCAACACGCAATCTCTGCAGGACCATCTGGGAGAGGCACCCGTCATTCTGTTCGAACTAGCAAAACGCCAGCGTGGGCTACTGATGGCCCCCGGTGTGACTGGGATATCGGACTTTTCTGACCTCAGGGGCCGTCGCATTCTTCTTCGTCAGGACAGTGCCGCCAGTCAACGGTTGTTCGACACGCAACTGCAGGCGCACGGCCTGAACCGAGACGATCTGGATACCCTGCCGACCTGCGCACGTACCGAAGAAGAGCTGGCCATAGCCCTGCATGACAATAAAGCCGATGCCGGATTCGGCCTGGGTGCGCTAGCAGGGCTGTACAATCTGGGCTTTGCCCCGACCCATACCGAACGCCTGGACCTTGCTATCTGGAGGCGCGCCTATTTCGATGGCCCGATGCTTCGGTTGCTCGGCTTTGTGCAATCCGACCGCTTTGCCACCCGGGCAGAAGAATTCGGCGGGTATGACTTGTCGGATCTGGGAACCATCCATCACAATGGAGCCAGCGGCTGACCCTATTGGGCGTTGGGAAAGAACAGCTGCTGGCCGTCCAGCGTGTAAGATGCGATGGCCGCCTGCCCTTCGGGCCCGGTCAACCAGTCAATAAAGCGCTGCCCCGAGGCCGCCCGCACTTTGGGATGCTTGTCAGGGTTCACAAGAATAATCCCATATTGATTGAACAGGAGTGGATCGCCATCAACCATGACCTCAAGGTTTCCCTTGTTGCCAAAGCTCTGCCAAGTCGCGCGATCCGTCAGCGCATAAGCACCCATCCCACTAGCCACGTTCAGTGTCGCCCCCATCCCGGATCCAGTTTCCCGGTACCAAGTGCCCGAAGCGTCGGTCGGGTCGATACCGGACGAGGCCCAATGGCCCAATTCTGCCTTATGCGTCCCACTGTCATCCCCGCGCGAGGCGAAGGGCGCCTTCGCCTTAGCCACGGCGGTCAGCGCCGCGATAATGTCAGTCCCACCTTTCACTTTGGCGGGATCGGATTTTGGCCCTACAAGGACAAAATCATTGTACATCACGTCCGACCGCTCAACACCCCAACCATCTGCCACAAACTTCTCTTCGGCAGGTTTGGCGTGAACCAGCAAGACGTCCCCGTCACCGTTGATCGCATTGCGGATCGCCTGCCCTGTACCAACAGCCACCACGCGGACATCAATCCCGCTTTCGGCTTCAAAGCCTGGCAGGATATGGTCGAACAAGCCCGAATTCTGCGTCGACGTGGTTGATTGGACTACAATAAATGGCGTTTCGGCCAATGCGGCTGTAGTGTTCAGGCCAAGCGCTATTACTGCAGCCCCGACGAATTCGCGGATCATTTGAACTCCATATTCTGATTAGGTTACCAGACCACCGGCAACAAACCGGCGCGCGGCGTCACTTGTCGGGGCATCCAGCACTTGTTTGGCAGCACCGTGTTCGACCACGTGTCCGGCCTGCATCATGACGATATCCGCTGCCAGACGGCGTGCCTGACCGATATCGTGGGATACCATGACAATGCGCACCCCTCGGTTCGAAGCGCGCAAGATCATCCGTTCGATCATCTGCGTAGCACCGGGATCAAGCGAACTGGTTGGTTCGTCCAGGAACAAAGTTTCCGGGTCCAGCGCCAGCGCGCGCAGGATGGCCAACCGTTGCGCTTCGCCCCCGGACAGCGATCTGGCGGACTGGCGCGCCTTACCCTCTAGCCCACCTTCGGCCAGCAATTCGTCGATCCGGGATTTGCGAGTTGCACGGGACATGCCCTGACGCTTTAGCACAAAATCAAGATTGGCTGACACGGACCGGCGCAACAGAACCGGTCTTTGAAACACCATCGCCTGTCGTGATTTGTGATACGCATTCAGGGCAATCCCGTCCTGCTGAACCCTGCCGCTATCCGGGACGATAAGCCCGTGCAAACAGCGCAAAAGCAGGCTCTTGCCCGCTCCGTTCGGCCCAAGGATCAAAGTTGGTCCCAGCCCCATCAGGGATAGCTCTGGCACTTGAAGCAGTGTCTTTCCCTTGCGGGAAATCTGTAAACTGTGAACAGAAAGACATTTCACCATCTCGGGCACCAGATCACGCATGGCGCAACCCTTCCTTCTCGGCCCGCAGGCTAAGCGTGCTGACCATGGCGTTTACTGCGATGGCTATGGCAATCAGGATCGCCCCAAGCGCAAGCGCCAAGGCCAAATTACCCTTGGACGTTTCAAGGGCGATCGTCGTCGTCATCACCCGCGTGACGTGGTTGATATTGCCGCCAACGATAATAACCGCTCCAACTTCGGCAATCGCACGGCCAAACCCCGCCAGCAATGCCGTAACAAGAGACAGCCGCGCATCCCACAATAGCACCGGAATCGATGCCATCCGCGACAGGCCGAGTGAGCGGAGTTGCTCGGAATATTCCTCGGCCAGCATTTCGACCACTTGACGTGTCAGTGCGGCAACGATCGGGGTCACCAGAACGACCTGAGCAATAATCATCGCCGTCGGTGTGTAGAGCAATTCAAGGACCCCCAACGGGCCGGAACGCGACAGCATCAGATAGACTAGCAAACCAACCACAACCGGGGGCAAGCCCATCAAGGCATTCATCAAGACGATCAGAATCCGCCGCCCTGGAAAACGCGCAACGGCCAAAGCCGCGCCCATGGGCATCCCGATAACGGCAGAAATCAGAACGGCAAAAACAGAGACTTTCAGGGACAACAGAACAATCGCCCACAGCTCCGGATCCCAATGAAGGATCAAAGCAAGCGCCGACCTGAATTCTGTTGTAAAATCTTGCATTATCTACCTAATATCCTCCATGTTGAACAGTTTGCTATAATTTACAGGTAATTACTATGACAAACGCCCTACAAGTGCAGTCACATTTTCGACGCTTCCAACAAAAAACGCGGCCCCGTTTGGGACCGCGCCATATTCCATCGTGAACCTGACTCAGTTCAGTGCTGCATCCGAAATCTGATGCGTCCAGGCACCTTCGGGTTGTTTGGTGATAACGGGATCAGAACCACCGGCAAGCAGCGTCCCTACAGTGCGCTCAAAATCCGCCGGATCAAGCGATCCGTTTGAGCCCGCAGTCAGCTTGGCAATCTCACCCATCATACGTTTCTGATGCGCTTCGGTTTGGGCGCCAGTCGCGTCATTTTCAAGCACGATATCGGCCGCTTCATCTGGGTTCTCTTCGGCATATTTCCACCCCTTCATCGAAGCCCGCACGAAACGTTCCATCTTGTCGACAAATGCCGCGTCGCTCAGGTTCTCTTCAAGAACGTACAGGCCGTCTTCCAGCGTCGCGACGCCCTGATCTTCGTATTTGAATGTGACCAGTTCGTCGGGGCTGACGCCGGAATCTATGACCTGCCAGTATTCGTTATAGGTCATGGTGCTGATGCAATCAGCCTGACGCTGCAGCAGCGGGTCGACATTAAAGCCCTGCTTCAAAACCTCGACGCCATTTTCGCTCTTGCCACCGGTATCAATGCCCAGCTGGCTCATCCAGCTCATGAAGGGGAATTCGTTGCCAAAGAACCAGACGCCCAGTGTCCGGTTCTTAAGGTCTTCTGGTGCGGAAATACCGGCATCTTTCCAGCAGGTCAGCATCATACCCGAGCTTTTGAAAGGCTGGGCAATATTCACCAGCGGCAGGCCCTTTTCGCGCGCGGCCAACGCAGCTGGCATCCACTCGACCGTCACGTCAGCGCCGCCACCGGCAATGACCTGTGTCGGCGCTATGTCCGGGCCGCCTGGCAGAATGGTGACATCAAGACCTTCTTCTTCGTAGAACCCTTTGTCTTTGGCCACGTAATAACCTGCGAACTGAGCTTGCGTGACCCATTTCAACTGCAATGTCACCTCATCCGCCGACCAGGCTGCACTGGCGGCCAGGCTAAAGGCGGCAACCGCCCCGCTGAGTATCTTTTTCATCTTCACATCTCCTAGTTTCAGTTGGCGCCCCATTTTTCGTTTTTGGGGTCTGTTGAATTTTTATCCGCGCTGCGATGGGTGCCAGAAGGTCACCGCCTTTTCGATCATGGCCACCAGACCATAAAACGATGTCCCGGCCAAAGCCGCCACTACGATCTCGGCCCAGACCATATCCAGTGAGAGCTGCCCCACGCTGGTTGATATCCGAAACCCCATGCCAAGCGTCGGTGAGCCAAAGAACTCGGCCACGATAGCGCCGATCAATGCAAGGGTGGTGGATATCTTGAGACCATTGAAAACAAATGGCATCGCGGCAGGCAAGCGCAGCTTCAGAAAGCTTTGCCAATAGGTGGCGGCATAGGTCTCCATCAGGTCGCGCTGCATTGCTGTCGCCTCGCGCAGCCCGGCGACGGTGTTCACCAGCATTGGGAAAAAGACCATCACGACAACCACCGCCGCTTTGGAATGCCAGTCGAACCCGAACCACATGACCAGAATCGGCGCGGTGCCAACAATCGGCAGAGCAGCCACGAAGTTGCCCACGGGCAAAAGCCCAAGGCGCAGAAAATCCCATCGGTCCACTGCAATCGCCATCAGGAAGGCGGCTCCACAGCCGATGATGTAACCACTTAGCGCGCCCTTAATGATGGTTTGCACGAAATCCATCCAAAGCGTGGGCAAACTGTCCCAGAACCGAATCCAGATAACCGATGGAGCGGGCAGAATGACCAAAGACACCTCAAGGCCACGCACCAAAAGCTCCCAGATGATGATGATAGTCAGACCAAAGATCAGCGGAGCCAGAAACCGGACCATCCGCGTATCAGCATAGGGCCCGCTGGCCAAGCGGCTGTTCAACCACCATCCTAACAGCCACACACCGAGTGCGCCCAGAATTGGTATCATTGCGCAATCCCCATCCGTTTCAGGACCGACTTTTCAATCAGCCCCAGAAGCCCCACAAGACAGGCCGCCAGAATCGCCGCCGCAAACAGGGCCGACCAGATTTGCACGGTCTGACCATAATAGCTGCCTGCCAGCAGGCGCGCGCCCAGTCCCGCAACTGCCCCGGTGGGCAATTCCCCCACGATGGCCCCTACCAATGAAGCCGCAATGCCTATCTTCAGCGATGTGAACAGATACGGCATCGAGGCCGGCAAACGCAGTTTCCAGAACCCCTGCGCGTGGCTCGCGCTATAGGTACGCAGCAAATCCAGTTGCATCGCATCCGGGCTGCGCAAACCTTTGACCATGCCCACCACGACAGGAAAAAAGCTGAGATAGGCCGATATGACTGCCTTGGGGATGATCCCCTGCACGCCAACAGAATAAAGGACCACAATGATCATCGGGGCCAGAGCGATGATCGGGATGGTCTGGCTGACTATCGCCCAGGGCATGACCGACAGGTCCATGACCCGGCTATGTACGATCCCAACAGCCAGCAGAATTCCCAGGCCGGTGCCAATGGCAAAACCCAGTATCGTCGCACTCAGCGTCACCCAGCCGTGATAAACCAGCGAGCGCTTTGAGGTGATTTTCTTCTGGACCGTTGTCTTCCATATCTCAACGGCCACCTGATGCGGAGCGGGCAACCGTGGACGATCCTGTTCCCACGTGGCTGGAATGGCAAAGCTATTGTCCAGAACCAGGCTGAATTCGGACAGATCGCGACGATCTTTTGCCGAGGGTGGCTGAACTGTGGCGCCGGCCCGTTCCTGTTCGGTCAGAACGCCTTTGATATTCATCGGAATACAAGCGGCGTACCAAAAGGCTACTATGACGGCCAGTACCGTCAATACAGCCCAGAATGCCTTGAACCCGCTGCTATTCATCCGAATGCCCCGCGCGCAACCCTTCTCGCACCCTATGGGCAACTTCGATGAATTCCGGCGTGTCGCGAATATCGAGCGGCCGCTCTTTCGGCAACGGACTGTCGATCACGTCAGTGATCCGTCCGGGCCGAGGGCTCATTACAACGATCTTGGTGCTCAGATAGACGGCCTCAGGGATGGAATGGGTGACAAACCCAATGGTCTTTTCAGTCCGCGCCCAAAGTGCCAGAAGCTGTTCGTTCAGGTGATCGCGGACAATCTCATCCAACGCGCCAAAAGGTTCGTCCATAAGCAGGATATCTGCATCAAAGGCCAGCGCCCGTGCAATGCTGGCCCGTTGCTGCATTCCACCCGATAACTGCCAAGGAAACTTTCCGCCAAACCCTTCAAGATCAACAAGTTCCAAAACCTTGTTTACGCGTTCTTCCTGCTCGGCAGCTGTAAACCCCATGATTTCAAGCGGGAGCTTGATGTTCTTGGAAATGGTGCGCCAAGGGTACAGACCCGCGGCCTGAAATACATAGCCATAGGCCCGATTCCGCCGCGCCTCATCCGGGGTCATACCGTTGACGGTCAATGTCCCGCCAGTCGGTGTTTCCAACGCAGCGATGCACCGCAAAAAGGTGGTCTTACCACAGCCGGAGGGTCCGATGAAGCTGACGAATTCTCCCTTTTCGATGGTCAGGTTCACATCCTTCAGAGCGTGGACCGGCCCGTCATTGGTCTGAAAGGTCAGATCCAGTTGCCGCGCCTCGATTACAGGCGGTGCAGCGGTTTCAATATTCATTCCATCCCCTTGAACTTAAACCGTAATAAGACGTGATATCTGCCACATATTCTGTCATACACCGGTTGCTGGAATACCCGTGCGTACCACCGGTCGCGGCGCTGTCAGCTCTTTCCAAGTACTCAGCGCCTTGTTGACAGTTGTATTGGCCTCGCGTTCAACAAATTGGCCATGGCCTTCCTGAGTCCTGATCTCTCCGTCATGCACTGCAACCTGCCCACGGGTCAGAGTAAAGCGCGGCAAGCCTTTGACCTCTTTGCCCTCAAACACGTTGTAGTCGATCGAAGATTGCTGCGATTTCGCGCTGATCGTCTTGCCTTTCTCAGGATCCCACACCACCAAATCGGCATCGGCACCTACAAGAATTGCGCCTTTTTTTGGATAACAATTCAATATCTTGGAGATGTTTGTTGAAGTGACTGCCACAAATTCATTTGGCGTCAGCCGACCAGTGTTCACCCCATGAGTCCACAGCATCGGCATCCGGTCTTCCAACCCTCCGGTACCGTTCGGGATCTTGGTGAAATCCCCCACGCCAAAGCGTTTCTGATCCGTCGTAAAGGCGCAATGGTCGGTGGCCACGACACTCAACGAACCAGATTGTAATCCGTTCCACAGGCTATCCTGATGCTGCTTGTTTCGGAACGGAGGGCTCATAACCCGCCGCGCAGCGTGGTCCCAATCCTGGTTGAAATACTCGCTCTCATCCAAGGTCAGATGCTGGATCAAAGGTTCCCCCCACACCCGCTTGCCCTGCATCTTGGCACGCCGAATGGCCTCATGCGCCTCTTCGCACGATGTGTGCACCACATACAGCGGCACTCCGGCCATATCCGCGATCATGATCGCGCGGTTGGTCGCTTCGCCCTCGACCTGCGGCGGACGGGAATAGGCATGTGCCTCGGGGCCTGTATTGCCTTCGGCCAACAGCTTGGCGCTGAGCTCGGCAACAACATCGCCATTCTCGGCATGCACCATGGCCGTTCCACCCAGCTCGGCAAGACGCTTGAACGAAGCATACATTTCATCGTCATTGACCATCAACGCGCCCTTATAGGCCATGAAATGCTTGAACGTGTTGATACCGCGTGTCTCGATCACCGTCTTGAGGTCATCAAACACCTGCTCGCCCCACCAGGTCACCGCCATGTGGAAAGAATAGTCGCAATTTGCACGTGTCGACTTGTTATCCCAGCGCTTGAGCGCATCCAACAGGCTTTCACCTGGGTTGGGCAGAGCGAAATCAACCACCATCGTGGTTCCTCCGGCCAATGCCGCCCGGGTTCCGCTCTCAAAATCATCGCTGGAATAGGTGCCCATGAACGGCATTTCCAAATGCGTATGCGGGTCGATCCCGCCAGGCATCACATAGCAGCCTGTCGCATCCAGTTCCGTGTCACCTTTCAGGCCCGGCCCAATCTCGGTGATCACCCCATGCTCGACCCTCACATCCGCATGGTAAGACAAATCCGCGGTTACGACGGTCCCGTTCTTGATAACAGTGCTCATATCAATCTCCCTGATGCGGTCTGCGCCGCTTGCTTCATCTGGCTACAAATACCTCGGGGGGAGTCGCCCAACGGGCGACGGGGCAGAGCCCCCTATTCCACAATTCCAGCCGTCTCTACGACCGCATGAAACAGAACATCCGCCCCGGCGGCAGCCCAATCCTTGCTGATTTCTTCAGCTTCGTTATGGCTTAGCCCATCCACACAAGGGCACATCACCATCGCTGTTGGTGCAACCCGGTTGATCCAGCAGGCATCATGACCGGCGCCCGAAATGATATCTGTATGAGAATAACCCAACCGTTCAGCCGCATCGCGCACGGCTGCCACGCAGCCTTCATCAAATTGCACCGGATCAAATCCGCCGACCTTCTCAAACTCGATCTGTAGGCCCATCTCATCCACGATATCTTCGGCCGCTACGCGCAGACGATTTTCCATATCGGTGATCACGTCCAGATCGGGCGAACGGAGATCGACAGTAAACACAACTTTCCCCGGGATCACGTTACGCGAATTCGGAAACACATCAATATGCCCCGCCGCACCCACCGCGTGGGGCGCATGGGACCAAGCAATCTCGTCAACCTTTTCAAGGATACGCGCCATCGCCAATCCGGCATTCTTGCGCATCGGCATCGGCGTAGACCCGGTATGGGCGTCCTTTCCGGTAACTGTAATCTGGGTCCAGCTGAGACCCTGACCATGGGTGACAACGCCGATATCCTTCCCCTCGGCCTCAAGAATGGGGCCCTGTTCGATATGCAGCTCAAAAAAGGCGTGCATCTTTCGGGCGCCAACCTCTTCGTCACCGCGCCAGCCAATGCGGCTCAGCTCATCTCCGAACTTCTTAGCTTCGGCATCCTCACGGTCATAAGCCCAATCCTGCGTATGCATCCCGGCAAAAACCCCCGAGGACAGCATCGCAGGTGCATAGCGCGTGCCTTCTTCATTCGTCCAGTTGGTCGCGACGATTGGATGTTTGGTCTTGATCCCCAAATCATTGAGCGTGCGGATGATTTCCAACCCGCCCAATACACCCAGAACACCGTCATATTTGCCGCCTGTCGGCTGCGTATCCAGATGTGAACCCACATAGACCGGCAATGCCTCGGGGTCCGTGCCCTCTCGATGCGCAAACATATTGCCCATTTGGTCCAGCCCCATGGTGCACCCGGCCTCTTTGCACCATTTCTGAAACAGCGCGCGGCCTGCCGCATCTTCATCCGTCAGGGTCTGACGATTATTGCCCCCCGCAACACCCGGGCCAATCTTGGCCATCTCCATCAGGCTGTCCCACAACCTGTCGCCATTGATCCTGAGGTTCTGCGCCGGAGCTGCCATCCTAGTCTTCCCTGTTGCTTGCGATTTGCTCGCTTTTGGTGTCTTGATTTGACCATCTGGTCAAACTCACGCTATCACGGGTTCGACATCAGTCAAGAAATAGCAGAGCTCGGTGGGAATTTTTGGCACATTCCGCACTTGCGAGCCCAAAAATCAGACAGGCAAAGACATGTCCAAAGACCGCGCACCAACACGAATTCAGAAAAAAAACCGCGCTGCAATTCTAGAAGCCGCTTTGAACGTGTTTTCTGCCTACGGTTTCCGCGGTGCCACCGTCGACCAGATTGCTGCCGAGGCCGGGTTGAGCAAGCCGAATCTTCTGTACTATTTCCCCTCAAAAGAAGCGATTCACACGGCCCTTCTATCTGGCCTTCTCGAGATTTGGCTGGCCCCCCTCCATGATCTCGACGCCGACGGGGACCCTTTGGAAGAGATACGCGCTTATATCCATCGCAAACTGCAAATGAGCCGGGAACTTCCGCGCGAAAGCCGTCTGTTTGCCAATGAACTGGTCCAGGGTGCACCACGCATACACGATGCATTGTCCAATGATCTCAAAACTTTGATGGATGAGAAGACCGCAATCCTTACGGCCTGGATGGAACAGGGTAAAATCGCGCGCCTCCATCCCTACCATCTTATTTTCTCCATCTGGGCTTTGACACAGCATTATGCGGATTTCGATGTCCAGGTTCGGGCCATTCTTGGCGACGAAGACCCGTATGAAGGTGCTGAACCGTTTATCGACACGCTCTACCGCAAATTGCTGGCGCCTTAGGTTTTCGTTAGCCGGAACCCGCTCACCCTGAGCCTAGGATGACGCTACTCTTTTCTTCCCTGTCCACACACAGGTGCCGTGGTAAGGCTTTCGTTGGGTGGGTAGAGCGAGAAGTGGGACATAAGGCGTTCCAAGACTAAGTGAGGAGGCGCGGATATCATCTGATCCGCACCGCCACCCAATATGTCGCAAACTGCCACAACGCCCCCCATCGACATCCTGTTCTAAGAAGATTCGACGAATTTTCTTGGACTACTCGGCGGCTTTCGCCATTGGATTGTTGGGATGGGTTGTCCAGTTGCTATATTCGGGCTGCACTTCCTGTCCCGTGCGCGGGTCGATTTCGCCAGCGTCCATCGGCACCATGGAAATACATCCCTCGACCGGGCACACATCCACGCACAGGTTACAGGCCACACATTCGTCATCCATAACCTCGAACACGCGCTCTTCGGACATTGAAATGGCCTGGTGGCTGGTGTCTTCGCAGGCGGCATAGCAACGACCACACTTGATGCACTGATCCTGATCAATCTTGGCTTTGGCGACATAATTCAGGTTCAGATATTGCCAGTCGGTCACGTTCGGAACCGCAAGACCGACAATTTCCGAGACGTCCTGATACCCTTTTTCATCCATCCATTTCGACAGACCCGCCGTCAGTTCGTCAATGATCTTGAACCCATAGGTCATCGCCGCCGTGCAGACCTGAACATTGCCGCAACCCAATGCCATAAACTCTGCTGCATCGCGCCAGGTAGTCACACCGCCAATACCCGAGATCGGCATTCCGTTCGTTGCCTGTCCACGCGAAATCTCGGACACCATCGACAGGGCAATCGGTTTCACCGCAGGGCCACAATAGCCGCCGTGGCTGCCTTTGCCGTCAATCGAGGGTTCAGGGCTGAAGCTATCCAGATTGACACTGGTAATCGAGTTAATCGTGTTGATCAGCGATACCGCATCCGCACCACCATTCTTTGCGGCTTCTGCCGGCTTGCGGATATCAGTGATATTCGGCGTCAGTTTCACGATGACCGGTCGGTCATAGTATTTCTTGCACCAGCGCGTCACCATCTCGATATATTCCGGCACCTGCCCTACGGCCGCCCCCATCCCGCGCTCGCTCATTCCGTGTGGACAGCCAAAGTTCAGTTCGATCCCGTCGGCACCGGTTTCGGCAACACGCGGCAGGATAGCCTTCCAGGCTTCTTCCTCGCACGGCACCATGATCGAGGCGATCAGGGCGCGATCTGGATAATCAGACTTAACCCGCGCCATTTCTTCAAGGTTTACCTCTAATGGGCGGTCTGTAATCAGCTCGATGTTGTTCAGACCCAACAACCGACGGTCTGCGCCGTAGATCGCCCCATACCGCGGGCCATTAACATTGACGACCGGTGGACCTTCGGACCCGAGTGTTTTCCACACGACCCCCCCCCATCCGGCCTCAAAGGCACGGCGGACGTTATATTCCTTGTCCGTCGGCGGCGCAGATGCCAGCCAATATGGGTTGGGGCTTTCAATTCCCAGAAAGTTCGATTTCAAATCAGCCATTTATCCGGCCTCCCTGATGCTTGCAGGCATCTTGATCATTGAGTTTCACGCAATCAGACTTGCGTGGATATCCATCGCGGCATCGCGCCCCTCGGCCACTGCGGTCACGGTCAGGTCATCCCCGCCTGCGGCGCAGTCGCCTCCGGCCCAGACCGCTTGTACCGATGTGCGCCCGGCGCCCGTGACGGCGATCTTGTTCCCGTCCAACGTCAGCCCTTCGGGCGCTCCTTCCAGCGTCTGACCTATTGCCTTCAGCACCTGATCGGCAGGCAGGCGGGTTTTCTCGCCGGTGCCCTTCAACTGACCGTCATGGCTGGCAGTATACTCCAATTCGATCTCGGCGGCTGCCCCGTTGCCGTGTACGGCTACGGGCTGAACATTGGTCATGATCCTGACGCCGTGCGATGCGGCCAGATCCTGCTCATAGCGGCTGGCACCCATCGCCTCGCGTCCGCGCCGGTAGGCGATGGTGACGTTTTCCGCGCCCAGCAATTTCGACTTTACAGCTGCGTCAACCGCGGTCATGCCGCCTCCGATGACGACGACATTCCGCCCAACGGGCAGCTCAGCCAGATCGGCCGCCTGACGTACATCCGAGATAAAGTCGACCGCGTCGCGCACGCCGGTCAGATCCTCGCCGCCCGCCCGCAATGCATTCACACCTGTCAGACCGATGGACAGGAAAACCGCATCATAGTTGTCAACAAGGCCATCCAGCGACAGGCCCTCGCCCAGCACCGATCCGGTCTCGATGGTGATGCCGCCGATCCTCAGCAACCAATCGATCTCAGCCTGAGCGAAATCATTGGTCGATTTATAGGCGGCAATTCCATATTCATTCAGACCGCCGGGTTTTGGGCGGCTTTCGTGAATGACCACATCATGCCCCAGCATCGCCAGCCGATGCGCACAGGCCAGACCTGCGGGCCCTGCCCCGATCACGGCCACCGTTTTGCCGGTGACTGCAGCGCGCTGGAACGGATGATCGCCCGAGGCCATAACGCTGTCGGTCGCATAGCGCTGCAAGCGCCCGATCTCGACTGGCGCGCCCTCGGCGGTTTCGCGTACGCAGACTTCCTCACACAGAGTTTCGGTCGGGCATACGCGGGCGCACATGCCCCCCAGAATGTTCTGGGCAAGGATGGTCTCACCCGCCGCTTCGGGTTGTCCGGCCTGGATTTGGCGCATGAACAACGGAATATCGATGTCGGTCGGACAGGCCGTCACACACGGCGCGTCATAGCAGAAATAGCACCGATCCGCGGCCACTGCGGCCTCATGCGGGGCAAGTGGTGGATGCAGATCCGTGAAATTCGAGGTCAGCTCATCGCTGGAAAGCCTCCCGGAGACTATGCCGGGGACCATCTGGCCCTGTGCCATCGCTCTACTCCCTGTAGATATGTTGTTATGGCTTCAGCTTGGCACAATCTAATTTTTTATCAAATGGTAAATTTTGCCAAATGGTCAAAAATTTCACAACCGAGCCAAAAAACTCGATTTTTCGCCGAAAACTGCACGTTTTTTAGGCTGGAATCGCTCAGATCATCTGTGACAGGTGCCCGGATTTGATCCAAATTCGCGCGCCCTCTGGTCCTGCCAAAGCAGTGGAGCGCGTATCGGGCGGCAATCTCAACCAATCCCAGACCGAAAACTCTTCGTCAGATTCTTGTACTGATCCTTCGATGACAAACAGCTCCAGCCCGTCGGTTGCATCCAGATCCAGCCTCTCGCCGGGCGAGATGTTCAATACGCGCACATCCTCGCGTGCGTCCTTAAAAAGCTGAAGGGTCTTATCGCTGGTTATCGACCGACGAATTTCCGTCCTGTCGTCGGGGTCAAACTGGTGCAGCTTGACCAGAATCGTAGCACCCTCTTTTGCCGATGGCGTGTGTGACGTGGTCGGAGGGTTGCGCACATAGCTGCCTGCGGGGAAATCACCTGTCTCGTCCTGGAACACCCCATCCAGCACCAGATACTCCTCTCCTCCATCATGCGTATGGGCGGCAAAGGCGCTTCCTGGGGCAAAGCGGACAATCGTGGTGGCGCGGGCGACCTCTTCCCCGATCCGGTCCAACATCTTGCGCTCGACCCCTGCGGCAGGTGACGCAATCCAGTCATTCCGGTCGAAATGCACAGCAACACGTTTTGTGAAATCTGCGTTAACTCTCATGCGGCTTCTCCTGTTGGGTCTGGTCTCTAGATGGTTGCGCAAGTCCTGAATTCAAAATTCAGATGCATGATCTATGATCACATCTGGTTTTGTGCCACGTCTCTACCTAGTGTACGCCCAACCAAAATTCGAGCAGTGCTGGCCCAACGCCACGAACCCGAGAGACGCCCGATGCAGACCGCAAACAATAAATTCAATATCGTGGTCATCGGCCAAAACAACCGGCTGCAATACGAGGCACTGCTGTTTGCAGCCTCGTTACGACACAGCTGTCCCGATTTCGCTGGCCGCCTGTTTGTAGCCGTTCCTCAACCGGGGGCCCGATGGTCACAGGACCCCAGCATTCAGGATGAGGATGTCCTGAAAGCGTTACACCAGCTTGGGGCCGAAATTCTACCGTTTGAAAACCGGGCTTTCGGTGGAAGCTATCCCTATGGAAACAAGATCGAGGCGCTCTTGTCCTTGCCCAAGGGGGAACCGTTTGTCTTTTTCGACAGCGATACGCTTGTCACCGGAGACCTGAATAGTGTGCCCTTCGATTTTGACCGCCCCGGTGCCTCGCTGAAAGTTGAGGGGACATGGCCGCGCCCGACCCTGTATGGTCCGGGGTATGACGGTATCTGGCGCGCCCTGTATGAGCGGTTCGAACTGGATTTCGACAGCTCCTTGGACAAGGCCCAACCAGCCGAATACTGGCGGCGCTACCTGTATTTCAATGCGGGTTATTTCTTTTACAGATGCCCACGCCAGTTCGGCGAACGGTTCCTGGAATATGCCTGCACCATCCGGGATGAGGATATCCCGGAACTCGCGGGCCAAACACTGGACCCATGGCTGGATCAGGTCGCATTGCCGCTGGTTATCCATGCCCTTGGCGGCGGCCGCGACGCACTGCCCACTGGCCTGCTGGACGGGTCGGTCACGTGCCACTACCGTCTGTTTCCTCTGCTGTATGCACGCGAAAGCGACCATGTGATCGAGGTTCTGGAAACTGTGGTTGCGCCCAACAAGTTCAAGAAAGTGCTCAAGGGCTATGACCCAATAAAGAAACTGGTGCTCCAGCGCAAAGGGCACAAAATACGCGAGATGTTCGATCGCGAAAACCTGCCTCAGCGCGAGCAGGTCATTCGCAACAAGATCAAAAGCAAAGGTCTATGGATGCGCTGACAGCAATGTTGTGCGCACGCGTCCAATCGCCTAGAGATTCTGCAACACATAGTCCAACAGGAGATTTCCACCATGTCTGACGGCCCCACCTACGGTTTCGACACGCTTCAAATTCACGCAGGCGCGCGCCCTGATCCGGCAACAGGTGCCCGTCAGACGCCGATTTATCAAACAACGGCATATGTGTTTCGCGATGCAGACCACGCGGCGGCTCTGTTCAACCTGCAGGAAGTCGGCTTTATCTATTCCCGCCTGACCAATCCCACCGTGGCGGTTCTGCAGGAACGCGTGGCAACGCTTGAGGGTGGCGTTGGAGCAGTTTGCTGCTCGTCCGGTCATGCCGCCCAAATCATGGCACTGTTCCCGCTGATGGGACCTGGCTGCAACGTGGTGGCCTCGACCCGGCTGTATGGCGGCACGATCACTCAGTTTAGCCAGACGATCAAACGGTTCGGCTGGTCTGCCAAGTTTGTGGATACTGACGATCTGGATGCTGTGAAGGACGCGATCGACGAAAATACACGAGCGGTGTTCTGCGAATCCATCGCCAACCCTGGCGGCTATGTCACCGATATACGCGCACTGGCGGATGTGACAGATGGCGCCGGCATTCCGCTGATCGTCGACAACACCTCGGCCACACCCTATCTGTGCCGCCCGATTGAGCACGGCGCGACGCTGGTTGTGCATTCAACCACCAAATACCTGACCGGCAACGGCACTGTCACCGGCGGCTGTATCGTGGATTCGGGCAAGTTCGACTGGTCCGCGAATGACAAATTTTCCTCGCTCAGCCAGCCGGAACCGGCCTATCACGGGCTGAAATTCCACGAGACATTCGGTCCGCTGGCCTTCACATTCCACGGCATCGCCATCGGCCTGCGTGATCTGGGCATGACGATGAACCCACAGGCGGCGCATTACACGCTGATGGGAATCGAGACCCTGTCTTTGCGAATGGAGCGTCATGTAGAGAACGCGCAAAAGATCGCAGCCTGGCTAGAGGCCGATGACCGCGTGGAATATGTGACCTATGCGGGCTTGCCGTCGTCGCCCTATCACGACCGGGTCAAGACGCATTACCCCAAAGGGGCCGGTGCGCTGTTCACCTTCGCGGTCAAGGGCGGCTATGACGCCTGTGTCAAACTGGTGAACGCGCTGGAGATCTTCAGCCATGTGGCCAACCTGGGCGACGCGCGGTCGTTGATCATTCATTCGGCCTCGACCACCCACCGTCAGCTGACCCCGGAACAGCAAGAGGCCGCAGGCGCCGGTCCCGGCGTTGTTCGGGTGTCCATCGGCATCGAAGACGCCAACGATCTGATTGCCGATCTGGATCAGGCGCTGGCCAAGGCAACGGCCTGACAAATGGCTAGGCACGATACCAACGATCTAGGCCAGCCCATCGGCCGGCCGGTTTCGGGCAGTTTTCCGCGCCCGACGCCGCCTTATACGCCGATGGAAGGTCACTATTGCTCGGTCGTGCCCCTTGATGTGAACAGGCATGCGCCCGGTCTGTACCGGGCGTTTGCCAATGACACTGATGGGCGGAACTGGACTTATCTGCCCTATGGCCCATTCGACAGCGAAGAAGATTTCGCCGCCTGGACCCGCGCGTCCTGTATGGATGCCGATCCCATGTTCCACACAGTACTAGACGGTGATGGCACCCCGATTGGCATGGCCTCGTTCCTGCGGATAGAACCTGCGGCCGGTGTGGTCGAGGTTGGGCACATCCATTTCTCACCGCTGCTGCAGCGCAGCCCGAAATCCACCGAGACGATGTACTTGATGATGCGCCGCGTGTTCGATGAACTGGGTTATCGCCGTTATGAATGGAAATGTGACGCGCTGAATGCCCCGTCCTGCAGCGCGGCCCAAAGGCTGGGCTTTACCTTCGAGGGCATCTTTCGGCAGGCCACCCATTATAAGGGGCGCAACCGCGATACGGCCTGGTACTCGATCCTCGATACAGAATGGCCGCGCATCCGCTCTGCTTTCAATGCCTGGCTTTCACCAGATAATTTTGATCAGTCGGGCCAGCAGCGGCAATCCCTGATGGCCCGAACCAGCGACACATCCTAGTCGGAAATCAGAAATTCCATCGACACGTTGACCGAGACCGAAATTTCGCCCCCGGAAACCGGAACGCCGCCCTCAGCAGCCATGTTCATTGCACGCATTTGCGGCATGGGATTGAACCCTCCGGCCTGTTCGCGGATCATCTGAACCGGACCCAGCGTGACTTCGGCCGCCTGTGCCAGTTGGTTGGCCTTTGCCCGCGCCTCACCAACAGCTTTGGCCCGCGCCTGTGCCTCAAGCGGTGCAGGGTCCTGAATTCCGAAACTCAACCCGCCGAAATTGTTGGCCCCGTCGTCAATGACCGCATCCATGATGGTACCCAGCTGCGACAGATCGCGAACACGCACCACGACGCTGTTGGATGCGACAAAGCCGGAAATCTCTGGCCGCTCTCCGCTAGAACTGTTCCGCCCAGACCATACCGGCGACAAAGACAGATCACGTGTCTGCACATCACGGGTTTCGATCCCCATCTCATCCAGTCGAGTCAGAATTTTGGTCACCGCGTCCGAAGTCGCCTGCATCGCATTTGATGCCTGTGCATCTTCGTTTGTTACACCCAGGGTAATGGTGGCCATATCCGGGGCCGCATGCACCATGCCTACCGCATCAACAATGATGCGACGTTCTTCCGCAGTTGCCATCCCTACCGACGTCATGGCCAGCACAGCGGCCAGAAAAGCGATTTTCTTCAATATCTTCCCTCCAATTATCCTGATTTCAACATGGGGCTGCACCGGGTCACGGGGCAAGAGGAGACGCAGGCTTTTTCTTTCCCTCGGCGAGATCCTGCTTTAATGTCGGTCTGCGGACGAGGCATCGTTTGCATTGCAACTGACAATTATGGTTCCTCCGGATTATGAAACCCGCTTTTGCGCTGTCCATTTCTACAACCGGAATTTCTTTGCACCACAATTCCGATGGCGACTGGTTCGCCATAGGTGAGGTGTCGTTGGATGCCTCCAACTTGGAAGAGCAGTTGAAAGTGCTTCGGGACAAGGGGTTTGCGCTTGAAAATGACCTGAGCTGCAAGGTCGTCATCCCAAGGGATCAGGTCAAATTCATCAAAGTCGATACCGCCGGATCATCCTTCGAAGACACCGAACAGGCTGTGCAACACGCTGTATCCGATGCCACCCCTTATGACCTGACAGAGCTGGTATATGTCACGGCAGATGACGGGGCGACCACATGCGTCGCCGTCGTTCCACGCGATACACTGGAGGAAGCTCGGGGGTTTGTGCTGGGATACGGATTCGTTCCGGTCGCGTTCAGCGCTGCATATGAAACAGATGACTTTCCGACCGAACCGTTTTTCCCGCTTGGGGACGCGCCTGCGACGACAAACGCGCCCAAAGTGATCGCTACAGACCCCGCGCAGGATAGTCCGGTTGTTCACGCGATCGCCGATTCTACCGCTCCGACCAGCTTTTGGCCTGTCCAAAAAGTGGCCGCACCTAACTGGACCTCTCTGCCATCAGTGCGAATTGTAGCGGCGGTGGCTTTGATGTTGGTGGCCGGTGGCATATGGAGTCTTTTCGGAGAAGACAGCCCTGCCCCTGCCGATTCAGAACTGGCCCTGCTGGACGAAACAATATCCCAACTCGAACCGAGTTCTGGACCTGTCGAGCCTGCAGAGACACCCGCAGCACAGGCCGAAGTCACAGTGCCCGAGACCGCAGAGCCAGAAATGGCACCGACCTCTGAATCAGAGCCAGAGCTGTCTGCAACCGACCAGGCAATTCTTGAGGCGCTGAGCGTTGCGCCCGCGTTGGTAGACGAAATCGAGCTTGAGCCTGAACCTCAGTTAGTTCCGACACAGCCGGAGATCGAAATCACGTCACCGGGCCTTTTGATAGCGCCGACGCAGGATCCGCAAATTGAGCTGTATCTGGCCTCCAAAGACGACTCAAATCTGTCGCGTGATGCAATCGCATTGCCGCCAGTACACACATACGACACCGACCTGCCATTTGATTTCGAACCACTTTCAACCGCTGCCGGGGCCAGGTTCAGCCTTGATGAGCGCGGGCTGGTAATACCAACCAAAGAAGGCGTCTTGAACCCGGACGGGGTGGTTGTCTATTTGGGAACACCTTCTAAAACTCCCCCTCCATCGGCTTTAGTCCGGCTGGAAAAGGCACCTGTTGAGGAAGTGGTCGACAACAGGCTGGCGACATTGCGACCGAAACCAAGGCCCGAGAACCTGGCCGAAAATTTTGAACGGCAGCGGCTTCAAGGGCGTACATTGAAAGAATTGTCGGGAATTCGCCCGAAACCGCGCCCGGAATCCCTTTTGCGTGCCCCGCCGCCGCCGGAATCGACTGAGCCCCTTGCGGAAATGAGGGTGCCGCGCCCCAAACTCCGACCGGCCGGACTGACCCGGCAGGCCAGTGCAGGTACTGCGACTTTGGGTTCGGCAGCTGGAATTGAACAGCTCAACAATGAGGTCGGAACGTTCCAGCCCAAAACCACAGCGCCCAAAATCCCATCCTCGGCTTCGGTTGCACGGCAGGCCACAATCGACAATGCAATCAACCTGCGGAAACTGAACCTGATCGGGGTTTACGGCAGCCCATCCAATCGCCGCGCATTGGTTCGGCTGCCCAGCGGCAGGTACAAAAAGCTTAAGATCGGGGACAGGCTTGACGGCGGCAATGTCATTGCTATCAGCGACAATGAATTGCGCTATCAGAAACGCGGGCGAAACGTGGTTCTCAAGATGCCACGTGGTTAAGAGGCGGCCTGCGCGGGTGACCACGCAGGATTACCTTCTTGCATCAAGCTGCTGAAATTTCTCCACTTTCAATCTGCTCTCGCTCGATGGATTCGAACAGCGCCTTAAAGTTACCCTCGCCAAACCCATCGTCGCCTTTGCGCTGAATGAACTCGAAGAAAATCGGTCCGATGACCGTTTTCGAGAAGATTTGCAGCAGAATCCGGGTCTCACCACCGTCCAGAACGCCCTCTCCATCAATCAGAATACCGTGCTTCATCATCCGGTCCAACGGCTCTTCATGATCGACCACGCGGGTTTTAGACAACTCATAATAGGCTTCGTTCGGGCCGGGCATGAACTTCAGCCCCTTTTCGGCAATCGCATCGGTCGAGGCATAGATATCCTCGCTGCCCACAGCGATATGCTGGATGCCCTCGCCCTTGTATTTCTTCAAGTAGGAAACGATCTGCCCGGTTTCGCCGCGATCTTCGTTGATCGGAATACGGATACGCCCGCATGGAGACGTCAGCGCGCGGCTAAAAAGACCGGTGAATTTGCCCTGAATGTCAAAAAAACGGATTTCACTGAAGTTGAACAAATCACCATAGAACTTGAACCACTTGTCCATATTGCCCTTGTAAACATTGTGGGTCAGGTGATCGAGATAATAGAACCCATCCCCCCGAAGCTTGGACTGTTCGGTCCATGTGAACTCCTGATTATAGGGCGATGTTTCGTAATATTGATCAATGAAATAGATCAACGATCCGCCAATCCCCTTGATTGCAGGCACATTCAGTGTCTTGTCTGCCGCGTCATAAGGTTCAGCCCCTTTCGCTACAGCGTGCTCATAGGCTTTCTGCGCATCCACGACGCGCCATCCCATCGCCGGAGCACAAGGGCCATGCTCGCCCACGAACCGGGCAGAATAGCTGTTGGGATCTGCATTCAGGATGTAAGTCACATCACCCTGTTGCCACAACTCAATCGCAGGCTTGTCCTTGTGGTGACCTACCAGTGCGAAACCCATCTTTGCGAACAGATCGCGCAGCTCTTGCGGCTCGGGATGTGCGAACTCGACAAACTCGAACCCATCGGTTCCGGCGGGGTTTTCATCCGATATGATAGATTTCGGGGCGTTGTGAGGGAAAGGACCCATGGCGCGTCTCCGTTAATACAGGAATTTATTTGCTGATTTCAAAATACGTCTTAATCGGCACTTTTTTCGCGCATAGTTTTCCAATAACTTAAAGGGGCGCGCGTAAATTGCGCATAAGATTGGCCAATCACGGAGTTTTTCCGCACATGCTTGATTCCACTGATACGCGCCTGCTGTCAGCGCTGCAGAAAAACGCCCACCTAACAGCACACCAACTTGGAGAGATGTTGAACCTGTCGCCCAGTCAGGCTGGTCGCCGGCGCCAACGGCTGGAAGCTGAAGGGTATATCACCAGCTATGTCGCACGCCTCGATCCTCTAAAGTTAGGGTTGCAGGTGCAGGGTTTTGTTCAGGTTCATCTGAGTACGCACGGCCCCGAGCAATCTGAAGGCTTTGCCCGTATGGTCGAAACACGCGCCGAAATCACCAGCGCATGGACAATGACAGGTGAGGCCGATTATTTACTACATGTCTATTGCGACGATCTATCCGCGCTTAATCGCTTGCTTCATCAGGTAATCCTTCCACATCCTGCAGTGGCTCGGATACAAAGCCAAATCGTTATGGATCAGCTCAAACGCGACGCCCCCCTGCCCACCTGAGCGCATTGAAAGGACGATCATGGACAACTTCCTTTACCAGGCGACGATCTATCTGGCTGCGGCTGTGATCGCCGTGCCGCTTTCGGCGCGTCTGGGACTGGGCTCTGTACTGGGATATCTGGCCGCGGGCCTTGTCATAGGGCCGTTGTTCGGATTGGTGGGTGCGGAAACAGAAAACCTGCAGCATGTGGCCGAATTCGGCGTAGTCATGATGCTGTTCCTGATCGGACTTGAACTGGAACCGCGCGCTCTTTGGGATATGCGGGACAGGCTTTTGGGGCTTGGAGGCCTCCAGGTGCTTTTATCGACCGCAGTGATCGCCAGCGTCGCCATGTATGCAAATCATCCATGGTCCGTTGCCCTGGCAGTGGGACTGACGCTTTCCCTGTCATCAACTGCGATTGTTTTGCAGACCCTGTCAGAAAAGGGCTTGATGAAAACGAACGGAGGACGGGCGACCTTTTCAGTACTGCTGACTCAGGACATCGCGGTCATACCAATCCTGGCACTGCTTCCACTGCTGGCTCTGCCTGCTATTCCCCAGATTGCAAATGACGGATCTATCAACCGCATATCCACGGGGCACCACGGCGCGGCGCATCATAGCTTGTCATTGGTCGAGGGGTTGCCAGGGTGGGCGGTAACGCTTGTCACCATTGCCGCGATCGGTTTCGTCATTCTCGCCGGAGTGTACCTGACCAGGCCCTTGTTCCGCTTTATTCATGCGACCCGCCTCCGCGAGATGTATACGGCGCTGGCGTTGATGATTGTGGTTGGCATTTCCTTCCTGATGACGCTGGTTGGCCTGTCACCCGCTCTGGGCGCGTTTCTTGCAGGTGTGGTGCTGGCCAGTTCCGAGTTCCGGCATGAAATGGAGAGCGACCTAGAGCCGTTCAAAGGCCTTTTCCTTGGTCTGTTTTTCATCACCGTTGGCGCGGGCATCGATGTCGCCTATTTCTTCGACGACCCCTTCGACCTGATCGGGCTGGCCCTATTGGTCATTCTGGTCAAGGGGATCATTCTGTTCCTGGTTGGCCGCGCCTTTAAACTGCGCGGACGCGATCACTGGCTGTTTACACTGGGGCTGGCGCAAGCGGGTGAGTTCGGCTTTGTCCTGCTGGCGTTTTCGACCCAGCAGAATGTGATTCCAGGGGATCTGTCACAAAAACTTCTGATGATCATTGCGCTGACCATGCTGATCACGCCGCTTTTGTTCATCATTTATGATCTTCTCTCGCGCCGGATGGGGGATGGCACACCGGCACCCGAACCGGATGAGATCGACGAGAAAGGCCCGGTCATCATCGCCGGGATCGGGCGATTTGGTCAGATCGTCAATCGTCTGGTGCAGGCAAGCGGGTTCAAAACCATCGTTCTTGACCATAACATCGAAACCATCCAGCTGATGCGTCGCTTTGGCGTAAAAGGGTTCCTAGGGGATCCGACCCGTCCGGAACTGTTGCGCGCGGCCGGCCTTGAAAAAGCATCTGTTCTGGTGGCTGCGATGGATGATCGCAAGAAGGTGACGCGTCTTGTCGGCTATGCGCGCCGCCAGCGCCCAGACCTACACATCGTCGCGCGGGCACGGGATCGGACCCATGTGTACGAGCTGTATCAAGCCGGCGCGAACGACATTGTGCGCGAGACATTCGATGGCTCATTGCGGGCCGGGCGATATGTGCTCGAGAATGTGGGTCTCAGCGAATACGAGGCAGCGCAGGCCGAACAGACTTTCTACCACCATGATCGCATGTCGGTTCGTGAACTGGCAGAGCTCTGGATTCCCGGGCTGCCCACCGCCGAGAACAAAAAATACATCGAGCGTGCGCAGCAGCTGGAAAAAGACCTTGAGACCGAACTGCTGGAATTGGCGGAAGAAAACGACAAAAAATCGGCCTGACCTTCAACTGACGGTCAGGCCGCGCGGATCAACTGTCCGAGACGCCAGCTTCGGCAAAGGTCGCCATGCCGGAATGACAGGCAACAGCGCTTTTGAGGATATTGATCGCCAGCGCCCCGCCAGAGCCCTCACCCAGTCGCAGCCCCAGCTTCAGCAAAGGCTCTTTACCGAGCTTGGCCAACACAGCGCCATGCGCACCTTCCGCGCTCTGGTGCCCGGCGATCGAGTGATCCAGCGCGCTCTCTGAAAGGTCAGACAGACACGCGGCGGCCGCTGAGCAGATAAAGCCATCCAGAATAACCGGAATGTGCAGCGCGCGTGCGGCGGCAATGGCTCCGGCCATAGCGGCGATCTCGCGTCCGCCCAGACGGCGCAGAATCTCTAGCCCATCGCCCGAACCGCCATGTAGCGTAACACCTTCGGCCACCACACGGGTTTTGTTTGCTAATCCCGCATCATCGACACCTGTTCCGCGACCAGTCCAATCGCCCGCCTGACCTCCGAACAAGGCGCAAGCAATCGCCGCTGCGGGGGTTGTGTTGCCGATACCCATTTCACCAACAACAAGAAGATCGGCGTCTGGTCTGACCGCAGTCCACCCGGTGCGCAGCGCCTGCAATAGGTCGTCCTCTGACATAGCTGGACCTGATGTGAAATCCGCGGTCGGTCGTTCAAGCTCCAGCGCGTGGACATCCATCGTAGCACCAGCCGCCTTGGCCAGCTGGTTGATGGCCGCCCCGCCATGTTCAAAGTTCAACACCATCTGCACGGTCACTTCCGGCGGAAAGGCCGAAACACCCTGTGCTGTGACACCGTGGTTTCCGGCAAACACGATAACCTGCGGCGAGGTGATCTGCGGGCGGGCATCCCCGCGCCAGCCTGCATACCAGATTGCCAGGTCTTCCAACCGACCAAGCGCGCCCGGAGGTTTGGTCAGCTGCCCATTACGGTCAGTCGCCCCTTGCGCAGCGGCATCATCGGGCCCGGAGGCTTGCCGGACAGCTTCGCGGAAAGAATTCAGATTGTTAATTTCGGGCAGCATCCAAAGCCTCGTTGCATCAGAGTGGTCCTGCGTGTTTAACCGAAGCGATCAAACCGACAAGACCCTGAAAGGCGCAGGAGTGCTAAAAAACGACACCAAGCTCATTTCTGCCTGGGATATTCCGCTGGCTTTGGTCCTGTTGACGCGTTTGCCCGTGCCGCGGCTGCCTGACAGAGTGTTCTCGCGTCAGGCCAGCGCCGTTTGGGCCTTTCCATTGGCGGGGCTTGTTGTCGGCATGTTGGCCGGTGCCGTGGGATGGATGGCGACGGCTATGGGGCTGCCGTCGATAGCGTGTGCCATACTTGTCGTTCTTGTCCTGACCATCACCACCGGCGCGATACACGAGGATGGGCTTGCAGATACCGCTGACGGGCTGTGGGGCGGTTTCACGCCTGAACGGCGGCTAGAGATTATGAAGGACAGCCACATCGGCACCTATGGCGTCCTTGCCCTGATTTCTTCGCAACTGCTGCGCGTGTCGTTGATTGCTGCGATCCTTTCGAATGCGGGTTTTGCCACCATATTGGCCGCATGCATCGTTTCGCGGGCTATGATGCCTGTTGTTATGTCCGTCCTTCCAAATGCCCGCCAAACGGGCCTTAGCCATTCAGTGGGCGCACCCGGATCGACCGCGGTGATACTCGGCGGGGCCATGGCGCTGCTGCTCACTCTGCCAATGATCGGGTTGCAGGTGGTTTTCCCTGCGCTGATTGCCGCTTTGTCTGCGGTGGCAATGACGATGCTAGCCAAGGCCAAGATCGAGGGTCAGACCGGTGACATACTGGGCGCCACTCAACAACTGGCCGAGATAGGGTTTCTTATGGCCGTAGCTACGCAGGTTTAGTGGCCCCGATTTCAATAGGTGACTGCAATATAAAAAGGCCACCTCCTTGCAGGGATGGCCTTAAAACTTTGATTTTAGCAGGTTCAGGCCGCCGCTGCCGCGCGCGAGGTCAGAACCTCATCCACCTGCCTGGCCGCAGACACTTCGCCTGCGCCGGATACTGCCGCGACTTCGCGGGTCAGACGCTCAAGCGCGGCTTCATAAAGCTGACGTTCGGAATAGCTCTGTTCGCGCTGATCATCGGTGCGGTGCAGATCGCGGACAACTTCGGCAATCGAGATCAGATCACCCGAGTTGATCTTTTGTTCATATTCCTGTGCCCGGCGGGACCACATGGCACGCTTGACCTTGGCCTTGCCCTTCAGTGTCTTCATGGCCTGGCTGATGACATCTGGCGAGCTGAGCGAGCGCAAACCGGACTCGGTCGCCTTGTTGGTCGGCACGCGCAGGGTCATTTTGTCTTTCTCAAAGGAAATGACGAACAGCTCGAGCGAGTATCCCGCAACTTCCTGTTCTTCGATCGAAATGATCTGACCGACACCATGGGCCGGGTAAACAACATAGTCGTTGGGGCGAAACTCAAGCTTCTTCGACTTAGACATACAGGTTCTTCCTTGGTTACGAGAGCGCGGGACAGACAACAAAACGACCCACCCCGTGCCAGTACGGCCCGGTCAGGTTGCTGTGTTTTCAACTAATCAGAACTCCAAAGCGAGCATACTTACGGAGTCATCCCCATCTCAATCAACGTTCAATTTCCGAGTATATCACAAAATTGAGACACTCGAAAGGCTGCCCCTTTCCACTTGAAAGAAAGGTGTTAAGAAACAGATAGATAAGGCGCCATCCCACTGCTGAACTGACAAGTTCAGAGCGCGAATCGCTTAGCCGCCTTCGCCGGGGGCCTCAGAGAAGTATTTCTCCATCTTACCCTCTTCGCCATCACGCTCTTCTGCATCAGGCAGCGGGTCTTTCTTGGTC
This sequence comes from Ruegeria sp. CDSA020, assembly GCF_059612345.1. Lineage (NCBI taxonomy): Bacteria > Pseudomonadati > Pseudomonadota > Alphaproteobacteria > Rhodobacterales > Roseobacteraceae > Ruegeria > Ruegeria sp. CDSA020. Next base: position 461,374 of record NZ_JBXWQK010000001.1, read on the forward strand.
ACGATCACCGGCCACTGCTCGGAGAACTTGCGATTAAACTCGACCCATTGATCCATGCCCGGCTCAGTATCCGGACGGATCGCATCAGCGGGACATTCAGGTTCACATACTCCGCAATCGATGCATTCATCGGGATGGATGACCAGTGTATTCTCACCTTCATAGAAACAATCCACCGGACACACTTCGACACAGTCGGTGTATTTGCAGGCGATGCAGTTTTCAGTGACAACATAGGTCATGGTGAATTTCCCGTTTGCGGTTTGGGCGTCTAGCTAAATCAGTATGGCGTCAGCTTCAAGATATGTTCAGCTATCTTGATTGCGAGAAAGATCAAGTAGACGCCGATCCTTCTTGGTGGGACGACCTTTTCCCTCAAAGCCCGGATTTCGCGGCTGCGTGTCCTGCTTTTCGGTCAAATCGGTATATAATGTCTGCGCCTCGGATGCTGGTCCGCGCCGATCACCCAGTTTTTCGATACGCACAACGCGCACAACGCGCGCCTGAGGGAAGGTCAGAACATCACCGGGGGCCACAGGCTGCGCCGGTTTCAGGATCCGGTTTCCGTTGACGCGGACATTGCCGCCACTGACCTGCTTGGCGGACAGGCTTCGGGTCTTGAAGAACCGCGCCTGCCACAGCCATTTATCGATCCGAAGCCGAGCCTCGGTCATCAGGCTTTAGTTGCCTTCCTTCAAACCCATAAGCGCGGCCGCGAACGGGTTATCGGGATCAATGGGCTTTTCTTTCCTGGGCGGACGAGACGAGAAGGTCTTGGCACCCTGCGGCTTGCCACCTTTCTTGCCCTGCGGCTTGCCCCGGCCATCCTGAGGCTTACCGCGCGGCTTACCTTTGCCCTGCCCCTGCCGCTGTTCACGGCGTGGGCCTTGGTTGGCCTGACGCTGACGGCCCCAGGTGAAGGTATAGAAGACCTCAACCTCGGGTTCATCTGTTGCTGCTGTCGGCGCGGTGGCCTCGGCTGCTGCCTCGGTGCTTTCGGTGGCCTCGGCTGACGCCTCGGTGGGTGCGGCGACCTCTTCGGGGGTTCCCTCTGGTGCGGGTACTTCCTCGGAGGCAGCTGCTTCCGTGGCCTCTGCGGCAGGTAGCTCTGCCGGTGCAGGCTTAACCTTTTCACGCTCGGCGCGTTCAGCCTTATAGCCCAACCCCTGCATCAGGTCGGCGAATTGTTCCAGCGTCATACCGGTGATCGACAGCATGTCAGGCTTGGCCTCGAACCCACCACGGCTGTCTTCAGCGCGCAGCATGTCGGCCAGACGTTCCAGCATGTCGATCCGGATCGAGCGTTCGCCCGCATCGCGATAACCACACATAGTGTCATAACCGTCAGGTGCGCCTTTGGCGATGGGCACAGTAACAAGACCCGGAGGCGGCGCGTCGGGAAATTCCTGCAGGCCATTTGCCAATGCCCACAGAACAAGACGCAGACGCGTTGGGGCCGGTTTCAGCAGCAGCGGCATGAAAATAGTGAACTGACCAAAGCGGATACCGTGTTTGCGCAGCGCGCCACGGGCGTCCTGATCCAGATCCTTGACGTCTTGCGCGACACCTGCGCGCGGCAATACGCCTAGCGCCTCAACCATGCGGAAGGCAAAGCCCCTGGCCAGCCCATTGAGTTCTTCATCGCGCGACAGGTTCAGCAACGGCTCGAACAGTGCGGCCACTTTGCGGTCGATGAAATGCTGCAGGCGACGCTGAACTTTCTGTTCAACATCGGGGCCGGCGGCCTCGTCCACAAAAACCTCGACCAGCGGCTTGAGAGGCTCTGCCCCGGCAACCAGCTTGCCAACGGCATATTCACCCCACATCAGGCCACCCTGATCGGTAAAATCAATTTCGGTATCGGGTGCATTATAGAAGCGATCGGCACGCAGATGGAATTGCGGCGCGAGGGCTTGCAAGGACGCCGATTTCAAGGCTTTCGCCTCGGCTCCTTGCGCGCTTTTGTCCGGACTGAACCGGAACCCTTCCAGACGACCGACGAATTCACCTTCGACGGTCACTTCACCCTTGTCATTTACTTCGGCCAAAAGGGCCTCCTTCTGTTTGAGCCGGCGCAACAAAACGGATGTGCGCCGGTCCACAAATCTCTGAGTCAAACGGTCATGCAGAGCGTCTGACAGCCTGTCTTCTACAATGCGCGTCTCATCACGCCAATGGGATTCGTCACGCACCCAACCATTTCGTTGCGCAACGTAAGTCCAGGTGCGAATATATGCCAACCTTTTTGACAGTGCATCTATATCGCCATCCGTTCGGTCGATCCGGCGGATTTGCCGCGCCATAAAGTCATCCGGGATCGAACCACCTTCATGCAGGTGGCCAAAAATCACTTCGAGCAGGCTGGCATGTTCGGCATGGCTGATGCCGCGAAAATCGGGGATTCGGCACACATCCCATAACAAACGAACGGATTGCGGATCACTGGCACGGGCCGTAATTTCGGCAACTTGCGACAAGGATTTAAGCACATTCAGATCATCTGCCGGACGGGCTTTGATCAGGTGTTCGCTATCCGGGCTAATCTCGAGCGTGTGGATCAGAGCGTCAATCGAACCAAACTGCAAGGCGGCATTCCGCCAATTCAGTTTTTTCATCGGCGCAAAGCGGCTGTCCATAATGGCCTGCGCGACACCATCGTCCAGAGGCGGCGCCTCACCGGTCACGCCGAAGGTTCCATCGGACATTCCGCGCCCTGCGCGGCCAGCAATTTGGGCAAGCTCATTCGGGGCCAGGGGCCGCATCCGCCGGCCATCGAATTTGGTCAGGGACGAGAACGCAACATGGTTCACATCCAGGTTCAACCCCATCCCGATGGCATCGGTGGCAACCAAATAGTCGACCTCACCATTCTGATAGAGCTCAACCTGTGCATTCCGTGTACGCGGGCTAAGCGCCCCCATGACCACAGCTGCCCCACCCTTTTGACGGCGTAGCAGCTCGGCGATGGCATAGACGTTGTCGACCGAAAACCCGACGATGGCGCTGCGCGGTGGCATGCGGCTGATTTTCTTGGAACCGGCATAGACCAGTTGCGACATCCGCTCTCGCCGGACGAATTGTGCTTCGGGCACAAGTGCCGCGATGGGACCGCGCATGGTATCGGATCCCAGAAACAGGGTTTCATTGGTGCCGCGCGCGCGCAGCAACCTGTCGGTGAAGACGTGGCCGCGTTCCGGGTCGGCGCAGAGTTGGATTTCGTCGATAGCCACAAAATCGGCACCCATGCCTTCGGGCATCGCCTCGACCGTACTGACCCAATATTTCGCGCGCGGCGGTACGATACGTTCTTCCCCGGTGATCAGCGCCACCACCGACGGCCCGCGAATGGCGACGATTTTGTCGTATACCTCGCGCGCAAGCAGGCGCAGCGGCAGGCCGATCACCCCCGTGCGGTACCCCAGCATACGTTCGATTGCGTAATGGGTTTTGCCTGTATTGGTTGGGCCAAGTACGGCCACGATTCGGGATGACCCGCTCACCTTTGCCCCCTGCCCCCGGTTTTCAGAGGGCCGAGCCCTCGATCTGGGCTTTCAGTCGATTCACTGCATTGGTTACTTCTTCGTAATGGGGATGTATAGCCAAGGCATGGGAATAGGCCGCAAATGCCTTTTCGGGCTGACCCAGAATCTCAAATATCAATCCAAGCCCGTAGATGGCCTCATAGTTGTTCGGGTTCAGCGTCAGGGCATGTTCCAGATCTGCGGCAGCCATCCCGAACCTTTCGATCCCAAAAAACGCAGAGGCCCGCGCGTGCCAGCCTTCGGCGAAATCAGGCGCGTGGTCTGTCAGGGCCGTCAAATGCTCAATCGCGGCATAGGTGTCACCATCATCCAGTGCTTCGCGCCCACGCTCCAGCAGCAGATCGGCGGAGGCCGAACCAGATTGCGACCAGAGCGCCCGTAACTGGCGGTCGATTCCAGTCGCCTGGTCCGGTGTGGCCTGTGCAAGGTTCTGCAACAACTCGGCCTCGTCGCGGGAATCCTCCTGCTGCGCAAGGCAAGTGGAGGAAAACATGACTAGGACAAAAAGTGCCGCAACGGTACCTTTGAGATTGTTGATTGCATTGCTCATAACAAGTGTCAGTGTAGCGTTGCGACCGAGGATGTCCATTCACGGCGTACTAACAAAATGAGGAAGATCATGAGCGATTCATTGGAAAAAGCCGCAGCAGTGCTGAATGAGAAACTGTCGGGCGGCGATTTCGACGCATCGGCTAAATTTGCCATCGCGGATTTGGGCGCGATCGTAGTTGATGCAAGCGGCGCGCGCATCAGCGATGAAGAAACGGACGTGACTTTGAACGCTGATGCGGACACGTTCGAGCAAATTCTCAATGGTGATCTGGACCCGACAAGCGCCTTCATGGCCGGAAAACTGAGCATTGACGGCGACATGGGCGCGGCAATGAAACTCGCCTCGGCCCTGGCCTGATGGAATACCCGTCGGCCCCTTTGTTCGAAGACGTGGCTGGCGGCCCCGCTGGCGGTGTTGCTCATTGGTTGAACACCGCCGACGGTACCCGAATTCGCGTGGCGCATTGGCGCCCCGAAGGTACAGCGAACGGGACTGTCATGCTGTTTCCCGGTCGCACTGAATACATCGAAAAATACGGTGATGCGGCGAGTGAATTCGTCAAGCGTGGCTTTGCCGTGCTGGTGATCGACTGGCGGGGTCAGGGATTGGCAGACCGGTTGCTTGACGATCCGCGGGTTGGCCATGTCGATAAATTCACTGACTATCAGCAAGACGTAGATGTGTCGCTAGAGCTGGCCACAAAGCTTGATCTGCCCAGGCCCTGGCATGTTATCGGCCACTCTATGGGCGGTGCCATTGGATTGCGGGCAGTTTTGGAAAACGATTGTTTTGCTACCTGTGTTTTTACCGGTCCGATGTGGGGGATTTTCTTTACGCCCCTTATGAAACCCATCAGCCGGTTGACCGCAAATTGGGCCCCACGACTGGGGTTTGGCGAAAAGACCCCCCCGACCACTTCACTGGACAGCTATGTTCTGACACAGCCTTTCGAAGGCAATAGCCTGACGCGCGATCCTGCCATGTACAAAATGATGCAGGATCATCTGGCCAAGTATCCCGAACTGTCCCTTGGTGCACCGTCGACGATCTGGCTGCGCGAGGCATTAGATGAATGCGACTGGTTGATGGTGCAGACTGCCCCAGCCATGCCATGCCTGACATATCTTGGCTCCCACGAGCAGATTGTGGACCGCAAGGCCATCCGCGCACGCATGGCAAACTGGCCCAACAGCACGTTGATCGAAATTCCAGACGGTGAACACGAAGTCCTGATGGAACCGCCAGAGGTGCGCGACCCTGCATTTGACCAAATCGCCGCGCATTTCAAAGCTGCATAGACGGATCACCCCCTGGAACCGGCGCTTTCCCTTTGACTGTCCGCTTGTGATCCTCGTCGGTCGCGCCTAGATGTTTGCCAAAGCAGATTTTCGAGGTGATCCATGCGCGACCTTCCTTTTCCACTACGTGACGCAAACGCGGTCGGCGGGGCCGATAATCTTGGCAACCTGCCGGAATGGGATCTGACGGATCTCTATGCTTCGGAAGACGCTGCCGAGCTTGCGCGTGACCTGGACTGGTTGGAAACCGAATGCGCCGCCTTTGCCGCAGATTACGAAGGCAATTTGGCGGATCTTGATGCCCTGGGCTTGCTGACCTGCGTGTTGCGGAACGAAAAGATCAACTCGATCGCCGGGCGCATCATGTCCTTTGCCGGGCTGCGCTATTATCAGCTGACGACCGATGCCGAGCGCGCCAAGTTCCTCTCGGACATGCAGGAAAAGATCACTGTCTTTACCACGCCGCTGGTGTTCTTCACGCTGGAAATCAATCGCCTCGACGACGACGCGCTAAAAGCGCATTTCGACGCCAACACCGATCTGGCCCGTTACGAGCCCGTATTCCGCCGCATCCGCGCAATGAAACCCTATCAGCTATCTGACGAGCTTGAAAAATTCCTGCACGATCTGGGTGTTGTTGGCGATGCCTGGGAACGCCTGTTCGACGAGACCATCGCGGGCTTGACCTTTGATGTTGACGGAGAAGAGTTGAACATCGAAGGCACACTCAACCTACTGACCGAGCAGGACCGCAGCAAACGCGAAGCGGCTTCTCGCGAATTGGCCCGCGTGTTTCAGGACAACGTCAAGACCTTCGCGCGCGTTCACAACACGCAGGCCAAGGAAAAGGAAATCGTCGACCGCTGGCGTAATATGCCGACCGCGCAGACTGGTCGCCATCTGTCGAATGACGTCGAACCCGAGGTCGTCGAGGCCCTGCGCGAGGCGGTCGTGGCCGCCTACCCCAAGCTGAGCCACCGCTATTACGAGCTGAAACGCAAATGGCTGGGTCTGGACGTGATGCAGGTCTGGGATCGCAACGCACCCCTGCCGATGGAAGACACGCAGATTGTCGGCTGGGATGACGCCGAGAAAACCGTGATGGATGCCTATGAGGCCTTTGATCCGCGTATGGGTGAGATCGCCGCGCCGTTCTTCTCGAAGGGTTGGATTGATGCCGCGGTGAAACCGGGCAAGGCGCCGGGCGCCTTTGCGCATCCCACCGTAACTGACGTCCACCCCTATGTGATGCTGAACTATCTGGGCAAGCCGCGCGATGTGATGACCCTGGCGCATGAGCTGGGCCATGGCGTTCATCAGGTTTTGGCCGCCGATCAAGGTGAGATGCTGTCTTCCACCCCGCTGACGCTGGCCGAAACCGCTTCGGTTTTTGGTGAAATGCTGACCTTCCGCAAAATGCTGGACAAGGCCGAAACCCCTGAGCAGCGCAAGATTCTGCTGGCTGGCAAGGTCGAGGACATGATCAACACGGTCGTGCGCCAAATCGCGTTCTATGACTTCGAATGCAAATTGCACGCCGCCCGCCGCGAGGGCGAGTTGACCCCGGACGACATCAACGCCCTGTGGATGAGCGTTCAGGCCGAAAGCCTCGGCCCCGCATTTGAATTCATGGAAGGGTATGAGACGTTCTGGGCCTATATCCCACATTTCGTGCACTCGCCCTTCTACGTCTACGCCTATGCCTTTGGTGATGGCCTCGTGAACGCGCTCTATTCCGTCTACGAAAGCGGCGCGGATGGGTTCGAGGACAAGTATTTCGACATGCTGCGCGCCGGTGGGTCAAAACACCACAAAGAGCTACTGGCCCCGTTCGGTCTGGATGCCAGCGATCCCAAGTTCTGGGACAAAGGCCTGTCGATGATCTCGGGCTTTATTGATGAATTGGAAGCGATGGAGGGCTAATGCGGCCTGTCTTGGAGGCGGTGATGTCAGCTTTGGGGACATTGCCGACCTTGATTTTCCTTCAACCAACGTCTGCTTTGACATCTCTTAGTCTGAGGTTATTGCGTCTCAAGTTCGATTCGACGTAGCAACTGGTTAGCATAAGGCGTCCTGTCTCTATAGGCAATCTTCGTGGGGTCTCCACCCAGCCATTTTACCAAATGTTCGGGGTAGTACCGGCGACGATCAGGTATGACAAAAGGTACCGGGCCAGCCTTCAATTTGAACGGGTTACCTTCAAGAAAATCAGAATCTCTAAAACTGCGTTTAGAGCACTCCCATGAGCCACCAGACTTTTTTGTAACTGGGTTGAATGCGTTAGAGCCGTATCTGTAGCAGAGCTGAACGCCTGCAGAGTTGAAGTCTTGGGCTCGCCATTGGCCTACTACGATTGTGCGATTTCCCGGGTACCATAGATACGATTTACCGTTAGACGCATGATATTCTATCTGCGTCCCGTGTTGTTGAACTAAAGAATTGGGGTCTTGAGTTACTAGTGTTGCATCGCTTAGGGCACTCATCATTGCATTGACAGAGCTGCTATATCCATCTCTGCGATCAATCCATGCCCATACTTCGGCCCGGCTCTCGGGCGTGCCGCAAGCGGCCAGTAGTGTACACAACAGCAAAATGCCGGCCATGCCCTTTGTTTTCTCAAATCGACTTTTGAGCATTTAGGGTCTCCAAAATTCTAATGCCATACAGTACAATTGTTGGAACTACCGCAAGGGCAAAATCCATGCTAGCGCCGGTTTTCACCACAGATCACAAACGTCGGCCATTGTCTCCCAAGTATGGTCAGAAATCACGGCTTGCTTTGACCAATGCCGATGGAAAGCTGACTTTGATGCGCTGTGCGGCATCCTCTACTTTGGGCTCAAAGCAAACATAATAAACTCACCTCAACTGACTGTCCTTCGACCCGCGCCGGTTGATACCGCCGCGCATTTTATGCGCCCCGTCACGTTCTTGCTGGCACTCGAGGCACAGTTTCACGCCAGGCAGTGCTGTGCGGCGCTTTTCGGGGATTGGTTCTTCGCATTCGGCACAATGGGTCAGGCTTTCGCCTACGGGCCGTTTCTGGACCTGCATTCGGGCCAGCTCATCCGAAATGGATGCCTCGATCTGTTCGCTTACTGCGCCGTCGCGCGCCCAGCCACCTGCCATCGGGATGCCTCCTGTAAAGGTGTTAGCCGATTTTGCAGCGGTTCAAGAAGCGTGGCAAGTCATGGCAGCGCCACTGCATTCTCCAGCACACGGTCAATCACTTCCTGCGTGCCGCGTGAAAACTCAAGCGGGCACGGATATTCGGCACCCTCACGGACCGACCGACAAAAAGCTTCGACCTGCAGCTTATAGTGATCGTCCGCGGGGAAACGTGTGACCTGTATTTCCAGGCCGGGGCGGTGCAATTCGACACGCGCCTCTCCGAACACACGCGGATTGAACGGCGCAGTCAGCCGGATCATGCCGCGCTCGCCATGAAACACCATCTCTTGATGCGGATGCATTCGGATCGAGACATAGCTGGAATAGGTGAAATCCGGGAACTGAGCGCGAATCTCGGTAAAAGCGTCGACCCCATCCTCCCACCGGATGGCGGATTCGACCTGAACCGGCTCCTGCCCGGTGACAAAGCGCGCGCTGCCAATCACATAGACGCCAATATCACGCAGCCCACCTCCGCCGGTCTCAGCCCGGTTGCGAATGTTTGCCGTATCCGCCCGGCTGTCAAAGCTGAACGCACCTGTCACATGGGCCAAATTCCCGATCGCCTTGTCGGCGATCAGCTTGCGTACAAACTTCCATTGAGGGTGTTGGACGATCATATAAGCCTCGGCCGCCAACAATCCGGTCTCATCCCGTTTGTTGATCAATGGGGCAAATTCGGACACGGTCATAGCCATGGGCTTTTCACACAGCACATGTTTACCGGCGTCCAGTGCCTTAAGGCTCCATTCGACATGCAAATGGTTGGGCAGCGGGATGTAAACGGCCTCAATCTGTGGGTCGTTCAGCAACGCATCATAACTGTGATAAACCGTCAAATCCGGGCAAAAGGCCTGAAACGGTTCGGCTTTGGCGGGATCGGACGTCGCAAGGCCCGCCAGACGCGCGCCCTCAGCTGCGTGGATTGCAGGGGCCATATATTGCCGCGCGAATTTCGCAGCTCCCAATACGCCCCAATTCACCGGATTCTGCATCATTGACACCCCCTATGGCTTTGATCCGGTCTGTTGTAATCGCCCTCAGTCCGAGTGTCATTAGCGCTAACACAAATAGAAAACCCGGCACGACCAATGTCGCACCGGGCCCGTTCAATTAACGAAGAGGTCAGGCTGTGGCCAGCATCCCCTTTTCTCGGGCAAGCTCTCGCATCTTCTTCTGAAGTTTCTCAAAAGCGCGGACTTCAATCTGGCGAATGCGTTCGCGACTGACATTGTACTGCGTACTCAGCTCTTCCAGTGTGACGGCCTGATCCATCAGGCGGCGTTGGGTCAGAATGTCTTTTTCCCGGTCATTCAAAACTTCAAGAGCAGCCACCAACAGCTCGCGGCGGGCGTCGAGCTCATCGCGGGCCTCATAGTCGCCCGCCTGATCGGCATCCTCGTCCTCAAGCCAGTCCTGCCATTGCATGGTGCCTTCACCCTCGGACCCGACGGTCGCATTCAGAGAGGCGTCGCCACCGGACATCCGGCGGTTCATGCTGATCACTTCTGCTTCGGTCACACCAAGGTCATTTGCGATCCGGGCCACGTTTTCCGGACGCAGGTCGCCCTCTTCAAGCGCACCGATGCGTGCCTTAGCTTTGCGCAAGTTGAAAAACAGCTTTTTCTGCGCCGAGGTTGTACCCAGTTTGACCAAAGACCATGACCGCAGAATGTATTCCTGAATCGAGGCGCGAATCCACCACATGGCATAGGTCGCCAGCCGGAACCCTTTTTCCGGGTCAAACCGTTTCACGGCCTGCATAAGACCGACATTGGCCTCGGAGATCACTTCGGCCTGTGGCAGCCCATAACCGCGATAACCCATAGCGATCTTGGCCGCCAACCGTAGATGGGAGGTCACCATTTTATGTGCAGCTTCAGTATCTTGCTTCTCAACCCAGCTTTTGGCCAGCATGTATTCTTCTTCTGGTTCCAGCAGGGGAAACTTCCGAATTTCCTGCATATAGCGGTTCAGCCCGCCTTCCGGCGTCGGCGCGGGGAGATTTGCGTAATTGGCCATGTTTCTTGTCCCTCCGACAAATGTTTAAGTCGTTAACATGGATATGGGAGGTCGTCCCGATCCGTTCAAGAGGTACCGTTAACAGTTTGAAATTAACGTTTGATAAAGGAAACCTAAGAAAACGTTATTCACGTAACTTTGCTTATTATGTCAGCGGTGTGCGCAGCTGTTCAATCAGATTTTCCATATCATCCGGCAACACAGCCTCGAAGCGAAGGTTTTCACCCGATATCGGGTGCTCAAAACCCAAAACCGCAGCATGAAGCGCCTGACGAGGAAAGTCTCGTACGGCCTCTGCGGCAGCCGCGCTAAAGGCTTTGGCTGCGAGTTTCCGCTTGCCCCCATAAACCGGATCACCGACCAGACCATGACCGGCATGGGTCATGTGAACCCGAATCTGATGCGTGCGGCCTGTTTCCAGCCAGCATTCGATCAGAGCCAGCCCTTGCGGGGCCCCAAACGTTTCGACCAGACGGGCTCGCGTGACAGCGTGGCGCCCACCGTGAAACAGCACGGCCTGCCGTTGCCGGTCTGTTTTGTGACGGGCCAGCTGAGTCGTGACCCGCATGATGTTTCCGGGCTCAAAGCTGACACCTTTGACGCCGCGCAACCGGGGATCATTGGCATCCGGGACACCGTAACAGATAGTGCGATAATAGCGTTCGACACTATGCGCCTCGAACTGCGCGGCAAGCCCGTGATGGGCCGCGTCGGATTTGGCCACCACCAGCAACCCGCTGGTTTCCTTGTCGATACGGTGCACAATGCCGGGGCGTTTGACCCCGCCCACCCCGGACAGGTCATCACCGCAGTGATGCAACAACGCATTAACCAATGTCCCGTTCGGAGAACCCGGCGCAGGATGCACAACCATACCCGCCGGTTTATTGATCACGATCAGGTCGGCATCCTCGAACACGACCTCCAGCGGGATGTCTTCGGGGCCGATATGGCTGTCTTCGGCCTCGGCCACGGTGATCGCCACCACTGCGCCTTCGGCCACCTTGGCCTTGGGGTCGCGGGTGGTGGTTCCGTTGATCATCACGGCCCCCTCTTCGATTAACTTCCCCAATCGGGTCCGCGACAGGCTTTCCTCGGCTGGCACATCGCGGGAAAGCGCCTTATCAAGGCGGGGCGGCGGATCGGCCGCGATTTGAAACTCAATCTGGCGAGTGCCCATGACTGTCCCTTCCGAACCCCAAGAACCGCAGGAAACGCCGCAGCTTCGCCTGCTGCGGAGAATGGTCATGCTGCTGACCGCGGTGATGATTGGCGGGGTTCTAGTGACATTCGCACTGATTGTCATCCGGCTATCGGACCGGACCCCCACCCTGCCCGATCAGGTTGAGTTGCCCGATGGCGCAAAAGCGCAGGCGGTCACCATTGGAAACAACTGGTTTGCGGTTGTGACTGATGACAATCGCATCCTGATCTTTGACAAAACCACTGGCCGGCAGCGCCGGGAAATTACCGTCGAATAAGGGCTTAACCCTCTAGCGCCATGCGAAACACGATCTCGGATGCCTGGCGCAGCGCCTGATATTCCGCGGCTGTGTCCCGGCGAAACGACTGATCATGCATGCTCAACCTGACAGGGGCAAAAAGCTGCGTCCGGTCGGGAAAGAACTCTTGATGAAAACTCACATCTTCATTTGCCATAAACGAGTCCAGCCAGGTGCGTTCTTCCGGTTCAAGCACATCATTCTTACGCATCATCACGGGATCATCGACAGCCCGACGTCGCAACTGGCGACTTTTCTTGCGTCCCATAGCCCTAGTGACCACACCAAACGCCTCACACGCGGCTCTTGAATGCGAAGGATTGGACGATGTTTCGGACTTGCTGTCCAAGGGCAGTTGGACGCCGATGCGATTCAGAAAATCATCGATAATGTTGCCATTAGCCATTTCAGAGCGCTCATACAGCATAGGCACCAACGAGACGCCCGGAAAAGCTGACCTTATCCGAGCCGCAGCACTGGCAAAGCTGAAACGCTCAGGATGCGCACGTATCTCGTCCAGCTGGGTACGAATATATTCAGAGCCGCCCCCGGCAAGCCTGCCGTTCTTTGCCCTTTGTTTATAGTCGGCTTCGAAAAAGTCAGAATATCTGCGGCAGTAGAAAGCAATCCTCATCTCACGCGCGGGGATCTCGGCGAAAATCTCGGCCAGTTTGTGCAGATCGACTGAATACAACATCTCAGACGATACCAAGCATGCCTTATCCTCATGCTCAGCATATTCCCTTGCCATCGCTTCGCGCAGGGCGGTGACCGGCTGATCGGTTTGGTTCATGTGGAAGGCAATCAGGTTATGACTGCTGGCCAGACGCCCCTGCCCCTCGGTTCGCCTGCGGCCCGTTTCCATATAGTGTAATCCGGCCCCAGCCATCACTTGACCGTTTTTGCGAACAAACCCCTGTAACGCGGTCGACCCAGTCTTGGGCATTCCTATGTGTAGCCAAAGCATGAAACGTTCCTATTCGCCAAGCGACCTCAGGTCTCGGCCTTGGCTGAGAACCCGGCGGTCATCTGACGCATGAGGTCTTGCATCTCAGGTTGTTCGCGCAACTGGGCAACCTGCTGGCGATGCAAATCGCAGGTCATATGGTGCAGGCGTGCCGTCTCAGCGTCTGAGAGCATTTCGTAATACAAAGCCCGTTTCCGATCGAGGATTGAGTCGATCGAGGTCTCAGTTTCGGCGTTTTGGTTCATCATGTTCCAATATTCCATCCCAAGGCTTTCCCCCAGATGATGGGCCCGACCACGCATTTTCTTGACCAGATAGCTTTCACAGGATTTCAGAGCATAGTGATTGATCTGAACATGCTCGTACCCAACGGAGTCCCGCGCCGATCGCCAACTGGCAGTAAAATACCTTTCGGGCATCGGTTGCCCGGATCCGTTGTACCAATGGCATTCTTCCATCGTTTCAACGGTCGGCCTTTTCGGTCGATGGACACCGAGCGCATCCCATACGCCGCGTTGGAACATGGTCTTAAAGCCCCAAGCTTGCGGCGGTCGAAAAATACGCTCAGGTGCAGCTTGGCGAAACTGATCCGACAGGAAACGGTCCTCGTACCGAACAATTCCGGCGTTTCCGAATAGACGCCAAGTCATTGAAATCGTTTTTGCATCCGGCATGGCACCCGTCAGCGCACGCAATGTATGGTCGCCGGTTCTGACGTTAATATGTTCATCCGCGTCGATAACGATCACCCAATCCTGTGGACGGGCCACTTCCATTTTCAGAAAGGCGTTATAGGCGCGTTTTTGCGGGCTGGTCTGACGTCTCGAGTTGTTGTCGACATGCGTGACAATGCCAAGGTCATGCAATCGCTGCAGCAAGGCATCTGTACCATCGGTACAGTCATTGGTCATGACCACAATCTGGTCCACACCAATGGCACGATTATGGGCGATCCATTCAAGAACGAATGGTCCTTCGTTCTTCATAGGGGTAACGCTGATATATCGAGGATCCTGTTCGGCCATACCTGACTGCCCTGCTTGTTTTCATTGCCCCGGTGGTATCGGAGATTTGTTTAAGATTTTGACCGCAAACTACCGGTATTCAAGCCGGTCACCAAGAGAAATCCGTCAATTTTCCACCTGCACGTTTCAGCTGATTGGAATATCGTTTAAGGGTTGGGCACAGCGCGTGGGCCTTGGAAAGATGAACGCGCGCATTCTGCTTTTCACCTCGTTGCAGATATATCCTGCCGGCCTCGCCTTGAATCGCCGCTGTATTGTCATCCAGTTCCGCAGCCTGAATAATTTGGTTTTGCCCCTGTTCTTCGGCCCCGTTCCTTTCAAGGTATTGCCCCATCGCAAAGACCAGAAATGGGTTGCCCGGATCACAGGCCAACGCATCTGCCATGGCCAGCCTTCCGTTTGCAAAATCTCCATCTTTCTCATACAGTTCGGCCAGTCGCTTTAAGTATAACGGGTTATCCGGAAGGCGCTTGGCCACTTTCCGCGCAATATCCAAAGACTGCGCCAAAGATGTATCCCCCAAATGCAAACGCAGCAAAGATTGCACCCCTTCAAAGCGCGGGTCTTCGCGGGAAATGCGAACATCCTCGGGCAACTGAGTTGAGCTTTCTAGCCCGTCAGCCAAAGTCTGCAAGCGGGATCGGTTGGAGGTTAGACGGCGCGCCCTTTGATCTACGGACAGACTAGCCCAATCCAATAGGATCAGGTCGAAATTACAGGGCGGGCGACCCAGTACCTTCCTCTGCGCAACGTGCGCATTGTAGTTGAACCAAGGCCTCCGAACAGCCTTCTGCATCACCCAATCCATTGGCGGCATTGCGCGCTGCGCAATCTGTTCACGATACAAAAGGCGAGAGCCAAATATGATGACATCCGGGCGCATTGGTTTTGTCCAAAACGCCCTGCTGAACACCTGCGCAGCCTTCCAGCGTTTCTTCTGCCCTCCAAATATCGCGGCTTGAAGTGCAGTTACGACAGCAAAATCTTCGGGCCAGATATGCGGGTTTTCGAAGGCTGCTTCAGTCATCTCTAACGCTTCGGCCCAACGATTCAGATAAAAGTAATTCAACGCCTGAAGAAGTGGAAGGAATGCATTATCCGAACCTGCATCCATCAACGGCTGCACCAGTTCCAATGCCTCTTCGGCCCGATCTCCCGCGCCCAAACCATGAAGATAAAACGAAGCCTTGGCATAGATATGAGCGGCTTCTGAGAGATTCAGAAATTCTTCTGGACCGCGGTGCAGGCGTGCGATCACTTGTTCGTTGGCGCGTTTGACTTCATCTTCGTTCAAAACATCGCGAAAAACTTTTCCCTGCTGCCCTGAAATTCGCGCCGCTGCCATGGAAAAGGCGGAAACGTACGGCGCTATCAACTGATCCGCGCGCGACATGGTATAGAGCTCCAGAAAGTCTCGTTGTGCGCGGGTCAGACTGGAAAGATCCGCGATATCTGACATTTGCATAAGGTGCGGAAACTGCACTTGGAATCGGGCCACAAGCTCGGGCTGATCTGAAAACATGATCGCGGCACACCCTGCGTTTTTTTCAAGATGTGCCGCATACAGTTCTTCCGGTTCGATCTTTGCCGGCCAGGTCGTATGCTTCCACGGCAGGCCATTCAGGATGTCGCCACGGCGAATGTGATAGGCCGACACCCCCTTGCCACTTAGTTTGGCATCTGCCTTTTCCATAATGTTCCGGATTTCATCCGTGAACCCGATCTGATGGATGAACTCTCGGTACCGGGGGCGGATCTGCTCGACATCTTCCCATAGAAAGGCCAGAACCTCAAAGCCTTCCTCGACGACAACAGAGCGGCCGGAATTCAGATGGGATATCAGCCGGTCCGGTATCGCATCGCCCTGAAACGACCATATCGGCAAGGCATCCTCGCCTAGAGCATCAAAGGATTCGGTGCTCAGGAAATGCTCATCCATCCACTCTTGTGAGAACAATTCTTGCGGCTGGTCCAGCTCTGGCGCATCCGCACCTTTGGGAAACCAGTTGACCCGATAGCTGGTGTCAAAATCCTCGGCCAACCGGATGCAGGTCAGCATCATCAGCAACCGGGCACCCATCCGGTCTTTGCGCTGGCCGATAAAGACCCCCTTTTCGGGCTTCATGAGGCTGCTTCGGCCAAGGCTGCGCGCCGCAGCCGCCGGAACCTCTGCCTTGCTTGCGTAACAAGCTGTGGGTGACGTTCGCCGCCAATCGCCTCGATCCCGCGCATATACAAAGGCAGTCGCCGCCGTGCCCGCATCATCCGGTAATAGGCCTGGGGTTCCAGTGTGCCGTCCATCGCCTCGAGCATAACCGGCTTCAGTATATCCAATTTGCGCAGCATCGGGGCCGCGAAATGGTTTGAAAACCATGTCTTAAGCAGCAAAACGTTATCGCCCGTCAATCGCGATACCTGCTGGCGATCGAGATCAAAAAAGGGATCATAGAAAACGTAGGCTTTCCCCACATTCTCAACAGTTTGCGCGGCATCGCTAAAGGGAAGATCCCAGTCTTGCACCTGCCCGAACCGATACCGGGTCTCCCACGGGACCAGCCGTTCATCCAGCGTTGTCTGCGGATTGAAAGCGATGACATTGGCGCCGGGAACAAGGGTCGAGAATGTCAGCGCTCCAAATCCGCCCATCGAAGCGCCCGCAAACACAACCTGATCAAACTGTGCAAAAAAACCCTGATCCGCTTGGGTCTGAAAATACGAGATGATCTCGGGATCGCGGTACCAGGCTTTGGTCCGCGCAAATATCCCCATATGGGACCAGCCTTCGTCACGGAAGAACTTCCAGCCCCAGGGTTCGCGGGAAAAAGACAGGTCGTTGGCATTGGCAATGTTGTCAAAGCTGACCACAAGCCGGGACGCAGACCTTTGGTGAAACAAAACCGAGTGTCTGTTCAGCTTTTGCAGAAACCCGGTCCCGTCCCCACCTGGATACAGCTCGACAAACCAAGGGGGCGCAGGGTCTGTCAGAATCCGTTCATACCCCGTCTTACGATCGGGGTGATCAGGCTTGAGCTGCTCTTTTGAAAGGTCTTCTGCCATGGTGATCAGACCAGATTTTCCGCAAGCCAGAGGCGGAAATCCACCCAGTCAGGCCGCAACTTGATCTCTGATATCTTGGCGCGATGCCAGTCACATGCCTGCGCGTGCAGGCGGCCGAGTTCTTCATCGGCTTTCAGTTCGGCCAGCAATGGGGCCGCGCGATGCGCTGCTGGCAGTATCGAGTGATCTGTTTCTTTGTTGGCATTCATGTCCTGCCAATAGGCTTGCCCTTGGTCTACGCGGATATGATTGGTCCGGCCCCGATCCCTTTTGACCAGAAACCCATCCAAAGACCGGACGGAATAGTGATGAATCCGCCCCAGAGAATGATCAAATTTCCGCCATGCGCGCCACCCGACCTTCTCGGACGGAAACAGCCTGCCACCTGCATCGGACCAAGCGATTTCGCTTTCTTTCCCTTCTTCGACCCCTTTCGGGCGGTGCGGGCCGAACCGCGTAAATTTTCCGTTGTTACGAAACAGGGTTTTCAGACCATAGGCCCGGCCGGAATGATACGGGAATTCCTGATCCCCCATCGAAAAGGACTCGGTCACAGGTTTGTCTTCAAAGCTGATATTCCCTGAACTACCAAACAATTTCCACGCGAATGAGATCGCATCCACCGGCTTTCCGGCCCGCTGTTCTGTTTCTGCGATCAGCGCCGCAAAGCTGTTGTCACCGCAGCGGATGTTCCAGAATTCATCAACATCCAGACACATCAGCCAGTCGGCCTCTTTCACTTTGGGCTGACGCCGCGCGCGCCGTAGCATCTGATGCTGCGGGTTTCCCCCTTCTTTGACCTCGTTCGGGACATGTGTGGCAAGACCCAATTCCTGCAGCCTGCGGGCAATGGCATCCGTGCCGTCTTCACAGCTATTGGTGAAGATCACAAAGTGATCGACTCCCAGTGTTTTGTGGAATGCGACCCATTCCAGCATATAGGGGCCTTCGTTCTTCATCGTCGTGAATACGGTGAGCGCCTGAGACATGTATTTCCTGCCATAACTTCTTTGCCCAAGTCATACACAACCCGGCAAGCACGGGCGAGATGGGATTTGGGTGCAAAAGAAATACTGCGCGAAACTGGTGCAAAGCTACACCCACTGGGTAGGGATCATACTATTTCGAATGAATATCCAAGTGGTTGAGGCGGCTAACCTTATTCACGCCAAAATGCGCCTACTCTTTCTTTGGCTGCAGCAGGACGCATTTGGCTGGTTCAAGGTTAGTCGGTTCTGAATCGTCGTGAATCAGGTCAGAATCTCAGCGACAGACATGACATTCCGCCATCCAGTTTGGCGCATTCCACATTGTCGATTTCGACCACATCATAACCGTTCTGGCGCAACATCTCGGTGGTACGCGGGAAGCCGGCCGGAGCCAGGACAAATTGGTTGAACCGGATCGAGTTTGCAGCGGCTTCTTCGCCTTCTGCCACATGCAGAACCCGATATCCTTCGAAGCAGCCGGATGCGTCCAGCCGTTTCGTGGACAGGATGGTTTCCCCATCCAGCAACGAACAATCCGTTTTGAAGTGCAGCACGCCCGGTGGTGTAAAAACCTCGCGTACGGTGTGGCCCCAGTCGGAAACGATTTCGGTCAGCTCTGTGACACCCGCCGCATCGGTCCGATCTGACCGGCCAACCAGAATTTCGCGACCCGTTACCAGAATGTCCCCGCCTTCAATATGGCCGGGCCCAGCGATCTGCCGAACCTCGTCATAAACGCCGCGGATTGTCGGCTCCATCTCGGCCACCTCACCCATGCGGCTGGGTGCACCGGGGCGCATCATCACCGCACCCTGAGGAAGACACAGTGTGGTATCTTCGACAAAGACGGCATCCGGATACGTCTCAAGGGGAGCCAGTTCGATAACCTCTGCTCCGGTTTTCTTGAGGGTTTCGACATAATGCGCATGAGATGCAAGCATTCGGTCTAGGTCCGGCGCACCGATATCTTCGGCACGCAGACCATCGGTGATGGTCGCTGCTGGGCGACGAGTGATCGCGCGCGAGAATTCATAGGTCGGGTCAGTCATTTTCGGTCTCACT
The DNA here is from genome assembly GCF_059612345.1 of Ruegeria sp. CDSA020. Classification (NCBI taxonomy): domain Bacteria; kingdom Pseudomonadati; phylum Pseudomonadota; class Alphaproteobacteria; order Rhodobacterales; family Roseobacteraceae; genus Ruegeria; species Ruegeria sp. CDSA020. The sequence goes on from NZ_JBXWQK010000001.1 coordinate 480,562, forward strand.
TTTCATCAAGAGTGTGATTGATTGGGCGCGCGGATTTCAACAAGCCGCGGGCCATCTTGGGATTGCGCAGACGACAAAGCTTGGGCCACGTCCAACGGGTCGGGGCCAGTGCGCCAGAACGGCATGCCGCACGACCGGGCGACGCTTTCAAAATCCGGTGGGGTCGGATCGCATCCCAGCACAGTCACACCGACCGCCTGCATTGATGTGGCGATTTCCTGATAACCGTGGTTGTTCCAGATCACGAAGGTGATCGGCAGTTTTTCATCAACGGCGCACATCAGCTCAGGAAGGCTGAACTGCGCCCCGCCGTCGCCTGCGATACAAATGACCGGAGCGTCAGGGTCCGCCAATGCAGCGCCGATCGCGGCGGGTATGCCATATCCAAGCGCTCCGAACCCGGTCGCGGCGTTGAACCACCCGCCGGGCCGATCATGATCGTAGTACAGGTTTCCTGCATAGATCGGATAAGCAGAATCGCCCACCATGATCGCGTTAGGGACTGCATCGCGCATGGCGTTCAGCACAGCCAGTAACGCCTGCATTTCCGGCCCGATTTCTTCGACCGCGTTCTGCCGCGAAGTAGCTGCGCGCGCGGCACCGTTTGCCGACTTGGGCGATGCGGCAAACCGATCCACAAGCTCGGCCGCTGCCATCGCCGCATCACCAACAATGGCAATGTCCGCCGCGTGGCGCTTCAGCTGATCGGGGCATAGGTCCACACGGATCAGGGATGGCATTTCAGCCATCGTGCCGGTGGCGTACATATCGTAGTCCGTCTGGCCCAGCTCAGTCCCCAAAGCCAGAACCACGTCGGCCTGTTCGATCAAAGCACGCACTGAATTCAGGCTTGGGCTTGCTGGTACACTCAACGGGTGATCGTACATCAACCCGCGCGCATTCACGGTTTGAACAACCGGCGCATCCAGCGCTTCGGCCAGCTGCCGGATCGGCCTGCCCGCGCTGCGCGCACCGCCGCCGACCAGAATGACCGGCGCTTTTGCCGACCCCAGTAGCTTGGCAGCACGGTCAAGAAGCGCCAGATCAAGAGACTTATCGACGGGACCTTTCGCAGCATCGGTCGAACCAGCAAACTCGTCTCCCGCAACGTCTAGCGGGATTTCGATATGTGTTGGCCCTGGGCGACCGGATTGAAACAGGGCGAAGGCGCGGTCCAACGCGGCTGTTAGTTCAACTGACTTTTCAACTCGGTCCGATGACAGAGCGACTGTTCGCGCCATCGCTCGTTGATCCGGTAACTCATGCAAGTGACCAAGCCCTTTGCCAAGACTGGACAACGTGTTGACCCCAGACACAACCAGCATCGGAACGCTGTCTGCCCGAGCCTGCCCCATCGCCGTGAGTGTATTGGTCAGACCGGGGCCGGTAATCACAAAGGCCACGCCGGGCTTGCCGGATACTCTGGCATAACCATCAGCCATGAATCCTGCCCCCTGCTCGTGTCGTGGGGTGACATGGCGAATGCCCGATGCGGCCAGCCCGCGGTACAGTTCGACCGTATGCACGCCGGGGATGCCAAACACGGTATCCACATCGCGCCTGACCAGTTGATCAACCAGCGCCTCACCAATGCTTGTCATGCGTTTTCCAGTTGCAGTTGGGTCGCGTGGGCAACGATCCGGTCACAGGCTTCGGTAAAGATCGCGTCGTCCACCGTCAGCGCGATACGGACCCAGTTATCAACCGTGTCACCGAAAGACGGCCCCGGCATCACCGCGACTTTGCCATGTTCGAGCAGATGAAAGGCGTACTCGTTTCCATTCATCCCGGTGGCCGAGACATCAATCATCGCAAACATACCTGCCTGTGGAAGATGCACACGCAGATGTGTCTCGTTCGGCAGCCTGTCGTTCAGCATCCGGGCGCGGCGGGCGTACCGTTGTGCCATGCCTTCGGCCACGGATGATCCGTTGCGAATAGCCGTCTCGGTCATGTCGGCGATGAAGGGCTGATTTCCAAACAGCATGGTTTCCGACAGCGACAAAAGGCGCGCGGTAAACTCCTCGGGGCCAATGCACCAACCGCTGCGGAATCCGGGGGCGGCATGGGATTTTGATATCGACGAGACGACGATTACCCGATCCGCCAACTCGGACCGCGACAGGGGTGAGGTAAACACAGATCCGTCAAAGATCAGTTCTTCATAAACCTCATCAGAAATGATCCATAGATCATGCTCGATAGCCAGCTTGCCGATTGCGTCTATGTCTTCGCGTGTCAGGATCGACCCGGTAGGATTATGCGGTGTGGTTAACAAAAGCGCAGTGGTCTTCGCGGTAATCCTGTCCGCGATATCATCCGCAGAAATACGAAAACCGTTTTCCGGCCGCAATGGAACCGGCACAATATCCGCACCGCTTGCGCGTACCACACCTTGATAGGTTGCATACATCGGATCGCCCACCAGCACCTCGCAACCCGCCTCGGCCACGCCCATCAGGACGGTAAAAAGCGAGGTCTGGGTGCCTGGAAAACACAACACTTGATTATCCGTGATCGTGCGCCCGGATCTGGCCGAATAACGGTCGGCCAGTGCAGAGCGCAGTCCAGCCTCACCACGCCCATTGGAGTAGTTGGTACGCCCGGCGCGCAAAGCGTCCACAGCGCTTTCCACCAGTTCGGTAGGCGTTGGCACATCCGGCTCGCCAATGGTCAATTCGATGATATCCTGCCCCTGCTCGACAAGTTCCTTGGCCTTGAGATAAACTTCCCATTTGGCGCCACCCAGGCCGGCAAGGCGTTCGGTAATCGCTGTTTTCTTCATGTCTGCCTCTGCTCAAGATCCGTCAATTCAACACCGATAATTGCCCCAACCGAAGCAAGCCCAATCTCGGGCAGCTCATCCGGCTCAAAGGCGTATGGCAGGGCGCCGCCCTCCATCCACAAGCCGTCGACCACGGCGTTGCATGCGATAGCCAACCTGCGCAGTTCCGTCGGGCTGGCTGGTATGCCTACCTCGTTCAGCGCATCTGCAATGAGTGATTCCAAGCGGTCACGAAAATCCCGATATGTCTGTTCGTGGATCGCTTGCATTTTGTCGTCCGCCAGAACTTTGTTCAAAAAGCCCGCCCATAGGGACACTGACCCCGGATCGACCACCGGATGGGTCAGCCCGGTCGTTACAAACGTCGCCAGCCGCAATCTGGCTGTGCTATAATCTCCGTCTGCAGGGGCCGACGTCATATCCGTCAGCCGCCGCATATGAAAGTCATAAGCTGCTGTAATTAAATCTTCTTTCGAAGAAAAATAGTGCCGGATCAGACCCTGAGTTACACTGGCCCGCTCGGCAATCGCCCGAACGGTCGCACCTTGCAAACCTTGCTCGGCGATCAAAGACAGCGTGGCCTGGATCAACGCCTCTTTGCGCTGCTCCGCGGGTTCTCGCTTGAATTTTGTTGCGTGATCCGACATCTATCTTTCCAGAAATTATAATTATACAGTTGCATAATTGTAGGGATTTGCTAAAGCTGCAAGTAAAAAAACGGTTGAGAGGGATGAAACTGCAAAATGAACGCTGACCCAGAAACCACGCCGGATGAAGCCATTCGGGTCACTGACTTGCACAAGTCTTTTGGCTCGCTCGAAGTTCTCAAAGGCGTTTCACTTACTGCCCATCAGGGTGATGTCGTCGCCATCATCGGAGGCAGTGGTTCGGGGAAATCCACGTTCCTTCGCTGTATCAATTTCCTTGAAACGCCCAGTTCCGGAGAAATCGTCGTAAACGGCGAGCCGATTGAGATGCGCCCGGATGGCACGCCTAAGGACCGGCGTCAGCTGGAACGCATCCGCACCCGACTGGCAATGGTGTTTCAGGCCTTCAACCTTTGGACCCACCGGACGCTGCTGGAAAATGTCATCGAGGTGCCCGTTCACGTGCTGAAAGTGCCGCGGGACGAGGCGATCAAGCGCGCGCACCAGTTGCTGGAGCGCGTCGGGCTTGGCGACAAGGCGGATACCTTCCCCTCCTTTCTGTCAGGCGGTCAGCAACAGCGCGCTGCGATTGCGCGTGCTCTTGCCGTTGATCCCAGCGTAATGTTGTTTGACGAGCCAACCAGCGCGTTAGATCCAGAACTTGTTGGTGAAGTACTGACCGTAATTCGCGATCTGGCGGCCGAGGGCCGAACCATGTTGCTGGTCACGCATGAGATGAAGTTTGCGCGCGAGGTTGCGACCCATGTTGTGTATCTTTTCGAAGGAAAGATCGAGGAACAGGGGCCACCCGACGAACTTTTCGACAATCCGAAATCCGCAAGGCTGCAACAATTCCTAAAATCAGTCGGCTGAACAAACAAAATATCAAACAGGGAGAATATCAATGAAAAACAAAAAGCTAATCGTGGCCGCTTTGGCTGCTGCTGTGCTTTCGGCTGGAACGGCTGGCGCAGATGAAGTCAAGATCGGGATCGCAGCCGAGCCTTATCCGCCTTTCGCATCGCTGGATGCCTCTGGCAAATGGGTCGGCTGGGAGGTCGAGGTTATTGATGCGGTCTGTGCCGCCGCCGAGCTTGAGTGTGTGATCACTCCGGTTGCGTGGGACGGTATCATCCCCTCGCTGACCGGTCAGCAGATTGATGCCCTGATGGCGTCGATGTCGATCACCGAAGAGCGCATGAAAACGATCGATTTCAGCGACCCTTACTACAACACTCCGGCCGTTATCGTCGCCGACAAGTCGATGGACATTGAACCGACACCAGAATCTCTGGCCGGTAAGATCATCGGCATTCAGGCGTCCACGATCCATCAGGCCTATGCCAATGAGCATTTCAAAGATGCCGCAGAAATCCGGGTGTATCAGACCCAGGACGAGGCAAATCAGGATCTGTTCGCCGGTCGTATCGACGCGACCCAGGCCGACAGTATCGCCATGGCGGATTTCGTCTCATCTGAGACCGGTGCCTGCTGTGAAATCAAAGGCCCGGTCGAAAATGACGTCTCGATCCTGGGTCGCGGCGTCGGCGCGGGTGTCCGCAAGGGCGATGACGCGCTGCGTGAAAAGCTGAATGCGGGTATCGCGGCAATTCTTGCCGACGGCACGCATGACGAAATCACCTCGCGCTATTTCACAGCCAGCATCTATAGCGAGTAAGGTTCGCCGTGGAAGCTATCCTCGAAAGCCTGGGTTTGGCCCAAAGCATGGAGTTGCTTGCCCTTAGTCCTCCGGGATGGGGCGGCAACCTTCTGCGTGGCCTCGCTAACTCGTTGCAGATCGCTTTTGGAGCGTTCGGGTTCGGGTTGATCATCGGGCTTTTCGGGGCCTATGGAAAACTATATGGCGGGCCGGTCACACGTGACCTGCTCGGCATATATACGACTGTAATGCGCGCCGTGCCTGAACTGGTGCTGATCTTGATCCTGTATTACGTCGGGACCGACCTGATCAATCAGGCCGCGCAGGCAATGGGGTATGACCGCGTCGAAATCAGCGGCGTCGTTGCCGGCATCTGGGTTTTGGGCATCGTTCAGGGCGCCTATGCGACCGAGGTTCTCAGGGGCGCAATCAAAGCGGTTCCCACCGGACAGATCGAAGCCGCCCGCGCCTATGGCATGCCCTCGCTGCTGCTGATGCGGCGGGTGACAATTCCCGCGATGATGTCTTTTGCCACGCCTGGATTGGCCAATCTGTGGCTCATTGCAACTAAAGATACGGCCCTGCTGGCCATTGTCGGCTTTAGCGAATTGACGCTGGAGACCCGTCAGGCTGCCGCCAGTACGCGCGCCTATTTCACCTTCTTCCTTGCTGCAGGTGCCTTGTACTTGATCGTCACGCTTTGTTCCGGTGTCGTGTTCGCGCGTATCGAGAAATGGGCCCGTCGTGGGCAGCCTTCGTTGAAGGGAGGAAGCCGATAATGAACTGGCGAGCACTCATGCAGCCGCATCGGATTGTACTGATGGCGCTATTTGCCGCCTTCGTTATCTGGTGCGCCGTCTCGTTGCGCTGGGACTGGATTCCAACCTATGCCCCGCTGGCGCTTGAAGGTCTGTGGAGAACCATTTGGCTGTTGGCCGTCACCTGTGTGCTTGGGTTCTTGCTCGCCGTTCCACTGGGTCTCGCTCAGGCGATTGGTCCCTGGTACCTTTCGGCACCGGCAAAAGTGTTCTGCACCGTCATTCGCGGCACCCCAATTCTTCTGCAAATCTGGCTGTTGTACTATGGGCTTGGATCGCTTTTCCCTCAGATTCCATGGATACGCGGCAGCGAGCTGTGGCCCTATCTGCGACAGGCTTGGCCCTATGCGGTTCTGGCCCTGACCCTGTCTTACGCGGGCTACGAGGGCGAAATCATGCGCGGCGCCTTTGCCAGCGTTAAGAAGGGTCAGCTCGAAGCGGCGCAATCCTTTGGCATGCCTCGGTTCACCATGTTCCGCCGGATCTGGCTGCCTCAGGCCATTCGCAGCGTGCTGCCGACACTAGGCGGTGAGACGATCCTGCAGCTGAAAGCAACCCCGCTGGTGGCGACGATCACAGTGGTCGAGATCTACGCCGTGTCGTCCAGAATTCGGGCGGACACCTTCGTGGTCTATGAACCGCTGCTGCTGTTGGCACTGATCTATCTGATCATTGCAGGCTTCATCACGCTGATATTCCGGCGAATTGAATTGCAGGTCCCTGCCCGGTAAGTCGACGCCGAATAGTTCCACAACCTGAATTCTAAGATCGGACAGTTATCCAGCTACCTGTCCTTGTCAGCTGTCTACTTGTGGGCGGCTTTCGCATCGTTGATTGAAGGCACCCAGAGCGTCGCGAATTTCGGCCTAAAAAGAATGAAATCCAATCACTTGGTGCGGTCGAGAAGACTCGAACTTCCACGGGTGTTACCCCACAGCGACCTCAACGCTGCGCGTCTACCAATTCCGCCACGACCGCACTGTTAGTGACTTGGTAGTGGGGCGTATAGACCTTGATGATCAAGATGTGAAGAGGCAAAAATCACGTTGGTTTGAATTCCCATTCGGCGCTCTTATCTTTAACAGGTTGTCGTCCAAATGACCCCGTCAGGAGCCCCGCCATGACCTCGCCCGACCCTCGCCCCATCGTTCAGATCGACATAGTCTCGGATGTGGTTTGCCCCTGGTGCATTGTTGGATTCCGGCAGTTGGATCTGGCGCTCAAACAGCAAAATATCCTGGCAAAGCTGCGCTGGCATCCGTTCGAATTGAACCCAAACATGGCGCCCGAGGGTCAGAACCTGCGTGAGCACATTGCCGAGAAATACGGCTCCTCGACGGAACAAAGCCAAGCGATGCGAGATCGATTGACGCAAATCGGGGCTGACTTGGGCTTTACCTTCGCCTTTGATGAAGAAAGTCGCATCGTAAACACATTTGCTGCACATCAGCTTCTTGACTGGGCCGAGGCTCAGGGTCGCCAGCATCCACTGAAACTGGCCTTGTTCGAGGCTTATTTCACCAAGCAAAAGGACGTTTCGAATATTGAAGTTCTGCTTGAGGCCGCGGAAACTGCCGGTCTGGATCGGAATGCTGCGCGCACGATGCTTGAATCAGGTGCTCATGCCGCGCTGGTTCGAGAGAAACAGCAATACTGGACCAGTCGTGGTATTTCCGGCGTTCCCGCAATGGTGTTTGGCAGAAAGTACTTGCTGACTGGGGCGCAGGGAGCGGACAGCTATACACAGGTCCTGCAGCGCTGTTTGACCGAAGCAGCCTAGGTCTTTCCATCCATGCATCCAGCCGCTAAGGAGCCGACATGGAATGGAAGATTACTGACGGATTGACCGACTATGATGAGGCCATCGCCTTTATGGAGGCGCGCGTGGCCGATATCGCGGCGGGTGAGGCGGATGAGTGTATCTGGCTACTTGAGCACCCTGCCCTGTACACAGCGGGCACTTCAGCCAAGGTCGAAGACCTGAAAGACCCGGACAGATTTCCAGTCTATACGTCAAAACGCGGTGGTGAATACACCTATCATGGTCCGGGGCAGCGCATTGCTTATGTCATGCTGGACCTGAACAAACGCGGCAGGGATGTGCGCAAGTTTGTAAAGCAGCTTGAGAATTGGGTGATCGCAGCTTTGGCCGAGTTCAACGTGACCGGGCAAATCCGCGACGGCCGTGTTGGTGTCTGGGTGCAACGGGATGACAAGCCGCTGACGCCAGCAGGCGAAAAAGCCGAGGACAAAGTCGCGGCGATCGGCCTGCGATTGCGTAAATGGGTCAGCTTTCACGGCATCTCGATCAATGTCGAACCGGATTTGAGCCATTTCTCTGGGATCGTACCCTGCGGCATCTCGAACCATGGCGTGACTTCTCTGGTCGATCTGGGTCTTCCGGTCGCGATGGATGATGTGGACAACGCGCTTAGAAAAACCTTCGCTGAGGTTTTTGGACCCGCGGGGGCGGATTAACTCGGATCACGAATCGAAAAACAGCCCGGCACCGACTACAATCCAGCCGTCAGATCCGCTCTACTTCATAATTTGGAAACAATTCCCGATTGGTCCGTCTGGTTTCCGACGGAATCTAGTTAAATTTCACAAATATGAATACTTGGGTCCCATTAACGCCTAGTATGGATTTACCGTTCTAGAGTGAGTGGTGTGTTAAGCCGGTGATCGCAGGTATCCCCTGGGAAAACAGGTAAGTGTTTTGGTTACGAGTCTGCCGTTCCGACCCCAAATCGGAACGGCAATTTCTTTTTTAGTGCTCGTGTTTGTCATGTCCAAACCGGGCCGGATGGCCACAAACCTCTTCCCCACTTTCAATTTCAAGCGTTGCATGGCCGATCCCGAACTGATCCTGCAGCGCATTCTTGATGGTTGCGGAAAGCCACCTGGCATCTTCGTCTGCGTGGCTGGTCGCAACCACATGTGCAGTCAGGGCAGGTTCATGCTCCTGCATACTCCACAGATGAACGTGATGGACCGAAACAACGCCCTCGGTGGCCTCGATCATCGAAGCGACCTCTTCTGGGTCAAGGTCGGATGGTGCACCCAACATCAAGACGTGAATGGTTTCGCCAATTTCAGATTTCACATGCCAAAGGATGTAGACCGAGATCAGAATAGTTACGGCGGGATCCACCCATGTCCAGTTGAACACGATGACCAAGGTTCCGGCGACGATCACTGCCAACGAGCCCAATGCATCTGCCACATTGTGCAGAAAGGCCGCCCTGATATTCATACTGTCCTTTGCCATCGAATAGGTCAGGGCAGCCGTGATCAGATCGACGATCAGGGCCAGCGCTGCGATCCAGACGACGATCCAGCCATTCACCGGTTCGGGCTCGATAAACCGCATGACACCTTCGTACATCAGATAAACGGCAAGAACGACAAGAGTGGTGTAGTTAACAAGAGCGGCCACAACCTCTGCCCGACCATAACCAAAGCTCATCCGTGGATCTGCCGGGCGTCGCGCAATCTTACGAGCGAAAAACGCGATGATCAGCGCGATGGCATCTGAAAAATTATGCAAGGCATCTGCGATCAAGGCCAGTGAGCCAGACAAAATGCCCCCCACTATTTGTGCAAGCGTCAATACCATATTGACGCCGATCGCTCCGACCACCCTCTGGTCACCGGCATTCGGATCAATGTGAGAGTGGGTGTGGTTATGTGACATGGCAGATCAGATCCTTGTTTTGAACTGCCATCTTATGTAATTCCTCTAGTCACTAGAGGTTCAAGAGGCAAAAAGCACAAAATGTACTCAATCGGAGATTTGTCGCGGCAAACCGGGGTCAAGGTGCCCACGATCCGTTTCTATGAGGAAAAAGGCTTGTTGGCCAAACCGTATCGGACGGCGGGCAATCAGCGCAGATATGACGAGACTGCTCTGAAACGCCTCCAATTTATCCGCCACTCGCGTGATCTGGGCCTGCCTTTGCCGGATGTCGAGGCGTTGCTTTCTTTGGAAGGGGCGCAGGGGGCGGATCTGGACCATGTTCATGAAATCGCGGATCGTCAGCTGACTGAACTGCGCAACCGGATAACATTGCTGCGCAGCCTTGAGGCCGAACTGGAACGCATCACAGCCGCCTGTGACGGCACCCACGACCATGTATGTGAAGTGCTGAACGCGTTTGGCGACCATAGCAAATGCCTTGGATCGCACTGATCCTGTAGCGGGTGATCAGGCCAGCGCGTCTTTGATTTTACCGGCGTTTTTAGCGATCAGGTCAAAATCACCCATATTGCCCGGCGGTCGCATCGAAACGCCTTCGTTCCGCGGCAGAACGTGGAAATGCAGATGAAACACTTCTTGCCCACCTGCAGCCTCGTTGAACTGTTGGATGGTGACACCATCCGCACCAAACGCCGCTTTCACCGCCTGCGCCATCTTCTGAACCGTTGAGATCACAGAAGCAAGCTGTTCTGGGCTGGCATCCAGCACGTTGCGACAAGGCGTTTTCGGGATCACCAGCAGATGCCCGTCCGTGCGCGGCATGATGTCCATGAAGGCCAGTGTGTCGTCGTCTTCATAGACCCGGTTTGCAGGGATTTCACCACGCAGGATCTTGGCGAAAATGTTATCGGGATCATAGGCAGACATACTCGGCCTCCGTTTGGACGTTTTTCATGAGGTGTTTGTGCGGTGCCGCACCTTGGCGGTCAAGACGCAATGCACATGCGATCAGAGCGACAAAGGTGTTTCCAGAAAATCGCGGTATACCCTGTCCCGATGCAACAGCAAACCTGTCGAAAGAGTATCCCGTACAGGATCGGATATATGCTCGAAAACCCTTCGGGTACTCAGCCGCATAGCACACAACTCTTCCGGCAACGGTGCGAACAAAGCCATGAAGGCAGCGCAATAGATATCTGCTGCAGTGAGCGTGTTGCCAAACAGAAAATCACCACTTTCTGCGAGCTTGCTACTGACGCGTTTCAATATTCCATCAGCGCGACCGGCAGCCATTTCACCTGCTTCTGTATCATAACCGTATTTCTTGCCAAGATAGTCGGCAATCTTGGGATGGAACCCACCTTCTTGGCCTCGCATACCAGCATGGATTTTCTGAAGCCGCCTTTGCCAGCCCAATCCATTGGGGGCCGCCAGTAAGTCAATGAAGGCGAGAATGTCGGGCGCCATTGATGCTGGCAACAAATCTGGTTCAGGCGCGATTCGTTGTGCCAAGGCGACAATATCGGCCGTTTCGGAAAGCGGTGCCTCATCTTTCCAGAACACAACCGGTGCGCTGTCCGTTTGCGCCCAGATGGTCTGCGCCCGGTCCTGATGGTCCAGATAAACTGGCAGCCAAGGCAGACGTTTTACGTGAAAAATACTCTTTGCGGCTTCGCTCCAGGGGCTTGGCACACCTCCGACAACGATCATGCGTAGCCCGGTGGCCGCCTGAGCCTTTTCGGTCGTCACGTAGTTCAGAACCATCCGGTCTCCTCCATTTGCCGAAAGTTGTGCTCTTTTTCGAAGCCCTGCAACCGGCACCCGCGACAATTAATCTTGATCCAGATCAAACTCGACCATTGAAGGTCGCCCCCACGCAATCTAAAACCAGCAGGAATCCCGCGCGTTGGAGAGGTCCGACAGCGCGGTGTAGTTGCAACAGGAGGCACCTAATGGCAGACGCAGCCATTCATGGTCACGACCATGAAGACCAGCGCGGGTTCTTTACCCGCTGGTTCATGTCGACCAACCACAAGGACATCGGGATTCTGTACCTGATCGTCTCGGCCCTGGCCGGTCTAATCTCGGTTCTGATGACTGTTATCATGCGGATCGAATTGATGGAGCCCGGGGTACAGCACATGTGCATGGAAGGGTTCCGCTTGTTCGGCAGCGGTGCCGAGCTCTGTACTCCGAACGGGCATTTGTGGAACGTGATGATCACCTATCACGGTGTTCTGATGATGTTCTTCGTGGTCATCCCTGCCCTATTCGGCGGATTTGGCAACTATTTCATGCCGTTGCAGATTGGCGCACCGGACATGGCGTTCCCGCGGATGAACAACTTGTCCTTCTGGCTCTATGTCGCCGGTACTTCGCTGGGCGTGGCCTCGCTGCTGAGCCCCGGTGGTAATGACCAGCTTGGTTCGGGCGTCGGCTGGGTTTTGTACCCGCCGCTGTCGACGAGCGAGGGCGGCATGTCCATGGACCTTGCGATCTTTGCCGTGCACGTATCGGGCGCCTCCTCGATCCTCGGCGCGATCAACATGATCACCACCTTCCTGAACATGCGTGCCCCGGGCATGACCCTGTTCAAGGTGCCGCTGTTCAGCTGGTCGATCTTCATCACCTCGTGGCTGATTCTTCTGTCGCTGCCGGTTTTGGCGGGCGCGATCACCATGTTGCTAATGGACCGCAACTTTGGTTTCACCTTCTTTGATCCGGCCGGTGGTGGTGATCCGATCCTGTATCAGCACATCCTGTGGTTCTTTGGCCACCCAGAAGTGTACATCGTGATCCTACCTGGATTTGGCCTTATCAGCCACATCATTGCGACCTTCTCGCGCAAGCCAGTCTTCGGTTACCTGCCGATGGTTTGGGCACTTATTGCGATCGGTGTATTGGGCTTTGTCGTGTGGGCACACCACATGTACACAGTTGGCATGTCGGTCCAGCAGCAAGCCTACTTCATGCTGGCAACGATGGTCATCGCGGTTCCTACCGGCGTTAAGGTCTTCTCGTGGATCGCAACCATGTGGGGCGGCTCGATCGAGTTCAAGACACCGATGCTGTTTGCCTTCGGCTTCCTGTTCCTGTTCACCGTTGGCGGTGTGACTGGTGTGGTTCTGTCGCAGGCTGGTATCGACCGCGCCTATCACGACACATATTATGTGGTTGCACACTTCCACTATGTGATGTCGCTGGGCGCTGTGTTTGCGATCTTTGCCGGAATCTACTTCTACTTCTCCAAGATGACAGGCCGTCAGTATTCAGAGTTCTGGGGCAAGGTTCACTTCTGGCTGTTCTTCATCGGCGCCAACCTGACCTTCTTCCCGCAGCACTTCCTGGGCCGTCAGGGCATGCCACGTCGCTACATCGATTATCCCGAAGCGTTCGCGCAGTGGAACTATGTCTCGTCGATTGGCGCCTTTGTATCCTTCGCCTCGTTCCTGCTGTTCTTTGGTATCGTGTTCTACGCCTTGTTCCGTGGCGCACGTGAGACCCGAAACAACCCGTGGAACGAATACGCGGATACGCTGGAATGGACCCTGCCCTCGCCGCCGCCCGAACACACGTTCGAGCAGCTGCCCAAGCAAGAAGACTGGGACAAGGGCCACGCGCACTGATCCCTCTGAACCAACAGAAAACCCCGCCAACTTGGCGGGGTTTTTCATTTCTAAGTGGCGTGCCACCGGAAATTCGCCAGATCGGTCAAAATAGGGTACTCTGGTAAAGGCAAAACAATCGGCAACCCCGAGGGTTCATATGCCCGATCTTGATTTCTGGTACTCTATCGGAAGCACCTACAGCTTTCTGACGATCATGCGCCTGGACGATTGGTGTTCTGAACACGATGCGTCCGTCACATGGCGGCCGTTCAATGTACGCACAGTGATGTCGCAGCAGAAGAACATCCCCTTTGCAGGGAAACCCGTCAAATCCGCCTATATGTGGCGCGACATTGAGCGTCGGGCGGCTAAGTACCATATGCACGCCCAGCTTCCTGCGCCCTACCCCATTTCTGACCTTGCCTTGGCAAATCAAGTAGCGCTGTTGGGAATGGAAGAAGGCTGGGGCAAGAACTTTACGCAAATTCTATATCGGATCTGGTTCGAAGAAGGTGTAGAGGCCGGTAGCGAAACCGCCCTGTCCGAAGCGCTACACCGCAGTCAGCAGGATCCCCGACTGATCCTGTCCCGCGCGCGCAGCCCCGACATTGTCGCCGCACTTGAGGCTGAAACACTACGCGCAATCAAGCTGGGCATTTTTGGCGCCCCAAGCCTGGTTGTGGGGAACGAAGTCTTTTGGGGGGATGATCGGCTGGACGATGCCCTATCGTGGGCCCGCGTCGGGCACGTCATCTGAATTTTCAGCGTCGACTCGGACGCGCTTTGGGCTATCTTCCGGCCATGCCCTACAGATGGAATCAAACCACCACTTCAGAACTTGAATTGCACCTGTGGCCGCATAACTCACTGCCGCGCCATTGGGCGGTGCGAGTTGTGTTTGGGGTCTTTCTATTCGGGCTGCTCCCGCTTTTGGCCGTGCTCGGCTCGGCCCTGCTTTGGGGGTTGCTGCCGTTCCTGCTGCTGACGGTAACGGGTCTTTGGCTGGCGATACGGTCGAACTATCGGGCCCGTAGCATATTCGAAGTCCTGACGCTGACCGGAACACAGGCGCATCTGATACATCATGACCCGCGACGGGGGCAGCAGGAATGGGCCTGTAATCGCTATTGGGCCCGCCCTGAGATCCATCAGAGCGGCGGCCCGGTTCCGAACTACGTCACCCTCAAGGGGGAAGGTCGCGAAGTCGAAATCGGCGCATTCCTGTCCGAGGAAGAGCGGATTGCGCTTTACGATGACCTCAAAGAAAAACTGCGCGAACCAGTCGCGCAGTAAACTCTCAGCATGTCACGGCAGTCAGCCGCTGGCAGCCGCACAAAGCTGATCTTTGACCATGGGCCCAACTTTCCCAAAATCCATCTGGCCAGTATAGCGTGTCTTGAGCTCGCCCATGACCTTGCCCATATCCCGGATCGACCCGGCACCAGTAGCCGTAATCGCTGATTGGATGGCTTTCGTCACCTCATCGTCGTCCAGTTGCTCGGGCAGGAATTCTTCTATGACTTCTATCTCGCGCAGTTCACGCTCCGCCAGATCGAGGCGTCCACCCTCTTCGTAAGCACGCGCACTTTCCTTACGCTGCTTGGACATTTTCCCTAGAATTTCAAGAACTTCGGCATCACCGCAACCCTTGGCTTCCTCGTTGACCGCAGCACGAGACGCGATATCCCGGTCCTTGATTGCTGCATTGATCAGACGTAGGGTCGACAGACGCTCGGCGTTCTTGTCTTTCATTGCTTGCTTCAGGGCGGAATTCACCCGTGATCGCATATCCATTTAGTTTGTCCATCCCCATGACAAAAGGAACCCCGACCATATCGAAACAAAAAGCGTGATACAACCGGGGGCCTCAACATCTAAGTCATTGATATTGCTCAATAGCCCAAAAATTGAACACACTTGACCCAAGCGCATAACCCCCTTAGGTATGCGCCGATTTACCCTGCAGGAGAGTCGCGCTATGGCCCAGAACGCCCCGTCCAAGCCCACCGCATGTCTGGCTTTGGCCGATGGAACACTGTTCTACGGGGTCGGTTTCGGCGCCACAGGCCAGACCGTGGCCGAGCTGTGTTTCAACACCGCAATGACCGGCTATCAAGAGATCATGACCGATCCTTCTTATGCCGGGCAGATCGTGACCTTCACTTTCCCTCATATCGGAAATGTTGGCGTGAACCCCGAGGATGACGAAACCGGTGATCCTGTCGCGGCCGGAATGGTCGTCAAATGGGACCCAACCGAACCGTCCAGCTGGCGGTCTGCTGAAGAGCTGAAATCATGGCTTGCCCAGCGTGGGCGTATTGCCATTGGCGGTGTCGATACCCGCCGGTTAACCCGCGCAATTCGCCAGCAAGGCGCACCTCATGTGGCATTGGCCCATGATCCTGAGGGCAATTTCGACATCGAAGCTCTGGTATCGGCTGCGCGTGGCTTTGCCGGGCTTGAAGGTATGGATTTGGCCAAGGAAGTGACTTGTGCGCAAAGCTATCGCTGGGATGAGATGCGTTGGGCCTGGCCAGATGGCTATAAACGGCAAGAGGCCCCAGTACATAAGGTTGTAGCACTGGATTTCGGGGCAAAGCGCAATATCCTGAGATGCCTTGCCTCGACCGGGTGCGATGTCACTGTGCTGCCCGCAACGGCAACCGCGGCTGAGGTTCTGGCCCATAGTCCCGACGGCGTATTCCTGTCCAATGGCCCCGGTGATCCTGCGGCTACGGGTGAATACGCAGTACCGATGATCAAAGAGGTATTGGACACCACCGACCTACCCGTATTCGGGATTTGCCTTGGTCATCAGATGCTTGCGCTGGCCCTTGGTGGTCAGACTGTCAAGATGAATCACGGCCACCACGGGGCGAACCACCCGGTAAAAGATCTCGAGACTGGGAAGGTGGAAATAACGTCGATGAACCATGGGTTTGCGGTAGACGCTCAAACCCTTCCCGACGGTGTCGTTGAGACTCATCGTTCGTTGTTTGATGGTTCAAACTGCGGAATTCGCATGACGGATCGACCGGTCTATTCGGTACAGTACCACCCAGAGGCATCTCCAGGTCCACAAGACAGCTTCTACCTGTTCGAGCGGTTCTCGCATGCGATGGCCGCCCGGAAGGCACAGGCATAATCATACAGCCTTAACGGCCTGTTAACCTTAATCGCTCCACCCTGACGCAGATTACCACGTCTGGGTTGATTGAATGGTTGAACTGAACCTGCAGCATTTCGCATCGGCCGCGCCGATTTCTGCAACGGTGCGCAAGCCTTTGGGGGCTTGCCTGATCGACCGCGGGCTGCTTTCGAACCATCAGTTGCAAAAAGCCCTGCACCTGCAATCCAGACAAAATGTTGCACTGGGCGAAATCCTGGTCGGCGAAGGCTGGGTAGATCGGTCCGAGGTTCTGACGGCGCTGTCTGAACAAACAGGATTGCAGATCGCGGACCTGGATCTGCATCCACCAAATCCGGACCTTTGCAAAACCCGCCCCGCCAGCTTTTGGCTGGATCACAACATCATTCCCTGGATGCGCATCGGTCCCATTCTGCTGGTCGCTACCGCCAATCCCGATCAGTTCGACGCAGTTCGCAAGCAGTTGGCAAAGGAAAAGCAAACGATCATACCCGTGCTTGCCGATGCGGACCGGATCGACGACGCGATCGCTAGAATTTTCTCGGAAAGCCTTGCTGAAAAGGCTGAAACCCGTGTGGCAATAGCTCAGAGTTGCCGATCCTGGACTCGGCGCTCGCGTATTGGGCCGATTGCCATAGTGCTTGGCCTCGCCACACTGTACCTGGCGCAACCCATTCCGGGGCTGCTGGCTCTGGTCGTTTTGGCCGTTACGTCGCTTGTATTATTCCTGACATTGCGACTCGCGGGATTGCTCTCGTTTCTGTGTTACAAAGGAAAACGCCACAGTCAGACCGCCACCACGCTTCCTCTTCGACTGCCTCGCGTTTCCATCATGGTCCCTTTGTACAAAGAGCGAGAGATTGCTGGCGCTCTGATCCGCCGATTGCGACGTCTGACATATCCCAAAGCTCTTTTGGACGTCATTCTGGTTTTGGAAGAAACGGATATGGTAACCCGTGCAACCCTGGCCAAAATCGAGCTGCCCTGTTGGATCCGCACGATCGAAGTACCGGCATTAAGCGGGCTGACGACAAAACCGCGCGCGATGAACTATGCGCTGGATTTCTGTCGTGGTGACATTCTAGGCGTTTGGGATGCCGAGGACGCCCCTCTTCCCGATCAAATCGAACGCATCGTCGGACATTTCACCCAAGCCAGTGAAGACGTCGTCTGCTTGCAAGGCGTTCTGGACTATTACAACCCGCGCACCAACTGGCGGTCTCGCTGCTTTACCATCGAGTATAACAGTTGGTTTCGGGTCATTCTGCCTGGCATTGCCCGGTTGGGACTGGTGGTTCCACTTGGTGGTACAACATTTTTCTTTCGTCGCGAAAAGCTGTTGGAACTGGGCGGTTGGGATGCCCATAATGTAACCGAAGACGCGGATCTGGGCGTCCGCCTCAGCCGCGCGGGTTATCGGACCGAGATGGTTGATACCGCCACTTTCGAAGAAGCAAACTTTCGGGCCTGGCCTTGGGTCAAACAGCGTTCACGATGGCTCAAGGGCTTTATGGTCACATATCTTGTCCACATGCGCTCGCCGATCCATCTGCTGAAAGAGCTGGGTGTGCTGCGCTTCCTTGGGCTTCAGGCGTTTTTTCTGGGCACCGTCGGACAATTCCTGCTGGCCCCGGTTTTGTGGCTGTTCTGGCTTACCACATTCGGATTGGCCAGCCCGCTGGATCCCGTCATTCCGGGCAAGGTCATGACCATACTGATAGCTCTGTTCGTATTTGCAGAGATCACGAATGTGACCATCGGGATACTGGCTGTCGCCGCCCGTGAAAGACGGTTTCTGATGCCGTGGGTGCCGACAATGCCGTTGTATTTCCCCTTGGGTGTGCTGGCAGCTTACAAAGCCCTTTGGGAATTGGCTATCAACCCGTTCTTCTGGGACAAAACCCAACACGGTCAAGCCAGTGAAGAAACCTTCGACATGTGACCGTCAGCTTTCGCGACGAACCGCATCCTGCTTGAGACGCGTCATGAAAGCGACCGAGATATGCTCTTTCAACGCACGTTCCGCGGCTTGCTCGTCACGGGCGGCAATCGCCTCGACGATGCCTTTGTGTTCACTTTGCGCGATCTCACCGCGCCCGGAAACCGCAAGCGATGTCGTTGCCATCAAGGCCATTGTACGGTGCACAAGGTTCAGCTGTTGCACCAAATAGCGGTTGTGCGAGGCCAGATGGATCTGTTCGTGAAACCGCCGGTTCGCCCGAGACAGGGCGTTTGGATTGTCCACCAGCGCATCATCTTCGGCAACCATTTCCTGCAGCACCTTGATCTCTTCCTCGGTCGCGTGCTTGGCGGCCAAACTTGCAGCGAGACCTTCAAGTTCACGGCGAACGACATATAGCTCTGCCATCTGATTGTGGTCCAATGAGGCCACAATCAGCGAACGCCCGTCGCGTTCAAGCAAGGATTGGGTCTCTAACCGCTGCAATGCCTCGCGGATTGGCGTGCGCGAAACACCGAACCTTTCGGCCAGCTCGCTTTCGACCAGCCTGTCACCGGGCTTGTAGATGCCCACATCAATCGCTTCGAGAATAAGGCTGTAGGCGTCGCTGTTGGACTGCTTGGATTGGGGCATCTTTTGTTTTTCTCCTCGTTCGGACATGTCTATCCGTCTGCAGTGCGCACAATCAAGTACTGCATTGAAAACCTGCGCTGCGCGGCTTAAACGGCAGGCATGGTCAAACCTGCCTTCAGCCATGTCTCCCAATGGGTGTTCGATCTGGACAACACCCTGTACCCGCCGCATATGCGCCTGTTCGATCAGATCGAGGTGCTGATGACGGATTATGTGGTTCAGGCCATCGGCGTCGACCGGGCCGAAGCCGACCGGCTGCGATCCCATTACTGGCGCGAATATGGCACCACGCTGGCCGGGCTGATGGCCGAACATGATCTGGATCCCGACCCTTACCTGCATGCCGTGCATCAGGTGGATATGAGCCATATGGACCCGGACGTGGATCTGGCGGCACATATTCGTGCCCTGCCCGGTCGCCGCATTGTTTATACCAATGGCAGCGCGCCCTATGCCGAACGCGTCCTTGCGGCGCGTGGCCTCAGTGGTTTGTTCGATGCCATCTATGGAGTCGAGCATGCGGGATACCGTCCTAAACCCGAAAAGGCCGCATTCCAGGCCATTTTTGCGCAAGACGGAATCGAGGCAGAAAAAGCGGCCATGTTCGAAGACGATCCGCGCAATCTGGCGGCCCCGCATGAGATGGGGATGCGCACAGTTCATGTCGCGCCCGAACCGCACATGGCCGATCACATCCACCATCATACAGACGACCTGACCGCCTTTCTGGCCCGCCTGCGATAGGCTGTCACACTGCGACGATCTGCACGTACTGCGACCCGGGCACCGCCCCTATATCCCAACTGCGACGAACAGAACGGAGACCCAGATGTCCGCAATCGAAATGCCCCCGCGCTCACCCATCTGGCAGCGCCTGCTATTTGCTGTTCCCCTGTTTGGTTGGATGGCGCGCGATGCGGCCGATGCAGATGGGGACGACTGGTATTACACCGCTGCCGCCATCTTCAGCATGTGGGGCTGTTCAGTGATGCTGTTTGGCTTGCCGGGCTTGTATATCCCCGCCGTCGTGATGGTGCCCGTGATATTCCTGATCCTCATCCTGATCTCGCGCGGCTGACCTGCGAGACAGGATGTCACTTGGCGCAGGCAGCGGAACCGCTCTAGGGTCGGCTCAGAACCAAAGAGGGCGCTATGAACGACCAGTGTGACATCCTGATTTCCGGCGGCGGAATTGCCGGTTTGACCGCAGCGGCGGCCCTTGGCGCGGCTGGATTCAATGTGGTCTGTGTTGATCCTACCCCACCTGTGACCCAGCGGGACGTGGACGGATCGGATTTACGGACCACCGCGTTTTTGCAACCAGCCCACGGTCTTTTGGAACAATGCGGGCTGTGGGAAAAACTCGACGCGCATGCCGCCCCTCTTCAGATCATGCGGATTGTGGATGCAGGCGGAGATGTGCCCGAGCCGCGCGTGGTGCGCGACTTCAATGCCGCGGATATCTCGGACCAGCCCTTTGGTTGGAACCTGCCAAACTGGCTCTTGCGGCGCGAAATGGTGGCCCGTCTCGCTGAACTGCCCAATGTCGATTTTCGCCCCGGAACGGGCACGGTCAGCTTGTTCACCCGTACAGCCGAAGCCCGCGTTGGCCTGAGCGACGGGACGCGCATCCGCTGTAAACTGGTGATCGCCGCAGATGGTCGCAACTCGCCCATGCGAGAGGCCGCCGGGATCAACGTGCACACCACGCGCTATGGGCAAAAGGCGTTGGCCTTCGCGGTTACACACTCGATCCCGCATCAGAACGTCTCGACCGAGATTCACAGGTCCGGCGGCCCGTTCACGCTAGTTCCCCTGCCCGACTGGCAGGGTCAGCCCTCGTCCGCGATTGTATGGATGGAGCGTGGCCCGCGCGCGGTAGAGCTGTTGAACACCGATCCGGAAAGCTTTGAAGCGCTGATGACCGAACGGTCCTGCGGGTTGTTCGGTCCGTTGAAACTGGCTTCACGCCGAACAATCTGGCCGATCATCAGCCAATCGGCAGAGCGCCTTTCGGGCGAACGCGTGGCCCTGATGGCCGAAGCCGCCCATGTCGTGCCCCCTATCGGTGCGCAGGGGCTGAACATGTCCTTGGGTGATCTGCGATGCCTGCTGGATTTGGCACAGGCCCGTCCCGAGGGCCTGGGTGACGCGCAGATGTTGGATGCCTATCACAAAGCGCGTCATACCGAGATCGAGGCCCGGGTCAAGGGTATCGACTTGCTGAACCGCGCCTCGATGATTGAGGCGCGGCCTTTACGGGACATACGTGCAATGGGGTTGAACGCGCTGTATTCGCTGCCGACCGTGCGCAAGACGCTGATGCAGATGGGTCTCGGCGTCCGTTAAAGCCCGATGGTCACAAAACTTGGTCCAGCACGCGCTTTAGACGCGCGATTGTGCCGTCAACATCGTACAGCTTGTCCAGACCGAACAGGCCCAGACGGAAGGTGCTGAACCCGTCTGGCTCATCACATTGCAAGGGCACACCAGCAGCGATCTGCATGCCCAAGGCGGCGAATTTGCTACCGTTCTGGATATTGGGATCCGAGGTATAGCTGACCACCACACCCGGCGCACCAAACCCATCGGCAGCGACAGAAACAATGCCCTTCTCCTTCAGCATTGCCCGTACACCGTCCCCCAATGCCCACTGGGCGTCACGCAGTTTGTCAAAGCCATAGTCTCGAGTCTCAGCCATCGTGTCGCGGAAGGCTTTCAGCGCATCTGTTGGCATCGTGGCGTGATAGGCGTGACCGCCATTTTCATAGGCTTGCATGATCTGACGCCATTTCTTCAGGTCGACGGCAAAACTGTCCGAAGTCGTCTCCTCCAGCCTTGCCTCAGCCTGTTCAGACAGCATGACAAGACCCGCGCAAGGCGATGCGCTCCACCCTTTCTGAGGGGCCGAGATCAGGACATCCACACCCGTCGCCTTCATGTCCACCCATGCGCAGCCCGAAGCGATGCAATCCAGAACCATCAGCGCCCCAACCTCGTGGGCTGCGGCTGCCATCGCCGAAATATAGTCGTCGGGCAGAATGACCCCGGCCGCCGTTTCGACATGCGGCGCAAAGACAACATCCGGGCGCCCATCGCGGATCGTTTCGATGACTTCCTCGATCGGAGCGGGCGCAAATGGGGACGTTGCCGAGTTGCCGGTCTGGCGCGCCTTCAGAACTGTTGCCGACGCCGTCAACCCACCGGACTCGATGATCTGGCTCCACCGATAGGAAAACCAGCCATTCCTGACCACCAGAACATTGGCATTGCGGGCAAACTGGCGCGCGACTGCTTCCATTGCATAGGTACCACCGCCCGGGATAACGGCCACACCGTCAGCGTTGTAAACGCCTTTCAGCATCTCAGAGATGTCGCGCATCACATGCTGAAACTGAACCGACATGTGATTAAGCGAGCGATCGGTGAAGACGACCGAAAACTCCTCTAACCCATTGGGGTCAATTTTGTCCAAAAGCGGGGGCATTGGTATTCCTTTCAAATTCCACGAAACGAGCGGGTGTTCGCAACTTCGCTCACTGCCTCTCAGTTATTACTGAAAATTGACCCAACGGAACCCGGTTTCCTAAGAAAATTTTAACGCCTCAAAGGCCCTATCGACAACTAATGACGCCAAACAGTGTCAGCAACCCTTTACACCCCTACGTGTTTCTGACCAGATACATACACTTTGGAGAAGAAAGGTATTTTCACTCGTGACT
Organism: Ruegeria sp. CDSA020; assembly: GCF_059612345.1. NCBI lineage: Bacteria > Pseudomonadati > Pseudomonadota > Alphaproteobacteria > Rhodobacterales > Roseobacteraceae > Ruegeria > Ruegeria sp. CDSA020. Next base: position 503,243 of record NZ_JBXWQK010000001.1, read on the forward strand.
GCGCATAAGCGGATCAGTTTTCAGTTTGTACGTGACGAAGTAAAACGACGAATAGAAACCAGAGTTTGGCCACAGGGGTCGGTGCTGCCGACAGAAACCCAGTTGGCAGAAGAATTTAATTGTGCCCGTGCCACGGTAAATCGTGCTTTGCGGGAACTGGCAGATCAGGGCTTCGTTGAAAGAAAACGTAAAAGCGGAACGCGGGTCAAAAAAGAACCCAGCAAACACGCAAAACTGGAGTTTTCCCTGACCCGACTGGATGTCGAGGGGCAGAACTCCACCTATCGTTATGCGCTGGTCGAGCGTAATATCGTCTCCAGCCCCGGATGGCTTGCCTCTCAGTTAAGCGTCTCGCAAGAAGCGCGTGTTTTGCATATTGTCTGCATGCACTATGCAGACAACCGGCCGTTTCAACTGGAAGAGCGCTGGATCAATATCGACGCAGTTCCAGAAGTGGAACATGCTGACCTCGACACCAAAGGCCCGCATGAGTGGCTGTTGCACGCCGCCCCCTTCACCGATGCTGAAGTCGCCTTTTGCGCGATTTCGGCAGATGGACGGCTGGCTGAATTCATGGGGACAACCTCGGGGACGTCCATGATCCAATTAGAGCGCACGACATGGAAAGACGGGCAGCCAATTACCTTTGCGCGCATGACACATCATCCCGGATATTACATCCGCACTAGGTACTGAAACGGGCCTAGCCGATAGGCCCGGGTAGCCTCTCTTCGCTCAGCAATACATTGGCTTCGACATCTCCGGCCCCGGGCAAAGTCATTATCCGGCGGCGCAGAACACGTTCAAAGTCCGAGAGATCCCGTGCCACGACGCGCAAACGGTAATCATAGAGGCCCAACACATGTTCAACGGTTTGAACCTCGGGGATCGCACTGACGGCGCGTTCGAAATCTTCAAGGCTGACCTGACCTTTCCGCGCCAACTTGACCCCCAGAAAAACTGTCACCCCAAACCCCAACGCTTCTGCATTCAAACGCAGGTGGCGCCCCTTTATGATCCCCGTCGTTTCAAGCCTCCGGATACGGCGCCACATCGCGGGCTGAGACAGGCCGAATTTACGCCCCAAGGCACCTGCGCTTTGCGTTGCATCCTGGATCAGAGCGCGCAGAATTTTGCGGTCGAGCTCATCCAATTCGGTCATAGCGGCAGCACCTCATCGCTTTTTACCCGCGCGATATGCATCAATGCCTCGATATCTGCGATATGCGGTAAAGTCAGGATACGGTCACGATACAGCTGCTGGTAATGTGCCATATCCTTGGCAAGCACAGATAAGCGCACATCCACACGGCCCAAAAAGGTCTGAATCTCGATCACCTCGGGAACCTCACGCGCGACACCCATGAACTCGTCGAATGCACGCGGTTGGGTCTTATCCAGCGTCACCCGCAATGAAACCTCGACCGCATATCCCAATGCGGCCCAGTCAATGATCGCCTCTTGGGCTTGAATAATCCCGCCCTCTTGCATTTTTTCGATACGCCGCCAGCAGACACTTGTGCTGATGCGACAAAGCTCGGCCAGCTCAGCGGTTGTCAGCGTCGGGTCGGCCTGGAAATGACGCAGAAGCCTGCGGTCAACATCATCAAGCATGATTTTTTCTTTTTTACTACACTTCAAGAATAGATACTCGAGTTATCCTTGATAATTCAAGGATAACAGTATCGCTATCCTTGGAAAATCGCCTTAAAACCCACAGCAATCGAAACAGAAAGGACCAGCATCATGCGCGTCTATTACGATCGCGATTGCGACATCAACCTGATCAAAGACAAAAAAGTGGCCATCCTGGGTTATGGCAGCCAGGGTCATGCACACGCGCTGAACCTGCGCGACTCGGGCGCGAAGAATCTGGTCGTTGCCCTGCGCGAAGGCTCGCCTTCGGCTAGGAAAGCCGAAGCCGAAGGCCTGGCGGTCATGGGCATTGCAGAAGCGGCAGCCTGGTGTGATGTCATCATGTTCACCATGCCCGATGAATTGCAGGCCGAAACTTACAAGAAATACGTGCATGACAACATCAAGCCGGGTGCTGCGATTGCGTTCGCCCACGGCCTGAATGTTCACTTTGGCCTGATCGAACCGAAAGCAGGCGTAGACGTCATCATGATGGCCCCCAAAGGCCCCGGCCACACCGTCCGTGGTGAATACACCAAAGGTGGCGGCGTTCCCTGCCTTGTGGCTGTTGACACTGACGCAACCGGCAAAGCGCTGGAAATCGGTCTGTCCTATTGCTCGGCCATCGGTGGCGGCCGTTCGGGCATCATCGAGACCAACTTCCGCGAAGAATGCGAAACCGACCTGTTCGGTGAACAGGCGGTTCTGTGTGGTGGTATCGTCGAGCTGATCCGCTGCGGCTTTGAAACTCTGGTCGAGGCTGGTTATGCACCCGAAATGGCCTATTTCGAGTGTCTGCACGAAACCAAGCTGATCGTGGACCTGATCTATGAAGGCGGAATCGCCAACATGGATTACTCGATCTCGAACACTGCTGAATACGGTCAGTACGTCACTGGTCCGCGCATCCTGCCTTATGAGCAGACCAAGAAGGCAATGAAAGAGACCCTGTCGGACATCCAGAGCGGCAAGTTCGTACGCGACTTCATGCTGGAAAATGCTGTGGGTCAACCCACCATCAAAGCCTCGCGCCGTTCCAATGACGAGCACCAGATCGAAGTGGTCGGCAAAAAGCTGCGGGACATGATGCCCTGGATTTCGGCCGGTAAACTGGTCGATCAGGAAAAGAACTGATCCTATCGTGACGCCGCCCCCCGGGGCGGCGTCATTCATTTAATGGGCGTCAAAAATTTCTATCGACGGCCCGCCAACAATATCCACATGGGTATACATCGGGTTCGAATGCTGCTCGAACCGCACCGGCTTGTCGACAACCACCGAGGGCCATTTCCCGGGCTTCTGACAGAGGAAGATGTTGAGCAGCAAATGGCTGGGATTGATCCCCTGCGGATTGGCGATAACCAACATGGGCTCGACCCCTGGATTACCAACCGTGACAATGCCCGTCACAATCAACCTAGCGGGCCCCGGAGGCATCTTGTTGTTCCAAGCATACCAATCTCGTGAAGCCACATCGTCTCCGGGCTGGCAAACAGCATTCACTTCTTTGTAGTCCATAATTTGTCTCCAAATTCTTTTTCCAATACCCCTACAATACCACACTCGCAGCTAATTGTGACGAAGCAGGCAATACCATGAGAGAACCCTCTGAAATCACCAATAAAAACTGGCTTATGGTCGCTGTACTTGGCTTCATCTGGGGCGGCACATTTATGGTCGTGGCCATCGCGCTCGAAGGGTACGGGCCCGTCACAGTAGCAACAGCGCGCACGACTCTGGGCGCGCTGACCCTTATACTGCTGATGGGGGCGACGGGTCGCAAATTGCCAACAACCACGCGGGGCCTTTGGCCCTCAATCATCGTGATCGGCATTCTGTCGACGGCCCTACCTTTTTTGCTGCTCAGCTGGGGCCAGCAATATGTTCCGTCCGCCTTTGCGGGCCTTTCGATGGCGGCCATCCCGTTGATGGTGTTGCCACTGGCACATTTCTTTTCGGATGAGCCCCTCAACGCGCGGCGTTTTGTTGGCGTATCACTTGGATTTGCAGGCGCACTGGTGCTGATTGGCCCTGGCCTTGCACAGCTTGGTCAAGGTGCGGAACCACTGGCACAGCTGGCCTGTATTGGTGCTGCACTGTGCTATTCCTGCGCTTCTATATTCACGCGCAGATGCCCTCCGGTCGATCCGGTTGTTCTGGCTGCGCTCACTCTGCTGGTCGGCGCGGCGATCTTGTTGCCCATCATGCTGGTAACCGAAGGGGTGCCAAATTGGCATGGCGCACGGCCTAGCCTCGCCATAATCGCATTGGGCCTTGTTCCGACCGCCTTTGCCACGTTGTTGCGCGTCTCGATTATTCGCAGCGCCGGGTCTGTTTTTCTGACGCTGGTCAACTACCAGGTTCCGATATGGTCGATGGTATTTGGCGCGTGGATTCTGTCCGAGGCATTGCCGATACGGTTTTACTTTGCTCTGGCGATGATCCTGACCGGGCTAGCGATCAGCCAGTGGTTCAGCCTGCGCAGAATGCTTGCCGGTCGCTAGCCTGCAACCGCCGCGACCTCAGCAACGATACTGTCAACGACTTGGGCCAACAGCTGATCATCTTCACACTCCGCCATGACGCGGATCAGAGGTTCAGTGCCGGATTTACGGATCAGTAATCGGCCTTTTCCTTTCAGACGCTCTTCGGCATCCGAGATTGCGGCTTTCACACCAGCTGTTTCCAGCGGGGCCTGCCCCTCGCCATAGCGCACGTTCTTCAACAGTTGCGGAACTGTTTCGAACTGAACCGACAGTTCGGATGCGTTGCGCCCGGAATGTACCATTTCAGCCAGGAAATGCAGGCCCGCCATGAGGCCATCGCCTGTGGTGGCATAATCGCTCATGACGATGTGGCCAGATTGTTCACCACCCAGGTTGAAATCTCCCTCACGCATCCGCTCGACTACATAGCGGTCGCCTACGGCCGTTCGTTCAAGCCTGAGCCCCTGCGAACCGAGATGGCGTTCGAGACCAAGGTTGGACATAACTGTCGCGACCAAGGCGCCGCCGCGCAAGCGGTCTGCCTTGGCCCAAGAGGTCGCCAACAACGCCATCAACTGATCGCCGTCGGCCACGTGTCCGTGCTCATCCACGATCACAACCCGATCGGCATCACCATCCAGGCAGATCCCGACATCGGCCCCGTGCGCCACCACTGTTTCAGCTGCAAGCTGAGGTTTGGTCGAACCGCAATTCAGGTTGATATTCTTACCGTTAGGAGATGTGCCTACAGGAATGACCTCGGCCCCAAGTTCCCACAAAACTTCGGGTGCGGTACGGTGCGCGGCGCCATTGGCGCAATCCACCACCACTTTCAAACCGTCCAGCCTAAGATCGCGGGATAGCGAAGATTTCACCCGCTCGCCATAGCGAAACCGCGCATCGTCTACCCGGCGGGCCCGACCGATATTTTGCGCCTGCGCAGGCTTAACCCCTTCTTCGATCAGCCGTTCGATTTCAATTTCCGCCTGATCCGACAGCTTGAAGCCATCAGGCCCGAAAAACTTGATCCCGTTGTCTTCGGCGGGGTTGTGACTGGCCGAGATCATCACGCCCAGATCGGCGCGCATTGACCGCGTCATCAGGCCGACAGCCGGCGTTGGAACTGGTCCCAGCAGCAAAACATTCATCCCGGTCGAGGTCAGCCCCGCCGTCAGCGCGTTTTCCAGCATATACCCAGACAGGCGCGTATCCTTGCCAATAACAACACGGTGCACGCCGGATTGGTCACGTCGGAAGTACCGCCCAACCGCGGCCCCCATGCGCAGGGCCATCTCAGCCGTGATCGGATGCGTATTGGCGGTGCCACGCACCCCATCGGTTCCGAACAGCTTGCGCATTGGTATCTCTCCGTAAATTCTTGCTTGTTGCGACCGGATTACCGGACGGCGGCCCATAGACGCAAGGCCTGAGCGGTTTCAGCGACGTCATGAACACGTAGGATCTGCACGCCCTGTGCCAATCCGGCCAGCCCCACGGCGATTGATCCCGGCGCACGGGCATCTTTGCGGGGTTCTTTGCCTATCTGACCAATAAACCCCTTTCGGGACACGCCCAGCAGGATCGGACACCCCAAACCGTGAAACAGGCTGAGATTCTGCAGAAGGATAAGATTGTGCTTTTCGGTTTTGCCAAATCCTATGCCCGGGTCGATAACGATCTGGTCCCGGCTCATGCCGAGGTCTTCAAGAAAACCAACCTGCCCATGTAGGAAGTCATAAACATCCAGCAAAACACTGTCGTAAGTCGGGTCGTCCTGCATCGAACCGGGATCGCCCTGCATGTGCATCACGCAGACAGGGGCACCAACCTGAGCACAGAACGGCGCAAGGTCCGGATCGAAAGTAAAGCCCGAGACGTCGTTGATCAGCCCTGCCCCGGCTTTCCAAGCGGCTTTGGCAACGGCGGCTTTGCGGGTGTCTATAGAAATCAACGCATCGGTGGCCGACCTGATCGCCCTGATCAGCGGTTCGGTCCGGGCGATTTCCTCATCTTCAGGGACAAAGGTTGCACCCGGGCGTGTCGACTCTCCTCCGATATCGAGAATGCTGACGTCCTGCGATACCATGTCCCGCGCCGCAGCCTGTGCCGCCTCGACCGAGTTATGCACCCCGCCATCCGAGAAACTGTCCGGCGTGGCGTTGAGGATCCCCATGATCTGAGGGCAATCCATCGCAACTCCAGAAACAGCTGCCCGTGGACGTGTCAGTCGATCCAGCACATCCCCCGGAACCTGCGCAGCCGGGATGATGCACGCGGCTTCAGTCCGGCTCAGACGTTCGACATGGGTAAACCACAGCTTCTGACCGACTAAGGTCACCGCCCCTTCAGGGCGCGCCTCACCATGCTGAACCAGGGGTCGGTAGTAAGCAGTCACAGATTCGCCTGATCCACCGGCACAGCGCGCAGCGGAATCTGCGGCGAGTCCGGCAGGGCGCCTCCGAAAACCAACAGCTCACTTGCTTCGAAAGTCGCGGCAAACCATGCCGCCAAAGCGACCGCGTCAGAGGGTGCGGCAGATGGCCCATCCACCGCATCAAGAACGATCTTGGACGGGGCCCAAACGCAAATCTGTCCGTTCTTCATGGCCCAATCCAATTCAGTCCGCGTGGAAACGACGACACAGCGGAGGTCACGCGCGGCCAATACCCAGGCGTTTTGCTCGATGGCCAAAAGGTCGATCCGGCGTTGTGTCATGGCGTGCCCCGTTTGTGAAACGGCCATATCCGCCGCCCCAACGCATAGGATCAAGGGACGTTTCCGGTTCTCCAACTGGTCGATCCAACCGGTCAGATTGTCCGAAGCGATTGCTTCGTTTGACAGGAAGGCCAAACGCGGGTGCGGACGCTCTTCCTCGACCAGATCGTGGTGAGTTGCATCTTTACCGCGCACGATCTCGACGCCCAAAGCGCCGGGTCCTCGATCCAGTTTTTCTATTCTGACAAAAGCTCTTACGGCTTGAGGCTCAAGCAAAATTCTTTCCGCAATCCGATCTGCCAAAGTTTCCAGCAGGTTCAACCGCTCGGCTGACAGTTCAAAGGCGATAGCCTCGGTCACACGATCATATGACAAAATGCGATCAACATCATCGTCAATCGGATCGGTCAAAGGGCGCACTTCGACAACGATATTAAAGCAAATGCGTTGCGTCGTTCCGCGCTCTGCCTGAAAAGCGCCAATTTCGACCTCGACAATATGGTCCCGCAGAGAAATGCGATCCAGAGGTCCCCGCGTGGCTGTCGCTTCGGACCGCTCGGAGGGGTGCGCAAAGGCAAGACGGATTTCAGAACTCATGCGGTTGACCCTTTGGGCTTGGTGGATTTTTCGGACCTATTTACACATTGCAGGCCCTATAACACTGCAACAAGCGCCATTCCAGTCTTCGAATGCGGCGTCAGCTGACGCGAAACCAGCTCATCATTCCCGATGCTGAATGACCCAGCATATGACAGTGCAACAACCAGTCGCCTGGATTGTCAGCAATCAGCGCGATTTTACGGGTCTGACCCCGCCCTATCAGTATTGTGTCGCGCCAGGGGCCCAGCGTGCCGTCATCCAGGATGATGCGGAAATGGTGCCCATGCAGGTGCATAGCATGGGAAAATACCGTTTCATTGACAAACTCAATCTGATGAGCACTTCCCAATCGCGCATCCAGAAACGGCTCATCCGGTCGATCAGAATAGCCATTCAATGCCCAAAACCTCCCGAGTTGGGCCAATTCACGGCCTGATAGCTCGGTCTCGCCCATATTGGCGGAATCCAGCCAGCGCATGGCCCCGCCTTGCAGCGTCATGCGATGGATCGGTGCGTCGTCCAGCCGAACCTTAGGCATCTCATTTGCTGGCAAAGGGTGGATTCCAGTCCTGTTTGCCGCCGCCTGTCCGGCCACCGCAAGCCGAACCAGACCGAAGCTTTCACCGCGTTCTTGACTAACAAGCCCGGCAATCTGACCCTCATCACTTTGCACATCCACGATCAGATCCATCCGCTGAGCAGGTGCAAGCGGGACGTTCCCAGAAAACGGCAAAGGGTCAACCAGAGGCATTCCATCCAAAGCGACGATCCAACCTGTCAGACCATCAAGCCCCAGATCGAATATCCTGGCATTTGCCGCATTGATCAGCCGCAGCCTCAGGCGCGCACCGCGCGCCACTGCATATTCTGGATCAAACTGGCCATTAACTGTGACGAGATTACCCAAACGCCCGGCGTGGCTGAGGTCGTGCTGGTTATCAAAATCTTCTACGATCTGCCCGGTTTCCGGGGTCAACCTCCAGTCGTCCAGGACAAGGGTCAAATCCTGATCCACATCAGGCAGATTATCTTCTTCGACAATCAATGGGCCGTAGAGGCCACGCGCAACCTGCTCCATGGATCGGTTATGGGCATGATACCAATATGTTCCCGCATCCGGGACCACAAAGTCATAGGTAAAACTGTGGCCAGGCTGAACAGCGTCCTGCGTCAGACCCGGAACTCCGTCCATTGCATTGACAATCCGAATGCCATGCCAGTGGATCGTAGCGGGTTGGGGCAAATCGTTTACCAATCTGCGCCGGACGCTTTGCCCTTTGCGCAGGCGAATTTCTGAACCGGGCACATTTCCACCAAGGGACCAAACCGAGGTCTCGGGGTACCCGTCAGGGGCCAGCTGTCGGGAGACGATCTGGGCAACCAAATCATCTATTGCGGCATGCACTGCCTTGGGCAACAGCAACATTGCTGTACCGGATTGCAAAATCTGTCTGCGTGATAACAACAATACGGGCCTCCTGGGCCCGCAATCTAAACCGATTTTCGTCCCGCGCCAGTAGGGTTCCAGCGCGGGTGCGTCAATCAGTTACTCGCCGTCTGATAGTTGTGACGGTAGAAAATATGGACACCGATACGCGCGGTTTCCTTGTAGACCTTGGCCCAAGACGGGCGCACTGCGGTCGTGTGATAATGCGTAGCCCCTTCGGTCAGCTTTTTGGCATCCCCGTCGATGGCTGTACGCGCGACTTTCGCTACACGCTCATAGGCCTTCTTTTCACGGATCACTTCCTCTTGACCGTCACAGGTATAGGTGAACTGGCACTGGTATTTCTTACCTGTGCCCTGATTGATCACACCACACAGCGTGTCGGGAAAGCGGCTGCTGGCAACACGGTTGAGGATAACCTCCGCCACAGCAAACTGACCGCGCACGCCTTCGCCGCGCGCTTCAAAGTACAACGCCTCGGCCAGGCACTTGAACTGTTCGCCTCCGGTGGCGGTGGGTTGCTCGTCCAACCAGCTCTTGGAGTAGGACACTTCTTTCGGCTCAGGCTCCTGTCGGGGCTTGAACAAATTCAGATAATCGCGAAAATTCTGACCGGGCAGTTCGCTACGGGCGACCAGCTCACGTTTCGCAGTATCGGTTGCTTCCCTCTCAGCGAAGGACACACTAGGCAGCATGGTTGTCGCCATAACGGCAACAGCCAGAATATATCTTAGCATCAGATAACCTCGCACAGGCACATTCTGCGCCATACCCTCCCCCGGCGGGCGCGATGAGGCTCATACCGAATTGAATCGGAAACGTCCAGATCAGAAGAAGATGCAAGTGGAAAATCGCCGTAACGTCAAAATAAGTTGACGACGGCTACCTTCTTTTCCCACTAATCCTTGGGTCGGCAGTTACTGTCAACCCCCAAGTCTGGACGAAATCGCCAGTTGAGCGGCAGCCAGCCGAGCGACAGGTACCCGGAAGGGTGAACATGATACATAGTCGAACCCCAAATCCCGACAAATTGCGATTGATTCGGGGTTTCCGCCATGTTCACCACAGACCGACAGGGTCACGTCCGGCTGAACCCGGCGTCCGCGTTCAGACCCCAGCTTCAACAATTCCCCTACACCATCGGGATCTAGCACGTGGAACGGATCCTCGGCGAAAACACCCTGACGCACATAAGCAGACATGAAACGACCGGCGTCATCACGAGACAATCCGTAGGTCATTTGGGTCAAATCATTGGTGCCGAAGCTAAGGAACGCAGTTTGTGGAGCGATTTCGTCCGCCCGCAGGCAGGCACGCGGCGTTTCCACCATGACCCCCAGCCGATATTCGAACTCTTGCCCTCGTTCAGCGGCTACCGACGCCGCAACCGTGTCTATCCGAGATTTGACAAGCTCAACCTCGCGCTTGGCCGAAACCAGCGGTATCATCACCTCGGGGACCACCAGAGCGCCCTCTTTGCTGGCCTCAAGCGTCGCCTCAAAGATTGCCCGGGCCTGCATATCATAGATTTCCGGCACCGTGATGCCCAGCCTGACGCCGCGCAATCCCAACATCGGATTATATTCGGTCATCTCGGCGACACGGCGTTCCACATCCGAAACCGGCAGATCAAGTGCCTCTGCTAATTCACGCTGGCCACTGCGAGTCGTGGGCAGGAACTCATGCAACGGCGGGTCGAACAGGCGGATACAGACCGGTTGACCTTCCATAATTCGAAAGAGTTGCACGAAATCTGCGCGTTGCATCGGAAGCAGACGTTCCAGAACCGCCGCACGACCGGAAGAGGTTTGGGCAAAGATCATTTCGCGCATCACGATCAGGCGGCCGGGATCAAAGAACATATGTTCCGTCCGGCACAGGCCGATCCCTTGTGCCGAAAAGTTCCGAGCGGTCTGCGCATCCGCAGGCGTATCGGCATTGGCGCGGATCTCAATATCACGTTCGGCGTCTGCCCAGCTCATAAGCGTCTGAAAACAATCGTCTAGCGCCGCCTCAAGCATCGCGGGCTGCCCCGCCAGAACCTGCCCCGAAGTTCCGTCTATCGTCAGCTTGTCGCCCGTTTTGAAAACGCGGCCATCCTGGGCTGTCAACATCTTCTCTTTGGTCTGAAACCGCATTTCAGAGGCGCCAACGATGCAAGGCAGGCCCAAGCCGCGACCGATCACGGCCGCATGGCTGGTCATCCCACCCTTTTCGGTCAGAACAGCCACTGCGGCGTGCATTCCCCGGACATCTTCCGGGGACGTCTCTCGGCGCACCAGAATACAGGGCTCGCCCCGCGCGGCACTGGCCTGCGCCTCGGCCGCAGTAAACACAAGCTTTCCGGTTGCCGCCCCTGGACTGGCTGCAATGCCTGTGGTCAGCACATCGCGGCGCGCGTCGGGGTGAACCTGCCGGTGCAGCAACTCGTTCAGAGAATGCGGATCGACCCGCATCACCGCCTCTTGCTGAGGAATGATGCCATCCTCGGCCAACCGAACGGCAATCCGCATGGCGGCACGGGCACTGCGCTGCACGCGCACACCGTCCAGAATGTGAACGTGCCCATTTTCGATGACGAATTCGACCTGCATTTCCTCACGCAGCTTTTCGCGCATGATTGCAGCATGTGCCTTGAGTTCCGCGAATGCCTTGGGCGCAACTTCCTCAAGCGACTTACCACGCGGATCCTTTTCCAGATACAGCGCAGCGACCCCCTCGCCCAACGCATCGCGACCCTGGCTTTGGCTGAGGTAACGACCGGTTATCTGCTGCAGCCCTGTTGTCGGATCAATCAGTTGCAGAACGCCGGACCCGCATTCGCCCTGCCCCACACCCGGGACCATCTCTTGAATGACCAGGCCCAGACCTGCATCTGCTGGCGCACCTTTTGCCTGGCGTAACAGCCGGGCTGAGGTTCCATCCCATGCCCGCGCCATCGAACGCAGAACCGCAACCAGCTGCTCACCACGATCCTGTGGGAAAGGCTCGTCGGTTTCATCCTCATAGGCCCGCAACGACTGGCGCAGACCTTCCAGCCCATCGGCCTCGATGTCGTCAAACACATCCGCATCCAGACGCGCCACATGAATGGCATAGCTTTGAACAAAGCGCAGCGACAGTGCAGCCGCGGCCTCGTTCCCCATCTCGTCTGACAGGTCCACATAGCGCGCATCATTCATACCGATGTTGAGGATTGCCCCAGGCCCACCCCAATCGGGGTCCTCGGAACTTGGACGAACACACAGCAGCGCCGCCTCGTCGAACTGTTCGAGAATGGCCGCAATGTCGGGCACCTGCCCGCCGGCGATCCGCTGCACTGCATCAAAGGACAATGCAACCGTTCGTGGTACGGGAAAATCCAGCCGAACCAGGCGCTGCAGGCATTTCGCGCGCCCGCCATGAGTATTCGCCGCTACGGGCGCTTCGGCTGTGATCAGAGTGGTATGCGGGTTATTCTGCACTGCGGCACCTTTTGGTTTCACCGCAGCATAGGCCCCTGCGCCCGTGGCGCAAGAGCGTTAACCTTCGATTCGGGCCAGATCGGCCACGCTGGAACAGACCTTCCTGATCTGGCTGAGCAGGTTCAGGCGGTTGCGGCGCAGGATGTCATTGTCGGTATTGACCTGCACATCCTCAAAGAACGCATCCACCGGCCCGCGCAGCGCGGCCATGGCCGTCATCGCGGCCCGGAAATCCTCGGACGCCAGCGCTGTGTCGATCTGCGCCTGAGCCTGATCCAATGCCGAGAACAGCGCTTTCTCGCTGTCGGTTTCGGCAAATTTCACATCCGCGCCATAGGAGTATTCCACCCCATCCTTTTCCTCGGCCTGAGTCAGGATGTTGTTGGCCCGCTTGAACCCCTGCACGAGGTTTTCGCCATCCTCGGTCGCGATCACTGCATTCAGCGCACGGGCACGCTTGACCAGCAGGTTGAGGTCGTCATTCCCGTCCATCGCGATACAGGCGTCGATGATGTCGTGACGGATGCCCTCGTCGCGGAGGAAGACCTTGAGGCGGTCGTGGAAGAAGGAGAGGAGGTTATCCACATTATTAAGAAAAACTGCAAACGCGTTCTCGAATGCTGGATCAAAGTCAGAACGGTCTTTCAATTCTTCGATGCTGTGTACATTGATGAATTCAACAGCGGAAATAGACTTTTGCATCGCCTTAGAGAGCTCAGAACCAAATCCCTCATGAAGTGCACTTTGAAAGCAGGACTTGGCTATCTGACCAAGAGGCAGATTTAGACCATTTTCCAACACCAACCGAATAACCCCCAACGCCGCGCGACGCAGCGCAAACGGGTCTTTCGACCCGGTCGGTTTCTCATCAATCGCCCAGAATCCAGTCAGCGTGTCCAGCTTGTCGGCCAGTGCCACGGTCACTGATAGCGGTGCGGTTGGTACGTCATCCGACGGGCCAAGCGGCGAGTAGTGCTCTTGCGCCACGGCAGCTATGGCGGCGTCTTCACCTGCGGCCTCGATGTAGTACCGCCCCATAAGCCCCTGAAGTTCGGGGAATTCATAGACCATCTCGGAACTCAGATCGGCCTTGGCCAGACGCGCGGCTTTCTCGGCCACTGCCGGTTCGGCACCTGCGATCGGTGCCAGTTCGCGGGCTAGTGCTGCGATGCGGTCGATCCGTTCCGCCTGTGTGCCCAGTTTGTTGTGGAAGGTCACGTTCTCTAATGCGCGGGTCCATTGGGTCATATCCGACTTGGCAACGCGCAGGTCATTCTCCCAAAAGAATTTCGCATCCGCCAGACGGGCCGACAGCACCTTTTGGTTGCCCGCCAGAATGGTCGCACCATTGTCGGCGGTCTCGCGGTTGGCGACGGTGATAAAGCGTTCAATCCGGCCGGTTTTGGGGTTCTTCACGGAAAAGAATTTCTGGTGTTCCTTCATCGAGGTCTGCAACACCTCGGGCGGCAATTCGAGGAATTCTTCGTCAATCTGCCCCATCAGTACCACGGGCCATTCGACCAGCCCGGCCACCTCGGCCAGCAGGCCCTTGTCATCGACCACTTGCAGACCGGCGGCAAAAGCCATGTTCTGCGCGTCGTTCCAGATATGCTCGGCGCGTTCCTCAGGCGATAGCACCACAAAGGCGCGTTTCAGCTTGGCGGCATAATCCTCGAACGACGTGACAGAAAACCGGTTCGGGGCCATAAAGCGGTGGCCCTCGGTCGTGTCGCCGGATTTGATCCCTTCGACCTCAAGAGGCACGACCTGCGCGCCTGCCTCATCGCTGAGGAGGCACAGGATCGAATGCAGCGGACGTACCCAGCGCATCGGTCCACTGCCCCAGCGCATCGACTTGGGCCAGGGGAAGTTCCTAATGGTCGCCTCAAGCACGTCGGCCACGATATCAGCCGCCGGGCGACCAGGCTTTTCGATCATCGCGAAATAGACCGCACCTTTGGGCGTTTCACGCTCTTCCAACTGATCGCGGGTCAGGCCGGCGCCGCGCAGGAAGCCTTCGATGGCCTTATCGGGTGCGCCCACTTTCGGGCCTTTGCGTTCCTCGCGGATGGACGGGCTTTCGGCCAGCAAGCCTTCGACCGCCAAAGTCAGACGACGGGGCGTGGTCAGAGAGGCGGCCCCGGCATAGGTCAGACCGGCCTCGACCAGACCATCGGTGATCCGCTTTTTCAGGTCTTCACCGGCACGGGTTTGCATGCGTGCAGGGATTTCCTCGGAAAACAGTTCGATCAGCAGGTCGGGCATAGTCGGTCCTTAGAAATTGACGATCGTCTGGATGACGATGGCATTAGCGATATCCACAAAAAAGGCGGATACAAGGGGCAGTACGATAAAGGCAATAGGTGAAGGGCCATATCGCTTGGTTACAGCGGTCATATTGGCAATGGCGGTCGGAGTTGCGCCCAGCGCAAACCCACCGAACCCGGCGGCCAGAACTGCAGCGCGATATCCTGACCCCATCACCGGAAACAACACGTAGATAACGAAGATTACCGTAAAGGCGGTTTGTGCCGCCAGTACGACCAAAATGGTCACACCAAGTTCCGCAATCGTCCACAACTGCAGGCTCATCAGCGACATGGCCAGAAAGGTACCCAACGCAAGCTCTGAAACCAGCCCAAGCGCGGATGTGCGGCTGACGGGAACTGCATTTGGCCGCAACCAGCTGCGCAGGTTGCCGATCAAAATGGCAATGATCAGACAAGGTACAAACAGGGGAAGTTTCAGGCCGGCCTCTGCGATCAGGACATTCACACCGTAGCCAACGATAATGGCAAGATGGAGGTACAGCATGACCCGCATCAGTCCAAGCGGCGTAATATCGGGATAACGCTGTTCTTCGGTTGCGACACCAACTGTCAGTTCTTCGTTGGGGCGGTCGGGGGTCAGATTATAGCGTTCGACAAGATACTTGGCCACAGGACCGCCAACCACCGCGGCCAACACCAGACCCAATGTCGCCACTGCGACCCCCAACTCGGTCGCGCCTTCCAACCCAGTTACGGCACCAACGTCCGGCGCCCATGCAATGGCGGTTCCATGCCCTCCGATCAGGGCAGCTGATCCGAATAACACTCCGGATTGGGCAGGAAAGCCAAATGCAACCGCCCCGACGGCACCAATGCCGTTTTGCATGATGATGGTGATCAGTGTCAGAACCAACAGCAAGAACAGAGGTTTGCCGCCGGTAAGCAGATCCAGGAACCGGGCATTCAGGCCGATTGCCGCAAAAAACAGCACCAGCATGTAATCCCGCGTGGCCATCTCAAAATCGAATGAGATGCCTGTGGCCATGTATAATCCCAACATCACCAGCGCTGCGACCAACCCGCCGCTGACCGGTTCGGGTATGTTGAAGCGCTGAAGCAGCTTCACCTGCGTGTTCAACTCCGCCCCCAAAAGATATACAGCCAGACCCAACGTGGCGGCGATCATATCCGGGATGAGATAAGTCATTGCCCCGTTTCCGGTTGCTGCGGGCATTCCTCTCCGACGACCGTGCCGTCATAGGCCTTTTCCCCGCAGTTGTTCAGCGCGTGCCAAACATAGCCTTTTCCATCCTGGGTTACAGCGACGATCCGGTCCACGCCAAAGTGTATATTCTTAGCCCCGATAAAGGCCTGCGCCTGACCGGTCTGCAACGCGTTGGCAATCTTTATGGCATCGTAGCACTCAAACCATCCGGGCGCCGTCAACGGTTCGGGGTCATTGGCGGTCTGATAACCAGCCAGATCTGCTGGCGTCAGGTCAGTTTCAAAGCAGGCGCGGTATCGAATCGGAGAGCTGTCCGCATCAATCGCCTGAAAGTCCGTATAGGCGATGGTCTCGGGCTCATCTGCGCCGATTGCTAGCAAACGGACATCCTGTCCCGGCTTTGAGACCACTTCATAATAAAAGCCGTAAACTTGCAGATAGTACATGGCCCCACCAGCCAGAACAGCCGACCCAAGAAGGAGAATAGCAAGTAGTTTTCCGGTCATCGTTCGAGCATCCTATTCACGTGGCCTCTTTCATTGAGGTCGAAAATGGGCCAGTTTCCAACCTGATACAGGCTGACATTAGGGTAATGAAAATGGACACGACTCTCGCCGCAGGTTTTTTCGGCGCGCTTTTTGCGATCATGAACCCGATCACCAACTTGCCCGTTTTTCTGAGCGTGACTGATGGTCTGACCCCCGCAGATCAGCGCAAGGTTGCGGTGAAAACCGTCACCTACTGTCTGATCCTGGGCGGTGCTTTTGCAGCCATTGGCAGCAAGACATTGGGACTGTTCGGCATCAGCGTCAATGATCTGCGCGTTGCGGGCGGTCTTGTTGTCCTGATGATCGGCCTGAACATGCTGAGCGGCACCGAGAGCACGGCGCATCACGGAACCGAAGGCGAAAAGAAATCTTATCCCGAGCCCGACACCGTCGCCTTTTATCCGTTGGCCTTTCCCATCCTCGTTGGGCCTGGCACAATCACAACGTTGATCCTCTATGCACATCAAATGTCCAAACCTATGGACGTCATACTCTATGCGGGCGTTTTTCTGGCAGTGCTGTTTTTGCTGTTCGTCACATTCTGGAACGCCGCGGCGCTGTCCAAGCGGCTTTCGGACAACGCTCGGGTGATCATGAGCCGCTTTATGGGTATGATCCTGTCTGCCATCGCAATCAGCATGATCGCGGACGGACTTAAAGTTCTGCTTCCCGGGTTGGCGTAACTGCCGCATCAGACCTCGTACCCGGCGGCATCGGTCTGAACGAAGGCGTCGGCGCATTGCTTTGCCAAGGTCCGCACGCGCCCAATATAGGCCTGCCGTTCCGTCACCGAGATCACGCCACGTGCATCCAACAGGTTAAAGATATGTGATGCCTTGATGCACTGATCATAGGCCGGGTGCGCCATTACGATACGCTTACCGGTTTTTGGGTCGTCATGCTCTTGCGCCAGAATATTGGCGCATTCGGACTCGGCCTCTTCGAAATGGCGCAGTAGGACTTCGGTGTTGGCCACGTCAAAGTTCCAGCGGGCATATTCTTCTTCGGTCTGCTTGAATATGTCACCATAGGTCAGCGGGCTGGGTGACTGCGGATCGTTGAAGGGCATGTCCATCACGTGATCAACACCCAGCACATACATCGCCAGCCGCTCCAACCCATAGGTCAATTCACCTGAAACCGGCGCGCAGTCATGGCCTCCGACCTGTTGGAAATAGGTGAACTGGCTGACTTCCATGCCGTCGCACCAGACCTCCCAGCCCAGGCCCCAGGCGCCCAGGGTTGGGCTTTCCCAGTCATCCTCGACAAACCGGATGTCATGCAGGTCCATGTCGATGCCGATTGCCTCAAGGCTGCCCAGATACAACGCCTGCAGGTCCGGCGGGCTAGGCTTGATCAACACCTGATACTGGTAATAGTGCTGCAAGCGATTGGGGTTCTCGCCATAACGCCCATCTGTTGGGCGGCGCGAGGGCTGCACATAAGCTGCGGCCCAGGACTTGGACCCCAAAGCGCGCAAAGTAGTCGCTGGATGGAATGTCCCTGCCCCGACCTCCATGTCATAGGGCTGCAGAATGGCGCAGCCTTTTGACGCCCAATAGGTCTGAAGGCGCAGGATGATCTCCTGAAAAGAGCGAGGTGCGTTGGACTTAACGGTCATCACATTCCCTTTGGACGCCATTGCGCCCTGTTCCGGTGGGTTTTGCCCTTCCTATGCAAGGGGCCAAGGGGCGTCAACGGGACAGTGTGCCCGGGAAGCCACTGAGCGGCCAAACTGGAAATTCCCCGTATTCCAGGCATGGTGTTTCAACCCGCATATCGCGTACTCTTCATCGCAGAAAAACACCGCGGACACAGGCACACAATGAGACGCATATTAACGGTAATTTCAGTTCTTTTCCTTTTCGGCGTGCGGGCATCATTTGCGCAGCAAGACGGAGGTGTTTGGGTCCAGGTCGAGGCGCAGCCTTCGCTGCGTGAAGCCCAGGAACGCGCACAAACCTATTCTGGCGCGTTGCCAGACGTAAATGGATTTCGCCTGAATTCGGGCTGGTATGCCATTGTGATCGGCCCGTATCTGCGCGGCGATGCCGAGCAAGTTCTGCGGGTGTACCGCGCAGAGGGGCAAATTCCAGCCGACAGCTTTATCGCCTTCTCGAACACACTGGGGCAGCAGTTCTGGCCGGTCAGTGCGAATACTCAGGACCAGGCCGCTGTGACAGCGCCGGTCGCATCTGAACCGGAACAACCAGTGGCCGAGGCAACCCCGCAAATTGCCGATGAAACCAGATCACAGGCGCTGCAAAGCGAACGATTGCTGAGCGCGCAGGAGCGTATGGGCCTTCAAACCGCACTTCAGGCAGCCGGTTTCTACAACTCGACGATTGACGGTGCCTTTGGACAGGGAACGCGTCGCTCGATGGGCGACTGGCAAAGTTTCAACGGATATGAGGCGACCGGGGTTCTGACGACGGTACAGCGCAAGGCCTTGATGGATGACTATAACGCGCCATTAGTCAGCGCCGGAATGCAGCTCTACACAGACCCACAGGCAGGTATCGAGATGGCCATGCCGCTGGGTGTTGTTGCATTCGACCGTTACGAGGCCCCCTTCGTGCATTTCAACGGCTCGACCGACCTGAATGCTCAGGCCCTGCTGATCAGTCAGGATGGCACCAAAGCAACCCTGCGGGCCCTTTTTGAAGTCATGCAGTCGCTGGAAATCGTTCCGCTTGAAGGCCCTCGCCAGCTGCGCGGTGACAGCTTTACGCTGGAAGGTCGCGGCAATGACATTGTATCCTATACCGAGGCCAAGCTGAAAGATGGTCAGATCAAAGGTTTTACCCTGGTCTGGCCCGAAGGGGACGAGGCGCGCCGTACCCGCGTTCTTGCCGCCATGAAAGCGGGCTTTAGCACCACTGATGCGGTTCTTGACGCCGCCGCCGGATCGGACGCTGCGCAAAGCATTGATCTTGTATCCGGCCTGCAGGTTCGCAAACCGCGCCTGTCACGCTCGGGGTTCTTTGCGGATGCCAAAGGCACCGTCCTGACCGTGACCGAGGCGGCAGATAGCTGCTCGCGGATCACGCTGGACGGCGCGCACGAGCTTGAGGTCGCCTCGACCGATCCCAATCTCGGCATCGCCGTTCTGCGGCCAAGCCGCGACCTTTCCCCGATCAGCGTGGCCGAGTTCAGCAGCACCAAGCCGCGGATTCAGTCCGAGGTTGCGGTCTCCGGATTCTCGTATCAGGGCGTTTTGGGCGGTCCGACGCTGTCATATGGGCAGATCGCCGACCTGCGCGGCCTGAACGGTGAGGATGGCGTGAAGCGTCTGGCGCTGGCCACCCAACCCGGCGATGCAGGAGGCCCCGTGTTTGACGGCAACGGTCAGGTGGTCGGGATGCTTTTGCCGACCCCGACGGATGGGCGGACCCTGCCCGCCTCGGTCAGCCTGTCTGCCAATACAGAGAGCCTGAACAAGGCGCTGAGCAAGGCTGGGCTGGCAGGTCAATCCAGCGCCACCACCGCCACGCAGGTCTCACCCAATGAGCTTAGCCGCCGGGCAAATGGGATGACTGTTCTGGTACAATGCTGGGATTGAGTTCGTAAAATCGCGCATTAACGCCGCCCATCCGGGCGGCGTTTTTTATTCTGCGCGCCATATGTCCGGAGTGATCCGGATCAATGTCGGCCCCTTAGCGGTAAACGCTTTTCGCACCGCAGACTGCATGTCTTCCAGTGTTGAGGGCGCGGCAGACAAGGCGCCGAATGCCTCGGCCAGTTTGCAAAAGTCAGGGTTACGCGCAACGACAGCATTCGGGGCGATCTGACTGCCCACCATGCTGTCTTCGATCTCTTTCAGCTTGCCATTGTCCCAAAGAATGATCGGCAGGGGCAAACCCAGCTCTACCGCCACGCCCAATTCCATCATCGTGTAGTGAAAGCCATAATCCCCAGCAATCACAGCAGTCGGCCTGCCCGGCCGCGCGATAGCGCCACCTATTCCAGCCGGCAACGCATAGCCCAGCGTGCCAAAGCCGTTCGGGTGGTGCCAATGATAGGGGAAAGGCATTTCCCACACCCCCTTGGCAACATAGGCGAACTGGGTCATGTCCGAATACACCATCACATCCGCTGGCATTGCCTTACGCAAGGCATCCAACACCGGGACAATTCCGGGCCGTTCTGCATCAATCTCGGCGCGCCATTTACTGCGAGCTTCGGAAACCTCATCCGAAGACCAGCCATTTGCCGGTTTGACATGGTCGATAGACGCCCACATCGCGTGGGCAAAGCTTTCGCCATCCGCCTGCAACTTGACCGAGGCCCGATGATGGTCTGACAGGACCTGAGGGTCCAGATCAATGCGGATCATATTGGCCGTATTCCCCAGCGCATCGCGCCACAGATCGACCTCACCCAGCTCGGCTCCGACGACCACCACAAGATCGGCGGAGGCGATGATCTGGGCGCTTTCGGGGCGAGACAAGGCAGCGCCAAAATCCAACGCATAATCCAACCCCACCATTCCACGCCCCGCATAGGTGGTGAAACAGGCCGCTCCGATCTGTGTCAGAATCTGCCGCCACAAGTTTGATCTTGCACCGCCTCCCAGAACGAACAGCGGCCTGCGCGCGATGTTCAGCATCGACAAGACCGGCGCGACGTCCGGCGGCAGAGCCTTTGTCCGCAAACCCGGCTGGTTCGGGAATGGGGCTGGGTCAGCCTGTGCCTTAAGCTGCGAAATCGGCACCTGTATGTGCTTGGGTCTGGGGCGGCTCAGCGCGAACTCTTCGAAAGCACGTTCAACCAGGCCATAGGCGGCCGAAGCTGTACTAGCCTGCAACGACCAGTCCGCGACCGTTTCTCCGGCGGCACGTTGATCCTTCATCTGATGAAGCTGTCCCTGCAGCGCCTGATCATCATCAAGGCAGGAGGACAGCACCAGCATTGGCACCGAATCCGAATACCCCTGCCCCATGGGTGTCATGATGTTGCACAGGCCAGGCCCAGTGATCACATAGGCCACGCCAGGATTGCCGCTTGCACGCGCATATCCGTCCGCCATGAAACCGGCCCCCTGCTCGTGCCGCGCAAGAACATGGGTGATGCCTGCTTCTTCGATCCCGCGATACATCTCTTGATTATGGACGCCGGGGATACCAAAAATCACATCAACACCCCGATCCCGGAGCATGTGCGAGATTTGAGCGCCAAGTGGTCTTTTCATCAACTTCTCCAGAAATGGACTGTGAACAGCGCATAGACCGCGAGCAGTTCAAGCCGACCGACCAGCATCCCCGCAGATAGTAGCCATTTGGCTGTATCGCTGAGCCCGCTGAAATTACCCGCTGGTCCGATCTGATCCCCAAGGCCGGGACCAACATTGGCCAACGCTGTTGCTGCACCCGATACAGAGGTAATGAAATCCAGCCCGGTCAGCGCCAGCGCCCATGCCAGGAAGCCCAAAGACAATACGAAGAACATGAAAAAGCTCATGACCGAAGTCAGGACATCCGTTCCGATGGGACGCCCGTCATAGAGAGGCATGAACACCCCATGCGGTGAACGGATACGCCGGATTTGAGTTTTGATGGATGCAAACAGCAGTTGATAGCGGAAAATCTTGATCGAACAGGCAGTTGATCCTGCACACCCTCCGATCAGGCCAATCAGGAAGAACACCATGATCGGAAAACTGCCCCAACCCATATAATCGACGCTGGCATAACCGGTACCTGAAATGATCGACGTGATGTTGAACAGCGATTCCCGCACCGCCTGTTCCCAGTGATGCGGAAAGACAGAGGTCAAAAACACCGCCATGACGGCTACAAGAACCACGATCGTGGCCAAAAACGCCCGAATCTGACTGTCGCGGAACAGGGAGCCGGTGCTGCCATTGGCAAACTGAACATAACGCACAAATGGCAGGGCAGCGAGGATCATGAAAATCGACGCCGCATATTCCGCCGGACCCGAGAAGGTACCGAACGATGCATCATAGTTTGAAAACCCACCGGTCGAGATTGTGGTCATAGAATGAACCACGGCGTCAAAAAAGCTCATGCCAAGACCGGTGTAAACAAGCGCGCAGACCACGGTCAGGAACACGTAGATCAGGGAAATCTGGCCTGCGATTTCTTGCGCCCGCGGCAGGATCTTACCCATGGTTTCGAAACCTTCCGAACGGAAGATCTGCATTCCTCCGACCCGAAGCTCGGGCAGAAAAACCATTGCAACAACGATGATCCCGATACCGCCCAGCCATTGCAGCACACCGCGCCACAAAAGCAAGCCCTGCGGCAGCCCATCGAGCCCCGAAATCACGGTCGAGCCCGTGGTCGTAAGGCCAGACATGGCCTCGAAATAGGCATCTACAAAGCGCAACTCGGTTTCCCCGAACAGGAAAGGAATTGCCCCAAATAAAGGCAAAGCCACCCAAACGCCGGTCGTGAGCAGAAAGGTCTGGCGGATCGTCAACCCTTCGCCAACGCCATTTGAGCAGCTCATAGAAAGGACAGCGCCGGTCAGAATGGTAATAACGCTGCTTTCAAGGAAAACATGCCATTCGCCGCGGCCCTCGATAAGGTCCGCAAGCATGGGCAACATCATGGTCGCCCCAAGAATGGCGACCAACAGGCCAATCACATATCCTACCGGGCGCATGTCCGTCATGAGGCGCAGCGTTGGCGCGCCTGCACGACTGTGTCAAGCGGATGTCCCGATTACTTTTCGGTTTTGCCGCTCGAGACGGGCATCACGGGCGGTTTCGAAGGCGCGCGTGACCGGCGTGCAGCTGCCGCCTGTCCCGCCTGTGTCTTCGACGCGGCCGGATTTGCGGGTGCAGGTTTGGCGGTTGCGACCCGATCTGCCTTCACCTTGGACGCTACGGGTTTAACAGCTGCGGTTTTTGCAACAGCAGCGTCGATCGCAGCGGCGGGAGCAGCAGATTTTACCACTGCAGGCCTAACTGCAGCAGGTTTAGCGGCTTCTACTTTGGGCGTTTCAGATTTGGCAGTTACGGTTTTGGTAACAGCAGGCTTTGCCGTAGCGGCTTTGGGGGCAGCGGGCCTAGCTGCGACTTTTGGGGCTGCGGCTTTTGCCACTGCAGGTCTTGCCGCGGATTTGGTCTGTGCCTTTTTCGCACCCCCCGACGCTCTGGCTTTTGTCACAGGTTTCGCCAGGGCGGGCTTGGGCGATTCGGCCTTTGCCTTGACTTCTGCCTTCTTCTGGACGGCCACTTTGACCTTTGCCGCAGGTTGCGGATCAGCATTGACCACAGGCATCGCCTGAGATTTGAACTCAGGTGCCTTCACGTCAGCAACAGTCTTTTCGGAGGCGACACGCAGGGCCTGAACCTGGGCGAAGGGCAGTTCAATCGCAGAGTTGGTCAGAATTTGCATGATTTTCAAATGGTTGGTCATTGCCTCACCGGCAAATCGAATTGCTGCTGCCTGAAATTCAAATGGCTGGGTAAACGGGTTCATGAGGTTGTTCTCCTGTGAAAGTGATGCAACCCGCGAATGAGTAAAGAACCCTGCCCGCCCTGACTAAACGGGCGGATTACGTTGCCTTGCAGTCCTTGGCGTCGCACGTGCCGGCTTCCTGATTGAGTGAAATGATCACCAGAACAGTGACCACGAGATGGCTGCATTCAAGGACAGTTTACAGCAAAGATTTCGCGCTTGCAGCATTTATCGCTGCAATGCGGCGAAATTTCACCGCATCGGCACTTAATCAAGGTTTTACAAAAGTTTAGCGCCTATCCGACGTGAAACAATGTCGTAAACAGTCTCGGATCCAGGCTAGAGGACACAAAGGTCGGGCCCTCAGTCAGAACAGAAACGGCATCATGGCTGTGCAGGCTTTCTTGATGGCTGGCGATCACGCGGAAATCGCCGATATGATGGTCGGCCAAAAGTTCGGCACAAAACAGGCGTGCCGCGTCTTCGACAAAAATCGGGTTTGCGGCGTTCAGCTCGGCAAAGGCCTGCTCATCTTCACGTTTGACCATGACCTGCGTCTCGGTCGGCACCGCCCTGCGACACAGCGCAATCAGATCTTCGAACCAGAGGCAATCGGCATCGCAATCGACCGCAACCGATATCCGCGCAACCGAGCGCTGCGAATGCGGCGTCGCCAGTTGCCCTCGTGTAGACCGCGCATGCTCGCTGAGCTCCAGAGAACATGGGCACGTCGAGGAATACACATAATCCAGATGCATGATCTTTTGACGCACGCCATTCTGTTCGACCAGTTCCAGCGCGATATCGTAATATTGATAGCCTTCCAGACCCGAACGCAGGCTTTGAGTCCTGTCCGGGTAGGAGAACCGCATCTGGATACGTGCGTCAAAGCTGTCCAGATCGGTCATATAGTCGTTCAGCGCAGCCTCGATCACCTCAAAGCTGAACGTGCGCTCAGCATGTTTGTAGAACGAACGCATGATACGGGACATGTTGATGCCCTTCTTTTCCGCATCAAGGCTGACAGTGCCAGTCACTGAGGTCTCCAGCGTCAGGTCGTCGCCCTGCTTGCGGTGAAACCGGATCGGCAGGCGGAAATTCGATATGCCAACATGTTGAATCTGTTGCTTCGCCCCACGGATCAGGCTGGAAGGTCCATTCTGAAGGTCAGGCAACGACGCGCGGTAGGCCTCATCCACAGCAAACCCCTCGGGGTAATGCCGCGACAGGGATGGGTAGTTAACCGGCAGGAGCCCCGGCACAAGCCGCGCGACAGCAGGATCAAGCTGACCGATTTCAGCCTCGGTCGCGTTCTCGGCCCATTTCCGCAGGGTTTTCAACGCTGCCGCGGCCTCATCATTGTTGGGGGCGTCATCAATGTCACGGGGATACACGTTCATCGATCAGGGTTCCTCGGGTTGGTCGCCGGACTATATATATGTTCGACGCGATTTCCAGTCTAATGGTATACGCGCCGAAACACAGCCCGGATCGAAACTTCGTGATGGGCGCACCATGCGCACAAGTCACAAACCGTTTTCGAACCATGCCTAACAGTCCGGCTGACGCCCCTATTGCTGAGAAACGTCCAATGCGCGTTTGATATCGGCAAGAAGATCATCGGCGTCTTCCAGACCTACCGAGAACCGGACGAGGCCCGGAGCAATGCCCAACTCAACTTTTTGGTCGTCACTCAATCTTTGATGTGTGGTGGTTGCCGGGTGGGTGGCAATCGACTTGGCATCGCCCAGATTGTTCGAAATCACCGGAATCGTCAGGGCGTTAAGGAAGGAAAATGCCGCCTCTTTTCCGCCCTTGATATCCAACGACAGCACTGTCCCGCCTTTGCCGCCAAGCTGCGTTTGTATCAGATCATTCTGCGCATGAGACTTCAGACCGGGGTAAAGCGTCCGCTCCAACGCCGGATGGCCCTCTAGCGCCTCGGCAATCCTCTGGGCGGTTTCGGCCTGTGCGTTGACCCTCAAGGCCATGGTCTCAAGCCCTTTCAACATGATCCACGCGTTGAAGGGGCTAAGCGCGCCTCCGGTGTGTTTCATATAGGGCTCGACCGTACCACGGATGAACTCTTTGGTGCCGATGATGACACCACCCAGGGCGCGGCCCTGCCCGTCAATATGCTTGGTCGCCGAGTAGACAACCACGTCAGCCCCCTGAGCGATCGCGCTCGAGAAAACTGGGGTCGAGAACACATTGTCCACGATGACCGTTGCACCAACCGCATGGGCCAGAAGGGAAACGGCTGAGATGTCGATGACCTCAAGCGTCGGGTTGGACATGGATTCGAAGAAAACCGCTTTGGTATCCGGGCGGATCGCAGCCTCCCATGCGTCAAGATCGGTACCGTCCACAAAGGTCACTTCAACCCCGAACCGGGTCAGCACGTTTTCCAGAATATACAGGCACGACCCGAACAGAGCCTTGGCAGAAACAACGTGGTCACCGGCTTGCAACATCGAAGTCAGTGCCGCATTCACCGCAGCCATTCCAGAGGCGGTGGCAAAAGCGTCTTCGCCCCCTTCCAGAGCCGCGATACGCTGTTCAAACATCGAAACTGTCGGGTTGCCATAACGAGCGTAAATGAACTCATCAGGGCCGGTTTCGATGAACCGCGCCTCGGCCTGCTCGGCCGTATCATAGACAAATCCCTGGGTCAGAAAGATCGCCTCGCTCACTTCGTTGTATTGGCTGCGGCGGGTGCCGCCATGGACGGCTTGTGTGCGCTTGTTCCAGCTCTCGCTCATGTCATTCCTTTCAGCCCCTTGAGGGACGTAAACAAAAAACCCCAGACGCGGCCAAGCGAAAGGGGTCTTTCATCCTGACCTTTTAGCGGTGTTGTTTAGCGTGGCCCGCAATCCGGTAACAAATCGCCACGTGGTGATGCTGAATTACGCCGCGGCTGCAGCATCGTCAACCCCGCCCCCCGCAACGTCGCGCAGCTGTAACAATCCCTTCACCTAGGGGGCATAGGCTGTTGGGATATTGCCGCCACAACATCTTGTATGAGGCAGTGAGAATGCCAATAATCCGGATCAACGCGACCGGCGACACGCTTACGCTGCACAACAGCCCACAGTCCCCCTTCAGCCTGCTATGTCAGACCCGGCACATCCAAGGCCCGGTCATCCTCATGTCACATGGGTACAGATTCCGGCCAGGCCGGGCCAAGGCCTGCCCGCACCAACATTTCTTGTCCCTGCCCCGGACATCCTCGCCAACATCTTTCTACAGCTGGCCGCGGCAACTTGGTTTTGGCACTGGTTTGCAAACCGAGGGGCTGGGCATTGCCTTTGGCTGGAATGCACGGGGATCGTTTTGGGGTGCCCTCCGCCGGGCGCACGAGGCCGGACGTGTTCTGGCCGAATTGATCCGGGAACTGCACCATCTGAACCCGCGACGTCCGATCCACTTTATTGGCCACTCGGTGGGGACCGAATTGGCGCTTGAAGCCCTGCATCACATCCGGCCCGGATCCCTAAACCGCATCATCTCGTTGACCGGAGCCGCCTATCAGAGTCGCGCGTTAAGAGCGCTGGCCACTCCGGCGGGTAGACGGGCGGAATTCATTAATATTACGAGCCGCGAAAATGATCTGTTTGATTTTCTATACGAATGCCTGATCCCTCCGCCTGAACAAGGCGATCGCAGCATAGGCAGCGGCTTGACGGCCCCGAATGCTATTACGCTGCAACTGGATTGCCCGGACACGCTGAATCATCTGGCGCATCACGCCTTTGCGATCCAGGCCTCCAGACGCAGGTTCAGCCATTGGTCCAGCTACACACGCCCCGGTGCGTTGCAAGTTTATCAGGCATTGTTACGTAGCCCAAACGCCCTGAGCTTGGCCGACCTGCGCAGTGGCATCCCACCCTTACCCCAGCGCCGATGGTCTCGGCTATTTGCATGGTCAGAACCCTTGGCGTTCAATTCGCTTTCCAGCAAAACCTCATGACCTCGGCAATCGGCGTATTATTGACCCTCGACCTCACAGCGGGCAGCCGCTGACAGGCTACGCCAATTCCAGTCAGTAGCTGCGGGTAAAAATACAGCGAGCAGAAGAACGTAAAGGGAACAAAGGCCGAGAATTCCCAGACGCGGCACATCGAGTCGCAAATGAGGCTGGAAACACCTAAATGCCTTGACTAAGGAAGGATCTAACATCGCAAGAGGAAGACGCACGCAATGGCAAAGATCACTTATGTCGAGCATGGCGGTACCGAGCACACTGTCGAGGTCGCCAACGGACTAACCGTCATGGAAGGAGCCCGTGACAACAACATTCCCGGTATCGAAGCGGATTGCGGCGGCGCCTGTGCCTGTTCGACCTGTCATGTCTATATCCACCCCGACTGGGTTGAGAAAATTCCCGGCAAGGATGACATGGAAGAAGACATGCTGGACTTTGCCTATGAGCCCGACCCTGCCCGTTCGCGCCTGACCTGCCAGATCAAGGTCACAGACGAGATGGATGGCCTGATCGTCCAGATGCCGGAAAAACAGATCTGATGCCGCGCAAAGCGCCGCGCCTACCCTACCGAACTTGGCAGGGTCAGGCCCGCGGCGCAGCGCTGACGCTATGCTTCTGGCTGACGAGCCATGTCCCGCTGGCACTGGCAGAGACCGTCTCAGCCGCTCGTTTCACCGAGCCGACAACACGTTACGCCCACGGAGTTCTGGGCGATAACATCGAATATGGCGCGTTGGAGCTGACTACCCAAAGCGGAAACGTGACCATCCGTCTTCCATCTGATCGCGTATTTGAAGATCTCGCTCCACGGCTTGTGGACGTGGATCAGGACGGGACCCCCGAGGCCATTGTCGTTGAATCTCAGGATCAAGCGGGCGCTCAGTTGGCCATCTATGATGCCAGAGGGGACAAAATCGCCGCAACTCCGCATATCGGTACCCGCTTTCGATGGCTTGCTCCGGTCGGGGCGGCGGATCTGGATGGGGATGGCAATATCGAGATCGCCTATGTCGACCGCCCTCATCTGGCCAAGACATTGCGCATTTGGCGCTTTGTCGACGGCGAATTAATCCAGATTGCCGCTCTACCAAGGCTGACAAATCATCGGATCGGCGAAGATTTCATCACAGGGGGTCTGCGCGACTGTGGCAATGGCCCGGAACTGGTTGTCGCGTCTGCGGACTGGCGCGAAATTGTCAGCATCCGCTTTGACAATGGCTGGGTGCAGCATCTGGTCGCCCCCTTTAGCCCGAAAGCAATGACCTCTGCGCTTAACTGCGTACCCTCGCCCTGACTGCAGCCCGCGTCAGAGGGCTGCCCGGCCCAAGTCCATTGGCGCTGCATCTCTGATGCAGTGGCTGGGCGCGGGAGCCGTCGCGATTACAGCGCCCGCCATCCGATATCCCGGCGAAAGAACCCCTCTGGCCAGTTGATCCCGTCGATCAACTCATAGGCGCGGTCACGCGCTTCCTGCAGGTTCTGGCCGCGTGCGGTGACATTCAATACCCGGCCACCACTAGAGACGATCTGACCGTCGGATTCTTTGGTTCCTGCGTGAAACACCATAATACCGCTATCTTCAGATAGGTCATCCAGCCCTTTAATAACGCTGCCTTTTTGGTAGGCGCCCGGATAACCAATAGCGGCCATGACTACCGTCAAGGCGTGATCATCCGCCCAGTTTACACGCGCCTCGGCCAACCGGCCTTCTGCTGCGGCGTGCATCAGGTCCATCGCCTGCGCGCCCAGGCGCATCATCAGCACCTGACATTCCGGGTCGCCGAAACGCACGTTATATTCAACCAGCCGTGGCTGGCCGTCCTTGATCATCAAACCAACATAAAGAACGCCCTGAAACGGCGTTCCGCGCCGCTTCATCTCTGCCATGGTGGGGCGCACAATCTCGTTCATCGCGCGCTCTTCGATTACAGCGCTTAACACAGGAGCCGGAGAATACGCGCCCATGCCGCCGGTGTTCAGACCGGTATCGCCCTCGCCTACCCGTTTATGGTCTTGCGCCGTGCCAATGGACAGGATGCTTTCCCCGTCGCATAGCACGAACAGAGATGCCTCTTCACCTTCCATGAACTCTTCGACCACAACTTCGGCACCGGCACCACCAAAGGCTCCGCCAAACATGTCATCGATCGCATCCAAGGCCGTCGCTTCGTCCATCGCAACGATCACACCCTTGCCCGCGGCCAAGCCATCAGCCTTGACGACGATAGGTGCGCCCTTCTTTTTGATATAGGCTTTGGCTGGCTCGGTCTCGGTAAACCGGGCGTATCCTGCGGTTGGAGCATTGGCGGCGTCGCAGATCTCTTTAGTAAAGCTCTTGGACGCCTCGAGACGTGCGGCCTCTGCCGAGGGGCCAAAAACCAGCACACCGGCCTCGCGCAAACGATCCGCAACCCCCGCAGCCAATGGCGCCTCGGGACCGACGATCACAAAGTCGATCGCGTTCTCATCCGCAAATCTGACCACCTCACCGCCATTTTCGATGTCCAGTGCCGCACATTCGGCGATCTGGGCAATCCCAGCATTGCCCGGAGCCACAATCAGGCGATCACATTTCGGGTTTTGCATCACCGCCCAGGCCAGGCTGTGTTCGCGCCCACCACTGCCGAGAATGAGGATGTTCATGACTGCTCTCCGATCTGCTTGGCCTCGCCTTCCGCGCGTTCTAAGCTGGCCGGGCATTTGACACAAGGCGCTGAAATGTCCGACCTGCTTGACGACCCCATTCCCGGCCAAAATACCCCAGAATACACTGTTTCCGACATCTCGGGCGAGGTGAAGCGGACGCTGGAAGGCAGTTTCGGCCGAATCCGTGTTCGGGGTGAAGTCGGTCGCGTGTTCAAAGCCAGATCTGGTCATCTGTACTATGACATCAAGGACGACAAGAACGTACTGGCCTGCACCACTTGGAAAGGCCAGGTTGCTGCCCTGTCCGTGGTTCCCGAGGAAGGTCTGGAAGTGGTCGTCACAGGCCGTCTGACCGCTTTTGGAGCGCAGTCCAAATACAATCTGAACGTGGATGAGGTTTCGGTGGCCGGACAGGGTGCCCTGATGGCCCTGCTTGAAAAGCGAAAGAAACAGTTGGAATCCGAGGGCCTGTTCGCACCCGAGCGTAAAAAGCCTCTGCCCTATCTTCCTCAGATCATCGGCGTGGTGACTTCACCCTCGGGCGCGGTGATCCGCGATATCCTGCACCGGTTGCGTGACCGGTTTCCGCGCAAAGTGTTGATCTGGCCTGTCGCCGTGCAAGGTTCGAATTGCGCGCCTGAGGTGGCGAACGCGATTACTGGTTTCAACCAACTGACTCCTGGCGGTGCGCTGCCACGACCGGACCTGATCATCGTCGCCCGTGGTGGCGGGTCAATCGAGGACCTCTGGGGGTTCAACGAAGAGATCGTGGCCCGCGCTACGGCGGCATCAGAGATCCCGGTGATCTCGGCCGTTGGGCACGAGACCGACACGACCCTGATTGATTTTGTGTCGGACCGCAGGGCCCCAACCCCCACAGCCGCAGCCGAACTTGCGGTGCCTGTCCGCATGGAACTTCTGGCCTGGACCGGAGAGCAAGGCGCGCGCCTGTCCCGTGCAGCCACGGACGCTGTGCAAAGACGGTCGCAACGGTTGCGGGATTTATCCCGCGCATTACCACGCCCGGATAGCTTGTTGAACAACCCGCGACAACGCCTTGATTTAATTGCGGACCGACTGACACCAGCACTTGAGCGCGGCGTGCAAAACCGCCGTTTGCAAGTAGTGGAGTTGTCCGCCCATCTGCGCCCGTCCACATTACGCTCACTGGTCGGAACCCGACAGGAAACACTGCGCAGCCTTTCGTCGCGCCTGTCTGTCCGGCCGATCCAGCGCGAAATCGACAGCCAACGGCAAAACATCAACCGCCTAGCCGAACGCTTGAGTACAGCGCAAGCCGCGCGTCTGGACCGGATGCGTCAATCCCTGGAAACCGCAGACCGGCTGCGGGAAACGCTAAGCTACAAGGCAACGCTGCAACGTGGATATGCGGTCGTACGCGCCGAAGGACAGGTACTGACAACCCGTAAACAGGCGGCAAAACACCAATCCTTTGACATTGAATTTGCAGATGGCGAATTGACGACCGGCCCGTCTACCGCGTCACCGTCAACTTCGAAAAAGCCGCCGAAAAAGGATGCGCCGGATCAGGGGTCGTTGTTCTGACCCCTGCACAGGCTAGACACCGACTTCGGGACCGTAACAGACCATCTCGGCGTCTGTGTCTTCGTTCTCATATAGTTCGGTCATCTCAGGATTTCCCTCGAACTGAGCGATCAGACCGCCGCCAGATTCGGTGAATACCCAGCATTGCGGGTCATGCCGGTCTTCATAGACGAAACAGATCTGTCCTTCCTGCTCGTACCAGAGCCCTTCTTTGCAGTTCCCATCCAGAAAAGACCAAATCACGCGGCGATCCGGCAGATAACGCTCGACCCCATAAATCCTGCCTTCAAAGCCATAGAACAGGGTTTTTCCCAGCGTATAGCGGTCAAATTCGGCGCCGGATAGGGATGTGTCGGCACAAACCGCCGGGGCAGCCATCGACAACAGAATCGCAATTCGTTTCAGCATGGGTTCATTCTGTCAGATGGCAGGCCGCTAGGCCAATTCCCTTTTCATTCCAACCGGGTGCCTTCACGTCACCGATTGAGTTTTGCGGTTATGCGCTGCGAAAGTGTTCAGTACATTCTGCGGAGATAACTCTATGACCAATGCCCTCTTTCTGATTGCGACAGCTTGCGCTCTGGCTTACCTGCCATTGACCTCGCGTGGCGCTGGCGCTGTTCGGTCAATCCTAAAGACCCTATCCGTCGCAGTTCTGGCGGTCATTGCCGCCCAAAGTGGCGCTCCATTTCTGTTGATCCTTGCGCTGGCATTCTGTGCGCTGGGGGACGCCCTTCTGTCCCGGGAAAGTGATGCCACCTTCATGGCCGGGATCGGTGCCTTTGCAACTGGTCATCTGGCCTATATCGGGCTGTTCTTGTCCCATCCGGCCAGCGACGCCGCGCTTATTCTGGAGAAGCCCGGATATTTCTGGTCTTTGATCCTCCTCGGTATTGTCGTTGTCACCCTATTACCGCCGCGTGCCGGAGACCTGAAATGGCCCGTTCTCGGGTATATTCCGATCATTCTGGGCATGGGCATCACGGTCCTGGCCCTGCCCGAAACAGGCGCGCTGCGTTGGGCTTTACCTGCGGCTTTGTCCTTTATCGCGTCCGACCTTATCCTGGCGACTGAGAAGTTTCTTCTGCCAGTGGACCATCCCAGCCGCCGTTTCACCTCCTATCTGGTTTGGGTATTGTATTGGGGGGCGCAAGCCGGTCTTCTGATCGCCTTCCTCTGACCCTTTGCAACTGCTGCAATTCCGCATTAGGTGAGAGGAACACCTGCGGAGACCAAAAATGGCGCTATTCTCAAAGCTCAAGGACAAGCTGTTCAATTCCTCATCCC
This sequence comes from Ruegeria sp. CDSA020, assembly GCF_059612345.1. Lineage (NCBI taxonomy): Bacteria > Pseudomonadati > Pseudomonadota > Alphaproteobacteria > Rhodobacterales > Roseobacteraceae > Ruegeria > Ruegeria sp. CDSA020. Next base: position 536,547 of record NZ_JBXWQK010000001.1, read on the forward strand.
GCCTTGAACAAGGGTTGGATGCCATCGTTGAAGATGGGGGCGAGGAAACAACTGCACCGGATCCAATCCCGCCAGCGCCAGCGCCGCATTCCGAACCGGCACCCGGAGTCGCGCAACCGGACATTGCACCGGAACAGGCAGTTGCCAAACCGGTGGCCACTACAGCCGAGTCTGCGCCGTCCAAATCCATGCTCGGGCGGCTTTTCGGGCGCGCCGAAACCGAGACAACAGTTCGCCGCACGCTGGATGACGACATGCTGGAACAGCTTGAAGAGCTGTTGATTGCATCCGACATGGGTGTGGACACAGCGCTGCGCGTCACCGCCAATATGGCCGAAGGCCGTTATGGCCGCAAACTTTCGACACAAGAGATCAAGCAGCTTCTGGCGCAGGAAGTCGCCCGGGTTATGGAACCCGTGGCAAAGCCCATGCCGCTCTATTCCAAACGCCCACAGGTGGTATTGGTCGTTGGCGTCAACGGATCGGGCAAGACCACCACGATCGGCAAACTAGCCAGCCAGTTCAGGGCGGCCGGCAAGAACGTAGTGATCGCAGCTGGAGACACCTTCCGCGCAGCCGCCGTTGAACAGCTGCAGGTCTGGGGCGACCGCGCAGGCGTTCCGGTCCTGACAGCCCCCGAAGGCTCGGACCCCGCCTCCCTGGCCTTCGATGCGTTGACCCGCGCACAAGAGGATGGCGCCGATCTGTTGATGATCGACACCGCCGGTCGTCTGCAGAATCGTGCCGACTTGATGGAGGAATTAGCCAAGATCGTCCGGGTGATCCGCAAAGTCGACGAAACCGCACCGCACAATACCCTTTTGGTTCTGGATGCCACCACCGGTCAGAATGCACTCGGTCAAGTCGATACCTTTCAGAAACTGGCCGATGTCTCCGGCCTGGTGATGACCAAGCTGGACGGCACCGCAAAAGGCGGCGTGCTGGTGGCTCTGGCTGACAAGTTCGGCCTGCCCATTCACGCAATCGGCGTCGGAGAACAGATCGACGATCTCGCCCCTTTCGATCCCGAAGAATTCGCCGCTGCTCTAACCGGCCTCGATCAACGCTGATCCGAACTTCAACTGGCTAAAAATATCTTCGGGGGTGTGGGGGGCAGACAGCCCCCCACCCTCTCCACCCGCGAAAGGTCGATGTCTTGAGCGACTGGCTCATCTCTCTGGAAGGCACGCCCAAGGGCCATGACCTTGCCCTTGGGCTCGCGCTGATGGCCGCCTTCTTGCACGCGGTGTTCGGAGCCTTGCAAAAAGGCCGTCACGACCCGTGGCTGTCCCGCGGGGCCATAGACGCCAGCTACTGTCTTCTGGCTGCACCTTTCGCGTTTTTTGTAGTGCCCTGGCCCGAGCCCTATATGTGGCCAATCTTCGCCACCGTCTGGCTGATCCACATCGCTTACAAGATACTGCAGGCAATGGCCTATACCAAAGGCTCTTATACAGTGGTCTATCCTGTTGTGCGCGGCACCGGGCCGCTGTTCACCGTTTTCGGCGCCTATCTTTTGTTTGGCGAGACCTTCTCTGCCACCCAATGGTTTGGCGTCGCGGTCTTGCTAGCGGGGATATTCGGGCTGGCGGCCTATAATTTGCGGTTTCTTGAAACCAACCGCGAAACGCTTGGGATCGCTTTGGCCCTGGCGCTGGCAACTGGGTTGTTTGTGGCGCTCTACACCACCTATGACGCCTATGGCATTCGCGCGACGGCCGATCCGTTCACCTTTCTGGCCTGGTTCTTCATGATCGACGGGGCGACGATGCCGATCTATGCGTTCTATCGCTGGCGCGCGATGGCCCATCGCCCGGCCTTGGGACCCTTGGCGCTGCGCGGCATCGCCGGCGGGATCATCGCCCCTCTATCTTTCGGGGCCATCATGCTGGCCACGCGGTTGGACAAGGTCGGCGAAGCCGCCGTTCTGCGGGAAACCTCCACCGTCTTTGCCGCCCTGATCGGCTGGCTGGTTCTGAAAGAAACCGTCGGCCCAAGGCGGATCGCGCTGATGGCATTGATTGCACTCGGCGCCGTAATAGTTGAAATGGGCGGGTAAGCAGCAGGACAAAAGACATGACAGGCAAGACCGACATAAATCCATTTCTGAAACAGGTGCTGGAACTGGGTCCTCCGCTGGCCTTTTTCTTCATCTACCTGCGCTTGCGCGATGACAGCTTTATGATCGGCGGCATCGAGTATTCCGGTTTTATCATTGCCACGATCATTTTTGTGCCGCTGATGCTGGGGGCAATGGGCATCTTGTGGTACCTGACCGGCAAGCTAAGCCGGATGCAGATATTTACAGCTTTCATGGTCATTTTCTTCGGCGGCCTGACCGCCTGGTTCAATGACGAGCGGTTCTTCAAGATGAAAACCACGCTTGTTTATGGCCTGTTTGCTCTGATCCTGGGGATCGGGCTGCTGCAAAAGAAATCCTATCTTGCCTATGTTCTGGATGAGATGCTGCCCATGAAACACGAAGGCTGGATGATCCTGACCCGTCGTCTGTGTGCGTGTTTTGCTGTTCTGGCCGTCGCAAATGAATTCGTGTGGCGCACGATGTCGACCGACCTGTGGGTCAAGATTGAGACCTTCGGATTCCCCATTGCCCTTATGGCGTTCCTCATGCTGCAGTTCAGCCTGTTGCAAAGCTATATGGATGATCCCGATCATCAATGACGGCTAAATCCTCAACCGCCCTTCGGATGACTTTTCCGTGAAGCGCGGGAGGCCATAAAACCTAACAAAATCCTTGGCTAAACGCTTGGGCTATGAAAAGTTGTGTCACCACTCACCTTTTCCCGCCGGAGCACCACACCAAATGACGGCTTTCCCAAATAGTGGCTTTCTATCCGAAGCTTCAGACCGGCTGAGATCAATGCTCTCGGCACAGGCGACAGAGATTTCTCTCGAACCTGGTGATATCCTTTTCGAACAAGGGGATGAAGGGGATGCCCTCTATGCCATTCTTGCCGGCACGCTAGAGGTGTCCTTCTTGGCGATGAGCGGTCGAAAACTCTCGTTGACATTGATGAAGCCTGGCGAGGTCTTTGGTGAAATCGGCTTGTTCGACAATGGCCCCCGCACCGCAACCGTGGCCGCGGCCGAGGCCTCTCGGGTGCTGCGTGTGCGTAGGTCCGATGTCATGAACCAGATCCGCCAACATCCTGACCTTGCGGTGGATATGATCCGACTGGCCGGTTTGCGCATGCGGTGGATGGGGTCGCAACTGAATGAACAGGTCTTTTTGCCGATGCCTATCCGGCTTGCGCGCAAACTGCTGCATCTGTCCAACCTTCAAGACGATCCAACCACTCGCATTACCCTGTCCCAAAGCGAGCTGGCCGAATTCGTTGGTGCCACGCGCGAAGCTGTCTCAAAGACAATTTCAACCTGGAAACGCGACAAGGTTGTCGAAGCTTCGCGGGGCGGCCTGATGATCCATGATTTTGAGGCACTGCGGGAACTGGCGGATTCCGACCTCATTTGACCTGTTGTGACCTGCTTCACATACGACGGATCGCATTAAGATTACGTTAGGAACTGTTACCGTAGGAGGTCAGAGAATCATCCCCGATATCTGTCCACTGACCTCTCCCTGTACCAGAGCCATACGCCTTCCCCGGCGTGTGGCTCATCTTTTTTCAGCACAGAAAAAAGGCCAGAGCAGGTGCCCTGGCCTTTCTGTTTGTTCAACCTAAGAGATCACTCTTCAAGGCTCAGCGCGACAAAGCGTGGATCTCCACCGCGCCGCACCAAAAGCAGCAGTGACTTCCGCCCGGCCGTGCGGGCTTCTTCCATTCGGTCCTCGAGATCAGAAATCGCAGTGACCTTCTGCTGGCCAGCCTCGGTGATCAGATCACCGGCGCGCAAACCCTTGGCATAGGCTTCTGACGCCTCGTCCACTTCGGTCACAACCAGCCCCTCGGTATCCGGCTCCAGCCCCAGATCAGCACGCAGGGCTTCAGTCACGGGCGATATCGTCAGCCCCAGAATATCGGCATTTTCCTCAACCGGGGCTTCTTCTGCCTCACCCTCTTCGCTTTCGGCCCGCTCGGCATCTTCGCGGCGGCCCAGAGTCACAAGCACTGTCTGCGTGCTGCCATCCCGATGCACCACCACACGGACCGACTTGCCAACCGTTGTCTCACCAACCTGACGTACCAATCCACGGGTGTCATCGACCTCGACACCATCAAAGCTGAGGATCACATCGCCCGCCAACAGGCCTGCCTCTTTGGCCGGGCCCTCGGGTACATCGCTGATCAGCGCACCACCCGGCTTGTCCAGGCTCATCGCCTCGGCCATATCCTCGGTCACGTCCTGAATGCGGACACCCAGCCAACCGCGGCGGGTCTCGCCGAACTCGCGCAGTTGGTCGACAACCTTGACCACCACATTCGAGGCCATCGAGAAGCCAATCCCGATCGAACCACCATTCGGCGACAGGATCGCTGTATTCACGCCGATCACCTCGCCATCCATATTGAACAGCGGCCCGCCCGAGTTCCCCCGGTTAATCGCAGCATCGGTCTGGATATAGTCGTCATAAGATCCGCTAAGCGCGCGGTTCCGCGCCGAGACGATCCCCGCCGAAACCGAAAACCCTTGCCCCAGCGGATTGCCCATCGCAATCACCCAGTCGCCAACGCGCGCAATGTCACTATCGCCGAACTTGACATATTTCAGCGGCCCGGTGGCCTCGACCTTCAAAAGGGCGATATCGGTTTTTTCATCCGTACCGATCACTTTCGCAGGCAGTTCTTTCTTCGGTTGACCGTCGCCCGGGAAGAATTCGACCAGTATCTCATCAGCCTCGGCAATAACGTGGTTGTTAGTAACGATGAAACCATCCTCGGATATCACAAACCCCGAGCCCAGCGAATTGCTGCGGCGGGGGCGGTTATCTTCATCCCCGTTACGGTCTTGAAACTCACGAAAGAAATCTTCGAACGGAGAGCCTTCGGGAACGATCCCCTGTGGGCCGGTCTGACCCTCGATCAGTGTCGAAGTGGTGATGTTGACCACCGCTGGGCTGATCTTATCGGCCAGCGGAGCCAGGCTTTCGCCCCGCGCCTGGGCGGCCACTGACTGCGCCAATACAAGCAGCATCCCGGCAAAGGCCAGCCACATTAACCGCATGAAACCAACAACGTCGTCCCGCCGGACGGATATACTGCGCGCTTGTGACTGCACGTGGGAACTCCTTGTCGTCAACACTATCTGGATCGCCCGCAGGCGGCCCTTCTTGATATCCAATGTAGCTGGTTTGTCCTTGCCCGCAACTGAGGATCGCGGGGAAATCACCATGAAGTGTAGCCGTTGTTCAAAACCCGACCTGATATGCACCCCATAGCAACACGAGACCTCCCACCATACATAACAATCCTGCAAGCCGACGTGCCTGCTCTGGCATAGACCGCAACGCCTCTAGCATACGTTCAATAAGCGAAGGGGCCAGCGCATAGGCCAGCCCCTCGACAATCAACACCAGCCCAAAGGCCAGAAAGATCATACCCATTATTCAGACGCCTGCCCCGCCGTTTGGCCCCGGCCGGTGGGTGATTTGAGATAGTTGAAGAACTCGGAATCCGGGCTCAATACCATCGAGCTGTTACCGCCCTGCAAAGCATTCTGATAGGCGGTCAGCGAACGATAGAATTCAAAGAATTCAGGGTCCGCTCCGTAAGCTTCGGCAAAGATCGCATTGCGTTCGGCGTCAGCCTCACCGCGAATGATCTCAGCCTCACGCCGCGCATCCGACACCAATTCGACCACGGTCCTGTCGGCCTGGGCACGTACACGTTGTGCCGCCTCATTACCACGGGCACGTTCGTCTGTAGCTTCCCGCTCCCGCTCGGCCTTCATCCGGTCAAACGTCGCTTCGAGGTTGGCCTGCGGCAGATCGGTCGCTTTCAGACGCACGTCAATGACGGTCACACCCAGCGCAAGTGCCTCGGCAATCGCACTATTGCGGATACGCAGCATCAGCGCAGCCCGGTCCGAGCTCAGGATGTCACGGGACGAAACTGAACCCAGAACTTCGCGGGTTTCAGCGCGCAAGATGCGGTCCAGACGATCCTCGGCAACCGGGATACCACCGACACCAACCGCCTGGCGGAACTGGTTCAGATCAGAAATCCGGTACCGTGCGAAGGCATCGACTACCAGACGCCGATCATCCAACGGCGTCACTTCAAGCGGTTGAACGTCGATGGACAGGATACGGTCGTCATAACGGACAACTTCCTGAATAAGTGGAATTTTGAACGCCAGACCAGGCTCTTCCTTAACCGCGACCACACGGCCGAATTGCAGAACCAATGCGCGCTGGCGTTCGTCCACGATAAAGATCGATGACAGCGCAACAACGCCGAGGATCACCACAAGGATGAGGATAATGGGTGACTTACGCATCAGTTGCTCTCCCCGGATTGATTGCGGCGCAGTTCGTTCAGCGGCAGATACGGCACAATGCCCTGTCCCTGACCGGCCGAGTTTTCGTCCAGTATGATCTTGTCGACATCACCCAGAATCTGCTCCATCCGCTCCAGATACAAACGTTTGCGCGTTACATCCGGCGCTTTGGAGTATTCTTCCAGAACCGCGCTAAAGCGGCTGGCTTCACCTTGAGCACTGTTGATCTGCTGGGCGCGATACCCTTCGGCCTCTTCCACAACTTGCGCGGCTTCACCACGTGCTTCGGCCAGTACCTTATTGGCATAGGCGTCGGCGACGTTCTGCAGACGGTCACGTTCTTGTGCGGCGGCCTGAACGTCGCGGAAGGCCGCGATTACGTCCTGTGGCGGGTCGGCTTTGTCAAAGTTGACACGCACAATGTTCACGCCGGAATCATAGCTGTCCATCGTCGATTGAATCAATTCCTGCAAGCGATCAGCGATCACACCCCGATCTCGGTTCAGGATCGGTGCCAGCTCGCTTTGTGCAATGATCTCGCGCATGGCCGATTCCGACACGGCGCGGATCGTCTGGCGCGGGTCGCGCAAATTGAACAGATACTTGGCCGGGTCATTGATGTTCCAGACCACCTGATAGTCGATATCAACAACATTTTCGTCGCCGGTCAGCATCAAGCCATCATCGCTACCACGGGCTCCGCCCATGTCTTCGTTCTGTTCGCGGGTCACAGGAATGACCTCGGCAGTTACAAATGGCCAAGGCGCAAAGTTCAGACCGGGATTTCCAACGTTTGAAAATTCACCCAAAAACAGCTCTACCGACTGTTCTTCCGGCTTTACCGTATAAAAGCTGGCCGCACCCCAAAGGACTGCACCCACCACCAACCCAATGGCAATAGTCCCTTTGGTAAAGATGGGACCACCTCCGCCACCGCTCGAACCATTGCTGCCACGGCCGCCACCGCCGCCGCCCATCAGGACGCGCAGCTGTTCCTGGCCTTTTTTCATCAGCTCGTCGATCTCGGGGATCTGCGGGCCCTCGTTTTCAGGGGGCTTGCGCCCGTCCCCGTTATCACCCCGATTTCCTCCGCCGCCAGAAGAGCCTCCGCCCCCCCAGGGGCCGCCGCTGTTGCCCGCCATTTTTATCTATTCCCTTGTGTTGAACCGTGTGATCACGGGTTCCCTTGTAACTTGTGTGCGCGCGGTTGCAAATCAAGCCGTACGCACAGGATGACGCATTGTTACCAGTTCTTCCGCCATGACCGGATGAACTGCAACGGTGCGGTCGAAATCTTCCTTGGTTGCGCCCATTTTGACGGCAATGCCAGCCAGTTGAATCATCTCGCCGGCGCCCGGCGCCACAATGTGACAGCCCAGTACCTTACGCGTGGCCTGAGAGACGATCAGTTTCATCAAAACCCGCTGCGTGCCACCTGCGAATGCCTTTTGCATCGGCTTGAACGAGGTTGCATAGATCTCGACCGGCTCTTGGGCTGCAGCGTCTTCTTCACTCAACCCGACCGTGCCGAATTCCGGCTGCGTGAAAATCGCAGTTGGAATCAGGTCGTGATCCACAGGTGTCGGGTTGCCTTTGAATACGGTTTCGACAAAAGCCATCCCCTCGCGGATCGCAACCGGAGTCAGGTTTACCCGATCCGTCACGTCGCCAATCGCATAGATCGAGGGCACGCCGGTCTGGCTGTAATCATCCACGATGATCTCACCCTTGCGGCCGCGTTCAACGCCGATCGCCTCAAGTCCCAGATTGTCGGCATTGGGCGCGCGACCAGTGGCATACATGACCACGTCAAACAGCTGTTCCGTGCCATTGGTGGCCTTTACGCGAATCTTGTCACCGTCTTTGGCCATCTCAAGCACATTGGTGCCCAGATGCAGATCAATCCCGTTCTGGCACATCTCTTCGCTGATCAGACCGCGCGCTTCTTCGTCAAAACCCCGAAGGATTTGCGCACCGCGGTAGAACTGGGTGGTTTTCACGCCCATGCCGTTCATGATTCCTGCAAACTCGCTGGCGATATAACCGCCACCAACGATCAGGATGCTTTCGGGCAGTTTTTCCAGATGGAAAATCTCGTTCGAGGTGATCGCCAGGTCCGAGCCCGGAAACTCGGGCACAACAGGGCGTCCGCCTGTGGCGACCAGAATATGCTTGGCCGTCATGCGGGTGCCATCGGCCAGCTCGACGGTATGTGCGTCCACCACGTGTGCACGCTGATCAAAGCTTTCGACGCCGTTGTTTTTCAGGATGTTGCGATAGATGCCTTCCAGCCGGTCCAGCTCGGCATGGAGTTTGCCGCGAAAGAAATCCCAGTCAAATGCACCGGGTTTGACGTCCCAGCCATAGGCCTGCGCATCTTCGACCATGCCAGAGAATTCGCTGGCAAAAACCATCAGCTTTTTGGGGACACATCCGCGGATCACGCAGGTCCCGCCATAGCGATCCTCTTCCGCCAACGCCACCTTGGCCCCGTTTTCGCCAGCCGCCACACGCGCCGCCCGGACCCCGCCCGAGCCGCCTCCGATGACGAAAAGATCATAGTCAAAGCTCATTTACAGTGCCTCTTTCAGTTTTCTGACAACGCTATCGAGCCATCATCAATGATGTACCCGGTCACTCATGACGGCCCAGACTGGACCACTGGGACAGTTGATCTTGCCAGGACGCATACAGATTTGGTCGATAATGCTCAATCGTCTCTACGAAACACTCAGATATGGGTTTCGGCATGGATTGCAACGGAAGGGGTAAACACTCATGCCCGCCATCTGACTTGTTGAAGCTAACAAAAAAAATAGGGCGTCGTTTTTGCTCGGTTTCGTCGAACGCATCAATGTAGCGTACATCAGGCCAAACAATGTCTTGGATCGTTCCTCTACGCGTGCGGAGCTTCAATCCACCGGAGTCCACTAGGGCCACAAGCGACGGCATATTGAGTGAGACTAGATAGTTCATGAACAACACGACGGAAGTAAGGACAACGAGCACCAATGTGAAAAGCGTGCCACCTGTCCACCCCGCGGAAACAAAACCCCACGCCGCCACCACAGCCGCAATCCCGATCTTTATCAGGTTACGTTTTAGCGTCCTGGCTCGCGCAGCCAAACCTGCTTCGGTTTCGCGGTATTCAGCAACCGGAGAGGTGCTCATACCTTAATCCGCCAAATCCGTGAACAGGTTGTCTTTGCCGCCATCGAACAACTCGTCCAGTTCCACCGTTCCCTCGTTGATGTCGCGCAGTTCGACCCGGCCATCTCCATAACCGATCACGACCTTGTCGCAAATGTCGATGAACAACCCGTTCTCGACCACGCCGGGTACCTGGTTCAGCACCAGCGCCATCTGCCTTGGGTTTCCGATCCGTTGCAAATGCAGGTCCAGCACGTGATTGCCTTCATCCGTGACAAACGGCGCTTCTCCGTTCATGCGAAGCGCCGAGCGGGTACCGAGAACATCCATGGTATCCAGCACCTCTTCGATCAGGGTGCGTGTGGTCTGCCAGCCAAAGGGGATCACCTCGACCGGCAATGGGAAGGCACCCAGAGTCTCGACCTCTTTGCCGGCATCGGCGATGACCACCATCTGGTCGCTGGCCGTGGCTACGATCTTTTCCTGCAGGTGCGCGCCGCCGCCGCCCTTGATCAGATTAAGCTCTCTGTCGAATTCGTCCGCACCGTCGATGGTGATGTCCAGCCATCCCGCCTGATCCAGGGAAACAACCTCAATGCCCAGTTCACGGGCCAGTTGGGCCGTCCGGGTCGATGTCGGAACACCCTTGATCGCCAGACCTTCTTCTCTGACCCGTTCCCCCAGCCGACGCACCATCCATGCAGCGGTCGATCCGGTTCCCAGGCCGACTCGCATCCCATTCTGCACCATGTCAGCCGCACGGCGTGCTGCGACGTATTTTGCAGTGTCGATGGGCGACAGATCACCGGCCATTTCAGCATCCCCCTAATTTGCTGCGGAACTTATACGGAATGCCTACGACAACTGCGAGAGAGAATTGTCCGGATCGGTAGACCAACATGTCGCGAAACTACGCGTTTCCTATGGGAAACGTCGCAATCAGGTCTGTTGATAACATACGTGAGGTATACATAGTTCGCATGAACACGCCTTACTGCCTGCACTATGCCCCGGACAATGCTTCGCTGGTCATCCGGCTGGCGCTGGAAGAGATGTGCCTGCCCTATGAAACGGTTCTGGTAGACCGCCGCCAAAGCGCACAGGACAGCCCGAAATATCGCGCGCTGAACCCCAATGGGCTGATCCCGGTATTGGAAACACCACAGGGGCCGATCTTCGAAACCGCTGCTATCTTGTTGTGGCTGGCGGATACGCATGGCCGGCTGGCCCCTACCCCCATGGACAGCAACCGCGCCGCGTTTCTGAAGTGGCTGTTCTTTGCCTCCAATACGCTGCACGCTGATCTGCGTATTCTGTTTTACGCCGAAAAGTATATAGACGCAGCGCAGGTCAATCCTTTGCGCGCCGGTATCCGCCCTCGTTTGCGCCAGCACTTGCGCCAGCTTGATGAAGTTGCGAAAAGCGCGCCGCCCTGGCTGAGCCCGGACATACCATCGGTCCTGAGTTATTATCTGGCCTGTCAGATGCGCTGGATGGCGCTCTATCCTGCGAAGGCTGATCGCAGCTGGTTTCAGATCGCTGACACGCCGCATCTGCAGCGAATGCTGATGCAGTTGGAGACGCGCCCCGCCACACGCGCCGCAATCGCGGCCGAGGGTTTAGGGGTTACACCCTTTACCTCACCAACCTATGCTAACCCACCGGAAGGCTTTGCTACCTGATATGTTTCTGTCTGTCTTCGATATGTTCAAAGTGGGCATTGGCCCGTCCTCGTCCCATACGATGGGGCCAATGGTTGCTGCCGCGCGGTTTCTGGACATGATGCGCGCCTCTCCGTTCGAATTTTCAGGGCTGCGCGGGTCGCTGCACGGGTCGCTGGCCTTTACCGGTGTCGGCCACGCAACCGATCGCGCCACGATCCTGGGCCTGGCCGGATTTGTGCCCGACACATATGATCACGAACGGGCCGAGGCCGCACTGGCTGGCATAAGTGAGACCCACAGCGTGACCCCCGAAGGATTGCCCACGCTGCAGTTCGATCCCAAGGCCGATCTGGTTTTCGACTATGAAAACAATCTGCCGGGCCATGCTAACGGTATGGTCCTGATGGCCACGGACGCACAGGGCGACGTGATCCTGCGGCAGGTCTATTACTCGATCGGTGGCGGCTTTGTTCTGACCGAGGAAGAACTGGCCCAGGGCAAGGCAACAGATGAAGGTGCACCGGTGCCCTTTCCTTTCAAATCGGCGGTCGAGATGTTGGACATGGCCAAAACCAGCGGCAAAAGCATCGCCGAGATGAAGCGCGCCAACGAGATCGCGCGCGGCTGTGCAGACAGTTTTGCCAAAGGCACCGCGCGCCTCTGGCAGGTCATGAACGACTGTATCGAGCGCGGTCTGACCACCGACGGCATTCTGCCAGGCGGTTTGAACGTGCGTCGTCGCGCCAAAGGCATCTATGACGCGTTGATGGCCGAACGTGGCATGAACCTGAACGCGCCCCACACGATCAACGACTGGATGAGCGTTTACGCCATGGCCGTGAACGAAGAAAACGCAGCTGGCGGTCAGGTGGTGACCGCCCCCACCAATGGTGCTGCCGGGGTTCTTCCAGCGGTAATGCGCTATTATCTGGACCATGTACCCGGTGCTTCAGAGAACCACATCGAAGATTTCATGCTGACTGCGGCCGCTATTGGCGGGCTGGTCAAATACAACGCCTCAATCTCGGGCGCCGAGGCCGGGTGTCAGGCTGAAGTCGGCAGCGCCGCAGCCATGGCTGCTGCCGGGCTGTGCGCGGTTATGGGCGGCACCCCGGAACAGGTGGAAAATGCCGCTGAGATTGCGCTCGAGCATCATCTCGGCATGACCTGTGATCCTGTCGCCGGGCTGGTTCAGGTACCCTGTATCGAACGCAACGGGCTGGGTGCGATCAAGGCGGTATCAGCGGCCTCCTTGGCCCTGCGCGGAGATGGTCACCATTTCGTACCACTGGACGCCGTCATCGAAACCATGCGTCAGACAGGGCATGACATGCATGAAAAATACAAGGAAACGTCATTGGGCGGTTTGGCGGTGAACGTGCCGAATTGCTGAAACAAAGCAGGGAAGCATGATGGATGGCCATTGTCTTTGCGGTAAAGTTTCATTTCAGGTGGACCCGCCTGTTCTGTCCTGTGTGACCTGCCACTGCGACAGTTGCCGCAGACAATGCGCGGCCCCGATGACGGCCTATTTCGGGATCCGCGATGGACAGCTGACTTGGACGGGCCAGGCACCAAAGACATTCGCATCCTCACCCGGCGTAGAACGCAGCTTTTGTCCTGATTGCGGCTCGCCGATCTCATTCCGGTCCGACACGATGTCCGGCGTGATGCATCTGTATGTGGCCCTTCTGGACGACCCTAACCAACTGCAGCCCACGCTGCATGTCGCGCATGAAGAGCAGCTGGGCTGGCTGAAACTGGATGACGGGCTGCCGATCTGCATCGGCCCGGACTACACCAAAGTACAACCGCTGCCCGACCCCTAGCTTTCGCCTTTCCCCGGTTCAATCAAATCGCTAGCGTCTCATCATGACACAGGACCGTCCCGTTTTTGGCATCGTGCTGATGCTTGGCTTTTGCGCGCTTGCACCCTTGGGGGATGCGGTCGCCAAATTACTGGGTGAAACCGTGCCGCTTGGAATGCTGGTCTTTGTCCGGTTTGCCATTCAAGCCATGTTGTTGGTTCCGCTGGTCGTCTGGACCGGCAGACCCTGGCGCATGCAGGGGCGTATATTTCGCCTGGCTGTCATAAGAACCCTGCTGCACATCGTCGGCATCGCCGCGATGTTCTCTGCCCTGCAATACCTGCCGCTGGCCGACGCTGTGGCCATCGCCTTTGTTATGCCGTTTATCATGTTGCTTCTTGGCAAACTGGTACTAAAGGAAGAAGTCGGCAAGCGACGCCTGATTGCGTGCCTTGTGGGCTTTGGTGGTACATTGCTTGTCATTCAACCCAGCTTTGCCGAGGTCGGATATGCGGCTTTGCTTCCACTTGTCGTCGCGGTGGTGTTTGCCCTGTTCATGCTCGTGACCCGGCAAATTGCAAAAGCTACAGATCCCATTGCTCTGCAGGCCGTGTCGGGCGTCATAGCTTCTGTCATCCTACTGCCTGCCCTGTTGGTGGGAACACCCGCCGGAATCTGGGAGCTGTCCCTGATTGCTCCGAATTTGGGCGATGTCTGGCTTTTGCTTGCAATCGGGCTTCTCGGCACGGTCGCACATCTGTTCATGACCTGGTCGCTGCGATATGCACCCTCTGCAACATTGGCCCCGATGCAGTATCTCGAAATCCCAGTCGCTACGGTGTTTGGCTGGCTGATCTTTCACGACCTGCCCGACGGTGTCGCCGCTTTGGGCATATGCATCACCATCGCTGCCGGCCTCTATGTCATTCTGCGTGAGCGGGCCAGCGCCCGGACGGCACCGACAGAAGCGCCTGCATGACCTGATCCAGCATCGCCCTGGGAAACATTACCAAAAGGCCCGGCCCATCCATACGCAATTCAACCGAGCCCAATGCGCGGTTGGACGTTCCGACAGCGCCGTTCGGCTCCATCACCAAACCGTCGATTGGCCATTCAAGGCCGCGGCTTTGCCCTGATACACGCTGCAATGGAAACAATGAGACGACATCTCGAGGCGCCATAGAAACCGAGATTTGGGGGGGTGCGTGAAAGATAATCTCACTTTCGCCAATCAGAATACAGGGCTGATCTTGCCTGCGAACCAAGACGTTGAGTGCTGCTAACTGGTGATCCAGACGCCCCCCGAGAAAACCGACCCCAATCACCAGCGGCGCCTCGACACTGCGCAGGGCCTTGTCGAAATCCGTGCTGTTTTGTTCGCTAATTGGAAACAGTCGATCCAGCGGAATCTGATCTTTGTGATCCGAATCGAGCGAATCAAAATCACCGATAACAGCGTCTGGAATGCGCCCAATTCCCAACAAACTTGCCGCCCCACCATCCGCGGCGACGGCCAATTTTGTGCGAATCAACGCCAAATCCAAATCTTCAGGGCCAATTTGACCGCTTCCAACCAGCGTGATTGACTCTTTCGAACGTACAATTCGCGTCTTTTTCATGAGATTGATCATTTTTTCCGGGTTTTGACACATTGAGACCACAAAATGATAGGTTCATGGACAAAGTTCTGAGCCAATAGCTCTGCCCACGACCGGGCTGATGGCTCGTGTAGTTTGTAGAGGACGTACGTCTGATGGTACAGAATAACAAGGTTTTGACAGTTTCCTACGGAACCTTCTCGTGCACTTTGGAAGGATTTGACGATTCTTTTGAAACGATGAAGTCGATTGCCGAATACTTCCGCGACCTTGCAGCGGATGACAGGTATTTTGGGTCCGAGCCCCCGCAACCAGACGCCGAAATGCTGACCCGCATTGCTCAGCGAGATGCGACGCGTAAAGTCGAAGCCAGCCAGAGCGAAAACGGATTGCTTCTGCGGGCGCAAGACCGTGCCGCTTCACCGTCCCTTTCTACCGCGCCCATGACCCCGCCCAGTACCCCGAGTGCTCCGGCCTATACCGCTGCCCCCTCACAGTCAGCGCCCATCGCAGAGGCCGAGCCGGTTGAGGGTCGACCCGAACCTGCCGCCGATAGTATCGCCGCAAAGCTGCAACGGATCCGGGCGGTAGTCTCTCATAGCGAAGAAAACTCGGTGATCTACGCCGAGGATGAAGATTCCCCCCTGATGAAATCCGAAACCGGCCCAACTGATGCCGTATCGGCTGCCTTTCAGGCCGGAACTCTGACCCCCACAGATCTGGCCGAATCCCCCGCGGCCGATGCTGAGGTTGAAGCGGCTCAGGAATTTGAGCCCGAACCTCAGATGGACATGCCCTCACCCGTCGCGGAAGAGGCAGAGATCGAAGGCCCGGCCCAAGAGACCCCCGCCGTGCCAGAAATTGATGTCGCACCCATCGCCGACGATGTGACCACTGTCGAGGCAGAAGAGGTTTTGTTTTCGGATCTGAGTGCCGAGACGGACGAAGCCGAGAGCGACGAAATCGACAATATCCTGACAGAAGACATTTCGGCGGACGCAGACGAACCTGAAGAGGTTGCCGGCTATTTGACCGAAGAAGACGAGGAAACTCTGCTTGACGAAATCGCCAGCGTCGAAGCCGTGTTGTCCGCCCGTGCATCCGAGCCTCTGCCTGAGGAACCGAACCTGGACGAGGACGTTTCTCGCCTGATGGAAAAGGCGGTCGAACAGATGGATGATCCCGCGACTGCCACTCAGCGCGAGACATATTCCCGTCTGCGCAATGCAGTGGCCGCAACCAATGCTGATCGTGCAGATGCGCTGAACCGTAATCAGGCTCAGCAGATCAGCCCGCGCCGCCCCGAAAGCAATGTTACAACTGCCCGTCCCAAGGCAGAGCCTGCCGCTCCCCTCAAGCTGGTTGCTGAACAGCGCATCGACAATAAAGACGAGGATGAAATGGGGCCGATTTCTCCGCGCCGTGTAAAATCCAAACCGCTGGGTCTTCCGATCGAGGAAAGCGGCTTTGCGCACTATGCGCAGGAACAGGGCGCACAATCTCTGCCGGACCTGCTGGAAGCTGCGGCATCTTATCTGTCGTTCATCGAAGGACAGGAACAGTTCTCGCGCCCGCAACTGATGAACAAGATCCGTTCTCTCAAGCAGGACGATTTTAATCGCGAGGAAAGCTTGCGCTCATTCGGGCAACTGCTGCGCGATGGCAAGATTGAGAAAGCTGGCGGAGGTCGGTTTGCGGCTTCGGACGAGATCGGGTTCCGCCCTGACGGAGATGAACGCGCCGCAGGCTGAATTCAAACCGAAAAGAAAAAAGGGCCGGAGACCAACTCCGGCCCTTTTTCATTGGGCGATCTTTTGTGGGCAGGCGTATGAACCCGTCGCAGGATGAGCCCCAAATTGGCCGCTCAGTCAGAGGACCCGTTAGGATCTTCTTTTCCGACACCTTTGAAGATGAATTTGAAAGGCAGAGCCCACAAAATGCCGAGCGCTACATATACCAGAAGTTCCAACCATATTGGTGGCCGGTCCAACCAGTTTATCACCGTCACCACCGCAACGATATAAGCCGGCAGGCCAATCAGCAGCAGCACCATCGACCAACGACGACGCGCTTTATAGCTCAGGCCATTTTTCTGTTCGCCCGCCATCAGTCAGCAAACGGGTCTGTCACCAAAATGGTGTCATCCCGCTCTGGGCTAGTGGACAGCAATGCAACCGGACATTCGATCAACTCTTCGACCCGACGCACATATTTGATGGCATTTGCAGGCAAGTCCGCCCAACTGCGCGCGCCTTCCGTTGATTCGCTCCAACCAGGCACCTCTTCGTAGATCGGAGTACATCGTGCCTGCTGATCGGCTGCAGTGGGAAGATAATCCAGACGCTTACCGTCAAGGTCATAGGCAACACAGATTTTCAGCGTCTCGAATCCATCCAGCACGTCCAACTTGGTTAGCGAAATACCGTTTACGCCGCTAGTGGCACAGGTTTGGCGCACCAGACAGGCATCAAACCAGCCGCAACGCCGCTTGCGCCCGGTGGTGGTACCAAACTCGTGCCCACGCTCACCCAGACGCTGGCCATCCGCATCATCCAATTCGGTTGGAAACGGCCCTTCACCCACACGGGTCGTGTAAGCCTTTACGATGCCAAGGACAAAATCAATCGAGCCGGGCCCGATGCCGACACCGGTCGCCGCCTGACCGGCGATCACGTTGGACGAGGTCACAAACGGATAGGTTCCAAAGTCGATGTCCAGAAGGGCACCCTGCGCGCCTTCAAACAGAATACGCTTACCAGCCTTGCGCTTTTCGTTCAGTACTTTCCAAACGGGTGCTGCGAAAGGCAGAATCTCGGACGCAATTTCCCTCAGCTGAGCAATCAGTGCATCGCGGTCCACGGGTTCGATCCCCAATCCCTTGCGCAGCGGGTCATGGTGCTGCAGCGCGCGATCTACGCGTGCCTCAAGGGTCGCTTCGTCTGCCAGGTCAGCAACCCGCACAGAACGCCGCCCAACCTTATCTTCATATGCGGGGCCGATTCCACGACCGGTGGTCCCGATCTTGGTTCCTTTGCTTGCGGCCTCTTCGCGCGCGCGGTCCAGTTCACCGTGGATGGGCAGGATCAGCGGGGTATTCTCTGCGATCATCAGCGTTTCGGGCGATATCTCGACTCCCTGCGCCTGGATCGTTGCGATCTCTTTCAGCAGGTGCCAGGGATCCAGAACAACGCCATTGCCGATGACACTCAGCTTGCCGCCACGTACCACACCGGATGGCAGAGCGTGCAACTTATAGACGGCACCGTCGATTACCAACGTATGACCGGCATTATGCCCGCCTTGAAAACGCGCGATCACATCGGCCCGTTCACTGAGCCAATCGACGATCTTGCCTTTTCCTTCGTCACCCCACTGGGCGCCGACAACAACCACATTGGCCATATCTGGTCCTTTTTGCGCTGAGATATCAAACCCGGCTCGTATAGCGATGTGTCAGCGACAGGGAAACCGATAATTCGCCGCAGATCATAACCACGCTGTGCGTGGTGCCTCCGGCGGAGGTATTTTTGGCCAGGTGAAGAGAAGATCCCTTGCTTCATCTGGCACAAAATATCTCGGGGGAGTCGCGGCTGGCCGCGGCGGGGGCAGCGCCCCTTTTCTAGCCATTCGACAAATGAATGGGTTCACCATGTGGAGTCGTCAGATAGGCTTTCTCCCAATCCAACGATACTGCAGCGACATCACTTGGGTTCGCGTCACCCATTTCGGCTAAAAAGGCCTCGAGTGTTTCCAGCCAGGCATGGAAATAGTCGTTGCCACCATTCAGCTCTTTGCTCAGACCATGGCGTTTTAGCATCTTCGAAAACCGATCGGCCCATTCCGACCATTCGAATCGTCCCGCTTCATTCAACGCGACCGTGACCGCAAAGACCTGTGCATGCCAGGGCTCTGCGAATGCCAGCTCGGGTAATGGCTGTGCGTTACACTCACTCATCGGGCACCAGATAGCTTTGCCACAGATCTAATATGACCTCGTCATTTCGGTTCTCGGGATCGGCCCAAAGCTCAGAGGCTGGGAATGCAACCGCATATAATGGTTCAGGTGCCTCTCCCAGACCATGAGCATTGGAATCCGGCAAAACATGCGTCCCATGCAGGCGTAATATCCGACCGCAAGCGCCAGAAGCGTAAGATGGCAACCTGGTATGACCACCGTTTTTCAGGCGGTTGGCAGCCGGTCGTACTGTACGCACCTTTTGGCCGGGATCAAACTGCACCGCGATATTCGAGGGTCGATCAGCCGGACCGCCTTTGGACAGTGCGCCCTCTACCGCCCCGGCTGTCAGCGCGCGGGAAGCCAAAGGATGTGAAGCATCCGTTCCTTGGCCCAGAAGGTCTTCCAAAGTCAGGACCCCCTGCTCTACCAACAGATCTACAAGTGCTGACACCCATTTTTCGTAGTAAGAGAATCGTGCATAGTCTTTGGGCGACAGTCGTTCGCGTGCATGGCGCGAGATGTCGATATTCCATTGTCCCAGAAACCCGGCAGCCAATGTCAGTGCCAATGCGCGCCCGTGCCATTCTTCTGGGAAAATCGCTGCATCTTGGGATTCGGGGATCACCGGACCGTCGCCGAACCGTCCTCCCATATCGTGAACGCGGGTCATGACGGCACCTTTGGCAGGCCGGTTCCGATCATACTGTCACGGGTCACAAGCGCGGTCAGGTCGTCTTCGGTCATCCCATCGGTGCCATCGGGGCGCATGGGTAGAACAAGATAGCGTATCTCGGCCGTTGAATCCCAAACCCGCACGGCTGTTTCATCCGCCAGAGAAACTCCGAACTCTGACAAAATTTTACGCGGCTCACGCACGGCCCGCGCACGATAGGCATCCGATTTATACCACCCCGGTGGAATCCCCAACAAAGGCCATGGGTAGCAACTGCAAAGCGTGCAAACGACCATGTTGTGGAGATCAGGGGTATTTTCGACAACAACTATGTGCTCGCCTTGCCGACCGTAAAAGCCAAGCTTTGCCACCTCGGGCGTTGCATCCTTAAGCAGTGCGGCCTTAAAGGCCGGATCAGTCCAGGCTTTGGCAACAACCCGGGCGCCGTTCTGCGGGCCAATCTTGTTTTGGTAGGTGTCGATGATCTCATCCAAAGCCGCCGGGTCGATCAAACCCTTGCGGGTCAGAATCGTTTCCAGCGCCTTGACGCGCAGGGCGGGTTCGGGTGGCAATAAGGCGTGCGGGTGGTCGGGATCGTCATGTGGCATAGGCCGCAGCCTGCTTTACCATCCCCTTGCCTGTCCAGTCTCTTTGCTGTGATCCCGAAGATCACTTGGCGTGATGGTAACTCGTGACTTGCCCCCGGAACCAAACTTGCATAAGTACCTCGCGATACACGCCACGCTGTACAGGACCACCATGGAAAACGTCGTTCTCATTATCCATCTTCTTCTGGCTTTGGGCCTGATCGCCGTCGTCCTGATGCAGCGGTCCGAAGGCGGCGGCCTTGGCATGGGTGGCGGCGGAGGCGGTGCCATGGCTGGCCGGTCGGCTGCAACAGCATTGGGCAAGGTGACCTGGATTTTAGCCGCGTGCTTTATCGTCACTTCGATCACGCTGACCATTCTGGCGGCACAAAAATCCTCGGGCAGCTCTGTGCTCGACCGGATTGGGACACAGGCACCGGCCGCGACCGAAGAAAGCACACCGGCGATTCCGTCGGCAGATGACCTGTTGCCTCCGGCGCAGGGTGACAACGCGCCTTTGATCCCGCAGGCCAACTGACACACAAAACCTAGAAACCGAAAAGAGAACTGCAACAGCATCTTGCGGTTCTCTTGCGCTATTGGCGCGAATCCTTTATACGTGAAGTCCCGTGATGCAGCGGTTTTTCTTGAACCGCCGGGCAGCTGATATTGACGTCTCACGGGGAGCAGCCGAAAAACATGGCGCGTTTTATTTTCATCACTGGTGGTGTGGTTTCATCCTTGGGCAAAGGATTGGCTTCGGCGGCTTTGGGCGCGCTGTTGCAAGCCCGAGGGTATTCGGTGCGTCTGCGCAAGCTGGACCCCTATCTGAATGTCGATCCGGGCACGATGTCGCCCTTTGAACATGGCGAAGTCTTCGTCACCGATGACGGGGCCGAGACCGATCTGGACCTTGGCCATTACGAACGTTTTACCGGCGTAGCCGCGCGCAAAACCGACTCGGTCAGTTCCGGGCGGATTTATTCCAACGTGTTGGAAAAAGAACGCCGCGGCGATTACCTGGGCAAAACCATTCAGGTGATCCCGCACGTCACCAATGAGATCAAGGATTTCATCGCCATAGGCGAGGATGAAGTCGATTTCATGCTGTGCGAGATCGGCGGCACCGTGGGCGATATCGAAGGCCTGCCCTTCTTTGAGGCCATCCGCCAATTCAGCCAGGACAAACCACGCGGCCAATGCCTGTTCATGCACTTGACCCTGCTGCCCTACATCAAAGCCTCGGGCGAATTGAAAACCAAGCCGACCCAGCACTCGGTAAAAGAGCTGCGTTCGATCGGTCTCGCCCCCGACATTCTGGTCTGCCGGTCCGAAGGCCCGATCCCGACCAAGGAACGTGAAAAACTGGCTTTGTTCTGTAACGTCCGCCCCGATAGCGTGATTGCTGCGCAGGACCTCAGCACCATCTACGATGCTCCGCTTGCCTATCACCGCGAGGGACTGGATCAGGCGGTTCTGGATGCCTTCCAGATCAGCCCTGCCCCCAAGCCTGATCTGACCAAATGGGAAGACGTCAGTGATCGCATCCACAATGCCGAGGGCGAAGTGAAGGTCGCCATCGTCGGTAAGTACACCCAGTTGGAAGACGCCTATAAGTCGATAGCCGAGGCGCTGACCCATGGCGGGATGGCCAACCGTGTCCGCGTCAAGGTCGAATGGGTCGATGCCGAGGTATTCGATACCGAAGAGGCCGCCCCGCATCTGGAAGGCTTCCACGCGATCCTCGTGCCCGGCGGATTCGGTGAGCGCGGTACCGAAGGCAAAATCAAGGCTGCGCAATATGCCCGCGAACATAAGGTGCCCTATCTGGGCATCTGCCTGGGCATGCAGATGGCCGTAATTGAGGCCGCGCGAAATGCCGCTGGCATCAAAGAGGCCGGGTCCGAGGAATTCGACCATGAATCCGGTAAAAAGCGGTTTGAACCGGTGGTCTATCACCTGAAAGAATGGGTGCAGGGCAATCACAAGGTCGAACGCAAAGTCGGTGATAACAAGGGCGGCACCATGCGCCTGGGCGCCTATGACGCGGTTCTGGCCGAAGGGTCAAAAGTGGCCGAAGTCTATGGCGGCACCGCCATCGAGGAGCGCCACCGCCACCGCTATGAAGTGGACATCAAATACCGCGACAAACTGGAAAAAGCTGGTCTCAATTTCTCAGGCATGTCTCCCGACGGGCGGTTGCCAGAAATCGTCGAGTGGTCGGATCATCCGTGGTTCATTGGGGTCCAGTACCACCCCGAGCTGAAATCCAAGCCGTTCGACCCGCATCCTTTGTTCCGCGACTTTGTGCGCGCTGCCAAGGATACCTCGCGTCTGGTCTGACACCAGGCACGAAAGCAGATTGTATCGGTCAGCGCGAAAAGACTGTACGCGCTGACCCTTTGCACGGTTAACTGTCCGCAACTCAGAGATAGGAGACCGGCCATGACCGATCAGATCACCAATGCACTGACATTCGCGGCCCTGCACAAAAAGGGCGAACCGGTTATCCTGTACAATATCTGGGATGCTGGCAGTGCCGGTGCCGTGCGCGACGCTGGCGCCCAAGCCATTGCCACCGGAAGCGCTCCTGTTGCGATGGCACAAGGGGTCAGCGACGGCCAAAACATCCCGATGCAGGCCGCGCTGGACAATGCTCGCCGGATTGTCGAATCCGTTGATCTTCCGGTTACTCTGGATTTCGAAGGTGCGTATGCGGCTGATGCTCAGGGTATCTCTGTCAATATCAGGCTGGCCCTTGAATCCGGCGTTGTCGGCTTCAACTTCGAAGACCAGATCATTGGATCAAATGAGTTGTACGATATTGAAACTCAGGCCGCCCGTGTCAGCGCGATGCGTGAAGGCTGCGATGCGGCTGGCGTTCCTGCGTTTATCAACGCGCGGACCGACATTTTCCTGAAGGCGCAGCCCGAAACCCATGATGATGCGATGCTGGAAGAGGCAATGGTCCGAGCACAAGCCTATTCAGATGCAGGGGCCAGCGGATTCTTTGCCCCCGGCCTACGGGATCAGGCCATGATTGCCCGGTTGGTAAAGTCAATCGACCTGCCGCTAAATATCATAGCATTACCCGGCACACCGGACACCGCCACTTTGGCTGGGCTGGGAGTCGCGCGTATAAGCTATGGCCCTGTACCCTATCGGAAAATGCTGGCCTGGCTGCAAGACGAAGCGCGAAAGGTACTCTGACCCAGCGCGCTATCCGGCTCTAGCAGGCGGTCTTTTGATCATTCTGAGCCTTGCGCGATAGTCCGTGCTTGGCGGGTTATCAAATATGGAATAATCTCTGACCATGTTGAAAAAACTCTTTCAGGCTTTCCGCCCGCCACAACACGACAATCTGCCCGACCCAGACGCTGAACTTGCACTCGGGGCGCTTATGGTGCGCGTTGCACAAGCGGACAGGGATTATAAGCTGGAAGAGATCAGCCTGATCGACCGTATCCTCGCCCGACTTTATCAACATAATGCGATCGAAGCCGCAAAGGTCCGCGCCACCTGCGAGAAACTGCACGCAGCCGCACCGGAAACGGACACGTTCGGTAAGCTGATCCGGGAAACCACGGACCTGCACGAGCGCTTGGCCGCTTTGGATGCCCTCTGGGAGGTGGTTCTGGCCGACGGGAATACAGATGAGGGCGAGATGAAAATCGTCGAAGAAGCCCGCATCGCCATGGGTCTGAGCTTTAACGACAGCAAGACCGCCAGAAAGCGTGTGCAAAGACGCTTGGAAGAGGCGTAAGGCCTCTCTATACCTGTCTCATGTTTAGTGATTTTCTGTCTCGACTGACCCAGCCTCAGCCCGCCCCTTTCACCGATGACGATGCTCGACTGGCCTTGACGGCCCTGCTGGTGCGCGTTGCCCGATCTGACAACGACTATGCCGACAGTGAAATGGCGCGAATCGACCGGATTTCGATTGAACGCTATGACCTATCCCCGTTCGAAGCCGCCGGCCTGCGCGCCCGCGCCGAAGATCTCGAGGCCGAAGCACCGGACACAGTACGGTTCACTCGCGCAATCAAAGAGGCCGTTGCCTATGACGACCGCCTGGCAGTCGTTCAGGCCTTGTGGTCGGTCGCTCTGGCGGATGGGCACCGCACGGGTGAAGAGGATTCCTTACTGCGACTGGTCGTCAGCCTGTTGGGCATCAGTGATGTCGACTCTGCAATGGCCCGTCAAAAGGCTGCCAAATCTTGATAGCCACGCTGGGTATGTACGACATGCCTGCGCTGCGCTCTGCGAATGATCGGTTTTGGGCATCGATTCGGGATTACCTTGGCTATGGCCCCGCAAACCTAAACCGAGACCGGGATGTCTGGGATATCTGGTTGGACCCGGATCTGGTTTTTGCCCAGGCCTGCGGCATGCCATATCGCACCCGGCTGCATGGCAAGGTGCAGTTGGTTGGAACGCCGGATTACGCGTTGCCTGGCTGCCCACCTGGCCATTACCGGTCGGTTTTTGTAGCCCGCCGCCACGACCCCCGCGATCTTGATGAATTGGCCGATGGTGTTTTTGCCTATAATGAACCGCTGTCGCAATCCGGATGGGCCGCCCCAATGGTTCACCTTGAACGATACCACCGAACACCATCGTCGGTTCTGCAATCCGGTGGTCATGCGCTGTCTGCTCAAGCCATTTCCGAGGGCCGTGCCGATTATGCCGCGCTGGATGCGCTGACATGGGAGATGCTGAAGGTCCATTCCGACCTTCCAGAAGCTCTGCGTGAGGTCGCCGAAACAACCCCAACCCCCGCGCTACCTTATATCACAGCGAAGGATCAGGACGCCGCTCAGATCGCACGCGCAGTTCGCAACGCGATTCAAACCATGTCACCGCAAGATCGGAACCTTCTGCACCTGCATGACCTGATCTCTATTCCTGCCAAAGATTATCTGCGCGTCCCAAATCCGTCGAAATTGTAAACTGCGATGGATAATTCATGATCAAATTGACCAGAACGCTTCGTCAAATTGACGGAATCACCCGCTTACTCTGTCATTTGCGCATTGCATTGATCTGATTTTTAAGCCCTAGTACCGCACCAACACCAATAACACCTGGACCAACCGTGACAGATTCAACTCCCGTCATTGAGATCAAGAACCTACACAAGAGTTTCGGCAATCTGGAAGTGCTGAAGGGCGTGGATATCACTGCCAGACGGGGCGATGTCGTATCTTTGATTGGGTCCTCGGGGTCTGGGAAATCCACTTTATTGCGGTGCTGCAACCTGTTGGAAGACAGCCAGCAGGGCGAAATCCTTTTCAAGGGTGAACCTGTTCGTTGGTCCGGTAACAGCCACACGCGCCGGCCTGCAGATGCGAAACAGGTTCTGCGCATTCGCACAAACCTGTCGATGGTTTTCCAACAGTTCAACCTGTGGGCTCATTTGACCATCCTGCAGAACGTGATGGAAGCACCTGTAACGGTATTGGGCCGTGACAAAAAAGAAGTTGAAGACAGCGCACGCAGATACCTTGAAAAAGTTGGTATTGGCGACAAATGCGACGCCTACCCCGCACAGTTGTCAGGTGGTCAGCAACAGCGTGCCGCAATCGCGCGGGGGCTGTGCATGGAGCCCGAGGCGCTTTTGTTTGACGAGCCCACGTCGGCGCTGGACCCCGAATTGGAACAAGAAGTGATCAAGGTGATCAAAGACCTGGCTGCAGAAGGCCGCACCATGATCATTGTGACCCACGACATGAAAATGGCCGCTGATATCTCTAGCCATGTCGTTTTCCTTCACCAGGGCCTCATCGAAGAAGAAGGCCTGCCTGAAGATCTCTTTACTACCCCTGAATCTCCACGGCTTCAGGGCTTTCTTTCCGCCACTCAGGCGGCATAACTTCAGATCAGAACCAAAACTGGGGAGTATCCAATGAAAAAACTGATCCTGACCACTGCGGCCCTTGCGCTGAGCGCGGGCATGGCCATGGCAGACACCATCCGGATGGGGACCGAGGGAGCCTATGCACCTTGGAACTTCGTCAATGACGCAGGTGAGATCGACGGCTTTGAGCGTGAGCTGGGCGACGAGCTGTGCAAACGCGCAGACCTGACCTGCGAGTGGGTCAAGAACGACTGGGATTCGATCATTCCGAACCTGGTCTCGGGCAACTACGACGTGATCATCGCTGGTATGTCGATCACCGACGAGCGTGACGAGGTCATCGACTTTACCCAGAACTACACACCACCGGATCCCTCCGCCTATGTAGCAATGTCGGATGACGCCGATGTTGCAGGTGGTGTGGTCGCCGCACAGACCGGCACCATTCAGGCTGGCTATATCGCCGAATCCGGCGCGACCCTGGTCGAGTTCGCCAGCCCCGAGGAAACCATCGCTGCCGTACGCAACGGTGAGGCCGATGCGGTTCTGGCCGACAAATCCTTCCTTGCCCCGATCGTCGACGAAGACGCAGATCTGCGCTTTGTGGCCGATGAGGTTCCGCTGGGTGGTGGCGTCGGCATTGGCGTCCGTGAATCCGACGGTGAGCTGAAAGAAAAACTCAACGCAGCCATCCAATCCATGAAGGATGACGGCAGCCTGAACGAGCTGATCACCAAATGGGAAGTGTCTTCGACCTTCTAATTCTGATCCGGCGGCGTGCCCCAGTCTACGGGCGCGCCGCCCCAGCGCCTTTACCACCTGAAGAGGCCCGCCATTTTTTCGTTCTGCACTGATCCCGACACGCTGGGAACCTTCCGTTGGTTCTCGTGCTATCTGACCAATGGTGTGCATTGGTCCTTTTACCTGTCCTTCCTCAAGGTACTGGCCCTACTTGCCGTGACGGCGCCCGTAGCGCTGGGTTTCGGGTTCGTCGGAGCCATGGCTGCCCGTTCGCACGTTCTGCCGGTCAGTTGGCTGGGTAAGGGTTATATCGCCATCGTGCGCGGCGTGCCGGATATCGCCTTTTTCATGTTCTTCGTGATTGCTTTGGATCAGGCATTCGAATGGACGCGGCATCAAATTCTCTGCCCGGACTGGACGGATTCGATCCGACAGGGCAACGACTTTATCGTCTGCCAATCTGCCAAACTGCCACTGGGCACCTCGCCGGAATGGGTGCACGAAACCTATGGGTTCTTTCTGGCTGTCATCACTTTCTCTATTGTTTTCGGTGCTTTCGCCGCCAATGTTCTGTTCGGCGGCATGCGGGCCGTACCCTATACACAGCTGGAAACCGCCGAAGCCTATGGGATGTCCCGCCGCCAGACATTCTGGAAAATCCTTGTGCCTCAGATGTGGGTTTATGCCCTGCCCGGTCTCAGCAATCTCTGGATGGTTCTGATCAAGGCCACGCCGTTGCTGTTCCTTCTGGGCATCGAAGATATCGTGTACTGGGCCCGCGAACTGGGCAGCACCAAGACTCCGAAGTTTACGCAATACCCACACGGTGACTGGCGCATGTGGTATTTCCTGTTCCTGCTGGTTTTCTACCTTGGCTTCACCCGTATGTCCGAGATCGGGCTTGAACGCCTGATGCGCCGCCTGTCCCACGGACAGGCCACCGCCGCCGGAGAATTGCTGCGCAAGGAGACCACCGCATGAGCTGCTTGCAGACCATTCAGGACTACGGCCTGCGATCTCTTGGATATGGCGAGCGCCTGCTGCCAAAATCCGACTTTACCTTATGTGAGCACTTTACCCTGATCGGGTCTGGTATGATCTGGAATATCTATTTCGGAGTCATGGCGCTTGCGACCGGATTTTTCCTGGCCACAGCACTGGCGCTTGGCAAAGCATCACCCAGTTTCTGGCTGCGCAAACCTTCGGAATGGTTCATTTTCATCTTTCGTGGTTCGCCGCTGTTCATTCAGTTTTTCTTTGCCTATTTCTTCTTCCTGTCGCTGAAGAAATCCTATCCGATGTTCGATTCTCTGACATCAGCCTGGATTGGGGCGCTGATCGTTCTGTTTCTGAACACAGCCGCTTATTCAGCCGAAATTTTCTTTGGCGCGCTCCGATCCATTCCCAAGGGCGATACCGAGGCTGCAGATGCTTATGGCATGTCCGGCTGGTCTCGCTTCCGGCGGATCGTATGGCCCACCATGCTGCGGCTTGCCTGGCCCGCCTACACGAATGAGGCGATCTTTCTGTTCCATGCCACCACGCTGGTGTTCTTCTCGGCCTTCCCAGCCTGGCAGCAACGAGGCGATGCGCTGTATTACGCAAGCTATTTCGCGGACAAGACGTTCAACCCCTTTGTCGCCTATCCAATCCTTGCCTTCTATTTCATCTTACTGACGCTTGTGATCGTTGGGGGGTTCGGCCTGGTGAACAAGCATCTGAACCGTCATTTACCTGCGGAACGAAAAACAAAAATGCGCTTTCGCCTGAATCTGGCACGCTAAGAACCTACCGGGGATGCAGCCGCTGCAATCCCCGGAAAAGACAATTTCTCAAATAATAGTCGGTACCGTTTTGAGTGAAGGCAGCCCTTCGATTTGCGCGGCGGCTTAGCGGCCGAACTAGCTTGGGAATTTTCTGACAATCGGGGAGATGGTACCGCCTGCTGGATTCGAACCGGCGACCTCTGGATCCACAATCCAGCGCTCTAACCAACTGAGCTAAGGCGGCACTTGTGAAGGGCGATGTACCGAACGCGTTCACGGAATGCAAGAGGATTAAAGCTGAATTTTCCAGCTTTGTTCGACCAGATCAACCCCGAAGGAATGGACCGGTTTGCTATCCATCAACTGCCACCCAGTGGACCCATAAAGCGCACAGGCAGCCTTGTGGCTTTCATGCGTCCATAGCCTCATTTCAGTGTAACCGGCGCTGCGAGCAAAGCCTATGCAGCTCTCCAGCATCCGCTTTCCCAGGCCCATCCCACGCACTTCGGGCAACAGCAAGAACAAGCGCAGTTTTGCGGTCGTTTCACTCAGGGCAACGCAGAAAATACTGCCCAAAGGTTTACCGTCACATTCGGCTATCCAGCCACGCTCGCGCTTGGCATCATGGTCCGAGATGAAATCGTCGAGGATTTCTTTCACCAACACGGCAAAAGATTCGTCGAAACCCTCGTCTCGTGAATACAAAAGATCATGCACAGCCACCAACCACGGCGCATCCAAAGCTTCAAAGGGTCTGATCTGAATAGAGTCCATCCCCTATTTGAACGCAAAGGTAACTTGATTCTCAAGCCTTTGCGCGCTAGCACGAACTCTCATCCCCGGAGGCACACATGAGCATCAATACCGAAAGTGACATTCAGGCGAATTTGCAGATCGGACCAACAGATCAGGGGATGGTGCGCCTGTTCATCGAAGCGGAAAACCTTGAAATTCCAATGGATTTCGATCCGGAAGAAGCCGAAGAGATTGCCGATGAACTCCGTGCTGCTGCGCATGCCGCACGGGCGGTAAAAAGCTGACCTATCAGATTCTGGGATCTCTCAGGGACTGCAAGCGCCGGGCTGCATCTGTGGCAAATTTCTGGATCATCTTCTTCCGCCGGGCCGGGGCTATCTTGTCCTCTGGTGCCATACGCACGATCTCGGCGTCATAAGCATCGGCAATGATCAACCCGGTCTCGGCAGGCAACAGCTCGGTCGGAAACTCCGTATCCACTGCCCAGAAGAATCGATCACACCACTCCAAATAGCCCTGCCATTTGGAATCCGACTGGAAATCAGCGCGGCTTGATTTACATTCGATCACCCAAAGCTCACCCTTAGGACCCAGCCCCATCACATCAACCCGCAGTCCGCGTATAGGCACGAATTCCTCAACGGATACAAAGCCATGCGCCGTCAGGTGACGGGCGACTCCACGTGCAAGTCTTTGTCCGGGTTGCAGGTCCAATGTCATATCCCAAATGTGAACAATTAGTGAACAAATGTAAAGTGACCCCGAAAGGTTGACATAATACCTTTTGGTATTTCATAAATATGAAACCAAATGGTATCTCTTTTTAGGCTACATATGGAAAACCAAACTCAAAACGCGTTCCGCGCACTGGCTGACCCCACTCGCAGGGACATTGTGCAAATGCTGGCACTGCAAGACATGACGATCGCGCAGTTGACTGATCGCTTCGACATGACACGCGCAGCTGTCAAGAAACACCTGACCGTGCTCTCGGATGGTGGCCTGATCGCCGTCGAAGCCCGTGGCCGGGAACGCATAAACCGACTTGAACCAAAAGGTATGGCCCCTGTTCTGGATTGGCTCAGCTACTTTGATCAATTTTGGGATGAACGCCTTAACTCTCTTAAAGAAGCTGTTGAAAGGAAATCAAAATGACTGATGCCGTTCTAAGGAAATCCATCTTCCTGAGGGCCGAGCCCGAGACCGTCTGGGCCTATCTGACCGAACCCGACCGGTTGGCGGAATGGTTTCACAAACCCGAACGCCCCCTGGCGCAGGGCCAAAAGCTTGAGATGTTCGGAACGACCAGTGGCGACCTTCTGATCTGGGGAGAAGTCCGCGAAGCGCGCCCGCCGTCATATCTGGAGTATTCGTTTACGGTTAAGCCAATGGGCGACGCAGTCAGCATCGTAAAATGGACGCTGGAACCAGTTGCGGGCGGTACACGCCTTGACCTGTTGCACGAAGGTCTGCCGCAAGGTGCCGATGCCTTTGGCCTGATCCTGGCGCTGGACAATGGCTGGGACGAGCATTTCGGCAAGATGCGCGTGGCCTTGCACGAAACTGTTGACGCCTGACCCCTTGTGCGAACCCGCCGGACGCCCTACTTAGGCCCGTGGCGGGTTCTGCCCTTCTTGTGACTGGTAGCATTCTGGTGGCCTTAAGCAATTCCGAGGGGGCTGGCTCTGTTCAGGTCCTGGCCTGATTACCTGGCGCCCACCTGTACATACAGGTCCTCGGGAATCAAACCGCACGGTTGACTGGTGGTCCCGCCACACTCGATCCAAACTCCGGCAGGAAATAGCCGGATTTACGAGCTCTGGGTTCTGACCTGCGGGCCAGATCGCACTAATCAAACCTGGATCAGACAGGCATCAAGAAATGCTTTTACGGGTTCGGGTTGCCGAATGGCGCGGGGCTGCACAATCACAACATTAAAATACCCGATATCCTGTGCCAGCGGACGCGCTACGACCGCATCGCCTTCTATCGTTCGTCTCGCCTCTGGCGGAAAACCAACCAGCGTGAACCCAAGCCCTTTGCCAACATAGGCATGCACCAACTCTCGTGATTGCGAGGTCAGCGGCACTTCTGGATCAAGCCCGGCGGCCTGCAACAGGTCAAGATAGCTTGGACCCGGACCGGAACGCGACACTGCGATGTAGGGCATGCCTGTCAGCTGCTCAAGCTGTATGCTGGCGGCATGCGCCAATGGGTGCGAGGCCGGGAGTAAAACCAGAGGCGCCAGTTCTTTAAGTACTTCAACGTGTTGACGTCGGGGTTCAAACCCTTGATCAAACACCACAAGCGCGTCCAACTCGCCCGCATCCAGCGCAGCAACGAGGTTCGGGAAATCATCCTCAACAACCTCGATGCGGATACCGGGATGGCTTTGGCGAAAAGCCAGAACAGCTGGTAGAATGATCTTCTGCGCAATCGCATAATGTGTCCCGATCACAATAGACCCTGTTTTGCCCTCAGCCATCACAGCGGCCCGATTGCCGAGCGCGCCTGCTTGCATCAGCAACGCTTCGGAATCCGTCAAAAAGGCTGCGCCAACGCGGGTCAACCTCATCCCGCGTGCGGGAAAGCGGTCAAACAACGTCAAACCAGTGACATCTTCGAGCTTGTCGATTGCCGATGAAATAGCGGCGGCCGAAACATTCAGGTTCCTGGCTGCCTGCGCGATACCGCCACATCGCGCCGTCTCGGCAAAGAACGACAACTGGCGCAAAGTGAAACGTATCATCAATAAAATCTTCTCTTTACAAATTTTAAATCAGTTTTTTCGACCTTTAGCAATGCGCTACCCTGCGTTTGAAACTCAGGGAGAAAGCAGATGGACATCAGACCACTTACCGGCGGTGTGGGCGCAGAGATCATCGGCGCCGATATCCGAGACGGCAGCCAGTTCGACGCCATTCATACGGCCTTTGCTCAGCACTCTGTCATCGTACTCAGAGCGCAGGATGTCGGCCCGGATGAGCATCTGGCGTTTGCCCAACGCTTTGGCGCGATCAACATCAACCGCTTCTTCAGGCCGGTCGATGGGCATCCAGAAATCGCTATGGTGCTGAAGGAAAAGGATCAGAAAGAGGCCATCGGAGAGGGCTGGCATACCGATCATTCCTACGACCAAATCCCGGCGATGGGGTCTATCCTGCATGCTTTGGAAACCCCGCCCTTTGGAGGCGACACGCTGTTCGTCTCGATGGGTGCGGCTTATGAGGCGCTGTCACCTACCATGCGGAGCTTTCTGGATGGGCTCTGGGCGGTTCATTCCTCTCGGCACGTTTTTGGAACAAGCACACAAGACAGTGAAGCGGCGCAAAGTGGTCGGCTAAGCAATGCACAGGCAGCCACCCAAGACGCGCGACATCCTGTGATCATAAAACACCCCCTCAGCGGGCGGCGCGGTATTTATGTGAATCCAGTGTTCACAACCCATATCGAAGGCCTGAGCGCCGATGAATCAGCAGCCATCCTTGCAATGCTATATGACCATTGCCAGCAACCCGAGTTCCAATGCCGCATTCGTTGGCAAACAGGCGACATGACCATCTGGGACAACCGGGCCACATGGCACAAAGCGGTCAATGACTATCATGGATTTCGACGATTGATGCACAGGGTTACCGTGGAGGGGGTCGCCTTGTCTGCCGAATGACCCGAACCCTGTCAGAGAAAAGACAAAACGCAGTCAGACTAAAACTGACGCCCTGACCTACCAATTACGGCGGGCAAGCTCCGCGTCCACCTAAGCCGGTGTGTCACGTGTCTTAACGCCCAGTACGTGCCTCTTGTTTGATCAAGGCAGGCTTTAGCCTGACAGAAACCGGCGTTCCGCCGCGCGGGCCACCAGGTTTTTCGGCCATGCTCATAATGGCATAGGCAAACTGTACACCGGCAAAGACGATCCCGTTCATGAACCAGATCATCGCCAGAGCAACCAGACCGATATCAGAACCAGTAATCAGATGACGCAGGTTGGCGACGTTCAGGGCCAGAAGCACCCCGACAAAAATTGCCGAGATGGCAAAGCCCCAGGCCACTTGCGTGATATACAAACGGATCAGTTTGGGCATGGCGGACCTCATTGCGCTATAATATTCAGTTTAACGCATATTTGATCCGTGTAAACGCGTCAGAACGCCTCGGGCTTGGCCTCGTGCGCCATGTGATCCAGCACTGCGTTGACAAATTTGGTCTCTTTACCTTCGGGGAAGAAGGCCCGCGCCACATCGACGAATTCAGTGATGACCACCTTGGGCGGTGTGTCGTTCTGTGTCAGCTCTGCTCCGGCGGCCCGGAAGGCCGCACGCAGGGTCGGGTCGATCCGGGCAATCGGCCATTTGGCAACCAAAGCGCGATCGGTCATCTGATCGATCGGCGCCTGATAATTGACCGCATCTTCAACCAGCTTGCGGAACAGGCGAATATCGCCGTCCAGCATTTCCTCGCCCTCATAGACGGCGCCAAAGCGGTGATCCAAAAACTCGGTCACAACCTGATCGGTTGTCTGACCCGATTGCTCCATCTGGAACAGCGCCTGCACGGCATAGAGCCGAGCGGCGGATTTCATCAGGCGTTTCTGGTTGGCCGGTTTTGGCGCGTCTGTCTTGGTCATGCTGTTGTGGGTCCGTTGCTGTCGCCCGCCACAAGGATGGACTCGGACGGCGGCTTGAACCCGACGCCCTTTTTGGAAGAGCCCCACTTACGGCTGAGCGCGATCAGATGCAAGGCCGCAGCGGCAGCCCCGCCCCCTTTATTCATTTTTTCCGGATTGGCGCGCACTTCGGCCTGATCGTCATTCTCGACTGTCACGATACCGTTGCCGATGCACAGCCCCTGCAGACCCATCAGTTGGATGGCACGGCTGGAGTCGTTGCAGACGGTTTCGTAATGCGTGGTCTCTCCGCGAATGACACAGCCCAGCGCGACATAGCCGTCAAAATTGCACTGACGGTCTGCCATGGCGATAGCCGTCGGGATTTCCAAGGCGCCAGGCACTTCGACCACATCACAGGTGCCGCCTGCCCCTTCGATCACGGCCTTTGCGCCAGCCACCAGATTGTCGGCGATGGCGCGATAGAACGGGGCCACAACGATCAACAGCTTGACGGGTTTGTCGAAACTCGGTGTCGGCAATACGCCGTGTTTGTCTTGTTCAGCCACAATCAGTCCTCCCTGAGGATTGAACGGGTCCCGACAATGGACAGGCCAAAAGCGTCGAGCCCGAGATAAACGGTTTCCGGCGAGTCGGTCAGCAGCACAAGTTCCTGGATCCCCATCTTGGACAGGATCTGCGCCCCCAGACCGGTTTGTTTGATGGTGCGTGGGCCCTCATCTTCAGCCGCATAGAGCGAGTTGCGCGGTTGGCGGAACAGACAGACCACGCCGCGCCCTTCATCCGCAATCTTTTCCATCGCGCGCGGCAGCTCACGTGAGGATTTCGGGCCAAGACCCAGAATGTCGGGCGCCTCGTGCAGCGCATGGGTCCGGGTCAAAACCGGCTCGGGCGTGGTGATGTCACCCTTGACCATCACGACATGTTCGATGCCATGGGTCTGATCGGTGAAAATCCGCATTTCCCAGTCGCCGCCATATTCGGATGTGACGGTTTCCCGAGATGTCTCAACCACCAGATTGTCATTGCGCGACCGGTAGGCGATCAAGTCGCTGATCGTGCCAATCTTCAACCCGTGTTCCTTGGCGAATTCGACCAGGTCAGGCAGCCGCGCCATGGTTCCGTCAGGGTTCATGATCTCGCAGATCACGCCCGAAGGGTTCAGCCCGGCCAGGCGTGAGATATCAACGGCGGCCTCGGTATGGCCCGCGCGCACCAGCACCCCGCCCCGCTTGGCCCGCAAGGGGAAGACGTGACCCGGCGTGGCGATATGGGCCATCGTGTTTTGCTCGTTGATCGCAGTCGCCACGGTCAACGCCCGGTCACCAGCGGAAATGCCAGTCGACACTCCCTCGCGCGCTTCAATCGACACGGTGAACGCGGTCTCATGACGTGACGAGTTGTTCACCGCCATCATAGGCAGACCCAACGTGTCAATCCGTTCCGCCGTCATCGGCAGGCAGATCAGGCCGCGACCATGGGTGGCCATGAAATTAATTGCTTCAGCATCAGCGAACTCGGCGGCAATCACCAGATCGCCCTCATTCTCGCGATCTTCGTGATCAACCAGGATATACATCCGGCCTTTGCGCGCCTCGTCGATGATCTCTTTGATCGGGCTGATTGCCGCGCGCAGCTGGGCCTCGACCGGTCCGGGAGTTTCAAAGCTCATGGGGCAGCCTTTCACATGCCAAGTTTGACCGGGTGGATAGACCACCGCGCGGTCAAAGACCAGACCGCATGCGGCACCGTTCCGGTCAGACGCGACGTTGAATTGAGGACTAGGACATTTCAGCGAGGCGCGCGACATAGCGAGCCAGCGTGTCGATCTCAAGATTGACCCGGTCGCCGATGCCGACATCCCCCCAGGTCGTCACCTCTTTGGTGTGCGGAATGAAGTTGATACCAAAATCGCACCCGTCCACATCGTTTACGGTCAAAGAAGTACCGTTCAGCGCAACTGATCCCTTGGGCGCAATGAAGCGAGCCAGATCTTTGGGTGCGCGCAAGGTTACCCGCGTGCTGTCGCCCTCGTCCAGAACGGCGACCACTTCTGCGACGCCATCAACATGACCAGACACGATATGACCGCCCAACTCATCTCCGACCTTCAGCGCCCGCTCTAGATTGACACGTTTACCGACGGTCCAGCGATCCAGATTGGTTTTCGAAACGGTTTCCGCGCTGATTTGCACATCATACCAGTCTTCGCCTAATGCGATGACTGTCAGGCAAACGCCGTCGCTGGCAATGGATGCACCAATATCAATCCCCGGGGTATTGTAGGCGGTTTTGATCCGCGCCCGCAGATCGCCTTGCTGCTCCAGTTCGGTGATGGTGCCGATATCTGTGACGATCCCCGTAAACATTGCGTTAATCCTCTGTTTCTAACCTGATGCCAGCGCTCACCGTCGAGGTAAGCGTAAGCGCGCCTACGGGCAAGCCCCAGGTTGCCGCAAATACGACAAACAGGCATAATTCCTCATCTAACGACAAGAGCAGCAGAAATGTTACCACTCAACGGCGCTGCGCAAAAACGCGTATTTCTTTTCCTGCAAGGACCGCACGGGCCGTTTTTTGGCGCGCTTGGTAAGATCCTGCGCGCAGCGGGTTCCGAGGTGTGGCGCGTGGGGTTCAACGCCGGGGATCAGGCTTTCTGGTCTGATAAGGCCAGCTTTATTCCCTATGCTGGCAAACCCGAAAACTGGCCGGCAAAATTTGTTGACCTGGTTGTCGGCCGCGAGGTGACAGACATTGTCCTGTATGGCGATACGCGTCCAATCCACGCCCAAGCCATCCGCATCGCCCGTGCCCACGGGATCACTGTTCATGTTTTCGAAGAAGGGTATCTGAGGCCTTGGTGGGTCACCTACGAACGCACAGGTACGAATGGCAATTCGCATCTGATGAATCTGGAGGTTACCCAGATGCAGCGAGCGCTGGAGCGTACTGATGCGCCGATGCCGCCCCCTCCGACGCATTGGGGTGATATGCGACAGCATATTTTCTATGGCGCGCTGTATCATTGGTTTGTTCTGTTCCTGAACGGCAAGTATCGCAATTTTCGAACCCACCGTGACCTACCGGTTTCGAAAGAGTTCAGGCTTTATTTCAAACGGCTGGCAATGATGCCGTTCCACAGAATCCGGCGGCGTATGGCGACGGAGCGAGTCCGGCGGGGCGGGTTTCCCTATCACTTGGCATTGCTGCAACTGGGACATGACAGTTCGGTTCAGTCACACTCGGACTTTGACTGCATGTCCGAGTTTCTTGAGCAGGTACTGCACGGTTTTGCAAATGGCGCACCAACGCACCATCATCTGGTCATCAAAGAACACCCGCTGGAAAATCATCGGGAACCATTGCGCCAGGTGGCACGCAAACTGGCCAAAACACTGGGTATCACTGATCGGGTCCATTATGTACCCGGGGGCAAACTGGCCACATTGCTCAACGAAGCGAGCTCGGCCGTGACGATCAATTCAACTGCGGGTCAGCAGGTATTGTGGCGCGGCATTCCTCTGCGCGCCTTTGGCAAATCGGTCTATGACAAGCCCGAATTTGTTTCCAGCCAACCGATCACTGATTTCTTTTCCAATCCAGATATCCCCGATACCGAAGCCTATCAAAGCTATAGGCGTTTTCTGCTTGAAACCAGTCAGGTCCCCGGCGGGTTTTATTCACGCCGTGGGCGGCGACAGTTGCTTAGGCGAGCCGTGGATATGATGCTAAGGGCGAAAGATCCCTACCAATCCGTGCTGACCGACAAAGAGGCGCGGACGCCACAGTTGAGGATCGTTGAGTAAATCACCCCTCTTGATGCTGGCGATTGCAGTTGGAAACAAGTACGCTGCTGGAAACAAAAGACCAAAACCAAGACGTTCGAGGATATTCGGCAGTGCAGCGCTTTCCAATCCGATGGGGACGGGGTGTAACCCTTGTGGCCGCTCTTGGCCTGCTGGCCGCGTGCCAACTACCTAAAACCGGCCCAAACAAATCCGAAATCCTTGCCGGTTCGACCACGAAAGGTGGAAACGCCTATGTTGTTGAGGTCGACGACCGGGTGGCGCAGGTCACGTCGGCAGTGCCTCAATACGGGTTCTCGCAAACCTTCCGTAGCGCTCAGAACCTGACCGCCGACACGGTTCGTCCGGGTGATGTACTGGGCCTGACAATCTGGGAAAACGTAGATGACGGGCTGTTATCCGGAGAGACCGGCGCCTCAACATCCCTGGAAGAGGTACAGGTCGATAGCGAGGGCTTCATCTTTGTTCCCTATGCCGGGCGCCTGCGCGCAGCCGGAAACACGCCGGAACAGCTTCGCACGTTGATCACGGAAAAGCTCCAGGATCAGACCCCTGATCCTCAGGTCGAAGTGCGCCGTATCGCCGGGGACGGATCAACCGTTTCGCTGTCGGGCACCCTGTCCGCACCCGGGATCTATCCGATCGAACGACCAACCCGCACACTGGCCGGAATGCTGACACGGGCTGGCGGCGTGATCGAAGGGTCCGATATCGCCCTGGTGACACTAATCCGAGGCAGTCAAAAAGGGACGGTCTGGTACAATGACTTGTTCCGCAACCCGGAATTTGACGTTGCCCTGCGGGGTGGCGACCGCATTCTAGTCGAAGCCGACAACAGGTCCTATGTCGCCTTGGGGGCGACGGGCGGTCAGTCGCGCGTGGCATTCGACAGTCAGGATCTGTCCGCGCTGGAAGCGCTGGCACAGGTTGGTGGCTTACAGCCCCTGTCTTCGGACCCGACCGGCATTTTCGTTCTACGAAAGGAACGACAGGACATTGTCCGGTCAGTCATGGGAAAACCGGACCTGCAGGGAGAGCAGCGCATGATCTACGTGCTGAACCTGACAGCACCCAATGGCCTTTTCATCGCCCGCGACTTTGTCATCCGCGATGATGACACAATTTACGTCACCGAAGCACCTTACGCGCAATGGAGCAAATCCATCTCGTTGATCGCCGGTGGCCTGACCCCGCTTGCCAATGTCACGACCCTGACAGGCGGATGATGCCCTCCGTTCCACAAGGAACGCATGCCAAGGCCGAACGCAGTCGTCTTTTGGTCTATAATGGCGGATTTCTGACAGCCGCGCGCGTGCGGAGAATTCTGTCACTGACCGGATATGATATCGGCATCGGCACGCCCAAGGGGTCGGATCTGGTGGGAATCTGGGGCAATAGCCCGACGGCACATCGTGGACTGCGTATAGCGACCAAATACAATGCTCCGATCTTGCGCGTAGAGGATGCATTCCTGCGATCTCTGCACTCAGGACGCAGTGGCGAGGCGCCGCTGGGTCTGCTGCTTGATCGCAGCGGTGTGCATTTTGATCCAACACAGCCTTCGGATCTGGAAACACTTCTTGCGACCGACCCGTTGGATAATACGGCCCTGCTGAACCGGGCACGTGGCGGGATGGCGCGGCTGCGCGAACTGCATCTGAGTAAGTATTCCGCCTATGATCCCGCGACCCCTGCGCCGGAACCAGGGTATGTCCTGGTTGTCGATCAAGCACGCGACGATGCTTCTGTAAGGGCAAGCGGCGGCGATGAGGCCCGGTTCCGCGAGATGCTGGTTATGGCGCAAGAGGAGAACCCCGGCGCGACCGTTCTGATCAAAACCCACCCCGACACGATCGCAGGGCACCGGCCCGGATATTACTCTGCCGATGATCTGACCGACCGCGTATCCTTTCAGCACAGCGCCATCAGCCCCTGGACCTTGTTAGAGGGCGCTGTGGGCGTCTACACCCTGTCCTCGCAACTTGGGTTCGAGGCCATATTGGCCGGTCACAAACCCCGCGTCTTCGGCCAACCGTTTTACGCCGGATGGGGTCTTACCCAAGACGAAGCCCATTTCCCAAGACGCCAACGAAACCTGACGCGCGCGCAACTCTTCGCCGCCACCATGGTTCTTTATCCTAAGTGGTACGATCCCTATCGGGATCAGCTGTGCGAATTCGAATCCGTGCTGGACACGCTTGAAGGTCTGACCCGCGCCTGGCGACAAGATCACAAGGGCTGGACGGCATCCGGGATGCGGCTTTGGAAACGCAGGCACCTGCAGCACATGTTTGGGCGCGAGAAAAAGGTAAAATTCACGCCTGACGTTCCCGAAATCCCAGATCGTCCCCACATGGTTTGGGCGCGGCACGGCCGTGATATGGAAAACGTCACACGGGTCGAGGATGGCTTCGTTCGGTCCCGTGGGTTGGGGGCCAGCCTTGTGCCGCCTCTGTCGCTGTCGCTGGATGACCTTGGGATCTATTACGACCCGACCAAACCCAGCAGGTTGGAAGAGATGATCGCCAAGCGGGAGACCCTGCGGCCGGATCAGGAATTGCGGGCCGAGCGGTTGGTGACACAGATTATCGCCGGAGCGGTCAGCAAATATAACACCGGCGGCCCGGTTCCGGACTTGCCAAAAGGTCACCGCATTCTGGTGCCCGGACAGGTCGAGGACGATGCCTCGATCCTGTTTGGAACCAGCACCGTTCGCACCAATACTGAACTTCTGCGCACGGCCCGAGAGATGAACCCGACCGCCGTTCTGATCTATAAACCGCATCCCGATGTCGAAGCTGGCCTGCGTGAAGGTGAGGCCGAGGCTGAGGGGCTAGCAGACCTGATCGTCACGAACACCGATCCCGCCGCATTGTTGGGTGAGGTTCAGGAGGTCTGGACCATGACCTCTCTGCTAGGGTTCGAGGCGCTGATGCGCGGATTGCCGGTCACAACGCTCGGTGCACCCTTTTATGCTGGTTGGGGTTTGACCCAGGATTTGGGGTCCGTCCCCGCCCGTCGTGGTGCACGGCCCTCCCTGCTGGGATTGATCCATGCCGCACTGATCGATTACCCGAGGTATCTGGACCCTGTCACCGGCATGCCCTGCCCTCCGGAAGTGGTATTGGAAAGGCTGACAGACGGCTACCAGAGCCGATCTGGCCCCGGCCTTAGACTGCTCTCGAAACTACAGGGCGTTTTCGCAACACAGGCGCATCTCTGGCGCCGTTAGCGCAATGCCCGCGCCCAGCGATGCATCACGTCTTGACCGATGATGCGGGTCTCCAGCAGCTCAAACCGTGGTGCCTCATCCAGACGATCCATACCAAGCGCCCCGATGGCAGGCAAACCTTCGGCACCAATCGCAAGCCCGGCACTGAAGCCGATCAACTCATCAACCAGTTCATCCACCAAAAGCGACGCAGCCAGGGACGATCCGCCCTCGCAAAAGACGCGGGTCAAACCCTCCTGCCCCAACTGCAGCAACAGGTCAGCGGCGTCAATGTGATGATCGCGTAACGCGCAGGGGATAAGCCTTGCGCCCAGTCCTTCCCACGCTTTTGCACGTTCGGCATCCGGTGACGGACCATGGCACAACCACACCGGAATTTTCGAGGCGGTGCGTGCCAGTTGACCCATCAACGGGATATCCAGATGGCGCGAAACGACGACGCGCACAGGCTGACGTTCAATCCCAAGATCCCGAACTGTCAGAGAGGGGTCGTCTACGCGCGCCGTACCTGCCCCAACCATAACAGCATCATGCGTTGCCCGCATGGCATGAACAGCCCGCCGCGAGGTCTGACCCGTAATCCACTGACTATGGCCGCTTTCGGTCGCAATGCGCCCGTCAAAACTGCTGGCCAGTTTAAGCGTGACAAATGGCCGGCCCTGTTCGGTCTTTAGAAAGAAACCGGCGTGGTCGCGGGCCGCCTGATCCGCAAGAACACCGGTTGTCACGTCAATCCCAGCCTCGCGCAGCATGGCAAAGCCCTGCCCGGCAACACGCGGATCACTGTCTTCGATGGCTGAAACAACACGCGCCACACCTGCCTCAATCAAGGCCTGAGCGCAAGGCGGGGTCTGTCCGTGATGGGCGCAGGGTTCAAGCGAGACATAAGCAGTCGCGCCACGCGCCTGCGATCCCGCCTGTCTTAACGCTTCGGTTTCCGCATGTGGCCGACCACCAGGTTGCGTCCAACCACGCCCAACAATCCGCCCGTCCTGTACGAGTACGCAGCCAACGGATGGGTTGGGCCAGCACGTCCCCTGTCCGCGCCGCCCCAAGGCAAGGGCCAGCGCCATATATCGCTTATCTGTTTCGCTCACTCGTCCGTCGAAGGCTGCGGCGGGCGCAGTTCGTGGACAAACTCCTCGAAATCATCGGCCGCCTGGAAATTCTTATACACGCTTGCAAACCGAACATAGGCAACGGTGTCGATCCGCGCCAGAGCTTCCATAACAATTTCACCGATCTTGCTGGACGGAATGTCGGTATCGCCCATGCTTTCCAGCCGTCGCACAATACCCGAGATCATCTGATCAATGCGTTCCGGATCAATCGGGCGTTTCTGCATCGAGATACGGATCGACCGTTCCAGCTTGTCTCGATCGAAATCCTCGCGTTTTCCATTGGTTTTGATCACAACCAGATCGCGTAACTGAACGCGTTCATAGGTGGTGAACCGTCCGCCGCAAGCCGGGCAGAAACGGCGCCTGCGGATCGCGACATGATCCTCTGCCGGGCGTGAATCTTTGACCTGAGTGTCGATATTTCCGCAAAACGGGCAGCGCATCCGCCGTCTCCTCGTCTCTTGTTCCGCCTCTTTTAGTAAGCGCTGTGGCCCACTTATCCACAACTATAGGGCAGCCTCTAGGATTTGGGTAGTCGGAAATTTTTACCGCTAAATAAAGGGGTCACGCGAAATGCGCAGCGACGCGTCGGTTGTGTGATTGGGTCCGGTGTTCAAACAGATAAACGCCCTGCCATGTCCCCAGCATGGGCACCCCTGCGGCGACAGGAATGCCCAAGGACACAGGCAGCAACGCAGCTTTGATATGTGCTGGCATATCGTCTAGCCCCTCATAGGTGTGCCTTAAATACGCCATCGACGGATCATCCGCCGGTGGCACTAGACGTTCGAAAAAGGCCTGCAAATCCGTCCGCACCTCGGGGTCCGCATTTTCCTGAATGGCCAGAGAACACGAGGTATGGCGCACAAACAGGGTCAACAATCCGTCGCGACCGCTTGGGGCAAGCCAGTCTCGTATACCCGAGGTGAACTCATACAGCCCCGGCCCCTGCGTTGAAATTATAAACTCGGTCTGCAAAACGCGGGTCTTACCTTCTTTAATCAAAAATTGGCTGCCGGAAACACAGGCCATTCGCGTTCTGGACGGACCTGCTCTGCCCCGGCTGGAAACCAATGGAAACAAAGCTTGTGCTCTGCTCGACATTTGCTGGAGGGGTCAACGAGAATTGGACCGCCGTGCGGCGACCGGTGGCTTCGCTTGGGCCATATCCACGCACAACATAGATATTCTGCTGCCACCCTGCCCCCAAGCTGCGACGAGCAAAATCTGCAGCAGCGCACCAATAGCCATCCACATCCCTACGCGCGCGCGGGATCACCTCAAACACTTTGTCGTTTACTGCAACAGTCTGAAAACCGTTTGGTGCTGCTGTCACCGCCCCCGGTTCAAACAACGTGGCGGCCGCCAGAACCGCAGATGTGATCACTTTTTTCATAATGCTACTCTCTCATGTTTCTTGGTAAATATTAAAGTAGATTGCAGGCGGCCATGGCAAAGCCACCTCACGTTCATTTCAGGCATTGTTCCTATTTACGTGAACCGGCATCAGCCAGCCCCGATATCGGATCAGTTGACCCAACATCGGCATTTCTGCCGAAACATCGAACCGAAACCGGCCTTGATCATCCTGCCATTCCACCGTCGCCGAACGCGGTAAAAGAAAGTTTGGGCATGGCACCCCCAATAGAGTGAGGCGCAGGATGTTCAAATGCAGCTTTTGACCTCGAACCTGTGGGCGCATCCAGATGGTCAGCCCTCCGATCCTCTCTTTCACGCACCGCCTGTCTGCGTCGTAGACAAGATGAGACAGCGTCTCATGCCCGCCAAAATCCCTGAACCATTCCCATTCCTGGCCATTGAGTTTGGTTCGAATGCGGACCGTCTGAGTATCTGCAGCGGGGGGAAACCCACCCAACCACAATGACAAAGAGGTCAACCACCCGGTTCCTCTTTGGATGCTGCATAGTCCTGTAAACTCTGCCGTTTCACTGTGGAATTTTCGGACCGCATCCGGCACCTCAGAATTGGCTGGAAGGGCCTGCAGAAATGGGTCCGGCCTCACGCATACCCTCCGGGGAAGAACCGCGCTTTCATGGATGAATCCGGAACCAGGCACGTTTCGAACCGTCCAAAGAATGCAAATCGGTGGCGCGCGATGAAATGATAAAGCGGATCCTTCAAAAACCGCGGAAGAAATCGACAGGCCGACAGAACAGGCCACAAAGCGGGTAAGCTGCGCATTGCAGCAGCAAAAGCATCCAAGCGCTGATGCACAACACCGTCAACGATCACAAGATTGGTTTCAAACTCGTCGTTGGGCAGGCCGAGTTGCCGGTAAAGGCTTTGTCCTATGGGGGACTGGGCAATTACAAACTTGAACCGCTTCTTTGTGTCAGCCCACAGCATGAACCTGAAAAACCGAGAACACAGCACGCATTCTCCATCAAAAACGATGAGGTTCTGCTCGGTTCCCACATCTGAGATCGCCCGGTCTTGCATTGGATACCAGATCAATTTCGCCACAACCGGACCGTGCCATTGAAGGGTAAAATTCGCAATGCGACACGTAGGTTTTCAGATGAAACGTGCCGGGGAGCCACCGATCGCTAGTCTGAGACGACCGGAGCTCTACCCTCATCCCCATAAGGTGCTGACCCGACAACACGAGGTAACTATGCCTTTGCGTTGCTATATCCTTGCTGAAAAGTGCCAGAAACATGTGAAAACCTGCCAGATGGGTTTGCCTGCACTCCTGCAAACTGGGTTCAAATTTTTCGCGAAAGCATTAAGAATTGGATATGGAACTTGATATTGCCAGAATTCAACACTTGACCCGAACGGTAGATGAGCGTTCGGGCGGCCCAGAGTTGGCAGACCAGCTT
This sequence comes from Ruegeria sp. CDSA020, assembly GCF_059612345.1. Classification (NCBI taxonomy): domain Bacteria; kingdom Pseudomonadati; phylum Pseudomonadota; class Alphaproteobacteria; order Rhodobacterales; family Roseobacteraceae; genus Ruegeria; species Ruegeria sp. CDSA020. Next base: position 581,154 of record NZ_JBXWQK010000001.1, read on the forward strand.
TTGGAACGCAGCGGTCTAAGCCGAGCGGCAATCGCTCCCCCCACTACAGTCTACAGTGCGCAAACTGAGGCGATGTTCATCAGATATGCCTGCGACGCTATGCGCGACATAACTTTTGCCGCCTATGCGGGTTCAAAAGTCAGTTCGGCCTCTAGCATTACAGCCTATATCAGCAAGTACTCTCGTGACCTCCGACAGGTGTTTGAAAACACAACCCGCTTCTCTCGCATCATAGATCCCACAATCACCTTCAGTCTGCGCCATGCCGGGAATTTTGTGTCCTTCGAGGCGGATTGGGAAGACGCAAGTTTTGCCCGGTATCACAGACGCACAGAGTTTTTGATGTTTGGGACACTGGCGCGAATGCGGAACCTGACGCAGTCAGACTTCCACCCCATAGCAATTCGCTTTCAACACGAGGTTGGAGAGAAAAGAAACCTATTTCAAAAGCTTGCAGGATTTTCGGTAGAGTTTGGAGCAGAAAACCTAGAGATTGTTCTGTCGCCTTCATCTCTGGATCTTCCCGTGCCCACATATGACCCGATGCTTCGAGAGCATCTGATTGAGTACGGGGAACGCGTCCTGGCAGATCGGGCCTCGCCTAAGCAAAAATTGCGGGCGCAGGTCGAGGGTCTGATTACACGTTCGATGCCGGGGAATTTTCCGCAAGCCGATGACATAGCAGCCAATCTCGGCATGAGCCCGCGAACATTTGCGCGTCGGCTAAAAGATGAAGGGTCAAGCTATCGAGAGATCGCAGACGATCTGCGCTGTGATCTGGCCCAAACTTTCATCACCAACGGTATGCAGCTATCTGAAATTGCATTCTCACTTGGCTACGCAGACCAACCCGCCTTTTCCACCGCTTTCAAACGGTGGACGGGTCGCGCGCCCAGCGCTTTCCGCAGCCGCCTGGACCCGTGATCGTAACTTTGAGGTAGCCGGGGGTCGTCAGCCTTGCAGCCTCGCCCCGGCCCGTCCCATGAGTGGACATTGCGGATATAGGAAGACGCGCAGCGGGCTTCTTGTGAGTTCTCGCCAAATTGATGTTTCTACAAGCCACCGTGAACAGTGGTTTCAAACGAAAAAGGCGCCTCGGTCGAGGCGCCTTTCTGGGTTACTGATCCAGGAACGACCGCAACTTTCGCGACCTGCTGGGGTGTTTCAGTTTTCGCAGCGCCTTCGCCTCGATCTGACGGATACGTTCGCGGGTCACGCTGAACTGTTGGCCGACCTCTTCCAGAGTGTGGTCGGTGTTCATACCGATGCCAAACCGCATCCGCAGAACCCGTTCTTCCCGCGGGGTAAGTGAGGCCAGAACACGCGTGGTCGTTTCCTTGAGGTTTTCCTGAATAGCACTGTCCAACGGCAGCACAGCATTCTTGTCCTCGATGAAATCGCCAAGCTGGCTGTCTTCTTCGTCGCCAATCGGCGTTTCCAGGCTGATCGGTTCCTTGGCGATCTTCATCACCTTGCGGACCTTCTCCAGCGGCATCTGCAGCTTTTCGGCCAGTTCTTCCGGCGTCGGCTCGCGGCCGATTTCATGCAGCATCTGACGTCCGGTCCGAACCAACTTGTTGATCGTCTCGATCATATGGACCGGGATACGGATCGTGCGTGCCTGATCCGCGATGGACCGGGTGATCGCCTGACGGATCCACCAGGTGGCGTAGGTCGAGAACTTATACCCGCGGCGGTATTCGAACTTGTCTACGGCCTTCATCAGGCCAATGTTACCTTCCTGAATAAGATCAAGGAATTGCAGACCACGGTTCGTGTATTTTTTGGCGATCGAGATCACCAGGCGCAGGTTGGCTTCGACCATTTCTTTCTTGGCCTGGCGCGCCTCTTTCTCGCCTTTCTGGACCTGCTGTACGATGCGGCGGAATTCGCTGATGTCCAGGCCAACATATTGCCCGACCTGAGCCATATCGTTGCGCAGTTCCTCGACCTTGGAGGTCGAGCGTTCGATGAACATCTGCCAGCCCCGGCCCGGCTTTTCAGCCATCTCAGCCAGCCAGTTCGGGTCCAGTTCACGCCCACGATAGGCGTCAACAAATTCGCGACGGTTGATGCGGGCCTGATCCGCCAGCTTCACCATCGAGCTGTCCAGCGACATGATCCGACGATTGATGCCATAGAGCTGGTCGATCAAAGCATCGATCCGGTTGTTGTGCAGATGAAGGCCGTTCACCAGCTCGACAATCTCGGCGCGCAGCTTCTGATAGGTCGCTTCGTCCGTGTCGCTGAATGTGCCGTCTTCGTTCAGGGTTGCCGAAATCCGGCTATCCTGCATTTCGCTCAGCATCGCAAAATCAGTCGAAATACGCTCGAGCGTCGTCAGAACCTGATCTTTCAGAGCAGCTTCCATAGCAGCCAGCGACATGTTCGCCTGCTCGTCTTCGTCATCGTCATCATCGGTCGCAATCGGGTTGCCATCGGCATCCAGCTCGGGGCCTTCTTCCTTGGCGGGCTTTGCGGCCTGCACGGTCGAAGTGTCGACGACCGGCTCTTCGACATCGCCGTCTTCGTCCATCTGATTGCCGAAAGTGGCCTCCAGATCAATGACGTCGCGCAGCAGAATGTCTTCGGACAGCAATTCATCATGCCAGATCGTAATCGCCTGGAAGGTCAGCGGGCTTTCACAAAGCCCCAGGATCATCGTATTGCGACCAGCCTCGATCCGCTTGGCGATAGCAATCTCGCCCTCACGGCTGAGCAGTTCGACCGAACCCATTTCGCGCAGATACATGCGCACCGGGTCATCGGTACGATCAAGCTTTTCGGCGGCGGCACCGGCCAGCGTGACCTCACGGTTGCTTTCCGTTGTGATCAGGTCGGTCGAGCCTTTATTCTCTTCCTCTTCCGCCTCTTCATCTTCGATGATGTTGATCCCCATCTCGGACAGCATCGACATAACGTCTTCGATCTGTTCCGAGCTGACCTGATCAGGCGGCAGGACCTGATTGAGCTGGTCGTAGGTGATGTAACCTTTCTCGCGGGCCTCGGCGATCATCTTCTTGACCTGAGTCTGGCTCATGTCCAGCGAGATTTCCTGTTCCTGCTCGTCGGATTTGCTGTCTTCGTTTGTATCCTTGGCGGCCATTCAATGCTCCTGCAGGGATGGGTGATTCGATTGAACCGAATCATTAGCGCGTTGAAGTGATTCGGCCACCCGTTTACCTGTTTTTCTTTTCCAGTGCCTTACGAAAACACCACATTACCGGCGTTTTCGCTCGAAATTGATACCTGACATGATTGCCTTAAACGCATCCTTCTCGTCGCGGTTGATTCGCGCACCATTGTCAGCGATGTCGAAAACGGCCCTGTCTTCATTCTGGCTTCGGCTTGTTCTGTTGCGCTCTTCGGCGGCTTGCGCCAAGCGATAGGTCAACGCTTCATCGTCCAGATCAGACAGCTCCTCTGCGGCTTCGGCAATCTCTGCGTCCAGACCCCTGAGAGCTTTGATTTTGGCGAGTTCCTCAGCCAATGTCATTTCGGCCTTTTCAACGTCGCCCGGTTTATTCACGCAGGGGATCACTGCGACATGGCGAAGGGCCAGCAAGTTTTCAAGGGTGTGATGTCCCAAAGTTTCCGCAATATGTTGTTTGAGGTTCTCAGGATCATCTATCGCGTGCCGCAGAATGGCATCGCGCAGGCCCGCGTGATCTTGGTCACGGCACTCCATTTCTTCCAGTTGGTGTTCAAACTGCACCACGACTTGGGGGTTCAATGCGGCGATGGCCAGAATGGCGGCTTCGCGCATCTGGATATCGGCATTGTCGGATGATGCCAGGAATGACGCCCGCGCGCCCGGTGTGGCCGGTTGCGGCTGGGGCTTCCATTTCCCGCGTGTTTGCCAGGTGCGGTTTTGTGGCTGCCTTTGAGGGCGAAACAGCTGCCAGCGCAGGTCTTTGATCTCTTGCCCGTAATGCGACCGGATCGACGGGTCACGGATCAGCTTGATCTTGTCGCGCAAGACCTTGTCCAAAGCTGCTTTGCGTTCGGGGCTGTCGAACACCTTGCCTTCGGTTTCGCGCTGCCAGAGCAGCCTGACCATCGGCATTGCCCCTTCCAACACCGCCTGCACGGCTGCCGGTCCTTCCGCCCGCAATAGGTCGTCAGGGTCTTTGCCCTCGGGCATCAGCGCAAAGCGCAAGGACTTTCCTGCCTCAAGCAGCGGCAGGGCCAGATCGACCGCCCGCATCGCAGCACGCAAACCCGCCGTGTCGCCATCCAGCGCAATGATCGGCTCGTCCGAGATACGCCACAGCAGTTGCAACTGATGCTCGGTGATTGCGGTGCCCAATGGGGCCACCGATGCGCCAAAACCGGCCTCGGCAAGCGCGATCACATCCATATATCCTTCGGCCACGATCAATGGCTGCCCTTTGCCGGCAGCCTGCCGCGCTGGGCCTTGGTTATAGAGGCTGCGCCCCTTGTCGAACAGTTCAGTTTCGGGCGAGTTCAGATATTTCGCATTGTCATTGGGGTCCATCGCTCGGCCACCGAACGCAATGCAACGCCCGCGCGGATCCCGGATCGGATACATGATCCGGTTCCGAAACGTGTCATAGGGCTTTTTACCTTTGTTCGAGGGTTTCGCCAGACCCCCACCAAGGATCAGATCTTCGGCCACGTTCTTGCCGCGTAGGTGATCCCAAAGCGCCTGCCAACCGTCGGGAGCAAAGCCGATTTCCCACTGATCCAGCGCCTGCTCTTTCAAGCCGCGCCGCGCCAGATAATCGCGCGCCTCCCCACCTGCCCCTGTTTTCAGCTGCAACCGAAAGAACTGCACCGCCTGTTCCATCACCTCGGCCAGTTGCGTGCGACGATCCTGTTTCTCTTGCGCCTTAGGGTCACGTTCTGGCATCGGCATTCCGGCTTCACGCGCGAGAATTTCGACCGCTTCGATGAACGAGACATTCTCGGTCTCTTTCACGAAGCTGATCGCATCCCCTTTGGCATGGCAGCCAAAGCAGTAATAGAATCCCTTTTGGTCATCGACGTGGAACGATGCTGTCTTCTCGTGATGGAACGGGCACGGAGCCCACATGTCGCCCTTGCCCTGATTGGACTTGCGCGCGTCCCACATGACTTTGCGCCCGACGACCTGAGACAAGCTCAGCCGGGTGCGCAACTCATCCAGAAAACCGGGTGGTAATGACATGGGTTAAACCTGACAGAAACGGCAACGCGCGCCAAGGGGAAGGCGCGCGTTTGTCCGCAAAGAAATCGCAAGGTTTTGGATTACTGCTGCAGGCACAGCTCCATCCACGTGGCGCCGAGATCCTTTTTGCGCACATCGCGCATCTTCTGCTCATAGACCCAAGGGGTGATCAGCGGGATCGCGGCATTATAGTTCGCGGGCCAGGTCGGACCTGTATCGGCCACGGCTTGCGGCACGTCGCGCTCCTTCACGCGGTCAAGTCGCGCCTGCTGGATCGCCGCCACGACATCCGCCTGATGCTGGCAGCTTTGTTCTTTTGTTTCCTGAGCAGCCAGAGGTGTGGCCAGTAAAATAGCCGCAACGGCAATACGCAACATGGTGGTCTCCGGGATTCGTTCTCGTCGCTGAAGTCTACTGCCGGGCGCGGATGCGCGCCATCGTCGAATTGCATCTTGCGCAGCCCTGTTGCGCCTTGGTCCTGCGGGCGATGGATCAGATGCCAGCCGCCCGCAGAGTGTATTGTCAAAGCCCCTTAGCGCGGTAGCTTTTCGAGACACGGTCAATGGCCACGATGTAGGCAGCGGTCCTCAGATCCTCGACATCGTCGCGACTGTGCCAGACTTCACGCATCGACTGGTAAGCAATCCGCATAGTGTCATCGAGCCCAGAACGAACAAGCTCAAGCTCATCCGCACCTTTCAGGTATTTCGCCTTGAAGTTCGGAGACATGGACCAGGCATCGCCCAGATAGCGGTCCAGCCGTTCCAGTTCACTGACGATCAGCTCGTGCCGCGACTCTTCCTGGCGACGCTGCATGCGGCCAAACCGGATATGGCTGAGGTTCTTAACCCACTCGAAATACGAAACGGTCACACCGCCAGCATTTGCGTACATATCAGGAATGATCACGACGCCCCTATCGCGCAGAACTTCGTCTGCACCAGCTGTCACCGGGCCGTTTGCAGCTTCGATGATCAACGGGGCCTTGATGCGATCGGCATTATCAAGGTTGATCACACCTTCCAGCGCCGCCGGGATCAGGATGTCGCACTCTTCTTCCAGTACGGCCCCGCCCTCGGCGGAATGGGTGGCGTCGGGATAATCGCTGACACCGCCATGCTTGATGATCCATTGGCGAACCGACTCGACGTCGATCCCGTCGGGATTATACAGCGCACCATCCCATTCAATGATGCCTACGATACGAGAGCCATCTTCCTCGCTCAGGAACTTGGCAGCGTGGTAGCCCACATTTCCCAAACCCTGAACAATTACGCGCTTGCCGTCCAACTTGCCCGACAGCCCTGCCTTTTGAATGTCCTCAGGATGGCGGAAAAACTCGCGCAGCGCATATTGAATGCCGCGGCCCGTGGCCTCGACCCGTCCGGCAATACCGCCAGCATTCAGCGGCTTGCCTGTCACACAGGCGCGCGCGTTGATGTCAGTTGTATTCATCCGGGCGTATTGGTCCGCCATCCACGCCATTTCACGCTCACCCGTCCCCATATCCGGGGCTGGCACGTTCTGTGACGGGTTGATCAGGTCGCGCTTGGCCAACTCATAGGCGAACCGGCGGGTGATCTGTTCAAGCTCATGCTCTTCGTATTGGCGTGGGTCGATACACAACCCACCCTTTGATCCGCCAAACGGCGTTTCGACCAGAGCGCATTTATAGGTCATCAGCGCCGCAAGCGCTTCGACTTCGTCCTGGTTGACCGCCAAGGCAAAGCGGATACCGCCTTTCACCGGCTCCATATGCTCGGAATGCACCGATCGATATCCGGTGAATGTGTGTATGTCACCGCGCAGCCGGACGCCGAAGCGTACAGTGTAGGTGGCGTTGCAGACCCTTATCTTTTCTTCAAGGCCCGGAGGCAGATCCATCAGGGACGCTGCCCTGTTAAACATTAGATCTACACTCTCTCGAAAGCTGGGTTCTTTTGTGGCCGTCATTTAAACCTCCGTGCCGGCGAACGACTTGCGTTCTGACGTTTTGTCGCACCCCTTTGCTAAACGATCAATGTTTAAGCAGAAATAAAATCTCAAGTTACGGGGAAATATTCGAACTCTGGCTGAGTCGCCAAACCCAGACATTATCCGCCGAATTGTTCACGCATCGAATACAGCCCCGCGCGACAGTCCGGAATTATCCCTCAATTTCCCTCAAACCAGCCAAAACTGGGCCCTTTTCGCCCAATTCCCGCCACGTTTCGCAGTTAATTTCCATACGTTAACTTTTCCTTAGCAGCTTTGGATGTCTGCTCAGCGAGGTCTGCAAGATGAAAATGCCCAAGTTTCTACGCGAAAGCAAAAGCGGCGCTAAATCCGCGCTAAGCGCGCGCCGGTTCGCAAAAAGCGAAGACGGTACATTCACAATCTTTGTATTGTTGGGTTTCCTGGTGATCTTCGCTTCGACCGGAGCTGGCGTTGACCTAATGAATTTTGAACGCGACCGCGCCAATCTGCAATCAACATTGGACCGCGCCGTTCTTGCGGCCGCTGACCTTGATCAGAAAAAGCCCGCACGCGAAATTGTCGATGCCTATTTCGAGAAGGCCGGGCTGGGCGGCAAAATCACTTCTGTCGTGGTGGAAGAAGGCTTTGGATCACGTAAAGTATCAGCCACCGCCGAGGCGACCATCAAAACCCACTTTATGCATTTCTCTGGCGTCAACAGCTTGACCGCTAACGCGGCCAGCACGGCCGTCGAAAGCATTGGTGCTGTTGAAATCTCGCTGGTTCTCGACATCTCAGGCTCAATGAACAACTATTCGCGTTCTGGCGGGAAGAGCAAAATTGCGCTTCTGCAGGATGCGGCCACAGAATTTGTCACGCTGATGCTGGATTCAGATGATCCGAACCGCACGGGCATTTCGATCTCGATCGTGCCTTACGCAACTCAGGTCAACGCGGGTGAACCCATCCTGAGCAAATTCACCAACGTTACAGCAGAGCACAACTACTCCCATTGTGTGAACTTTATCCCTGAACAGTATAGCGACGCGGACCTAGAGCGTGATGACAGGCTGGAACGCACTGCACATTTTGACCCCTTCACCTATTCCGAAGGCTCGATCAGAACACCGGTTTGCCCGGTCCGCGATGGCAGTGCGATTACGCCTGTTACCGATAATCTGGAGGCATTGACCAAACAGATCAAGGCGTTGACTGCAACCGGGAACACCTCGATAGATGTCGGCATGAAATGGGGCGTGGCCTTCCTGGACCCAAGCGTTCGTGGCATTGTGAGCGACCTGGCTGACGACAACATCGTTCCAAATCACTTCCGGACCCGCCCGTCAGACTATAACTCGGACATCTTGAAAATTGTAATCGTAATGACCGACGGTCAGAACACGGACCAGTATATGCTGAACCCGTCCCTTCGGGAGGGCTTGTCTGATGTCTGGTACAATGCTGAGGCCTCCGAATACACAGTCTACCATTCGCAGGGTCGCCCGAACTTTTTCTGGCCACAGCAGAACACATGGGCGGACCATCCGTTCGGCAATCCTGATCCAGAGACACCAGCCAACGAAGAATTGGGTACGGCTGTTCGCCTGACCTATCCAGAACTTTTCAACCGTGTGTCGTTGGCCTGGAATGCAAGATATAACTACTACTGGCAGTCAAGTGCATGGGCCGAGTGGTACTCGAAAGCGTATGCCAAAGTTGAGACTTCGGCCAAGAACCAGCGCACCAAGCATATCTGTAACGCAGCCAAGGATGAGGGCGTCATTGTCTATGGCATCGCCTTCGAAGCACCCAGAGCCGGGTACAAAACCATCAAGGACTGTGCCAGCTCGGACAGCCATGTATACAATGTGAACGGTCTGGACCTGGAAGACGCATTTGCTTCTATCGCGTCGTCGATCAGAAAACTGCGGTTGACCCAATGATCGGAGCCCTTGTTTCAAAGCTGCGAAGCCTAAGACGCAGGGAAGATGGGGCGGTCACCGTCGAGTTTGTGATCATCTTCCCGGCATTCATGTTCTTCATCCTGAGTGCGATGGAGTATTCGGTGGTCACCTTGCAGCAGGCGATGTTAGAGCGGGCTGTGGACCAGACAGTTCGCGACATTCGCCTCGGCACGGGCACCAACCCAACGCATGATCAGATAAAAAGCACGATCTGTGATCGCGTTGTAGTGATCAAACGCTGTACCACCAACTTGCAGCTGGAGATGCTGCAACAAAGCGCGTTTGTCGGGTTGAACCTACCGCCTGTCCCGGATTGCACTGACAATTCTGAAGAAGTGAACCCAGTTCGCGCTTTCGAAAATGGCCTTTCGAACGAGTTGATGATCCTTCGGGCCTGCGCAAAGGTCGATCCGATTTTCCCTACATCGGCGATGGGGCGTATTTTGTCGGATGAATCAGGCCAGATCGAACTTACCGCGACGACTGCCTTCGTACAGGAGCCTCTGTAAGCCTATGTTTTTCATTTCAAAGCTCCGGAATCTTCTGAAATCCAAGACGAAAGACGAGAGTGGGGTACTCACGGTTGAGGCTTTGCTTGTCTTTCCGATGCTGGTGTGGACGATCACAGGCGCTTTCACGTATTTCGACGGCTTCCGCCAAAGCGCATCTAACCTGAAAGCGGCGTATACCGTTGGCGATTTGATCTCTCGCGAGACCGGCACGATCACGGACACTTATATCACCTCATTGCATTCGCTGCTGGTGGCGATGGTCAACAACCGATCACAGATGAATCTGCGCGTGTCGCTGGTTGTGTTCGACGAACAGGATGATCGTCATTACGTCAGATGGTCAACCGCGCGCGGTTACGACAGCATCTGGACCGACGACAATATCGACCGCATGCGTGATAACCTGCCGCCTATGCCGAACCAGGACACACTGATCATTGTTGAAACGGCGAATGCTTACATTCCGGTCTTTGACTCGATCTATGGGGTAGATTTCCTCAAAGGCGAACATGTCTTTGAAAATTTCGTCTTTACACGCCCACGCTTTACCAATGAGGTTGCGGCAAATGTGTCGGGCGTTGTTGAAATTGAGGAAAATCCCGACGGGTCTGGCGAGATCGGTGAAATCGAGGACCCTGGCACAGGGGATTCCGGTGCGAGTGCGGAAAGCGCAACGAACTAGGACAGGGTGGGTTGGCATCTTAGTGCCTTCCACCCCGCCTTCGAATAACGAGGTGGCGCTGAAGGTCTGACCTAGCCGCGCTCTGCCACCATCACAGACAAAATCTCGGACATGAATTTGGTTTCGGCGGCGGATGTCATGCCGCCGATGCCAACGCGGCGTCCCAAGCGCCACCACAGCCCCGGCGCCCATCTATTTGCACCTGATTGCCGGGTTGTTACCAGAAAGCCATTCGACGGCTTGAAGGCAAACGCGCCTCTTTCGACGGTTTCAATGTCTTCTATTGCGGCGATCGGCTGCCCTGCCCCGGTTCTGAGTTCGGTCTCAGTCAGCTCGATCCAATCCGAGGTTGCCTGCCACATGCGATAGGCCAGCCAGAAGGACGCCGCGCCTACCACAAACAGGAATGCCTGCCAGGATGGCTCCGGCGGCGCGGCAAGCGCGACGAAAACAACCAGAAAGCCCACGGTCGACAACATTCCGACACCCATCCACCGCCTGGGTGATGAGGCTTTGACCACGGCCAGAACTTCTTGTTGCATTTGCTGCTCTCCCACTTTGCAGTTGGGTTTAGCCACTTTCCCAGCCAAACAACAGAGGCGAACGCACCTGCTGAATTTCGCACAGGTTGCGTGTTTCAGCGCAAATTGACCCGCCATGGCAGTGCGGTACATCTTCCCCATAGCAACAGGAGCGCAGCAATGTCCCTCAGACCGACTTTGGAAACCCGAAAGGCCATACCGACAATGGAGGGTGCAGGCGTTAAACTGCACCGCGCCTTCGGCTTTCAGGATCCGTCAGAACTGGATCCTTTTTTGCTGTTCGACGACTTTCGCAATGAACGCCCGCAGGACTATCAGGCTGGATTTCCATGGCATCCGCATCGCGGGATCGAGACGATCACCTATGTCCTGTCCGGCTCGGTTGACCATTCGGATTCACTTGGCAATAACGGAACACTTGGCGCGGGTGATGTGCAGTGGATGACGGCAGGGTCCGGAATCCTGCATCAGGAAATGCCCAAGGGAAGCCAAACCGGCCAAATGCACGGGTTTCAGCTGTGGGGCAATCTACCCGCGGCCCAAAAGATGACAACACCGCGATATCAAGACGTGCCGCGTAAAGAGATCCCTGAAATCATGGACGATGACGGAACCGTTGTCCGCGTGATCGTGGGGACGTTTTGGGGCAAGACAGGCCCAGTCGACGGCATCGCCGCCGACCCTCAGTATCTGGACATCCAAATTCCGGCAGGTGTGAAGAAGACCTTCCCCATAGACACCTACCGTCGCGCATTTGCATATGTATTCGAAGGCGCGGGCGCCTTTGCTGATGCCTCGCGGCCTGCGGGGGTCCTTTTGGAAAAAGAAGTTGGCGGCCAAGAGGTGAACATTCGTGACATGTCGGGAGACCGAACACTGGTTCGCTTTGGGAGTGGTGACGAAGTGACCGTTCAGGCAGGTCCGGAAGGTGTCCGGTTCCTGCTGATTTCCGGCGCACCGATCAATGAGCCGGTCGCGTGGCACGGCCCCATCGTCATGAACACCCGGACCGAGCTGGAACAGGCTTTTCGCGAATTGCGCAACGGGACGTTTATTCGGCCGGCACATTGACTGCCCCTTAAGCAGTCATCGCCTTTCGGACCATGTCCCAATAGACGGCTTCAACCTCGTCCAGCGAAAGCCGCCCACCGGCGCGATACCACGTCATGACGCCGTTCAGCATGGCGATGACCGCCAATGTCGCAATCTTCGTATCCGCGACCGCAAAGATACCCGCCCGCTGACCTTCGCGCAAAATGGCCTCAAGCCCGTCTTCATACTTGCGGCGCAGATCCTCTATTTCGGCGAAGTTTTCGGGCGTGAGGTTCCGAAGTTCCATATAGGCGATGAATACCTCGTCAGGGCGCTGCAGGTGGAACCGGATGTGAAATCCGACAAACCGACGCAAAGCATCCTGCGGATCGCCAGTTTGCTTTTGCTCGCCATAGGCGGACAACAAATCCTGCATATGGTCGCGCATCAAACGGAACAGAAGGCTCTGCTTATCCGGGGTGTAATTGTACAATGCCCCGGCCTGCACCCCAACCTCGCCCGCAATTTTCCGCATGGAAACAGCAGCATACCCATGGCGCGCGAAAAGCCGAAGCGCTGCCTGCCGGATACGCGGGCCGGTAATGTCCGAGTGTGAGCCTTGTGTACGTGCCATGTATCCACCATATCTGAACGGATGTTCAGATAGAAGCCCGCTTGAAACGACCGGACAAAAAGTGCATCACGGATGCCAGTTGCCACAATAAGGTTTCATCATGAAGCCCCTTCTTCTTCTGCCCCTAGTTTTGCTCTGCCTGGGATGCACCAATTTTCCCGAGCTGAAAGACCGCGAAGGGCCAAATGTGCAATCGGCCCCCTACCCCAAATTAACCCCACTGGCAGATGTTTTCGCTGTGCCTGTTGACCCGCTGTACGAAGCGGCAGAGGTCGAAAGTGAACTGACCGACCGCAGCAAGGCGTTGAAGAAAAAGGCAACGGCATTGCAAAACGCTCAGACCAATTAATCCTCAGGTTTTCTGCCGCCCGGCATGGGTGTCGCGGATTGCGCCTCGGCGCCGAACCCGCTAAGGCAGCGGGAACGGGGAAACACCCCAGTTTAGGATATTCGAGCGGAAAGGAACCCACAGGATGACACAGGCGCTGCGGCTTGGAATTGCGGGCTTGGGAACTGTTGGTGTGGGTGTCGTCAGGATCGTGCGCCGCCATGCCGACCTGCTGCAGGCACGAACGGGTCGTCCCATCCAGATCACAGCGGTTTCCGCGCGTGACGCTGGCAAGGATCGCGGTGTGAACCTGTCGGATTATGCCTGGGAAACTGACCCTGTCGCTTTGGCGCAGCGCGACGATATTGATGTTTTTGTTGAACTGATGGGCGGGGAAAACGGACCTGCCAAAGCCTCGGTCGAAGCGGCGCTAGCCAGTGGTAAGGATGTCGTCACCGCCAACAAGGCCCTGTTGGCCATTCACGGTCAGGAACTGGCCGAAATGGCCGAAGCCGCGGGCCGTGTGATCCGCTTCGAAGCGGCCGTGGCTGGCGGCATTCCAGTGATCAAATCCCTGACCGAAGGACTTGCGGGTAACGAAATCACCCGCGTCATGGGGGTGATGAATGGCACATGCAACTATATCCTGACCCGGATGCAATCGCAGCGGCAGGGATATAACGCCCTGTTCGACGAATGCGCGCAGCTGGGTTACCTTGAAGCCGATCCAAATCTGGATGTGGGCGGGATAGACGCCGCCCATAAACTGGCGCTGCTTGCCTCAATCGCATTCGGCACCAAACCGAATTTCGACGGGATCGAGATCGAAGGCATTCAGCAGATCAGTCTGGATGACATCGACCAGGCCCATGACATGGGATACCGGATCAAACTGTTGGGCGTGGCTCAGCGCACGGCACGGGGGCTTGAACAGCGGATGCAGCCGTGTCTGGTGCCCAGTGACTCGCCCCTGGGCCAGCTTGAAGGCGGCACCAATATGGTAGTGATCGAAGGCGACGCGGTCGAGCAGGTTGTTCTGCGTGGCCCCGGAGCAGGCGAGGGTCCAACGGCCAGCGCGGTGATGGGCGATGTCTGCGATCTGGCACGTGGGCTTCAGATTCCGACCTTCGGCCGCCCTGCCAGTTCTTTGCAGGACGCAGTGCCAGCGCTGACTGGTCGCCCTGCCCCCTATTATCTGCGTCTGGGTCTGCTAGACAAACCCGGCGCCTTGGCCAAAGTTGCGGCCATCCTGGGCGATGCCGGGGTCTCGATTGATCGCATGCGCCAATACGCCCATGCGGAAAGCACCGCGCCGGTTCTGATAGTTACCCACAAAACCACCCGTGCCACGCTGGATGTCGCCTTGCTGGGCCTGCACGAGACCGATGTTGTTTCGGGCACACCGGTTGCTTTGCGGATTGAAGAGGTTTGACCCTTGCGGCCTGCACGATACGCAGGCTATGCCGGACAAGACGCCGATACTGACCTGAGGATAGTGAAAATGAGTGCTGCCAAGATTGATTTCAATGACCGCCTGTTGTCTCTGGGCCTGGCGCGGGTTGCGGAACAGGCTGCGCTTGCTTCGGCTTCGCTGGTTGGACGAGGTGATGAAAAGGCCGCTGACCAGGCCGCTGTGAATGCCATGCGCGAACAGTTGAACCTTCTGGATATCGCCGGTGTCGTTGTCATCGGTGAAGGCGAGCGCGACGAGGCACCGATGCTGTATATTGGTGAGGAGGTCGGGTCCGGCAATGGTCCCGGCGTCGACATCGCGTTGGACCCGCTGGAAGGCACCACGCTGACCGCCAAGGACATGCCCAACGCGTTAACTGTGATAGCAATGGGCCCGCGCGGATCAATGCTGCATGCACCGGACGTTTATATGGACAAACTGGCCGTTGGCCCGGGTTTCCCTGAAGGCGTTGTCAGCCTGGGCATGAGCCCGCGCGAACGTGTGGAAGCACTGGCCAAGGCCAAGGATTGCGAGCCTGCCGACATTACCGTCTGCATTCTGGAACGCCCTCGGCATGAGGCTATGATTGCCGAAGTTCGCGAAACCGGTGCATCTATCCGCCTGATCACCGATGGTGATGTTGCTGGCGTCATGCACTGCGCCGAAAGCGAAGTCACCGGGATCGACATGTATATGGGCCAAGGCGGCGCCCCCGAAGGTGTTCTGGCCGCTGCAGCGCTGAAATGCATGGGCGGGCAGATCTTTGGCCGCCTGCTGTTCCGCAATGATGACGAACGCGGCCGCGCCGCCAAAGCGGGCATCACCGATCTGGACCGCATCTATTCGCGCGATGAGATGGTAACCGCCGATGTGATCTTTGCCGCAACCGGCGTCACCGGCGGCTCTTTGCTGCCGCGTATCAAGCGCGAGCCGGGCTGGGTTGAAACCACCACCCTGTTGATGCGGTCGAAAACCGGGTCGGTTCGGCGCATGTCCTACCGCACGCCGACGTGGTCGCATAGCGACGGCTAAGTTCTTGCGCCTGACCATCGTGCAGGGCTATCCATAGAAATGATAAGGCCGGGTCCGCGAGGGTCCGGCCTTGGCACATCAGGGGCAGGACATGAGCTTTCTTGGGGTTGAACATTCACTGTCTGCACGTCGCTGGGTCGGCCCCTCGGCGGATGTAGAGCGCGCGACCGAGATGCTGGTACAACAAGCCGGATTGCCTCGGGCCGTCTGTCAGGTTCTGGCCCGGCGCGGTGTTCCAGCAATGGAAGCTCCGGGATTTCTAGAACCCAAGCTGAAAGAGCTGTTGCCCGATCCGCGCGCGATGAAAGACATGGAAACCGCTGCAACCCGTTTTCTGACTGCGGTCCGTCTAAAGCAGCGTATTGCGATCTTTGCCGATTATGACGTGGATGGCGGCAGCTCGGCTGCTCTGCTACTCACGTGGTTGCGTCAGATGGGCCTGCAGGCGACGCTCTATGTGCCTGACCGGATTGATGAGGGCTATGGCCCCAATGTCCCGGCGATGCAGGAACTGGCCGCCGCGCATGATCTGATTATCTGCGTCGATTGCGGAACCCTCAGCCATGAACCCATCGCCGCCGCAAAGGGGGCCGATGTCATCGTCCTGGACCACCACCTTGGTGGTGAAACTTTGCCCGATTGCGTGGCCGTGGTGAACCCGAACAGACAGGACGAAAGCGGCGATCTTGGCTATTTTTGTGCCGCCGCCGTCGTGTTCCTGATGCTGGTCGAGGCCGGACGGCAATTGCGCGAAGCGGGTGCAAAAGGGCCTGACCTGATTGCAATGCTGGACCTTGTGGCGCTGGCCACAGTGGCGGACGTGGCCCCGTTGATCGGTGCAAACCGTGCGCTTGTGCGTCAGGGGCTAAAGGTCATGGCGCAACGACAAAGACCGGGGTTGGTGGCGCTGTCGGATGTGGCGCGGATGGATTCCGCGCCCAACAGCTATCATCTGGGGTTCATGCTGGGCCCGCGCGTCAACGCAGGGGGCCGGATCGGCCAGGCCGATCTGGGTGCCCGGCTGCTCAGCACCGATTCAACCCATGAAGCAGAGGCTCTGTCCCAACGGCTGGACGAGTTGAACACCGAGCGGCGCGATATTGAAAATGCGGTTCGGGCAGCCGCCATGGAACAGGCCGAAGAACGGGGCCTTGATGCGCCCTTGGTCTGGGCGGCCGGGGAAGGCTGGCATCCGGGCGTTGTCGGCATCGTCGCGTCGCGCCTCAAAGAAACCGCCAACCGCCCCGCCATCGTCATCGGACTGGACGGGGATGAGGGCAAAGGATCGGGCCGATCAGTGACCGGTGTCGATCTGGGTGCCTCGATTCAGCGGCTGGCGGCGGAAGGTCTGCTGGTCAAGGGCGGCGGCCACAAGATGGCGGCTGGCCTGACGGTCATGCGTGATCAGCTGGAACCGGCGATGGAACGGCTCAGCGAATTGCTGGCAAAACAAGGGGCAGGTCAAACCGGCCCTGCTGACCTGAAACTTGAAGGCACACTTATGCCCGGCGCGGCCACTGTCCATCTGATTGAACAGATTGAAAAAGCAGGGCCTTTCGGCGCCAGTGCTCCGGCTCCGCGGTATGCCTTTCCGGACTTACAGGTGCGCTTTGCCAAGCGGGTCGGCGACTCCCATCTGAAGCTGTCGCTGTCGGACGGGGTGGGTGCCGGGTTGGATGCCATCGCGTTTGGCGCCTTTGACGGACCAATGGGGGAACGGCTGACCAATCACGGCGGCGCGCGCTTTCATTTCGCCGGACGACTTGAGGTGAACACATGGGGTGGACGGCAAACCGTACAACTCAGATTGGAAGATGCCGCCGAGGCGATCTAAGGCCGCATTCGCCACCGCCAAAAAACTTTCACAACCCTGCGTTTTTCGGCTTGCGGGGGTCAGAGTGAAACCGTAAAAGGCCCCCCACAAGCTAGCGTGGCCCGTTCGTCTATCGGTTAGGACGCCAGGTTTTCAACCTGGAAAGAGGGGTTCGATTCCCCTACGGGCTACCA